>JAQWDK010000002.1:0-222941 GCA_028705495.1 Eubacteriales bacterium
GGCGTACTATCCTCTTTTTGAACTCGTCTTCGTAATGTTTCTTTTTGTTTTGTTCCATTGTATTTCTCCCTTTATAGTTATTATACTATATTAGGGTAAGCTGTTACAACTCTATTATACCATGACAGTATGTAGCGAAGTGAGTATTACTTGAAGATTGTCCTTCTTTTACAATTAGATTTTCACCATTCAATGTTAGAGTATATAACTCATATATACTTTTAGAAAGATCATCTAATGACAAATATCGTTCGTATGCTTTAAGCGTTGTTTTATTGACACCCCCAAAGTAAACTTCCAATGTTTTAGGACTTGAACAAGAGGATAGGAAAATAATAAGCAAGATATAAATAAAAACAAATGATTTTTTCACATTAATCTCCTCAATTTCTCAACAATATCGTAATTCACGACTTATTTATTAAATAAATACGTTTTATCTCTACATTCATTTTTATTGACTTAACTCTTCATATCTAAATGGTTTCCAATCTGTCAAGTCATTTACGTATTTAGGTAAAAAGTATATTGAAAATCGCTCACCACCATAGTTTACAACATATGGATTAGGTTCTATAACATATGTATGCATGCCGTATTTTCTATTTAATATAATATCCGCCTCATCGAAATGGTTAGCTGTATCATAAGTATGTGTATGAATGTCAGCCAATATGATGCAATTATCATTTTCTAATACAGATGGTGCAACTTTTACTTTTTGTGAGTCTCCACTAAAGCCTGTTGCTGAGTAAAACTTATTTAAATTGTCTTTAAATTGATATACTGCACCTTCATATTCTTTTTCCCAATTATTCTCCTCTGCTAATCTTAATGTTTCTCTTATAGTAAAGTTTAAAGCTTCATTATATGTTTCATAATATTTCCCTGGTTTGGAGGATAATGGAGTTCCATCAATCGTTTCATAATCAGGCTCACACCCTGCTAACAAAAGCGATGAGACTGCAGTAACCACTAAAGCACAAATTAGGATTCCCACTCGACCACTTGGATCAACATACATAACTGGATTATTGCTACAGTAAGCGAATTGGTTGCAAGCAAGTAAATCCCCATTCGCCCCAATTATACCATCAGCATTAATAAATCTTCCCGTTTGCGGATCGTAGTATCTGCTGTTGAGGTAGTAGAAGCCGGTTTCGCTGTCGTAGTAATAGCCACGGTAACGGAAGGGGTTGAAGTATCCAACGGTGGAAGCCGCCGTGCCTGTCGTAGACAGTATGTTACCCCAAGCGTCATAGCAGTATTCGACTACGATAGTTTCGTTCGGGTCGTAAATATACTTGATGTCGCCTTGAATGCCTTAGCCTTACTTTTTACATCAAATGATAACCTTCTTCATATAATTTCATGATATAATCCGAAACATATTCTTTATCATATATCTTGTTTTAATTGAGGTCGCTGCTATATGCACATATAATCCGACCCTGATTGTCGAAAACATACGTGGTAAGAATGTCATCGCTGTTTTCATATATATCATCTTTTCCTGATGAGCGAATTGATGTTTCTCTATCTCCGTAAATAAATCCAACAGCTTGACCTATACTTGTGCCGTAGTTGCTGCAAAGCTTCCCCCAAACGCTACCTTGCTTTCTGAAGGCGTTTCCTCTCTTTAAAATTACCTGTCCTATGTAAGGGGTCGTTGTCGTGCTGTCCACGCCGTCCAAATATGTATATGTCTCGCTTGAATATACCGTCCCCGTCCCCGAGGAGTTTGAAGTTGCTTTTTTTCCTACAATTTTTCAATATTATGTCGTTTGCTCAAAAACAACCGCGTACTTTGTGTTCGGGAGATAAAGAAAAGTGTATGTCTTTTTATCCCCAGTGTCTATTTGGAAGAATTCTATTTTTTCATTCATCATATGCAATTCTATTTCTTGACTTGTAATGTTATCAACAATAGTTACATAATTAGCAGCTGCATACGGCTCGTAACTTTCAATTTTCTTTCTGGTTTTTATAACTTCGCTGGTAATCTGTATGTATTTCCGTTTTCTGACTATATCAAAGTCCCGAAAGATCGGCAGCATTTTTATTAATATATATATTAATATTCCTGCGTATATTAATATAACGATATTATTTAATACATTTTTTGTGTTGATTACTATATAACATATAATAATCATAATAATTAATATAATAATCCCTCCCGATATTAGCTGGCTGTAATATTTTTTAAACAATTCTTTTTCCATACCGGATGCCCCGCAATCTTCTTAAATATATTTATTGCTCCCCCAAGTAAACACACCTCGAATAAAAGTGTTTTTCCTTTACTTTAAAGAATTCCCTAATTTGACGGAATAACAATAAAGCTGTGTAGTATATAAAACATTAATTAAACAATAATATCTTATCAATCCACTTAAAATGTCTTGGTATAATAGAGTGTTCTGGTCAAGCGAAATTGTAACACTCTGACCTAATATTTTTATTAATGAAGCGGGCTTCAAAAGGTGTGAGATAGTTGACCATCGTCTCCTATTAGCATCGTATCGTTGAAGAACTCTTTCATTGTGTTCATTATGTAGTTCATATTTTTAAATTTGTCTTCGCTAACAAAATTAGCACAGAAATCTTCGACTTCAAAGTTATATACAGTGATTACTGAATCGAGCTTCTCATAGCTTGTCTTTTCAACAACTGCTGTCTCTCCGTTTGCAAGTACCAATATGTCTCCGGCACGGATTTCAATAGCAGAACACCACTCCCTGTTCTTTTCCCAGAATGGATGCTCAGGTGTGGTTACTATCTCCTCACCGTTTACAAATATATGTACAAGCTCGTCGGTTTCGCTTATAAAAGTCTGAACAACATGTTTTAATGCTTTTTCACCTGTTGCGGGATTTTTTGACCAGACTAAATCGCCTTCTTTTATATTTTCAATCGCTACAAGACCGCTTGATGTTAATATTGAAGTTCCGGCTACAAAACACACATTACTTGTCAGCCCACCAGACACAAATCCCGTTATTGATCCCCACATAAAGCCGTCTGCAGCGCCGTCAATCGCACCTTGCCATGCGCCTTCCCAGCTTCCCGTCGATAATCCACCGATAATACCACCCATAGCAGCTCCGCTTAAAGCTCCTGTTGTTGCACCTATAACAACTCCGTTAAATGCACCAACAGCAAAGCAATGCACTGCTGAAAGAAGTGTGCCTGAAGCTGCACCAGCAGTTGCTACCGAGAGAATTAAAGCAAGTGCAATAACTCCAGCACCGATAGCGATTTTAGCTTCGTTTGATAAATAACCAGTAATATGCAAACAGATTATATTGAAGAACACTACCTTGATCAACAGATAATACAGATGTATCATCCGCATTAATAAATCTACCAACAGCGGGGTCATAGTTACGTGATTGCAGGAAATATAAACTGGTTTCAGTATCATAGTAATAGCTGCGATAACGGATCGGATTTAATGTTCCTATGCCGCTTGCTTCTGTACCCGTTGTGCTGACTATATTCACCCATGCATCATAACAATATTCGGTGACAACTGCGCCACTTGTGTTGTAGATATACTTGATGTCGCTTAAAATGTTTTTGCCGTAGTAATAGCTTGTTCTTATACATTTTTAACATATATTTTATCATGTGTCAATAGCTGAAAAGGATTATTTTAGATATTTGTATAATATTACTATGAATTTAATGAGATGTATGCTCTAGCATCTAACGAAGGTTATTTATTATGCTTTCTACCTACCAAAGATTTTTCTTCGGTAGGTGTATTTTTTTGTTCAAACGGCCTCCTAACCTCCATTTAATAGCGAGGACAAGTTTCTCAGGATGGAGGAAGAATAATGACTAACGAAGAAAAAGTGTGGATTCTTGAACTTCGTAGCAGTGGCGTGAGCTACCTTGCTATCTCGGTAGAGTTGAAAATACCCGAAAGCACAATTCGCTCTTTCTGCTGGCGGCAAGGTGTATCGAGATCTACAACTGATTCGGTTAATGCATGTCCTAACTGTGGTAAGAGATTAAGAGCAGATAATCGTCGGCTTTGCTCTGGTGGCTGTTGCCGAATGTGGTGGAACAATCAGGATAGAAAAAGAAATACCCTGTATAAGGGTATTTGTCATGAATGTGGTACAGAGTTCAATTCTCGTTACAAAAACCAGAAGTACTGCAGTCACGAATGCTATATCCACCATCGTTATGGTAAAGCAGGTGATAGTAATGAGTGAAAACACTAAAAGGTATTTAGCTGCAATGGCTCAGGCAAAAATTATGCTTCAAAAGCGTATCATCTCTGCTGAGGATTACTCTAACTTTGATACAATTATGAGCGATAAATACAGCATAAATTCGTGTAGTTTATATCGCTCAATTGACTTGCTATATAGGTAAAGCTACGGTAATATGTCACACTACGAGGAGGTGACAAAATGCAGAGAATAGTAAGAAAAGTACTACATAAACCAAAACTTGAACAGCATAAAAAAGTAGCAGCTTACGCTCGTGTGTCCAGCGGTAAAGATGCTATGCTGCATTCCCTATCGGCTCAGGTAAGCTACTACAGCAATCTTATACAGAACCATAAAGGCTGGGAGTTTGTTGGCGTTTACGCAGATGAAGCTAAGACTGGGACGAAGAATGAGCGACCTGAGTTTCAGCGGATGCTATCAGATTGCCGTAGTGGTGAGATTGACATTGTGATTACGAAGTCCATACACCGATGAGGGTATTTCAGCTCTTAACACAAAGAACCGAGATGGCTTCAACGAGATGGTAGCAGATGCGCTTGTCGGTGATATAGACCTAATCGTTACCAAGTCTGTCAGCCGTTTCGCTCGTAACACTGTTGACAGTCTTACTACCATACGAAAACTCAAGGAACACAATGTAGAGGTATATTTCGAGAAGGAGGGTATTTGGACATTCGACTCCAAGGGTGAACTACTCATAACCATAATGTCCAGTCTTGCACAAGAGGAGAGCCGCTCCATTTCAGAGAACGTTACCTGGGGAGTTAGGAAGCAGTTCGCTGATGGTAAGGTTAGTTTGGCTTATTCTCATTTTCTTGGCTATGAGAAAGGTGAAAACGGTACACTAAAAATTGTACCCGAGGAAGCAGAAACGATTCGACTCATCTACAAGCTCTTTTTGTCCGGGCGAACTCCCCTAGGTATATGCAAGGTATTAGAAAAGCTGCACATTTTAACGCCTACAGGTAAAGTAAAATGGTATTCATCCACAGTTACAAGTATTCTGCAAAACGAAAAGTACAAGGGTGATGCACTACTGCAAAAGACGTTTATGGCAGATTTCTTACAGAAGAAGACGAAAGTAAATAACGGTGAAGTACAACAGTACTATGTAGAGGGTTCTCACAAAGCTATTATTCAGCCAGAAGATTGGGATCGGGTACAACATGAGCTATGTAAGCGCCGTGAACTTGGAAGAAGATATAACGGGAACGACATTTTCGCATCAAAGCTTATCTGCGAAGACTGCGGTAACTTCTTTGGTAAAAAGGTGTGGCACTCTACCGACAAGTACCGTCGTGAAATCTGGCGCTGTAATGCTCGTTATAGGAAAGGAAAAGTGCTCAACGCCACACTTTACAGACGATGAAATCAAAGCTATGTTCCTAAAGGCATACAGTCAGCTACTAGGAGTGAGGGAGTCTTCTATAGAGGACTGTGAAGTCCTATACGACATGGTAACGAATACAACTATACTTGAGGACGAGCTCACCAAGCAGAGGGAAGAAATTAATGTAGTTACTGAACTGATCTCAAAACAAATACACGAAAACGCAGCAAGTTCAAGTGACCAGGCAGAGTACCAGAAAAAGTACAATAGCCTTGTTAACCGCTACAAACGAGCGCAGAAGAAGCACGAATCAATTTCCGACGAAATCACAGGACGAAAGCTCAAGGGTAACAGCATAAGGCTCTTCATCACATCGCTAAAGAAAAATCCCACCGTCCTCGATACATGGGACGATGAGATATGGACGACGATGGTGGAAAAAGGCTCTGTTCATACTGACGGCAGTATCACGTTCACCTTCAACAGCGGGCAAGAAATCTGTGTAGAAAAGGTTTGATTCGTGCTAAGATTTTTATATGCAGTCGGCTTTCGGGTCGGCTGTTTTTTATGGTCAAAGACCACTCGACACGAGAGGAAAGCTTCAGTTTGTGTCGAGTGCAACGAAAAGGGGTCTTCGTGTCGAGTGCAGGGGTTAATTAGTATATTCCCTATTTATGTCTAAAAATAATGTGCTAAAACTAATATTTATACTCCACTCGACACAAACTCACGCTCTAAAGAGTCTGATATATCAGCGTTTTTGTGCAACGAAAAAGGACTCCTACATTGTATCGGCGTAAGAGTCCTGATATGGTCTGAGTGGCGGGACTTGAACCCACGGCCTCTACCACCCCAAGGTAGCGCGCTACCAAACTGCGCCACACCCAGACATAATTCAATTTTGCTGCTCCACGATATCCCGTTGTAAACAAACGAATTTTTATGTAACCCTCGCGAACTCAGCGAGATGTATTATATCATTCAATGCCGAAATTGTCAAGGGTAAAATGCCTAAAATTACGATTTCATAAACTAGAAAAGTTGATAGGATAATTACAAACATCAAAGTACCATATTATCAGTTTAATATATCACCTACTGAAAACCCAAAGGGGGCTTCCTTTTTTAAGTTCGCTGTAAATAAAGTCGAAATCCCAAGTTTGTGATGTTCGCACGGGGCTTTGGGTATCTGCAATTATTAATTTTCCGTCTGAGTCAAATCCTCTGAGGATCATATAATGACCACTTCTCGTAAAAGTACCAGGCCCCATAACGACAAGCATTAGTTTACCGCTTTCAAGTTGTTCGCGGATAAATTGTTTGTTGTATGTGTAATATGTTTCGGATTTTATACCCCAGTTTTTTGCAGCAGCAGGCATTAGCGCGTGATATGAACCAACGCCCTCCGCATAAAACTCTTTTTCATATGACCAATCAGACATTGTAACGGGATTTACATCAGCACCAGTGAGATTCTTAATAATAACAGACATAGTTGACGGACCGCAACCATGGCTCCCGACGGTTTCATATCCGTAAGGATGGGAAGCGTAAATCGGATCACTTTGATACATAACGATAAAATCATTTTCAGTGAATTTTGTACTTTGTTTTATTGGTTCGCTAACATCGGGTTCGCTTGTTTCTAAAACTTCGCTTACCTCGCTTTCGTGTCCAGCCACGCTTTCCTCAGCTTTACTTTCTTCTGTTTTGCTTTCTTCAGGTTCGCTAACAATGTTGTCCTGTTCTTGCGATTCCTCCGGTACGCGGACGAAAGCCGACTCCTCTGATTGACTGACAGCTTGTCCTACTTCAAACGCAGTAGCACTTTTATATTTAACTGATTGGGGTAATATGTACTCAACAAGGTTTTCGCAACCGGAAAATGCTTCAGCTTCAATCGTAGTCAACCCATCGTTGAATGTGACTGTTTCAAGGCTGGTGCAGTCAGCGAAAGCACGATAACCGACTTTTATAAGACTACTGGGTAAAACAACAGTTTTTATTATTTTCTTACCTTCAAAAGCTGAATTACCGATTTCTACAACCTTTTTACCGTCGATTAAATCAGGAATAATGATTTGCTCTGATTCGCCCCTGACATTTGTAATCCTTATCCCACCATTTGTTTCGGTGTACTCGTACGATACCGAACCAGCCGTGGGAGAAGGTTTAGTGTTAGGAGCGCTGGAGCATAATAATACTGCTACAACAACTGTTAAAATAAGAAGTAATAGTAAGATTAGTTTTACGTTGTTTTTCAAAATTTGATCCTCGGTAATTTTAATAATTTAAAGCTTGTCCCGCTTTATAATATTTCTCGGTTTGAGTTATAAAATAAAGCCACAGTTTCCCTTCATTTCTGGTGAAATCATCAATTTCAGGAGTGTATCGCATTTCGCGCGGACAGTTCTTTTTATCTAGCGCAAAATCATAATGCTGTTTGATAGCGGACATATCAAGTGAATATTTATGCAGTAAAGAAGCAGTTAATATAGCGGAGTTAGTTAGTGTTTTCTTGAACTTCTCTTCCCATTCATCATAGGCTTCGCCTCTAAAGGTCTGAGGAAACCCATTTACGCAAATTTCTATTCCTATGCCGCCAAAGTTGCCCTCTCCATGACCACCGTCGCTTGCATGCAAAGCGTTTTCGTTGTCGGGTATGTGGTAGTAAACAACCTTGTCGTCGACTGTATAATGCCAAGAAGCTTTGCGCGGATCGCTGAGAGATGACTGCGCAAACAAATAATCTGAGTGTGCCTTTGCATCCTGCGTAGGAGAGTAGTTGCCGGTATTATGTATAACAATGCATTTTTTCTCGTTATTGATAATCCCAGGGCGTATAATAGCCGTTCGGGGTATAAAATTTGTAATAACCGTAAGATTGTCGTATAATTCCATAAGACCAATCTCCTTTTTATTACTGTCATTATATAATAATATTCTTTTTTTGTCAATAGTCGCCGTTCTTCGTGTTCTAAAAATGCTGCATTTACAAGGATTATAACAAATTTTGCGGTTTATCATATTATATTAGCATGGAGCCGAATTTGCTATCATTATACCTTTACAGGTTTTTTGGTTGTAATCCTTGTTTTTTCTTTTTATCGGCTCTATACGCTTGAAACAATTAAACTCCGAAAGGAAAGATTAATCATGTCCAATAATTGTATCTGTAATTTTGTCCACTGTATAAAAGACGGTATAAGGGATTGTTTCTGTCCCACAGTTCATCACAAGCCTGAACATCGTTGGGAATGTCAAGAGAACACTTGGGTTCGTCCTGACAACCGTTGCTGCCAGAAAAATTTGTGCTGGTGCCATAACTCCAATCCTATTGGCGGTCATTTTGAAGACAAAAAATGTGAATGCGGCGACTTTGACAAAAAAGAATATGACTATAAATTCGACAATAATAATAATGATAGCTACGTTCGCGATGAGTATGCTGACAAAGTTTTCGATTCAATCAGAAGCGGTCATTATAAAGCACAATCAGACAGACGTTGTTTCTACCGATAAATTAAATCTAAGAAGAACCCGGAGCATTTTTTGTGCTCCGGGCTCTACTTATTTATTTCTACATTCCGGATGACAGAATGAAGAACTCGGGCAACCGGAACAACAGCTTCCGCAACCAGCCTTCCCCCTTTTTTTATCTCTGATCATTTTAATAATTATAAGTGCAACTACTCCCGCAAGAGATGCAGTAATAATTATCGTAGAAAGATTTTCTGTAATAAATTGTATCATGTTGCTCACTCCCTTCAAATTTTATGTTTAGATACTTTTTTATTAGGTCTGAATATAAGATAGACACCTAATAGAATAATTGCAAAAGAAACCATAGTACCTGCTCTGAACTCCCCCTTAGTTATAAACATTCCTAACTGATATACGCAAAGTGAAACTGCATAAGCGAGGACAGTTTGGTAACCGACTGCAAAAATCGTCCATAAACCACTATTCATCTCTCGTCTTATCGCGCCGACAGCCGCAAAACACGGAGCGCAGAGAAGATTGAATACAAGGAAGGAAAAGCCAGCAATTGGAGTGTATGCTTTTGATATCTGATCCCATATCTCACTGCCTTTTTCACTTACTTCACCAAAACCGTAAAGAACACCAAAAGTACCGACAACATTTTCTTTTGCTACAAGTCCTGTTAAAGTTGCTACCGTTGATTTCCAGTCACCCCACCCAAGTGGTTTGAAAATCCAAGCTATCGCACCTCCAATAGCTGCCAAAAAACCATCGGAAAGATTATCAACCATAACAATACTACCATCGGATATTCCAAAGTTGGAAAGGAACCATATTACAATGGACGATAAAAGAATAATAGTACCGGCTTTCTTTATAAACGACGAACCGCGTTCCCACATGCTACGCAGTATGTTGCGTATTGTCGGCCAACGGTATGTTGGAAGTTCCATCACAAATGGAGCGGGTTCTCCGGAAAACAACTTCGTTTTCTTAAGAATAATACCAGATAAAATAACTGCTGCCATCCCAATAAAATAAGCAAGCGGAGCAACCCATGAAGATTTATTGAATAAAGCTCCAGCTATTAGAGCTATAACAGGAAGCTTTGCACTACAAGGTATAAACGATGTTGTTATAATAGTTATTTTACGATCATGTTCGTTTTCTATCGTTCTTGAAGCCATAATACCCGGCACACTGCAACCGGTCCCAATAATAATCGGTATAAAAGATTTGCCCGAAAGACCAAACTTATGGAATATTCTGTCCATTATAAAAGCAATGCGAGACATATAACCGCATGATTCAAGGAATGCAAGAAACGCAAATAGTACAAGCATCTGGGGCACAAAACCGAGAACCGCGCCCACTCCACCTATTATTCCGTCTATTATAAGACTATTTAACCATGGTGCAGTATTTACTGAATCAAGCCCATTTTCTACAAGGTTCGGGATGCCTGGTATCCAAACACCATAATTCGCTGGATTTGGTCTTTCGGAAAGAAGCGCATTTTTGTACATAACGAAATCTGCTAAAACTTCATCTATGATTTCGTTATCATCGTTTCGGATCTCAACTTTGACAATTAATTTCTCAGCTTCACCTGGATTAATACCTTGCTTTTTTGCTTCTGATTCAAATGAGTTGATGATTGATATATCAAAATCATACTCAGCGGCAGCCTCTTCGTGCTCTTTTGAGCCAATGCTAAACAGATGCCAGCCTTCCCCGAAAACACCCTCATTAGCCCAATCAGTTGCTATAGTACCGACTGTCGTTACAGAAACATAGTATACAAGCCACATAACTAAAGCAAATATAGGAAATGCCAGCCAGCGATTAGTGACAATTTTATCTATTTTGTCAGAGGTCGATAGATTACCGCGGTTATTTTTTGTGTAGCAAGAGTCTATTATCGATGTGATGAAATTGTATCTCTCGTTTGCGATAATACTCTCCGAGTCATCACCACGTGTTTTTTCGACTGGTTTTATTATATCTTCAACATCGGGTATGGGTGAAAGAAACTGAGAAAGCTTTTCGTCTCGCTCGAAAAGTTTGACTACGTAAAAGCGATTTTGTTTATCGTCAATGTTTGGTAGCTTCTTTTCGATAGCTTTTAATGCTCTTTCGATTTCATCAGGGAACTTATGTACTAGATTGCTTTTTTCATTACCTTCGGCAGCTGCTTCTACTGCTACTCTCGCTACCTCATCAATACCTTTTTCTTTTAATGCGGAAATTGATACAATTTTGCATCCGAGTATTTTGGAAAGCGTTTCGACATTGATTTTATCACCGGATTTTTCAACTTCATCCATCATATTTGCAGCGACAACAACTGGGATTCCAAGCTCTAAAAGCTGTGTTGTCAGGTAAAGATTGCGCTCAATATTAGTTCCGTCTACTATATTGAGGATAACATCAGGTTTTTCGTTTACTAAATAATTTCTTGCTACCACTTCTTCAAGTGAATACGGTGACAAAGAATATATGCCCGGTAAATCAATGATGGTAACATTTTTATCTGTTTTGAGTTTTCCTTCTTTTTTTTCGACTGTAACACCCGGCCAGTTACCTACGAATTGATTGGATCCCGTTAAGGCATTAAACAATGTGGTCTTACCGCTGTTAGGGTTACCGGCAAGAGCTATTTTTACTGACATGAATTTTCCCCCTGGTTTACCTCAAGTTAGACTTGCCTAACTTGAGCTCTATAAAAAAGCGGATGTAATCCGCAAATATTTTGTTATATCACTTCAATCATTTCTGCATCTGCTTTTCTGATTGTTAACTCATAACCCCTCACGGAAATTTCAATTGGATCACCGAGAGGAGCCACTTTTCTTACAAATACAGGCGTTCCTTTTGTAATGCCCATGTCCATAAAACGGCGTTTAATTGCACCCTTTCCACGAACAGCAGAAACAGTGACTGTTTTGCCACAACATATATCTCTGAGGGTTTGCACCATTGCTTCACCTTCTAACTCTTTATTTTATGTGTACAGGTTAGCATAGACTAACTGGTTTGTCAACAGGTTTTACAAATAATATTCCCTTTACAACACGAAACGGCATGTGGTATAATAAATTTGATAAAATAGTCGGATTTTTTGACATTTTCACAACAAGCTGATTGATAACACTCAACACTGCATGATATTCAAATACATGCATAATATATGACACTCCCACAAAAGCAAAAATTGGATTGTTAAATTGTAGGTATAATATGGACAAATTTCGCATCGACTTAAATGATCTACTTATTAGCGTTTCAAATGCTCAAGGACTCGTTTCTCCAGAGCTTTTCAATCACCAGCAGATGGTAGCATACCTGTCCTTTAGAATCGCTGAAAAATTAATGAAGGACGAAAATGCTTGCCGTGAAGTATTCCTTGCTTCTTTAATTCACGATGTAGGCGCTCTTACCGAGGACGAAATCGCAAATATTGTAAAAGTAGATTATGCAGAAGACAATTTGCATTCATACCGTGGAGCATTGCTTTTTGATAATTTCAAGCCGATGAAAAAAATAGCAAGATTGATACGCTACCATCATACATATTGGAATTACGGTAACTGGTTAGGTTTAGACGGAGAAAAAATCCCACGTGAAGCACAGATAATTCACCTTGCTGACAGAGTTTCAATCGCCGTTTCAAAACAAATGGGCAGTAAAAATAATAACGTTTTTACTGTTGTAGAATCGGTTATTTCAATGTTAAAAAACCATATAGGAAATAGGTTTGATCAAGAGACTTTTAAAGCTTTAGAAGATCTCAGCAAAATAGAATCTGTATGGCTTGACCTCATTTCAAAGGACCCTATATCACATGTTCCGTTAAATATAACAAATTCATATATTGTTCTTGATATTGACGACATCATTACAATTGCTTCTATTTTCGCTCAGATAATAGATTTCCGGAGCGGCTTCACTTCAAGGCATTCAGCCGGAGTTGCAACAACTGCTCACAAGCTTGCAGTTTTAGCCGGTTTGTCTCCTTTGGAATGTAAGATGATGTTAATCGCAGGATATCTCCACGATTTAGGCAAAATCGCTATTCCTTCTTCCATATTGGAAAAGCCCGATAAGCTTGACGATAATGAAACAAAAATTATGCGTTCTCATACATATTATACCTACAAGCTCTTAAGTGAAGTAAAGGAATTTGATACAATCAATAAGTGGGCTGCATTCCACCATGAAAGGCTCGATGGAAACGGTTATCCATTTCATATAGAAGGTGAAAACTTAACATTAGGCTCTCGGATTATGGCGGTAGCAGATATTTTCACAGCAATAACGGAAAATCGCCCTTACAGAATTGGAATGAAGGACGAAACAGCTATAAGGGTTCTTCGTAATATGGCAAAAACAGGCGGGATCGACCCAAGGATTACAACCTTACTGATATCGAATTTTAACGATATTAATAATCTGCGAGCACAAGCACAAACAGAAGCAGCTAACAGATATCAGGAATTTATGAATACTTACATATAGCAGAAAAAGCTTTTCGCAAATAGAATTTGCGAAAAGCTTTTTTAAGATTTTAATAAAAAAATCTAGCTCATCTCGTCGTATTTTATAAGAGCGGTTTCGATAGCACCATTAATTATATCCTCAATTGCTCTGAAATCGGATTCATAGGTATTAACACCTTTTGAAACGGATTTGCTTGCGAGCCCGATGACTCCGCCAAAGTTAAATATCGACCCGACATCGTATAACCTGCTGCTAAGAATAATATCGAGCATTTTTACATCATCGCTATTATCGAGGTTTTGAAGGTTTAGCGTAGTTTTATAATACGCTTTATTTAAGCTATTTTCAGTATATTTGCTGTAATATCCAAGTGCTTCAAGAGCAAAAGTTGTAGCTTCGAAATTATCTCTATTTGTTTTAGGTATACCAATAACACTGGACTGATACACATTTACTGCGTTATAGTATTCTTTTTGGTCCTTATCAGCTTTGGGTATAGGTAGAACACCATAAGTAACTTTGAGCACTTCATCAGTTTTTCTAAGGCTTGTTAAAGATGAAATCGTTGTATTGTAGAGTAGCCCACGATTATCCATAAATATTTTTGTTACTTCACCCCATCCGCCTTCAAAGCCGTCTGCAAGGAGTGAAATTTGTTTATCGCCTAAAATATCAAAAACTTTTGCAAAAACACTATGAGCTTTAACGCTGTTCGCGGTTACTGCAGGAATACCGTTGTCATCTTTTTCAACGAGAGATAAGCCACTTCCGTTCAACAGAATTGTTCCAGCATAGTTGTGTGCGAGACTTCCCCACACAGATTTAAGGTTGTAGCTTCCATATTCATCAGCCTGACGTGCAGCTATTGCAAGTTCGCGATACTTGTCAAGCGTCCAATCACCGTCATATACGAGGTCATACAAATTACCAAGCTGCTTTTCTTCTGCAAGTGATTTGCTAAAAACCGTACAATATGTATAATCATCGTCGGTGATAATGAGATCTCCAGCTACAAGAAAGTGCTTATCAAGGAGTGAAAGGTTTTCATTAAAGCGGCTGTCCCACCATGATTTGCTTAAATCGATATAACTTGTAACATTACTGTCAGAGAGGTTATCGATGCACCAAAAATAATCAGACAATACATGCTGCGCCATCCAAGTAACACCATCGCATATCATATCGTAATCGGATACGTCGGTTTGTATAATCTCCGCGACTTTATCCTTAGGATATGATTCCTGTACTGTTACGATTTTGATGCCGTACTTTTCTTCGATTAATCTGTTTCGGTAGTCAACAGTATCGTTGATAATGTTGTTTTCCATCTCTTCGATCGGTGCAAATTGAACTGTACCGAATCCATGCCTTCCGGTTGAAACGGATAAAACCGTTAAAGTCAAGTCGCCCCAGTTCTTATCTGGAAGTCCGATTTTTTCGATATTCTCATCAATGTTTGATACATCTGAAACTGTCGATTGATTGCCGTCATTCGATTTATCTGTATCGATGACGCAACCAGCAATTAAGGGAAAGAGCAAGAAAACGATAAACAAAAACGCTGCGATTTTCTTCATTGTTATGACCAACCCTTTCTTATTTAAGAGATTGAGGATTTATCTTTTAATCTTTGAACTCCTTATATTGTTTTGCTCATACGATTAGATATCAAATTAATAATATATATCAGCTGAGTTATCGACAGTTTTATATTGAGATTATGTCTACCATTTCGTAAAGATTCTTTTTACGTTCAACTCGTCTCTCGACTTTTGCACGCATTATGTTAATTACTTCTTCGGATAAATTATCAAGGTCGCCAGGTTTAATTTTATTGTTGTGCATCTTATCCATTATCTGAGAGAGTTTTATATCAATCGATGTAATATCGTTACCCTCGAGGCAAACGACTTTATCTGCAATTCCGTTAGTAAGCAGTTCTACCGCTTCACAACCCAATCTTGTTGCAAGAACCCTATCAACAAGAGTTGGAGAACCTCCACGCTGGATATGCCCGAGCTTTGCATAATTTGTGCTAATGCCGGTTTTTGTCTGAACCTGTTCTGCGAGCGATTCACTGAAAAGTCTACCGGTCCCTTCAGAAACGATAACAATAAAGCAGCGTTTGCCGTTTTGTTTTCCGGCAATCATCTTCTCATATAAATATTCTTCATCAAAAGGATATTCACGGATAGCGACAGCAGTCGCGCCGAGAGCGATAGCTGTATTTACCGCTATGTCACCAGCATTTCTGCCCATTACTTCAACCACATTACATCTCGCATGGCTTTCGCCTGTGTCACGAAGTCTGTCGACCATGCTGAGAACAGTATTCATTGCTGTATCAAATCCAACTGTAGCATCAGTGCATGCGATATCGTTATCGATTGTAGCAGGGATCCCGATACAAGGTATGCCATATCTGCAAAGATCATTCGCACCTCTGAATGTACCGTCACCACCTATGGTTACGATTCCATCAATGCCGTTTTCATGACAAACCTCGACAGCTTTACGCAGTCCGGCATCTGTTTTGAACTCATCACAACGAGAAGTGTATAGCATTGTTCCGCCGTGGTTAATGACAAGAGAAACATCCCTTTCTTTCATCGGCCTGAACTGATTTTCAAGAAGCCCCTTAAAGCCATTGTAAATACCAACGACTTCTATATTTTTGTGAATTGCGTAGCGTGTAACAGCACGAATTGCAGCATTCATGCCCGGGGCATCGCCGCCTGAAGTCAACACACCGATTTTTTTAAACTGCGCCATTTAGGGACCTCCGAAAAATTCAAATTTCTTCTACTTTAATTTTATCACCAAAATAGAAAAAAAGCAACCATGTGACGCTATTTTGTGCTTATTCATTCCGTTAAATTGATTTGCATAAATTAATTCAAATCTGTAGATATAAACATAATCACGAATACTCTTCTGTTGCTGAAATGAAGCATTTATTTAAAATCTTTCATTTCCAACCATAAACTAACCTTTTTACTTCACCAACATCGATATAATCCTCTATGACCTGCCGATTTAAAAGATAGTCCGGAATAAAACGATCGTATTTAGGTTCTTTGTACTCAAATTGTTTTTTCAACTGTCTAATACCTTGGCTATCAAGCTCAAGTTTTGAAATTAAGTCTCTAGAAAGAATGTCCTTTAATCCTTCTAGAAATAAGAGGTTGTCGGGATTATCTACGCTAAAAGTCATAAAATACGGGCGGCATCCTCCCATTGCTTTGATTTTTAGTCCAATGTCAGCTGCGTTGAAGAATTTACCAAGGATTTTTTGAACTGTATAATAATTGATATGTCCAATCCAAGGGAATAAGCAAAGGGTTTTATCGTCAAGGCGAAAGATATTTTGTGAGTCAAGCGAATATTCAGCAGCAATTTTTCTGCCTTCTGCAAGTTTTTCCCTTGCTGCATTTTGCAAATACGGGTAATCTCGGCTTTCAGTTAGCACTTTTTTCATTCTTTGAAGAATTTTGTCATGTACAATTGCTCTATCGCCCTTCCAAAGAAGTTCGATTTTGCGTTTATTCTTCTCTACAAAAACAAGTCTTTTTGTATTATCGACAGCTGTTACAGTCCAGCACTGCCCGGCTATCGTAAAATAGCTTGACGGTTTTACAGGATATTCGATTGTGCCGAGCTTTTCAGAACCATGCATTACAGCCCATTCTTCCTCAGTATCAGGAAAAACAGCGTAAAACTTATAATTATTGACGATTTTCTCGCCTTCAAGTCCGATTATAAGGCTACGTTCATCTGTGAGTTCAAGGTGATCTAAACTAACCATATATGTTACAAGCGACATAAAATCATCAAGGCTTATCTTAGTAAAATTGTCCATTGACAAAATCTTTTCGGAAAGCGCCTCGGGTGACAACTCACCTGCTTGAGAAACACAGCTTAGAATCTGTTGATAAAGTATGCTGAGGGGGTATTTTAGAATCTTTGCTGGTTCAATCCATCTCTCTTCAAGGTAAAGCTGAAGCATAGCGATGATGTGAACAAGTCTCCAGGGTATCCTATACGGAAACTGAGCACGCTCATCACCTGCCCTGTCCCAGTCAACAAAAAGCATTTCCGGAATGCTTCCTCGCCTACCGGAACGGCCTAATCTTTGAACAAGGCTTTTGACCGAAACCGGAGGTCCGATTTGTAAAACCCTCTCAAGCCCTCCGATATCAATTCCCATTTCAAGAGTCAGGGTAGCGCCTGTTACAATCGGAGCATCACTTTCTTTCATCTCAACTTCCGCATACTCTCTGAGAGAAGAAGAAATGCTACCGTGGTGAACATGATAAACATCAGGGTCACCCTTAAATTTTGCCATAAACTTTAAATTAGTAATTACTGCATCAGCTGTTTCCCTGCCATTAGAAAAAATAATGCTTCTTTTTCCTAATGTTTTATCATATAGGTACGGCCAAGCAGGGTCTTCAAATGGGCTCATATCGGTTTCAAGAATCGGCTCTTTAAAGTGCTCAACCGACAATTTAATTTTCTTATGCTTTTCACCACCGCCAACAGTTACGACACCTACCGATGTTCCGGAGGCAAGCCATCTTTCAGCTTGTTTATAATCTCCAAGCGTAGCGGATAGTCCGATTCTGCGAGGTGGTTCAATTAGAAACGGTTTCAACCTCTCGAGCTGACAAAGTATTTGAACACCTCTGTCTGTGCCCATAAAACTATGAACCTCATCAATTATCACATATCTGAGGTCACCGAACAACCTGCCTAAATCCTTTGTTCGGTTAATAAGCATGCATTCAAGGGATTCGGGTGTGATTTGCAATACCCCTGCCGGTTCACGCACAACCTTTGCTTTGCTTGACTGCAGTATATCCCCATGCCAACACGCAACAGGAATACCGGCGTCCTTTAAGAGGTTGTCAAGCCTTTCAAACTGGTCGTTTATGAGTGCTTTCATCGGTGCAATATAAAGTATCGCAATACTCTTGGAAGGGTTTTCAAATATATCAGTCAAAGCTGGCAAAAAGGCTGCTTCAGTCTTTCCTGATGCAGTTCCGGAAGAAAGGAGAAGATGATTTTTTGTTTCAAAAATTACGCGGCATGCTTCGTTCTGGATATCATTAAGCGATACCCAGTTGTTTTTATAGATATATTCCCTTATAAAAGGCGCAAGCTTTGCGTAAAAGTTGTCATTCATGTTAATCCTTTATTTCTGAGCTCTTCCATGTCGCGACCTCTGAGCGAATTTTGTCGAGGTCAATATAATCAGCAATCAATGCTTTCTTTAAAAGCGGTAGAGGAATAAATTTATCGAACTTCGGTGTTTTATACTCGTAATAATTTTTAAGTTCAGCCACATCCTTGTCGTCCATTAAAAGATCAAGATCAATTTCACTATTGAGTGCATCGCGAAAAACCTCTAAAAAGTCTGCCGCTGTATAGCTTCCGCTTCCAATTTTAAGAGTAATGAAATAAGGCGGTTGACCACCGATGCTTTTAAGATTTAGTATATGACCGCAAAGCTTTTTGATGAGAAACATAACCGTATGGTAATCAATGCTGCCTAGCCATGGAAAAATACACACACTTTTTCCACCCATGGAAACAACATTGAATTCTCCAATTCCCGAATGTCCAGTTAGGAAAAACGCTTCTTCAAGTCTTGCCTTAGCACCTTTTTGCAGATAGGGATAGATTTTACCGTCACTCAATACCCGTTTCATCATACCAAGAACACGGTTGTCGACTTTCATATTTCCGCCCGCCCAGTATGTCTTTATCTTGCCCTTAACGCGTTTAACCGAAACCGTCTTACTTTTTAAATCAACCTCTGTAACTTCCCATGTCCTTCCGGCAATTGTCATTCTTTCCCCGGGAGGTGGTGGGAACTCAACTTTGCCAATCATGTCGGAGCCGGCTATAACTGTGTAGTCATCTTCTTCCGGGAAGACTGCAAAGAATTTATAGTTGCCGACTATTTTCTCACCCTCAAGACCTATTATCAAGCTGTTTTCTGCAGTCAGCTGTATATGATCTCTTTTTATAAGCTCCAATAGCAGAACTCTAAAATCATCAAAACTTATATCTCTAAATGCTGCAAGGTTAAGCACTCGTTTTGCAAGTGCTGCAGGTGTTGCTTCACCGTATTCTGCAAGCGCGCTCATAGTCTGATGATACAGCATATTAAGAGGATAGGTGAGCTTTCTTGGCTGTTCAAGCCACTGTTCCTCTGTGTAAAGCCTTATCACAGCGATACTCTGCAGGAGCTTCCACGGCACTCTCAGTGGCAAAAGAGGTAAGCCGGAAGGTTTCTCCTCGCGGCAAACAAACCACATTTCTGCGGCGTTTCCTCGCCTTCCGGAGCGTCCTAATCTTTGTAGAAAGCTCGATACAGAGCTTGGTGCATCAAGTTGTACTATTCTTTCTAGCTGGCCGATGTCAATTCCCATTTCAAGTGTCAGCGTTGCTCCGGTTACAATCGGTAGAATGCTTTCCTTCATTTCGCTTTCGGCAGTTTCACGAAGGGCTGCAGAAATGCTACCATGGTGCACATGATAAATGTCGGGTGTTCCACGAAGCTCAGCAATTTGGCGAAGCATTGCAATCGAGTATTCAGCTTGATCTCTCATATTGGTAAAAACAATGCATTTTTTTCCGAGTGTTTTGTCGTAAAGATATTCCCAAAATGGAGTCGCTTGTAGTACAGGAGCTTCCTCTTCTTTGGGTTCTACTGCTTCATCTTCGCTTCCTTCGTCAAGCTTTGTTAAATCGATTATTTTTTCAGCTTTTTCAGTTTCTTTGTCTTCTTTATCGGTAGCATCCTTTGGGTCTGGTGGATCATAAAAATGCTCAACCGCGAGCCTTATTTTCCTTGAACCACTGGAAATTCTCGGTGTTATAACATCCTTGTCGGTCCCTGAGGCGAGCCACTGTTCAGCTTTCCTATAATCACCAAGAGTTGCAGAAAGTCCTATTCGACGCGGTGTTCCTGAAATAAAGCGTTGAAGCCTCTCAAGCTGGCATAAAACCTGAATCCCGCGGTCGATTCCCATAAAGCTGTGGACCTCGTCAATAATAATAAACCGCAAGTCTCCAAACATCCTAACGAGATCGCGGTTCTTATTAATAAGCATGCCTTCAAGAGACTCCGGCGTTATCTGAAGTACTCCCCTCGGTTCACGCATCATCTTCTTTTTCATGCTTGCTGAAACATCTCCATGCCAATGCCAGACAGGGATTTCTGCTTCTTCAAGCAGACCATTTAAACGATAAAACTGGTCGTTTATAAGGGACTTTAAAGGAGCGATATAAAGCACACCAATTGATTGTGGTGCGTCTTCAGTCATCAGAGTCAACACAGGCAAAAACGCAGCTTCAGTTTTGCCCGATGCAGTGCCTGAAGATAGGAGCAGATGTGAGTCTGTCTCAAAAATTATGCGACATGCTTCAATCTGGACTTCCCTGAGCTCACTCCAGTTATTTTTATAAATATAATTCTTAATAAATGGTGACAGTCTTGAAAATGCATTTGTTTGTTCTATGCTCATAACTCAAATACCGCCGCTTCGTCGTCGTCATCTTCTAAGTCTGCAGGATGGGTTGTTTTAAACAAATCACCTGACAGGAGGCCGTCAAAAGTGAACTCTGCATTCTGGTGAAGGATGTTCATTATACCTATGAAGTCTCTGACTATTTCTCTTGGTGTCAAAAGTTCATCAGCGCCAAGCCTACCGGTTGCCGCTCTCATAAAATCAATCATATTTTCGGAGGTTATATTGCTTTTGTAGTTAAAATGCTGTTCGTGTATATCCTTAACTTTTAGGAGCAGAACATAAAGTTCTTCGTTTGTAAGTCTATCAAGGTAGATGAGAGGGCTTTGCATATCTCTTATACCATCTTTTGCATATCTTGTAGACACAAGTCTTGATTTCAAAGCTTCGTAGCTAAACAGTCCCCTTCTGTTGTCTTCCACGAATTGAGGAGTACCGCAAAGATATATTCCAAGTCCTGCTGTTCTCCCCTGCATCGCATCGTTGAACATCGAGAGCAGTTTCTCATAGTTGTTGTTACGCGCAATTGTGTTCGGTATTTTATACAGGTTTACACCCTCATCAAGTAAGACTAAAAACCCGGTATAACCGACGCTTTTCACAAAAGCGGACATCAGTTTTATATAGTCATACCAGCTTTCATCGTCAACGATAACCCGAACGCCGAGTTCAGCATAAGCTTCGGTTTTTGTTGAATATTCGCCCCTAAACCATTTGAGTGCTGCGCTCTTTTTGCTTTGGTCGCCCGTCCTGCAGCCTTCCCAGTATGCGCTCATGACCTTAGCAAAATCAAAGCCATGAACCATCGAATCCATCGATGAAATTATCTCAGCAATTTTTATTCCTACAAGCGAAAAAAAGTTTGAATCGCTTTCATTAATACCATTTTCTTTTATAACTGCCATTTGGGCTTGTGCTGTCCACTTTTCAAGAATGGAAGGAAGCGCTCCGCCATCGGGACGCACCTTTGTTGACAGGTTTTTCATAAGCTCGCGATAAGTGGCTAGCCCCTGCCCTTTTGTACCGCATAGCTTCCGTTCTGGGGATAAGTCAGCATCAGCCACCACATACCCTCTGTCGGTCGCATAATTTCTGATAATCTGTAAAAGAAAACTCTTTCCGCTTCCATATCTTCCGACAATTATACGAAAGACAGAGCCGCTTTCACCTATATTTGAAAGGTCATTAAGCAGTGTTTCAATCTCATCTTTTCTGCCGACTGCCATATATTCAAGCCCGATTCTCGGGGTTACCCCAGCTCCGAGTGAGTTTACAAGTGCTGTAGTTATCCTTTTGGGTATCGCTTTTACTGCCATTTTTGTAGCCTTGCCTTTCGAGTAAATTTAAAATTCCTGGAGAAAATAAAATTCTCCGTCGGTATCAATCAGAATATCGCCATAATAATCCATTGCAGCTTCATTTATTGCATCAATTTCCATTTGAACAAAATTGCCCTTAAATTTTTCAGCAAGCAGGTTTTCTGTTACAGAACCTTTATTTTCGTTTATATACAAAATAATTTCAGCTTGTAAAGAGCTTAGTTTTGATACAAAATCGTCAGCATCAGAAATCACTTCTACAGTTTCAGTATCTTCTATCTTGGGTAATTCAATCTCTTCCTGGGTACCGTCAAGTAGCTTGTCCCTTATTTCATTCGAGCTTCTTATAAGGTCTTTTATTCTTGTAGCATCAACTTCAATTTTTGTGCGCTTCTCATACTCTGCTTTACGGTTGTTTTCCTTTAGATAGGTTGTGATTTCGTCCGCAATATCTTTCGGAACCTCTGCTTTGAGGAGCACTTTTTTGCCTGTGCGAATTCTGATGATATTTTCGATATGCTTATACACAGCTGTAATAAATGCTCTAAGTTCTTTGTGTGATGTGCAGTCAAAGCTAAAAGTTTCGGCATATTTGGGCTTTCTACAATATATAGCGTTTGCATATGCGATGCGGTTTACCTTACGGGCTGATTCTGGGATGTATGTTTCAATTATACCCTTACCCGACTGTGATCTTAAATAATTCTCTATAAACCTAAGAGCAGAAAGCAGCTCATTTTCTGCACTTTTTACATCGTGGTTTTTTAAGAATGTACTTTTACTATAAGAATAACCAGAGAATTTTGAAATGTACTCGACAGGGCTCTTTCCGCAAATATCTCCTATATTGCTGTTTAAAATATAACTAAAAACAGCTTCCGAGGGTAGGTTTTCAACAATAGTATAGTCGCCGACTGTGTTTAAAATATAGTCAGGTAAAAGACCTTCAAAGTGAATCGCAATATAATCAGCTGACCAAGTTCTGAGATATCCGTCAAGCTCCGCAAATCTTTCTCTATAATTACTCCAAAGTGCGCAAATTTTAAGAAAACCGTCGCAGTCATCTTCGATACCGATTCCGTTTATAAGCTCATAAAAGTAAAGGAAAATATACGATAAAGAAGTATCGGGATAATCGCTACATCTAACACGGCTCCTCCAAAAGAAATACCACTTTTTCTGTGAGTTCGACATCATTTCGTAAGTCGGCCAAAAACCTCTGAAAGGAACAAAAGGTGCGGGTTCCTCAGTTTTATCAGCAAATTCTTCGGCTTGTTCTATAAATCGCTCTCTTGTATCTTTTACTGCGCCTTTATTCTTGCTGAAAATTACCTCGCGAAGGCGGTCAAATGTATCTTTATTATCTTTTTTTATTAGAGCTGCTGCTTTAGACAGCTCGCTAAGTTTATCTGCTAAAGCTTTTACAGAATCGTCAATATCCGCTCTTGGCTTTTCTTTTGTGACTTCAAGATCATCTTTCAAAGGAACAGTGTCAATATTTATTTCGATGGTATAAAGTTCATCATCATTCATAATAATTTCAATTCTGCCGCGAAGCGGCCACACAAAGGCTTAAGGCGTGAATGCTTCGTAGTTAGGTTTCATCTGAGTTAAATTTCACGCTAACAGGCTCCTTTATAAAATTTACTTAAGAATATTATCGCACATCTGTTCGCCTATGTCAAGATATAATAAGGTGTACTGGTTATCATTTATAAAATAATTCTATCTTGATGTTTGCTTTTCGTCACCATTTTTTGATTATGTGTTGACTTGAAGAATTTTATATTGTATATTTAAAGTATGAAATACTGCAACAATATTAATTCGTTTTACAAAAGTCAGACTAGAACCAGGTTAATCGGAAAGGAAATTTCATAAAATGAAAAATGTCATTGTTGTTGGCTACGGCGGAATGGGCTCGTGGCATGTGGACTATATAAAGAAGAGCGATGTCGTAAAACTTCTCGGGATCTACGATATTAATCCGATGAGAACAGAAATTGCAAGGAAAAATGGTATCCTTGCATATGACTCTCTTGATGAAGCACTAGATGATGCAAGAGCAGATATAATACTCATTGCAACACCGAACGATGTCCATAAAGAAATTGCAGTTTATGCAATGAACAAAGGTAAAAATGTTATCAGCGAAAAACCTGTCACTCTTTCAAGTGCCGACCTTTCAGAAATGATAGCTGCATCGGAGAAGACAGGAAAGCTCTTCACAGTACACCAAAACAGACGCTGGGACAATGATTATCTTGCTGTAAAACAGATATTTGAAAGCGGTGTTCTCGGTAATATTTTCAACATCGAATCAAGGGTTCACGGTTCTCGCGGAATTCCCGGTGACTGGAGAGGTAAAAAAGAGTTCGGCGGCGGTATGATGCTTGACTGGGGCGTTCATATAATTGACCAAGTCCTTATGATGGTACCCGGAAAAATAAAGCAAGTTTTCGCTAGATTTGACCATATTACAAATTATGAAGTTGACGACGGATTTAAGCTCGAGCTTATCTTTGAGAATGACCTTAGAACGTTCTTCGAAGTCGGTACAAGCAACTTTATATCCCTTCCACGCTGGTATATGCAGGGTGAAAACGGAACGGCGATGCTTGAAGATTTCTCGTGCAAAGGAAAGATTGTCTGCGTCGAAAACTGGGATGAAAAAGATGTTATCCCTGTAAAAACGGCTGCTGGACTCACAAAAACAATGGCACCTCGCAAGGATGACTCTATTGTTACCCATGAAATCCCTCAGATAGACGCTGATGTACACGATTTTTACCGCAATGTAGTTAAAGCGATTGATAAAATCGAACCTCAACTTATCACTCATAGTCAACTAATGAGAGTAATGAAAGTTATGGAAGCTGCATTTGAATCTGACAGACTCAGCACTGTGCTTTCTGTAGACCTTTAAACTATATTTATAATTATACGCCTTTCGGAAATCCGAAAGGCGTATTTTCGTTTTTGACCTAACTGTTTACTGTCAGCCTGCTGTGAGCTCTTGCAAGATATATTCTTATGAGCTCTATATCTTCCCTGAGTGCTGCTTTTAGTTTATCATCGAATGATGAAGCAGACTTAATATCAGTAGCTATTGCTTTGATATCGTTAAGCCACTCATTGACTATTACTGCTTGTGCGACTCTATCTTTACTGAGAATTGCAGAAGAATCAGATTTAGTTTTAAGAGCTTCAAGCTTGATTTTCAGAGCATCCAGCTCGGCTTTTGCTTCTGGTTTCACCACTGAATAAAGCTCATCGATCTTTCTAATGACATCCGCTGCTCCTACCGAAGCAACTTTCTCGTACTTATAGCCCGGTATCGACTCATTTCTGAACTGTCCAACTATCAGTGGCTCTGAATACTGACTGCCAAGTAAAGCGTTTAGTGAAAATATAGCAATTCCTGTTCCCGGATATTTTCTGATAGCTGTGATCTGTTCGCAGAAGACATCGAGATCAACTTCAATGAATGATGCGATGCCTACGGAGAAGAAAGCTTTATCTGCGGTCATAACGCTGACACGCTTTGCATTTGATTCAACTGATGGGACATCAAGGAAATATGACATTGTAAACGCTTCGTCGATAATTCCCGCATCGACCCAAGACTTAGCGTTCTGGAATATTGTGGTTCTTGTTTGGTCAACATTCGGATAAAGTGCGCAAGAGATTTTTATATCTTTGCCAGATTCCTGAATCATGTCATAAATATTGTACACAAACTCAGTTATTATGTCTTCTCTAAACTTACACCAGTCAATCCAGTCCTTACTTCCTCTTGTAAAGGTTTTTGGGTCCTTAGTTGTGTTGTATTCTTTTTGATATCCTGCGATTATGTCGGCATTATAGCCATAATCATCGCTTTCACTTACCGGTTCGGGGAACCTTATATAATCATGGTTCAAGCCGTCAATATCGTAGTTGTTTATTAACGCATCATAAACACCATAAACGATATCCTGAGCCCTCTTGTCATAGGGATTGAGGAAGATATACTTTTGATCAAAATAAGGGAAGTAGTTGTACCCGCTTTTTGAAAGTAAACGAAGGTCTAATAGGTTATTAAGCTTATTATTATTGCCACCGTAAACACCGACAAAAAACGTTTCAACCCAAGCATGTATCTCAATTCCGTACTGTTTGCCATACTTAATAAATGCAGCAAGCACGTCAAGATCACCGAAATAAGGATTTTTGATTACATACTCGCTCTCAATTTGATCAAAAATTGTGTAGCCTTCATACCATGTTTCAATATAGATCGCAGTAAGGTTGAGTTCTTTGACTCTCTTAACTGTGTTCTCAACTTCAGCTTCTGTCTTTTCGACCGGACGGTACCAAACTGCTCTGTTTTCGATTACGAAAGATTCGGTGAACAGGTATTTGGTCTTTTCAAGCTTTGAGGAAACAGTATCAACGAGCATCATGGCTTGAGCGTATTTTGCTTCACTGAGAAGTTTTGTTATCTGATCTGTATCAGATTTCAGCGATGCCATATATGCATCTGAAACAGCATAGTTTAGGTCGAGCAGATTTTCTTTTGCAGATTTATATCTGTTTTCAACTTCAGCATATACCGTCGAAAGCATTTCTGCTTTTAATGCTGGAGTTTTTACAATAGAAAATTTCTTCTCATCTTTATTAACGAAAACTGTAGCACCAAAGCTGTATAGTTCTTGCAACTTCTTTGTGTTTTCATCACCATGAGCTGAGATAACATATCCGCCAACTGGAATTTCGCTGTCTCCACCTCCACTTTTGGATATAAGCTTAGAATCTTCGCTTACAGAAACTTCAAAACCCCATTGATTTGTACCAGTGGTTTTTTTACCGTCACTTCCATCATATATGACAATAAAGTTTTCACTTCTTGTAGTGTTGATTGAGGTAAATTTCATTTCTTCGGACACATATTCAAGGGGTACGGGGGACAAATAGACTTCATCACCCACTTTTGCTTTTAAGGCAAATGAGTATTTATCATTTGATGCCGCAGCACTAATGACATAACCTCCGTCAGGAATTGTAGAATTCCCAGCTTGCTTGTGTATTTCTGTTACAATATTGTCTTTTACAACAATCTCAAGACCGTTATCTGCGGTACCGGTTGAATCTGAAAAATCTGAACTATAAACAATAATGTCAGTATCAGATCTCTCCGAGTTGTAACCGGTAACTTCAAAACCTGTCTTCCCTATTCGAACATATCGTGATGGATGAGTCGGAAGCGAAACAAGTGTTTCCGATACAGCATCGCCAACAACGAGTGTTTCTACATCATTAGCTGCAGTACCGACAAAAGAAATAAGATAGCCCTTATTTCTTGGGATAAGCAGTTTTTTGTTTTGCTCACCAATCCAAATAATGCTGCCATCGTTTACAACAACCTCAACAAAATTGAGTGAGGTTTCAGGCGATGTTGCAGAAAAGTAATCTGTATTATAAAGGTAAACACCGTCTGCGCTTATCACAGGGATATTATTGTCAGCACCAAATAGCTCATAATTTTTATTTTTCACTGTAACAGAAGGTTTATCTGTATCAGATGCTACAAGGCTCAAGTTTGACAAAGTTATTATTTCTTCTCCAGTACAAATTTGTTTTCCGAATTGAATATTATATTCGCCAGAGAAAATGAGATAGTAGTTTCCAGGGGTTGTTTTGCCCGACACAACGCCGCCAAACTTATATCTTAGAGCTGTACTCTTAGCAAGCTTTATAGCGTAAGAACCTTCAGGAATTGCAAATTCTTTTGCTTCTGCATCGAGAAATACAATTGAATTGTCAGAAACAGAGGTTGATGGATTTCTCAAGTTAAGTCTTTTCGAAACGGAATCAACTAGAACAAGACCGCGTGTTTGATCCTCATAAGGCTTTTCTTCTGTAAATCCTACAACTGAAACACGTTTTCCGATATCGGTTTTCCCGATTTTGTCTATCTCCTCTGCAGTTAGAGAAGCTTTCGCAACACTAACAACAAACCCATTATAAGGGATTAAAACATTATTCTTTTCAGTTTCATCGCTGTAGAGCGCTGTCAGTCTATAAACAAACTCGCCGTACTCTTTCGTTTTGTCAATAACAACAACAATCCTATCGGTATGTTTTCCACCGATTTTTAGTGCATGGGTATCGTCTAATTTATAGTCACGGTCATATACAGCGATATCGCCGAGCTTTTCTGATTTGTTTAACTCAGTCGGTTTTAGCTCTGCGCCGTCTATATTAAGTGTAAATAAAACCTTTTCATTTATTTTGGGGTCGTCTTTGGTACAGGATGCTACTATAGGAAGAAGCATCGATATTAAAAGAACAATGGTGAAAGCTCTCGTTATTCTTTTTTTTAACATATATATCTCCATTCTTTCTATAGCTGTATTATTTTTAAAGGTAGATAAGCTTTATGCTTCATCTCTACGCTTCTTCTGAACCTTTTTATAGATAACAAAAGCTACAATAATTGCTATTACAGCAGCAAGGCATACAATCAGCACAGTCACACTGAGATTTCCGAGTTTAATCTCGTCCCACTTTGTATTCATGTGGTCGATAACTTCAGTTGGAAGATGACGGAATATTTTAGACTTGCTCATGACTTCCTCACTGGGATAGAGAATCTCATTTCCCTTGTGCGTATATTCGTCGTTATCAAGGACAGCTGTATTAGGTGTCATATAATTTATATATTCAGCGATTTCAAGAGAAATGTCCGGCTCAAGCAAGAAGTTGATATACGCTTCCGCACCAGCTTTGTTCTCTGCATCCTTGGGAATACACATTGCGTCAACGAAAAAGTTTGTTCCTTCCTTAGGGTAGAAAAATGCGAGTTTATCGTTGATTTCTTTCATTGTGAAGAAATCTCCAGCATAATATGGGGCAATTGCTGCTTCTCCACTCTCCATTAAATTGAAGATCTCATCCATAACAAGCTTTTGGAGAATCGGGAGCTCTTCTTTAATTTTTTCTGCCGCTCTGTCCCAATCAGCAAGGTTAGTTGTGTTAATATCTATGCCAAGTAAGAATTGTGATGTAGCAAAAGCATCACGGGGATTGTTGATGTTAAGAATTTTACCAGCATATTTTTCATCCCACATTATACTCCAGCTGTCAGGGGTACCTTCAACAACTTCGGTGTTGTAAATTATACCGACAAGTCCGGCTGCATAAGGCACTGAATACTCATTATTTGGGTCATACTCTAAATTCTTGTAGTCTTCACTGATATAACTGTAATTAGGAACATTAGTGAAATCAATTTTTTGAACAAGGTCTTCCTTAATAAGCCTTTCGATCATATAGTCAGAGGGAATGATAATATCATAATTGGCACCTCCATTTTTAAGCTTTGAATAAAGATCCTCATTGCTAGAATAGGTGTTGTAATTAACATTTATTCCGGTTCTCTTTGTAAATTCTGCGTTAATATTAAAAGAGTCCTCGGAGCCGTCGGGAATATACTCACCCCAGTTATAAACATTAATCGTTGTTCCTGAAAGTGAATTGTCGTCGGCAACAACACCGATTCCGAATATACCGGAAAACATCGAAAACACAAGTATGAACATTGTGACAAGGCTGATAGTTTTTTTCATTTTTATCTCCATTCTGCCGCGAAACGGCTATACAACAAGGTTATGAAATTCAATCTATTAAATATCGAAGCGTGAACAATTCGCAACCGGATTGGTCATGCTGGCTTATAAGTCAAGTTTTTTTGTTTTAGACTCCATTCGGCTCTGGGTAACATTAATTAATACTAATAAGAACAAAATCGTAAAGAAGATTATCGTTGACAAAGCGTTGATATCTGGACTGACATTCTTCTTTGTCATCGAATAGATATAAATCGGTAGCGTCTGATATGTGTCGGTGGTAAAGTTACTTATAATAAAGTCATCAAGCGAAAGAGTGAATGCCATCATCATACCAGTAACGATACCCGGCAGGATCGAAGGGAAAACAACTTTAAAGAAAGCAGCAACCGGGGTGCACCCGAGGTCTTGAGCGGCTTCTGATAAATGCTTATCCGTTTGCTTGAGTTTTGGGAGAACGGAAAGAATAACATAAGGGATGTTAAAAGTTATATGAGAAATCAGCAGAGTATTAAATCCAAGGATTGATTTTTGACCAAACATCCTTCCGACAAAAACAAACATCAGCATCATCGAAATACCTGTTACAATATCGGGGTTCATAAGGGGTACATTTGTTACAGTAAGGGTAGCAGATTTGACCCATTTCTTTGTCATCTTATCAATGCCAACAGCTGCAGCTGTACCGATGATTGTCGCGAAAGCCGAAGACAGGGACGCTACAATCAACGTTCTTTTAAGAGCTTCGATGATGTCAGCATTTTTGAAGAGCTCACCATACCATTTAAGTGAAAAACCAGTAAATACACCTGTGCTTTTTGAAGAGTTGAATGAGAAAAATATCAAAACTGCAATTGGTGCATAAAGAAAGAATAGAATAAGAGAAGTGTATATTTTTGATGTTGTTTTCAGCTTCATACAAGTATACCTCCATCTTCGTCGGTAAACTTATTCATAACCGAGATGCTAACTAAGATTAATACCATCAGTACAAGAGAAAGCGCAGCTCCGAGATTTATATTTGTTCTTATTAGTTCCTCAATCCTATCACCTATTAGAGATATGCCACCGAGCTTATTTGCGATATAGAAGGATGAAACAGAAGGAACAAATACCATTGTAATACCCGAAACTATTCCCGGAAGAGAAAGCGGCAAAATTACTTTTGTAAATACCCTTGTTGTTCCGCTACCAAGATCTTGAGCTGCTTCTATTAGTGTACCATCAAGCTTGAGTAGCACTGTATAAATTGGAAGTACCATATACGGGAAGAAGTTGTATACCAATCCGAGAATAACAGCTCCAGGAGTGTTAATCATATGAACTGGACCAAAACCTAATAACTTTAAAATATGATTTATTATTCCCGTATCCTGGAGAATTGTCATCCAAGCATATGTTCTTATCAGAAGGTTCATCCACATCGGTATCATAACAAGCATCAGTAGAACTTTTTGCGTTGTGGGTTTTGCTCTTGATATTATAAACGCAATAGGATATGCAAGCAATAGACAAATTACCGTAGCTAAGAGCCCATACCATATTGATTGAATGAAAAGCGGAATATAATTTTTTGTTGCAATAAATCCGCTTAGCGAGAAGTTGCCATTCCTATCGGTAAATGCGTAGTATGCGACAAAAAACATAGGAACAATTATAAACGCTGCAGCCCATACCATATATGGCGCTACAATTAGTTTTTGCAGAAACGAGCTTTTTTTTGTCATTTTTTGCAGTCGATTCCTTTAAAAAATATAGTTGTTTTAGAGGTTAGTGTTAACCTCATTCGATGTTTCAACCTCAGGGTTGTCCACTTCATCTGAAAACGAGCTGTAGTCTCCATAAACACCTGAGTAAACTGACTTTTTCATAATATGAATTGCATCAGGTTCAATTGAAATACCAATCATTGCTCCAATAGGCTGATAATCGGTTGTTTGTATCATCCATTTAAAGCCGTTTATGTCAATTATGATTTCAAAATAGACCCCTTTGAACACAACAGAAGTTACAACACCCGCGAGCATTCCTTTTTCAGCTGGTACTACGTCAACATCCTCAGGTCTTATAACTGCATCAACAAGCTCGTTTTTCGCATATCCGCCATCAAGACATTTGAAATCATAACCAGAAAGTGAAGCAATATAATCTTCTTTCATTACTGCGTCAAGGATATTACTTTCACCGATAAAATCAGCAACAAAAGCATTTTTCGGTTCGTTGTAGATATCCTGCGGTGTTCCGATTTGTTGGATTATGCCATTATCCATAACCACAACCTTATCAGACATAGAAAGTGCTTCTTCTTGGTCGTGGGTTACATAGAGAAAGGTTATTCCGGCTTGTTGTTGTATTTTCTTTAACTCTATCTGCATGTCCTTCCTGAGCTTGAGGTCAAGAGCACCCAGTGGCTCATCAAGGAGCAGTACTTTGGGATCGATTGCAAGAGCGCGTGCAATTGCGACTCGCTGCTGTTGACCGCCTGACAACGAGTTAACGTTACGCTTTGCAAAGCCTTTTAGACTCACAAGTTCAAGCATTTCGGTTACTTTCGCTTTTATCTGCTTTTCAGGCAGCTTTTTTATACGAAGCCCGAATGCTATATTCTCATAAACATTAAGATGTGGAAAGAGAGCGTATTTTTGGAAAACCGTATTAAAAGGTCTTTTGTGCGGCGGTACATCATTGATTTCAGCACCACCATAAATAACCTTACCGCTATCTGGTGTGACAAAACCGCCGATAATTCGCAATGTTGTCGTCTTACCACATCCGGAAGGACCGAGAAGGGTCACAAACTCTTTATCATAAATATCAAGGTTGATCCCCTTGAGTATTTCATCGTCATCAAATTTCACTCTGATATTTTGAAGGCTGACAAGTTTATTTTGCATTTATTCTCCGCAAGCCTGTTGTTTTTCTACCAGGCACAATAATAATCATTCTAAGAAAGAATATATATGATTTTTAATGTTTTGTCAATGCTTAGGGGAAATAAAACTTATCCTGTTTTTATGTGCTGCTATCAATCCAATCTTTTTCATCAAATTCAAGAACCACTCACTTGTTAAACACAAGCGAAGCGTATAATATATAAAAATAATAGCTGTTTTATCGGATTTTGAGTTGAAAAACATTGTAAATAGTTTATAATATAATAAAGGAAAACGAAAGGGTCGGTGATAAGATATGCGTAAAATACTTATTGTTGACGATGAAGAAAAGATACGAGAAGTTATAGGGGAATATGTCCGCTTCAAAGGATACTCTACTGAAGAAGCATCGGATGGCATGGAAGCTGTCGAAAAAGTTAGAAAAAACGATTATGACTTAATTGTAATGGATATAATGATGCCAAAACTCGACGGCTATTCCGCATGCAAGGAAATACGCAAAACCAAAGATATACCAGTTATAATGTTGTCAGCCCGTGGAGAAGAATACGATAAACTGTTTGGTTTTGAGCTTGGAATTGATGATTATGTCGTAAAGCCCTTTAGCCCAAAAGAGTTAATGGCTCGTATTGAAGCCGTTTTACAACGAACAAAACCGGAAAAAACAGAAAAAGACCTTTATGAATTGGAAGGTCTTATTGTAGATATGAAGGGTAGGAGCGTAACTGTTGACGGTAAAAAGGTTGATATGACTCCAAAGGAATACGACCTTCTGTTCTATATGATTAACAACAAAAACATTGCACTCTCAAGAGAAAAGCTACTAAGCGCAGTATGGAGCTATGACTATTTTGGAGATGACAGAACTGTTGACACTCATATCAAAATGCTTAGAAGCTCCTTAGGAGAATACCGTAAATTTATCGTAACATTAAGAGGAATGGGATACAAATTTGAATATCCTACAACTTAAAACAAACAACATCCAAAGCGAGGCAAAATCTTCTAAGCATAGCATTCGAACTCGTTTTTTTCTTTTTTTTACCGGCCTTGCTCTTCTGATAATGATTCTTATCTGGGGGCTTTTGATTGCTCTGCTTAAACCGAATTACATCAGTAGCAAAAAAGCAGGTCTAATATCTTTGGCTGATGACATTGAATCCATATACAATACTGATGGATTCAGAAATAATGCTGACAGGTTATCTTTTGAGAGCAATACAGAAACATTAATTTTCGATTTAGTTTATCAGCGGTATGTTTATAGTACTGCTTCCCTTGTCACTTCAAGGTATGTTGACCGCTTCCCTACTATAATTGATGAAACAATAAAAAATATTGAGGGTAGGCAGCTATTCAAGCTCGAATTCACCGATATTGATGCGGAGATGTATATCTATGGTCGAGTAATTGATAATAACCGGGCGGTATTGATTCTTCTTACTTCAATAGATCCGATTGACTCTACTACTGTTATTCTTGCAAAACAGTTAGTTTTAATCACCTTAATCGTGCTACTTCTTGCTATGGGTTTGTCTTTTGTTTTAGCAAGGAAACTTTCAAATCCAATAAGAAGCATTGCTTCTGCTGCGAAAAATATTGCTACTGACGGTTATGACAAGGACAAGGCTGACACAGGTGGATTTGCTGAACTGGAGCTGTTATCAAAGTCACTTGATTATGCATCTGATGAAATTGCTCAGGTTCAAAATCTCAGGCGGGAACTGATAGCCAACACATCGCACGACTTACGGACTCCTCTCACCATGATTAAAGCTTATGCGGAAATGATACGCGACCTTTCAGGCGATAATCCGGAGAAGCGCGAAGAACATCTTAATGTTATCATTACCGAAGCTGACCGACTTACAAGACTTGTCGGGGACCTTCTCGAACTGTCAAGACTCGAGTCTGATTTTACTCAGCTTGAAATTGAAGACACAAGTCTTTCTGAATGTATTGATGAAACAGTAAGTAAGTTTGACCTGATTCGAGAAACTCAAGGTTATATTTTCGAAGTTAACATCGGGGGGGATTTTATTGTAGAAGCAGATAAATTCCGTCTGACTCAAGTTCTCTACAATTTAATAAGCAATGCAGTAGCTCATGTGGGTGTAGACAAAAAGGTCGTTGTTACGCTTTTTAGCGAAAGCGCAGATCATTGTAGAGTTGAGATAACAGACCACGGAGTAGGAATACCGAAAGAAGAACTGCCACATATTTGGGAAAGATATTACCGTACAGCTGAAAGCCATAAACGATCGCACATTGGTACAGGATTAGGGCTTTCAATCGTAAAAAATATTTTAACGGCGCATGGCAGTGAATTCGGTGTTTCGAGCACTGTTGGAAAAGGAACAACTTTTTTCTTTAAAATGAAGCTTTCAAATAAAATTATAAATATGCCGGAGGTTTGAAATGAAAATTAAACATATCGCAATAAGAGTAAGAGATCTTGAAAAATCAATCAAATTCTATGAGACAGTCACTGAACTGAAGATTGGGAAAAGGATATCAGCACCACCCGCAGAGCTTGCATTTATGACTAACGGTCATGGCGATACTGAAGTCGAGCTTGTACACATTCCCGAATCACAATGTTTTGAAGGCAAGGGGTTATTTATCTGCTTTGAAACAGATAAGCTCTTTGAAATGCACAAAAAAGTATCAGACTGCGGTTACAATCCTTCAGCAATTCAAAACCCGGGTGATGGAACAAAGTACTTCTATGTCTATGACCCCGACGGCGTGTCTGTTCAACTGCGAAGCTTTAATTGACAATACAAAAGAGAGGGTTGCCTTTTTTCTGGCAGCCCTCTTTTCTTTGTTTATTCTGGTTTATACTCATCTTTGGGATTGACTTTGCAAATATTCGGGTTCTTTATAAAGTCTTCATACATCTTACTGGGTTGAATACTGCAGTTATTGTTATATTTTCCGCTCTTATATGGCTCATAGTCACCGTCAAGAGTATGATAATAAATTTGGCAAATCTCAACGAATGGATATATCCTAACCGGTTGTACGCAGAACAGTTCAAGTGTCCAGAAACCGTTGAATCCAACGTCACCAAATCCCGCTGTTATATGTATACAAATACCGAGTCGACCAATTGACGAACGACCCTCAAGCATCGGAACATAGTTATCTGTCTTAGTATGCTCATAGGTTCTGCCTAAATAAAGCTTGTTTGGCTGGAGTACCATTCCTTCTTCGGGAATAATAATCTTGTGATATTTGTTTGGTGTCTTCATATCGAGAATAGGCTCATCATAGACAAGCATTTCGTTATGTAAACGCAGATTGTAACTATTCGGGTTTACCTGAGATTCGGAAAATGGGGATATAACAATTTCCTTACCCTGTTTGGCTAATATTTCTTTTCCTGATAAAATCATTTTATAAAATCCATTCTGCCGTGAAGTGGCCGTACAAAACATTCTTGAAATTCAATTTATTGAATTTTGGGGCGTGAACACTTTCAAGTTGGATTTCATCTAAGATAAATTTCACGCTTAAGCTACAATGTTTTCTGGTACTTCTATTATTATATTGAATTCCGCAGAAAAAGTCAATAGGTGTAGAATGACTCAATCAAAAGTAACAGACTTTGCATATTTGATTATTTCATCCTTATAGGTTTCGTAATCTGAACTTTCGCAAGCAAATTGTATAAGCCAATACGCGTCGGTGGTTTTATAAACCGAAGCAAAATAAGAAAAATTCGTTTTCTCAACATCCTTTTTGAATGTAAAAGTGACTAGACCATCCACTTCCTTGACTTCCGAAGACAATGAGTTGTTCTTAAGAACAACTTCAGCATATTCTTCTAAGCTGTAATTAATTCCGGAGAAGAGAGTAAATTCTTCCTTTAGTGCAAAGACAGCTACTTTTCCTGAATTATAGCATACAGTATAAGGTTCGAAGGAAACTTTGGAGAATTTGTTTGTAAGTTCAATTTTCATACCTGCGTCGCTGAAAGTTTTAGGTTTTTCCTTCACAAAAGCAGAGCAGCTATTAAGCAAAAAGACCGATAGAATAAACAGTGAGACAATCAGAAATAATTTCTTTTTCATAAACCCTCCGTAAGATCGTCTGTTTTTTATAATATAACACATAAAATTGTAATTGTATATACAAAAGCCCAAGCTCTATGCGGCACATAGGGCTTGGGCTCTCATTAATTACTCTTTTGCAGTTAGTTTTGATAGGATAGTATGCCATAACTCGTCTCGTCCTTGGCCTTTCAATGATGAAAAGAGGTGGATAGCTGTTCCGGGACGAATGTTATTACTGGTCGCAAGAGTAGAAACTGCCTTTGATAGTTCAGTTTTATTTAGCTTGTCAATCTTGGTTGCTACGATGATGTATGGAAGGTCATAATGATTCAACCACTCGAGCATATCAAGATCGTCCGTTGTCAATCCGACCTTGCAGTCAACAAGTTGCAATACAATACGGTTAACACACCCGATTGAAAAGTATGCTTCCGTTAGTCGTGACCATTTTTCCTTATCGGTAAATGATCTCTTCGCATAACCATAGCCCGGGAGATCGACAAAATAAAGCTTGTTGTCGATATTATAATAGTTAATTGTAATGGTCTTACCTGGCTCACCACTTACGCGCGCAAGGGCTTTACGTCCAAGCATTGTGTTTATAAGTGATGATTTACCGACATTCGACCTACCGGAAAGAGCGATATGCGGCAAATTGGTGCAAGGAAGCTGTGAGGCATATCCTGAAGTCATCTCAAGCTTCGTGTTGTGAAGATTTATATTACCGTAAATCATGTTCAAATTATGCGTCACCATCCTTGTTTTAGTCTTTTAAAAAGCATATTCAAAGACTTCTGAAATATGCGAAACTGGTTTAAATTCGACTTCGGATTTTAAGCTCTCGTCAAATTCCTTGATATCGCCTTCATTGTCTTTAGGTATTATAATTGTTTTAATTCCTGCTTTTCTTGCAGCGGAACTTTTTTCTTTAAGTCCACCAATTTTAAGTACACGTCCGGTCAGAGTTATTTCCCCAGTCATCGCTACGCTCTGCTTAACAGGTTTATTCAATAATTCCGAAAGCAGTGCTGTCGTAATCGTTATACCGGCAGAAGGTCCATCCTTCGGTATCGCGCCTTCCGGAACATGTATGTGGATATCAAACTTTTTGTAGAAGTCCTCAGCAACACCTAATTCAGAAGCGTGTTTCCTGATGTAGCTGACTGAAGCTTTCGCAGATTCTTTCATAACATCACCGAGTGAACCGGTAAGCTCAAGCGCACCGTTTCCAGGCATGGAAACTGCTTCAATTCGGAGCATATCGCCGCCGTACTGTGTCCATGCAAGACCGTTTACCATACCGACCATATCGTTCTCGCAAGTGTGTTCGGCAAGATATCTCTCTGCACCGAGGAGGTCCTTGACCTGTTGCGGCTTTACAGTCATAGACTTTATTTCACCGCTGACAATCTTTTTAGCAACCTTGCGACAAATGGAAGCAATTTCTCTTTCAAGGTTTCTGACACCGGATTCCATAGTGTAGTTGTTGATAAGGAAAATAATTCCCTCGTCGTCAAATTTGAGCATTCGCTTATTAAGTCCATGCTTTTTCATCTGCTTTGGGATCAGGTGATTCTTCGCAATTGCGAGTTTTTCATTATCAGAATAGCTGTCCATTCGTATGACTTCCATCCTGTCGAGCAGAGCTGACGGGAGTGAGTCTGTTGAGTTTGCTGTAGCGATAAACATACAATCTGAAATGTCAAACGGAAGTTCTATAAAGTTGTCTCTGAACGTCTTGTTCTGTTCGCTGTCGAGAACTTCAAGAAGTGCGGCTGATGTATCTCCGTAAAGTGAATTTTGACCTAACTTGTCAATCTCATCAAGCAGCATGACGGGATTGGATGTACCAGCAAGCTTGAGTGCGTTTATTATTCTACCCGGCATCGAGCCGACATAAGTTTTTCTATGTCCGCGAATTTCAGCTTCATCTCTGATACCGCCAAGCGAGATTCTGACATACTTGCGGTTTACAGCCCTCGCTATACTTTTGGCAATTGAGGTTTTGCCAACGCCAGGAGGCCCGACAAGACAAAGTATCTGACCATCGAGTTTGGGTGCAAGCTTTTTAACCGCTATATATTCAAGAATTCTTTGTTTGATTTTTTCAAGACCGTCATGGTCGGTATCAAGAATTTTCCTTGTCGCTTCAAGATCGAGTCTTTCTTTTGATTTTTTCTCCCATGGGAGCTCAAGACAGACTTCAATATAATTTCTTACTACAGAGCCCTCAGCGCTTCCAAAGGGTATATTATTGAGCTTTTCCGCTTCTTTTAGAAGCTTATCTCTAACTGCGATTGGGAGTTTAGCTTCTGTTATAGATTTATAGTATTCAAACGGTTCGCCATTATCTTCAGATGAATTAATACCGAGTTCGTTTTGAATAACATTAAGCTGTTCTTTTAGGTATATATCTCTTTGATGCTGTTGGAGTCTGTATTGTACTTTACCGTGAATTGCTCCTTCGAGTTCGATAATCTCAATTTCCTTCTCAAGAGCAAGAGTAAGCTTATTAAGCCTTGCAAGTTCATTTGATTCTTCAAGTATTGACTGCTTGTCGTGGGGCTTTTTTAGTGCTGTTGCAGAAATTAAGTCCGCAAGATATCCCGCTTCTTTAGTTTCCTGAATCATCGTCAAGATTTCATCAGCCGGTTTGGGGACAAAGCTAAGCAGGTTGTTAAACGCTGCTTTCGCTCCTAGCATTGCGACATTTAAGAGCTTACGGTCGTAATTGAAGTTGAATTCATTTGGCAGAACGCGCGCCTGAAAAAGGTCGTCTGTAGCCTCAAAGGTTAACATTTCAGCTCTGAAAAGACCTTCAACAACGACTTGATAACGCTTGTTGTCAAGTTTTAGTGATTTTTTTATTTTAGCGACTACGCCTATACCGTAAAGGTTTTCACGAGATACCTCAAGTTCGCCCATATCTTTTTGAGTCACAAGAAATATCAGCCCGTCATCCGCTTCCGCCGCTTTTAAAGCGTTAATCGATTGCGGGCGAGCAAGTTCAAAGCTTGTGACAATGCGCGGGAAGGCAACAATTCCGCGCAGAGGTATTGTATTATATATACTTTTTCTTGTTAATGTTTCAGTCATATGTACCTATTTTGCGTCAGACTCCAAGCATTGCAGCGCCTATGATACCAGCGTCATTGCCGAGCTGCGCGATTTTTATTTTTGTTCTGGCAGTACTGTCTCTTGCGTATTCCTCACGGTCAACTATTTTCATAAGCGGCTTGAGGAGAAAATCGCGTTCGCCGCTAACGCCTCCGCCTATACTGAGGACTTCGGGTTGGAATATGTTGATAACGCTGACAATACCACTTGCAAGGTAACCGATGTATTTGTCTACAACCTGCTGACCTGCGGCATCACCATTCTTTGCAGCGGCAAAAGCTGTTTTTCCGCTGACTTTGTTAATATCATTACCTATCATTTCCCACATAACTGTATCTTTTGTTTCAGCGAGCTTTTCTTTTGTCATACGAACAAGAGCTGTGGCGGATGAATATGATTCCCAGCAACCGCGTCTACCGCATGAGCAAGGAACACCATCATGCTCGATAACTATGTGACCGAGTTCAGGTCCGCAGAAATTGAAGCCACTGTATATTTTGCGGTTAATTATACAGCCACCACCGACACCCGTTCCGAGCGTGATCATTACAGAGTTATCGCAATTTTTTGCCGCTCCGCAAATTGCTTCAGCGAGTGCAGCTGCATTTGCATCGTTTTCGATAAGAACTTTTTTGACTCCCGAAAAACTTTGCATTCTTGCGACTAATGGATAATTTTTCATCGGAAGATTGCAGGAATAGTCAACTGTTCCTCTATTTAGATTCGCAATTCCCGGTGTAGCGACACCGATGTATTTAATGTCTTTAACATTCAGATTCATTTTTTCAATCAGCGAAACACATAACTTTGCCATGTCAGCAGTGATTTCGTCAGCGGTTCTCGCTGCGTTTGTCGGTATACTGTCTTTGAGAAGAATATTACCGTTGATATCTGTGATTCCTGCTGCAATATTTGTTCCGCCGAGGTCGACGCCGATATAGTAATTCATACTTTTTACCACCTTAGGTTTAATGAAAATTTATTGTTCGTTTTTGTCCGCTATATTACGCATCAATTTTTTGTTGAATTCTTGGGCTGTGTTATAGCCCATTTTCTTTTGCCTATTGTTCATTGCTGCAATTTCGATGATAACAGCAAGGTTTCTACCCGGTTGAACAGGAATTGTTATGGAAGGGACTTTTATACCGAGAAGTTCTGTATATTCGTCCTCAAGACCAAAACGCTCGTAGAACTTCCCTTTTTCCCACATTTCAAGATTGAGTATAAGGTCTATTTTTTCAGAAAGCTTAACTGCTCCCATACCGAAAATTCTTCTTACATCGACGATACCAATACCGCGAAGTTCGATATAGTGCCTTATAAGCTCAGGTGCGCTGCCAACAAGAGTTTTTGCTGATACTCTTTTTATTTCAACTGCATCATCTGCAATAAGTCTGTGCCCGCGTTTTACGAGCTCGATTGCCGTTTCGCTTTTACCTATGCCACTATCTCCTAAGATAAGTATACCTTCACCGTAAACTTCAACCAGAACACCGTGGCGGGTGATTCTTTCTGCAAGTGCGACATTAAGAAAAGCGATAAGAGCTGCCATAAATGAAGAGGTAGTGTCACTTGTGCGGTAAAGAGGGGTGGAGTATTTGCGGCAGTATAGGTCGAGTTCAGGAAAGATATCCAGCGAATTTGAGACAACGACTGCAACAACACCATGTGAAATAAATTTTTCGAGATGTGTAGCTCTATCTGTATCAGAAAGTGTCTGGAGATATTTGTGCTCCATATTACCGAGTATTTGTATACGCCCGCTTTCGAAGTGGCTGAAGAAACCTGCAAGAGGTAAACCTGGCCTGCTTACATCGGAACGCTTAACCTCGATATCTTCTATGTACAGAGGAATATAAATTTCCTCAAGTTGAAATTCACTTGCGACTTCGGTTAATTTGATGGAAAACTCTGAAGAATTATTCATTTTATGAAAATCCCTTTCTTATCTTTAAGTCATTTCCTAAAATAAAGCCATCATGCATTCATCAATTATAATAGTTATATTCTATTTTTGTCAAGCGTTATTTGTTAACACCCTGACAGCATAGTGCAAACAAGCGCGGAATTTTCCGCGCTCATTGTTGCTGTTCGTTAATTCTTAATGATCTCCGTGATCATGAGAGCCGCATGCACCACAACAACCGTCACATGTGTTAAGACTTGATGTATCACGGCCTATTTTTGTGTAATAATCAGCTAAAGCGGCTTTTACAGCTTCTTCTGCAAGCACTGAACAGTGGACTTTAACCGCAGGGAGCCCGCCAAGCGCTTCAACAACAGCTTTGTTTGTAAGCTTTTCTACTTCTGAAATAGATTTACCTTTGATTAGTTCCGTTGCCATAGATGATGTTGCTATAGCAGCACCGCAACCAAAAGTTTTAAACTTGACATCGGAGACAACATCATTGTCAATTTTAAGGTATATCTTCATTATATCTCCGCATTTGGCGTTGCCTACTTCACCGACACCATCTGCGTTTTCAATTTCGCCAACATTACGGGGGTTTGCGAAGTGATCCATTACTTTTTCTGTATACATGATTGTAACCATCCTTTCACTGCTCAGTTTTTTGAGATTCGAGCAGTTTCTCATACAGCGGTGACATACTGCGAAGTCTTCCCACTGCCCAAGTAACTTTTTCTATTATATAATCCATTTCTTCCATCGTGTTTTCCGATGAAAGAGAAATTCTTAGAGAACCGTGGCATATTTCATGAGGCAGACCAAGTGCGCGTAGCACGTGGGACGGCTCAAGAGAACTTGTAGAACAAGCGGATCCAGTTGAAGCGCAAATACCGACCATGTCAAGAAGCATTATCAGTCCCTCGCCCTCGATAAACTCAAAAGCGACATTAAGGTTCTCAACAAGGCGATTTTTCATATCACCGTTTATTCTTGAATATGGGATTTTCGAAAGATTTTCTGCAAGATAATCTCTCATAGCTCTAACTTTTTCTCTGCCCTCTTTGTCCCCAAGAGATTCACGAAGTGCAACCTCTAAAGCAACCGCACCAGCGACATTTTCTGTACCAGATCGTCTGCCCTTTTCCTGACCACCGCCTTCTATCAGGTTAGGAAATTTAAGGCCTTTGCGAACATACAAGGCACCTATGCCTTTCGGAGTGTGAAGCTTATGCCCTGATAAAGCCAGCGCATCAATTCCAAGCTCTTTTATGTTTATATCTAATTTTCCAACAGCTTGTACCGCATCGGTGAAAAACGGAATTTTGTGTTTGTGAGAGATTTCAGCCAATTCTTTTATGGGCTGTATTGTACCAATCTCATTGTTAGCAAACATAACAGTTACAAGAATCGTTTCTGGCTTTATTGCTTTTTCAAGGTCTTCCGCTCTGACAATTCCATTATCATAAACATCAAGGTAAGATATCTCAAACCCCTGTTTTTCGAGTCTTTCAAGAGTATGAAGCACTGCATGATGCTCAATTTTTGAAGTTATGATATGGTTGCCTTTTCCTGCTTTTTTCGCAGACTCTGCAATGCCCTTTATTGCCCAGTTATCTGCTTCTGTACCACCCGATGTAAAGAAAACCTCGCCGGGTTCACAGCCGAGCATTTCGGAGATGCCTAACCTTGCTTTTTCGAGAGCGACACGAGCCTCTCTGCCCATTCCATACAATTCGCTTGACGGATTACCGTAATGTGTATGAAAATACGGCATCATTGCATCTATAACGCTTTTCGACACCTTTGTTGTCGCTGCGTTGTCAACATAGACTAACCTTTCAGCGTCCATTTTATAACATCCTTCCATAGGAAAACTAAATTTGATCGTTCTGTATTTTTAACAAAGTTGCTTCTTTAGACTTCTTTTTCCAGAACATAACCTTGTCTCCATAATAAGCAAACAGAACCGAGACACAGATTAAAACGATAATTGTAGCTGCTATTACCGGTACTGACGGCAAAGGTTTTTCTTCTAAAAGCATCCGTATGGCAAACACTAAATGATAGGCAAACACGGAAATTGAAGCAACAAAGAGAAAGGCATAAAAAAGCCATATGTTGAGAAAGTGAGTGTATCTTGCGTTTGAATCATTGTATTCAATGAGTGGAACACCACCGGCTTTTTTGTAATATGCCTTGTTTTTATAACCGCAAACAAGTACAGAGCCGTCATCCGGTATATTTTTTATTTCCTCATCGCTTGCACCGTTCTCAATCGCATCATGCATGTAAACGATTTTGTAGTTATATTCTGTATCGAGGTCGTCTACAAATTCAAAGTAATAGGTGAACGGGAGGCGCTTTACAAGATGCAGCCCTCTTTTTGTCATGGTGTTTAACCAGGCTGTCTCGTCGTTGGTATTCATAAATATGTTGTTGTATGTGAAACGCATGGCATAATGTCCTTTCGTTTTTTGAGAACTCATTAAAGCCGTTTGTTTTCTGTAAATAATTATATCAAATTACTCAGACCGTGTCAACAATTTCAGAGGCTGAAAATGTGAATTCCCAGTAAATTAGTAGACAATCTTTTCTTCACGGATTTTGCTTGTTTTGTTATGTTTTACATAAGTATGGAAATTATCCTTAAACTCCATTTCGATCACAAGATGTAAAAAGCTCGCAGCCGCTGCACTTTGGATTTCGAGCACTGCATACTTCCCGCCCGAATAAAACAATCCTATGGCAGAATTCACTCTGCTTATCTTTTGGCACAAGAGGGTCAAGTGCTTTTTCGACCTTTAGAGGATTAGTGCTTGAAACAAAACCAAGTCTATTTGCGATTCTGATACAGTGGGTGTCGGCAACAATGCCCCCAAGACCGTACAGATCGCCGCGAATCAGATTTGCGACCTTTCTTCCCACTCCGCCCAGCGTCAGCAAATCTTCCATTTTAGATGGAATGACGCCCTCGTAGGCATCAACAAGTCGTCTGCAGGCATTGCGAATATTTTTAGCTTTGGTGTTATAAAGACCAACTGTTTTTATATATTCTTCAAGCTCGCCTTCAGAACTGTCAGCAATTGACTTTGCATCCGGAAATCGTTCAAAAAGTGCTGGAGAAATAAGGTTCACTCTTGCATCAGTCGTTTGCGCTGATAAAATTGCCATAATTAGAAGCCTGAAAGGGTCTTCGCCGGACTTTAGTCCTCTTTCAGGCTCCGGATATCTTGTTTCAAGAGCTTGCATTACAGCAGTCATTCGTTTCTTGTTGTTTAATTTTGCTCGTTTTGATTTTTGTTCCATTATTTATCAAATATGAAATTGACATCTCCAGAAAGGAGAGCCATCGTTCCTTTGTATACATTTTCAGCATGGTCATCAAAGTTTGTCTTTACACGCTGAGCATAATCATAATCAGTAAAATAGGTGCTTATATTTAAAAGACGGTGCTTGCCGTTTGTGAGCTCACAGTCAAATCGCCAACCATCGCCGTCAGACTCTACTGTAGAAGATATTTTAGCTCCTTGTTTGTAAAATGCTAGCAGTCTGAGAGTGCTTCTCAAGGCTTTTTCACGGATTGAACCGTATAGCTTTGGTGACAACTCACGTACGGCAATAAGCCCGTTGTTGCTTATCTGATACATCGCTTTTTCACCCTGCAGCTCGTCCACTTGACCTGCATCGAGCAGTTCTGCAAATGACCCGACAAAATCGATGTATTGAACAAAACCGTCCTGAACCACAACATCGTGAAGTGTGTTGAAATCAACAGGTTCTTTAATATTTGACAGAACATAAAGAATAAATGTTTTAATTTCCGTTTTATCCGACAGGACCATAAACAGTTCCTCCTAATTTATATTTGTTCTAATTCCTTAAGCCATAAATTGACTGATGCATCGGATGGCATTCGCCAATCGCCTCTCGGTGAAAGTGCTACACTTCCGACTCTCGGTCCGTCCGGTAAACAGCTTCTTTTGAACTGCTGAGTAAAAAACCGTTTTATAAAGACTGTCAACCATTTTTTTATAACTTTCGAGGAATAAGCATCGTTAAAGGCAATACAAGCAATACGGTATATCTTAGATGGGGGGTAGGCAAATCTTAAAAAATAGTAGAGGAAAAAATCATGTAGTTCGTATGGCCCTACCAAGTCCTCCGTCTTCTGTGATATAACACCGTTTTCAGGCGGTAAAAGTTCAGGGCTGACGGGTGTGTTCACAATATCGGTAAGTACCCTTCCCTGTTCTCCGCTTAATCTATCTGCTTCAAATGCAACAAGGTGTCTAACAAGAGTTTTCGGAACAGAACAGTTGACTGCGTACATTGACATATGGTCGCCGTTGTATGTCGCCCAACCAAGAGCAAGCTCTGAGAGGTCGCCGGTACCTATAACAATACCTCCGAGTTTATTCGAAAGGTCCATTAGTACCTGTGTGCGTTCTCTTGCCTGAGCATTTTCAAAAGTAACATCATGTGAACCGTCGTGATTTATATCTTTCAAATGACTTCGCACAGTTTCGCTTATGTCAATCTCATGCAGTGTCGAACCGCATACATTAGCAAGCGAACGCGCATTGTCGAGAGTTCTTGAGGTAGTGCCAAAACAAGGCATTGTAACGCAGTGGATACCACTTCTATCTTTGCCGAGTCGGTCAAAAGCTCTGAGGGTGACGAGTAGAGCTAAAGCCGAATCCAGTCCTCCCGATAAGCCTATTATAGCATTGCCGCCGATTTTTTCAAGACGTTGTGCAAGTCCAACTGATTGGATATTTAAAATATCTTCGAATCTCTCTTTCATATCGGTGTTATCAAACGGAACAAAAGGAGATTTTGAGAAGTGCCTTTCGAGTTTTAGCTCTCTGGGTTTGTAGCTGAATAACACTTCGTTTTTACATTCAGCAGAATCATAAGTTGAGATTCTTCTTCTGTCATAAGAAAGTTTTGAAAGATCTATATCTGTATAAATAGTTCCTGTTTCGTATTTTTTGCTTTCTTTTAGGATTACACCATTTTCAGCGATTATATTGTGTCCGCTGAATACTAAATCAGTTGAGGACTCTCCGAGTCCCGCATCACTATAAATATAAGCCGCAGAAAGCCTTGCAGATTGAACTGCAACAAGGTTTCTTTTGTATCTGTCCCTACCTACCGCATCGCTGCTTGCAGACAGATTTGCAATAATAAGCGCTCCGCTTCTTGCAAGCTCGATACTCGGTTGTTTTGCAACCCAAAGGTCATTGGATATTTCGACACCGAAGCAAAAATCGTAGATTTCTGCACATCTGAATATCTGTGATGCCCCAAACGGCACTTCAAAGCCGGCATAGTTTACTATAGTGATTTCATCTTTCCCGGGTGTGAAATGTCTCATTTCATAAAACTCGGAATAAACCGGTATATTCTTTTTCGATACAAGCGCAAGAAGCCTTCCCTTACAGACCACTGCACCGCAGTTAAAAAGCTGTGCTCCGTGGACAAAAGGTACACCAACTATAACAACACCATCGTAATTTTGGGTCGTCTTTATTATCTTCTCGGTAGCTTTTTCAGCAGCTCCAAGAAGCACATTCTGTAAAAATAAATCTCCATTAGTATATCCCGTGACACATAGCTCAGGGAACACAATTAGAGCGCAGTCTTTGTCTGCGTTACGTATAATTTCACATATTGATTCCGCATTAAATTCGCAGTCGGAAACTTTTATTTTGGGCGTTGCAGCAGCAACCCGTAAAAACCCGTCTTTCATAATAATGTCCATTCTGCCGCGAAGCGGCCGATCGGGGGCGTGAACGCTTCTTAGTTGAACTTCGTCTAAATCAAATTTCACGCTATTGTTCCTCTTTTTTTGATTAGCCTTATTATAACAAAAAAATATCAAAAATGAAAGTAGATTATATAAGATAGCGATTATTTCAGCAAAGAATATTATTTTGCATTCTTTTTTTCGTAAAATATCATATATTTTCTTAGCTTGAGGTATTTTTAGCAGATTTGCAGAGTAGAATGTATTGAAAATCTGAGGAGGTATTAAAAGATGACCGATTATGCAATATACAACAGTATAGCTGAACGGACGGGCGGGGATATTTACATCGGAGTCGTCGGACCGGTCAGAACAGGCAAGTCTACACTTATAAAAAAATTCATGGAAACCTTGGTGATTCCGAACATATCCAATGAGCATAGCCGCTCTCGCGCACAAGATGAGATGCCACAGAGTGCTGCCGGAAAAACCGTCATGACGACAGAACCGAAATTTGTTCCCGAAGAAGCAGTCAGAGTAAACCTTGCAAATAAAGCAAGCTTTGACCTTCGTATGATTGACTGCGTAGGTTATATTGTTCCGGGAGCGATCGGTCATATCGAAGACGGTCAGGCAAGGATGGTTATGACACCATGGTCTACCGAAGCTATGCCATTTGAGCAAGCTGCCGAAATAGGAACCAGAAAAGTAATTAATGAACATTCCACAATTGGTATCCTCGTAACTACCGATGGTAGTATCGGCGAGATACCCAGAAGCAGCTATGTCAACGCGGAAAAACGTGTAGTTGACGAAATGAAAGCGATAAACAAGCCCTTTGTTATTGTGTTAAATTCTGCGCATCCAGAATCGCAGGATACTATCAATCTTGCTTACGAGCTTGAAGCGAGATATGAAGTGCCTGTAGCGCTCCTTAACTGTCTCGACATCAATGAAGAAGACATTAAGCATGTTATCGAGCTTATTTTGTTTGAATTCCCTATACGCGAAATAGCAATCAACATGCCAAGTTGGATTGATGTTCTTTCCGAAGATCACAACCTGCATAAAGCGATTTATGGCGGTATAATGGAAGGTGCGGAGTCTATTTCTAAAGTAGGCGAAATTCAGCCCATGATCGACAAGCTCAACGCTGATCAACAGGTTATGACGGTTAAAATTGACAATATATCCCTCGGCGATGGAAGAGCAACAGTTGAAGTCAAGTTGCCGGAAAGTATGTTCTATAAAGTACTCGGCGAGCTTGTTAATTTCACAATCACAAACGAGCGCGAACTTATTTCAATTTTCAAAGACCTTGCGGAAGCAAAGATAAAATACGATAGAGTAGCATCGGCCCTTGACGATGTATACGAAACAGGATATGGAATTGTTTCACCGACTATCGACGATCTAAAACTTGAGGAACCGGAAATAGTCAGGCAGGCAGGCGGTTATGGTGTGAAACTAAAGGCTTCGGCCCCTTCGATACATATGATAAAAGCCAATATCGAAACCGAAGTATCCCCCATGGTTGGAACAGCTCAGCAAAGCGAAGAACTCGTCAGGTTCTTACTACAAGAGTTCGAAGAGGACCCGAAGAAAATTTGGGGTTCAAATATGTTTGGAAAGTCTCTGCATGAGCTTGTCGGCGAGGGACTGAACACAAAGCTTGCGCATATGCCGGAAGACGCACGAATCAAGCTATCGAAAACCCTTCAGCGCATTATTAATGAAGGCAATGGCGGGCTGATCTGCATACTGTTATGAAACCTCCGAGAACGCCGGGTAATATAATGACCTTCTGTGAGCTGCGAGATAAGGAAGTTATAAACATCGTTGACGGCAGACGACTTGGCTGTGTTATTGATATTGAATTTGATATCACATGCGGTGTTATAAGAAAGCTGGTGCTTCCACCGCAAGGCAAGTACTTCTCCTTCTTCTCGTCACGCGACAATCTTATTGTACCCTGGGACTGCATTGAAAGGATAGGTTGCGATCTGATACTTGTCAGACTGATAGAATTTACGGGCCCACCTCCTCACCCGTCAAAGGATTGCTGCCCGTAAAACAGCTACGGCACGAAGCAAGATGCTCCGTGCCGTTTTTCTGTTTAATAACCTGATTTTGTTAAAAGTTCATCAGCTTTTAGAGCGTTGTCTATATGCATAACAACCTGAGCTTCATTATCCGATTTTGAAATGAAGGCATACATATATTCAACAGTAAATTCATTGTCAGATAAAAGACGAAGTACCTTAGCAAGACCGCCCGGTTTGTCTTCAATTCTCACACTGACAACATTCGTACTTGAGACTGCAAGCCCGTGCTTTCTGAGTGCATCCTCAGCCTTTTCGGTCTCTTCTACAATGAGCCTTAAGATGCCGAAATTAGTTGTGTCAGCAATTGATAAGGCTCTGATACTACAACCGGCCTCGGCTATGATAGAAGTCACCTCTGCCAGTCTACCCGACCTGTTTTCTATGAATACGGAAATCTGCTTGATAATCATTTTCAATCTCCATTCCGCCGCATTGCGGCTGTTATATATTCTTCATTAGGCCATCAACAAGAGTAACAAATTTAATTGAGCTTTCTGTTATCTATGACTCTCTGAGCTTTTCCCTGACTTCTCGGTATTGAATTGGGTTCGACAAGTGTAATTTTTGCTGAAATGCCAAGGGTCGAGTCTATTTTATGCTTGATTTTTAAGGATATGTCCTCTATATGCCTAACGGCATCTGATGAAGTCAGAATTTCCTCGTTTATTTCAACTTTAACTTCAAGTGTATCAAGATTGTTTGCCCTATCAACTATAAGCATATAATGAGGCAGCACTTCTTTAATCGTTAAGAGAACACTTTCAATCTGCGACGGGAACACATTTACCCCTCTTATTATCAGCATATCGTCTGAACGACCGCAAGGTTTCTCCATTCTCAAAAATGTTCTTCCGCATGCGCATTTGTCGGGTATCAGCCTTGATATGTCACGTGTCCTATAACGGATTAGCGGCAGTGCTTCCTTTGTTACACAGGTAAAGACAAGCTCTCCTCTTTCACCGTATGGTAGTACTTTTCCAGTTTCGGGGTCGATAATTTCTGGGATAAAATTATCTTCATTGATATGCATTCCTGCTTGACATTCACACTCGTAAGACACACCCGGACCAACGATTTCAGAAAGTCCGTATATGTCATAAGCCTTGATGCCAAGTCTTGTTTCAATTTCCCTGCGCATATTTTCGGTCCACGGTTCTGCTCCAAAAATACCGGCTTTCAACTTTAAGTTCTCTAAAGGGATCTTTTTTTCGGCAATAGTTTCGCCGAGATACAGTGCATAAGAAGGGGTACAGCAAAGGATTGAAGAACCAAAGTCCTGAAATATCTGAAGCTGCCTGTCCGTATTTCCTACGGATGCAGGGATTGTTATTGCACCCAAAAGCTGAGCTCCATCGTGAATGCCGAGTCCACCTGTGAAAAGACCGTAACCGTAAGAAACATGCACGAAATCTCTCTTTGTAGCTCCTGCTGCTGACAGTGCCCTTGCAACACACACCGACCACATATCAAGGTCGTTTTTTGTGTAACCGACGACGGTTTGCTTCCCCGTCGTTCCACTTGAGGCATGTATTCTAACAACCTCCTCCATAGGAACAGCAAAAAGAGCATAGGGATAACAATCACGTAAATCCTGTTTGTAAGTGAACGGGAGTTTTGACAGATCGTCAACACTCTTTATATCATCGGGTTTTACACCCCATTCGTCAAAACGTTGTTTATACAGTGGTACATTATCATATACACGATGCAAAGATTTTATCAGTGCTTTATATTGAATTTTTCTAAGCTCTTCCCTCGAAGCGGCTTCAATTTCCGGATTGTACATCGGACTTTTTCCTTTCGATTAACGCATTTCTTTTGTCTTAGGCGTTATATCCCGCCTCAAAAGCTTTGAGATTCAATTCCAAAAACTTTTCCGGTACGCATTCTCTAACTGCTTCAAGGAATATTTCCTTATCAAAGCCGCTATGCTTCGCGTAGAGTCCGATTAAAACAACATTCGCAACCTTTACATTACCGAGAGCTTTGGCGATATCTACTGCATTACATTCAACGACAACATTTCCGTTTTCTCTGATTTTTTCAATAAGAGATTCAGGATAAACCGCATTGCCCGATATTACAGGCATGGGGTATATTTTTTGTGTAGAGGTAACTATCTTACCATCTTTTTTTAAAAACGGTAACCAACGGGCTGTTTCAAGCTGTTCGAAGCTAATGATAACATCCGCCTCACCTCGGCATATAACCGGAGAAGCAACTTTACCGGTGTCGGAATATTTGACATAAGTTACAACGCTTCCGCCACGCTGAGACATACCATGGACTTCTGAAACCTTCGTATCCCAACCTTGCGAGATTGCGACTTGTCCGAGAATTCTGCTTGCAAGCAGAGAACCTTGACCGCCTACACCGCATATTAATATATTTTTTGTCATTATATGTTCCCTTTCTTTTAGACTTTGCCCCTCTTGTTAAGCTTCATTGCGCCAAATTTGCACATCTTCATGCAAAGACCGCAGCCTATGCACTGGGACGCGTCAACAACGGCTTTGCCTGTTTCAAATGAAATACAGGGGCAACCGATACGCATACACGCACGGCAAGAAGAACATAAATCGGAGTCGACGGAAACATAATCTTCTTTTTTAACTGACTTAAGAAGAGCGCAAGGTCTTTTTAGAATTATGACTGAGGGTTTGTCTTTGGAAAGCTCCGCTTTGAGAAGCTTCTCGAATTCTGTGATATTGTTAGGGTCGACTGTTTCGACATTTTCAACACCGCAAGCACGGCAGATCTCTTCGATTGATATCGCTTTTGCAGGTAGGTTTTTCAAGGTCAATCCTGTGCATGGATTTTGCTGATGACCCGTCATGCCTGTTATGGAGTTGTCAAGCACGAGGAGAGTCGAAAAGCTGTTGTTGTAGATTATATCGATAAGGCCGGTTATTCCCGAATGCATAAATGTTGAGTCGCCGATAACTCCTACGCATTTCGAAGCTGTTTCAGGTCTGACTTTGTTGAAGCCATGAAGCATCGAAACAGAAGCACCCATACATAAGGTTGTATCGATTTGTGTTCCGAGGGTGTAACAGCCGATATCACCCATGACAGTAAGACCGAGCTTTTTCAAAACATAGAAAGTACCGCGGTGAGGGCAACCAGCGCACATAACCGGAGGTCTAACAGGTATAGTAGCGTCAACTGATGAAAACTCGGGTTCAATTCCGAGAAGTTTGCTTTTAATAAGCTCTTGTGAGTATTCACCGATTACAGGGAGTAAATCCTTGCCCTTTACTTTCAGGCCAAGTGCTTTGCAGTAAGTCTCGATTATGGGGTCAAGCTCTTCGATAACATAAAGTTCGTCGACTTGTGAGGCAAATTCTTTTATCAGTTTCTCAGATAAAGGATAAACCATTCCGAGCTTTAAGTATGACGCTTTGTCGCCATACACATCTTTCGCATATGCATAGGATGAACCAGCTGTTATTATACCTATGGACTTATCGCCGTATTCAATTCTGTTAAGTTCAGAGTTTGAAGCTGCATAATCTTCTAAGTCTTTAAGCTTTTGTTCTACAATCGGATGCCTTTTAATGGCGTTCGCGGGTCTCATTATGTATTTTGATTCATTTTTCTTATATTCACGTATACCGACTTCTTCTCTTTCAGAAATCGTAACAAGGCTCTGAGAATGAGAGATTCTTGTTGTAAGCTTTAAAATAACAGGGGTATCAAACTTTTCTGATAACTCAAAAGCTCTTTTTGTATATTCAAGGCATTCTTCCGAATCCGAAGGCTCAAGCATCGGTATTTTTGCCGCAATCGCATAATGGCGAGAATCCTGCTCATTCTGTGATGAGTGCATAGAGGGGTCGTCGGCAACGCCGATAACAAAGCCTGCATTTACGCCTGTGTAAGCGGAGGTGAAGAGGGGGTCTGCTGCGACGTTTAGTCCAACATGCTTCATACCGGCAAATGAACGCCCGCCAGCAACTGATGCACCAAAAGCTGCTTCAAATGCGACCTTTTCATTAGGTGCCCATTCAGCGTATATTTCATCATAATTAGCCGCTTCCTCAGTTATTTCTGTTGAAGGTGTGCCCGGGTATGAGGAAACGAAAACGCAGCCTGCTTCGTACAGCCCTCTGGCAACTGCAGCGTTTCCGAGCAGAAGCTTTTTGTTTTTATCTATTTTATTTTTCTTATCTTGCATCATTTTTTCCTTATTTTATTCTATTGTCAACAACGCGTCTCGCTTTTCCGACAAATCTTTCAATCGATTTCGGTTCAAGCAGTGTGACACGGCAATCAAGACCAAGCACAGTATGGAGCTTGTGTCTGATTTGGTTCTGCAGGTTTTCAAGGTCAGAATAGTTAGTCAATAAACCAGCGTTGACTAGCTCTACTTTTATTTCAATTTCGTCCATATAGTTATGTGTTGTGAGTACTATCTGATAGTTCGGGCTTATCGCATCCGGCATTGTCATGATTACGCTTTCAATCTGTGACGGGAACACGTTAACGCCCTTAATCTTAAGCATATCATCACTCCTGCCTTTTACCTTTTCCATGCGAGCGTGGGTTCTGCCACATTTGCATGTATCGTAATGCAGACGAGTGATGTCTTTTGTGCGGTAACGAAGCAGCGGTATGCCTTCTTTGGTTAGTGTTGTAATGACAAGTTCACCAACCTCACCGCGGGGTTTTACTTGCATTGTTGCCGAATCGATAATTTCCGGGTAGAAGTGGTCTTCAGCAAAGTGAAGTCCGCAACGTTCCCTGCATTCACCAGAAACACCAGGACCCATAAGCTCGCTCATGCCGTAGTTGTCAGTAAAGAAAACACCTAAGTTGTTTTCTATTTTTGCACGAAGCTCATCTGTGCACCCTTCCGAGCCGAAAAGACCAAGTCGGAGGTTCAGTTTTCTCATATCAATGCCCATTTCAGCTCCTACTTCACTCATATACATTGCATATGATGGGGTTGAAACAAGAACAGTTGAGCCGAAGTCCTTCATAAGCATTATCTGCTTTTCAGTGTTGCCGCTGGAAATAGGGATAACAGCAGCTCCGATTCTCTCAAGTCCATAATGCAGACCGAGAGCACCGGTGAAAAGACCATAACCGAAGCTTATCTGAGCGATGTCGTTTTCAGTTGCTCCTGCAGAAACAACAATTCTCGCAACGAGATCACTCCAGTTGTTCAGGTCGCTTCTTGTATAGCCGACAACTGTGGGTTTACCTGTTGTACCAGAAGAAGCGTGGATACGGACGATATCTTTAAGAGGAACAGCGAAAAGGCCATAGGGATATGTATCGCGCATATCGTCTTTTGTTGTATATGGTATGTACTCTATATCGGACAGGCATTTTATCTTTTCTGCAGTTACACCTGCTTTTTCGAGCTTATTTCTGTAATGAGGTATTCGCTTGATACAATAATCGACAAGACGCTTCAGCCTTTCAAGCTGCAATGCCTCAAGCTCTTTTCTTGGCATCGTTTCAAGATCCTTTTGCCAAAACAAAAAATCACATCCTTAATATTTTTCGCTGTCTCTGTTGGTCTTGCATGAATTATATTCTGCCGCGAAACAAATTGGATTTCACGCTATGCATACTTATTAAAGTATATTATAAAGCTCAAATGAAATTTTGTCAATCAATATTATGCATTTACTACGACAACCAATAAAAGGTTACATATACCCTTTAGTCTTAAATGCTTTTGTAAATCATATTCTTTAAGGTAATATTCTTCTTTAAAGGGAGACAACAATGAGCAAGAAAAAACGCTTGAAAATTCGGCTGGTCATTCTATTTATAATATTATCGTTCTTATCTACGTCATTATTGGGCTATTTTGATATATCTATCGGAGACGCTGTAGTGGACTTTGCAAATGTTGATGCTCATATGATAATAGCTGACTACATAAACGGGATTGTATATGAATACTTAAGCAACAACCGGGTTAATTATTTTGAGCTTGTTAAACTTGAAAAAAGTGATAATGGCAAAGTGACGGCGGTTATGGTCGATTCCGTCAAATTGAATTTAATAAAATCAGAAATTTCAAAAGAAATTATAGATAAATTTTCAGAGCTTGAGAAACGCGAATATGGAATCCCACTCGGTACGGTTATGAAAAGCAGACTTTTTTCAGGCAGAGGGCCTGATATTAAAGTTAAAATCATACCCCTCGGAGCATTTACAAGCAGTATCGACAATAAATTTGTTTCGGTCGGTATAAACCAGAGTATGCACTCAATTTACTTGAACTTCAATGCGATGATAAAAATAACAGCACCCTTTTCCGAGGCTTCCGTTTCAGTCACAGACACTATCTGTCTAACAGAAACAGTGCTTCTCGGTGATGTGCCAAACACTTATGTAGAGATTAAAGGCGGCGACGGCAGGGATTATTTGAAATACTTTTCAGGTAACTAATCTATTGATTTTTTCGATACACTTCAAAAGCGAGAACTGCTGATGCGGAAACCGCTGGAAGTGAGATATTCTTTTTGACTGCGTAATCAATTCTTACAACTTCGTCTGCAAGCTCAAGTACCGAGCGTGAAATTCCCCTCTTTTCACCGCCAATTACAAGCATGAGCGGTTTCTTCAGTGAAGCGTCATACATACTGACAGAGTTTTCTATTGCAGTGCAAACAATCTTAACACCGTTTTGTTTTAACTCTGCGCAAAAAGCGGTAAGATCGTCACATATTGCGATATCCATTGTTTCCGATAGTCCCGCAGAAGATTTCGCCACAATTTCATTAAAGAAGTTATATTTGAATTTTGGGATAACAACAGCTGTTACTCCCGCAAGATAGAACGATCGGAGTATGTAGCCGAAATTGTATGGATCTTCTACACCCTCAATAAAAATGATAAAAGGGTTATCAGATTTTAGCACTGCATCAGTAGATAAAAATGTTCTTTCCGACACAGAAGCAGCGATACCGCCACTGGTTTTCAGTCCGTCAAAATCCGAGGTGAGGGTAAACCTCACCTCGATATTTTTCTTCTTACATTCATCGAAAATCCGTCTGTATTGGTTTTGCTCAGGTTTTCGCAATTTACTCTTCTTTATCTTTTCGTATCTTTCACTCTCTATAAGCACATAATCGATTGTTCTAAACTCGTTTGTTATTGCGCCGATAACCGAAAGATATCCGCTAAGCATAATTTTTTCGTCTTTATTCATTTGTCCATCCGTTCATTCAATCTCAGCATTTCGTTTTGTAAGCAGTGCATTTAACTCGCTTATTCTCGCTCCGGTGTTCGCAGAGGTAGAGTAATACATAAATACAACATCTGTGATTCCCATATCCTTTACAAAATCAGTAATTGCTTCATTTGAATATTTGTGAAAATATCTTGTGTCAACCGCATGAATCTCATCAAAATGCGGGAGAAGGTAAGGTAGAAAGGCAGTTGCACTGTTTTCTCTAAGAATAAGAAGCTTTTTGCCCGTCCCAGCAGTTGTTTTTACTCTTACATAGCGTGTTTCAGCTCCAAAAATTTGATAACCATTTGTAATTCCGCTGACATTTTTGAATACAAGCTGAGAGTTTTTATAAACCGTTCCGTCGTAAAAGTACTGAGTTACATTTGAAGGATATTTTTTATCGACTCTATAAAAATCGATATAATCCGGCTTTTCAAGGAGCTGCTTTGCTTGTGAACGAATGTAGCTCGAGCCCACAAATTCTTCGATCGTTCCTTTTTCATAGACATCAAGTGCTACCGGTGTTTGACCGATTTCTTCCATGAACTTAACATAGGCATAATATGCTGCAAGAGGTGACCAGTTTATATCGGTTCGGTAATAAAGATATTCTGTGTTATGCTCCTCTAGTTTTGGTATTATGTCAACAGGTTTTATGCCTGATGCAAGCTTTGCGTTTATTCTTGCTATGCTATCAGTTTGAGACTGACCGATCTTTTTACCGTCGTCAAATTTATAAAATTCAGCATAAGTCGGAACAATTATGCTGTACATATTAACGCTTGAAGGGAATGCATTTCTATAAGAATTCAGCGCATCAGCAAATTTTCCTTCTGCGACAGAGCTTGAGGCAAAGTATTGGAGTCCAACATCACCGTAAACATAGATGCTGTCGATTGTAACCCCGTACAAAATCGGCATAGAAACATCGTCAGATTCATCTGGTTCAGATGAAGTGCCGTCTTCGGACTCTGTACTGCTTTCGGTCTCTGACTCGGTTATGCTTTCTTCATCCGACACAGCCATATCGCTGCTTTCCGCTTCTGAGGACTCATTGGTTACAGCTGAAGAATCATCAGCTGGCAATGGTTTCTTCTCGTTCGTTTTTGCGTTTATAAAGAGAGCCGCGAAAACGGAAACCGTAAGTATCAGTAAAGCGGCAATAACAGATACAATCTGTTTTATAATGCGGGAGCGCTTATAGGATGCGAGGTAGTTTTCGCCCTCATCCTCGTAATCTAAATCGGAATCGTGGTTGTTGTCAAAATCCGCCATACTGGTACCTCCTAAAAATGATATCTGTATAGACTATTATATAACATTTTTCACTTATTTCAATCAGCAAAAACGAAAAAATAGAAAATAATTATAATTATACCCTCGCATATCACTGCGAGGGTATAATTTAATTAAATTACTCTTCAGAATTATCCGAATCGTCTGTTTCATCTCTATCTGATGAAATATCCGAATCAAGTTCGTTCGGTTCAATTACCTTTTCAGCTGAATTAGGTTTCTTGTCAGATTTCTCTGCTGCGCTCTTCTTTTGATTTTCTTCTTTACTTTGTTCTTCTTTGGCAGTCTTAATAGCAAGAAGCTCTTCTACAGTCGGATTACCGTTCATAAGAGCTGTGAACTGATCACCGTCCATAATTTCATAGTTAACAAGGAAATCTGCGATAAAGTGAAGCTTATCCATGTTTTCGGTCAGCAGCTTTTCAGCTAGTTTATATGATTTTTCTACAATCTTATGAATCTCGGAGTCAATTTGTGCTGCTACTTCTTCTGAGTAGTTGCGTGTCTGATTGTAATCTTTTCCGAGGAACACTTCGTCGTTGTCGCTACCGAACATAATCGGACCGAGGAGATCGCTCATTCCGTAGCGTGTCACCATCTTACGAGCGATAGAAGTCGCTCTCTTAATGTCATTAGAAGCGCCGCCAGAGATGTCGTCGAGAATAAGTTTTTCAGCAACTCTACCACCGAGAAGTACTGCAATTTCTTCTTCAAGCTGGACTTTATAAACGCTGTATTTATCTTCTTTAGGCAGTGACAAGGTATAACCGAGAGCACGCCCACTGGGAATTATAGAGATATGATGCACGGGGTCTTGAGTCTTGCAAAGATGGCCTACAATTGCATGTCCGGCTTCGTGATATGCCGTTTTGCGTTTTTCTTCGGTTTTGATGACCATAGAACGCTTTTGAGGTCCTATGATGACCTTCATCGTCGCCTCTTCGATGTCTTTCATACCGATGAGTTTCTTATTCTTACGAGCGGCAAGGAGTGCTGCTTCGTTGAGTATATTTGCAAGGTCCGCACCTGTGAAGCCTACTGTAGTCTTGGCAAGTACAGAAAGGTCAACACTTTCTTCAAGTGGTTTTTTTCTTGCGTGTACTTTTAGTATCGCTTCTCTACCCTTAAGGTCGGGGTAATTAACAGTTATCTGCCTATCGAATCTACCCGGACGAAGTAGTGCCGGGTCAAGGATGTCAGGTCTGTTAGTAGCGGCTATAACGATAACACCTTCATGACCGCCGAAACCGTCCATTTCTACAAGAAGCTGGTTAAGTGTCTGCTCGCGTTCATCATGTCCGCCGCCCCAGCCTGCGCCTCTGTGGCGTCCAACAGCATCTATTTCATCTATGAAAACAATACTCGGAGCTGTTTTCTTTGCTGTATCAAAAAGATCTCTAACTCTTGAAGCACCGACACCGACATACATTTCAACAAAGTCTGAACCGGAGATCGAATAGAAAGGTACTCCGCTTTCACCCGCAACAGCTTTTGCAAGGAGGGTTTTACCGGTACCGGGCGCGCCGACAAGAAGAACACCTTTTGGAATTTTAGCACCCAGGGCTGTGAATTTGCTGGGCTCTTTGAGGAATTCAACTATTTCTTCGAGTTCTTCTTTTTCCTCGTCAGCACCTGCAACGTCTGCGAACATAACCTTGTTCTTTTCGTCGCTTCCAAGTTTTGCTCGCGCACGACTGAAGGAGCTCATTCTTCCGCCAAAGCCTCCGAATCCACCGGAACCGCTGTCTTTTGGAGCTGCGCCGCCTGCGGTATTTTGCTTTTTCAGGAATGAATAATAGATAAAAGCAATTGCAACAATAACTAAAATATATGGTATGAAACCTACAATCCAAGGTAAAGTTGGTGTTGTTTTATAATCATAAGATACAACTTTTTTATTTTCATCCGCTTCATTAGCTTGCATAAGCGGTTGAATATCTTCGCGGAAGCCGTCAAGAGTACGCAGGCGATATTCTACCTTTTTCAAGTCGTCGCCTCTTATCGTAAGCATAAGAACGTTCTGTTCATTTACGACAAAGGATTCGACCTTACCATCTTTGAAATATTGAATTATATCGCTGTACTTCGTCGCTTTTTCGTTTTCTTGATTTATAATCAACGAACCAACGGTGAATACAACGGCAAATATTAAAACCCAAAATATTACGGTCTTACGAATATTCATTTCAACCTCATTCTGCCAAGCTGCGGCGATTCAAGTAAATTAGCATTGTTTTATATTTTTGTTACATTTATCTTTTCCCATGTGTCGCGTAAGATACATATAGCCACAACGCTTTTTTTGGGCTTTTAGTATATACACGGTCTGCAATTCCAATATAAGGTACAAATATGATACCTTCATTATCGCATATAACAGGAATTTTATCTCGTTCTTCAAGAGGTATCTTTTTATCAATAAAACACTTTTTAATGTTTCGGTTAATACCGTTACATATAAAGCAGTCGCTTTGTCGTCGATTTCTTGCATAAACGCACTTAGAGATTTTATCAAAATCAAGGGCACATAGTGTTGAATAATTGTAAATTATTTCTTCGTTATATGCACAATCGTCTGTTTTCTCAGGTTTGTTTTCACCGATAAAAACTCTCCAACTACCAAAATCGTTAAAGCCTTGTTTTAGTTCCACCAGTGCGGGTATGGCTTCGGAATAAGTTTTGGTTTCTGTTTTTATTATCTTGTAATTTCCATCAGAAATCACAGCTTCAAAATCGCCGGGGAGACTTATATATAATTGCTTTTTAGAGCATTTGCTTTTTGCTACTGCTTCTAAAACCGAATCAATATGAGTCTTCTCCAAACTCTTACCGTTTAATACAAAAAAATCATTCGCTATTTTTCTTGCTTTAATCGACGAATGGTCGTTAACATCCACACTTTGACCTTCTTTTGCAAGTAAATCGAGCAAGCCAGTATCTTGTTTAGCAGTTTGTGACAAGCGGTAGATATTTTTTACGATATTCGGGTTAACCTTATCAAAAAGCGGCATTATTTTGTGGCGGATATAGTTTCTTGTGTAGTTTGTGTCTTCGTTTGTTTCATCCTCGACATTTTTAAGTCCACAGCAGTTAACATAATCCTCAATTTCCGCTCTTGTAAAACCAAGAAGTGGGCGAATAATATTGTCTCTCTTTTCTAAGATTCCGCTGACTCCATTAAGACCTGTACCTCTTGCAATGTTAAATAGGACTGTTTCGGCATTATCGTTCATATTATGCGCTGTTGCAATTAGCTCCGCTCTGACAGACTTTGCAAGATTTTGAAGAAGCTCGTACCGAACCTCTCTCGCAGTTTCTTCAATTCCCTTTCCAAGGGTTTTTGAAATTTGGGGGATATCAGCCTTGTCGCTATAAAACTCAATTTTGTTTTTTTTGCAAAAATCAGAAGCAAAACAAAGATCTCGGTCGGCCGTTGTTCTGATCCCGTGATTAATGTGAGCTGCTATAACACTAAAACTAAGTTTTTCCGAAATATTTTTCAGTGCATATAGTAGAGATACCGAATCTTTTCCGCCGGAAAATGCCACCATAACCACTGCACCAGATCTTATCAAATCATTTGTTGTGATTATGTCCGTAAGCTTTTTTTCAAAACGATACTGCACCTTATCAATACGCATTTAATCTTTTTGCCTCTCAGTTATGCGGAGCGCTATTATCATCATAACGCTGCTCAACATCGATAAATTTATAATATTGGCCATACCAACCCAATGTGATTTTACCGGTTGTTCCATGCCTATTCTTAGCGACCATAATTTCAGCAAGATTTTTGTTTTCAGCGTCTTGTTCATAATAATCTCTGTAAAGAAACATTATAATATCAGCATCCTGCTCTATCGCGCCGCTGTCTCGCAGGTCTGAAAGCATCGGTGCTTTCGGGCCTCCGGTACTGCCACCTCTCGATTCTGGTGCTCTTGAAAGCTGAGCACAAGTTAAAATAGGCACACCGAAATCCTTAGCAAGAAGTTTAAGATTTCTTGATATATCTCCAACTTCCTGAACCCTGTTTTCGATTTTTCTGTCCGACTGCATAAGCTGAAGGTAATCGACAACTACAAGCCCTAAATTTTTAATTCTACGAAGTTTTGCTCTCATCGCGGTAACGGTCATTCCTGCTGTGTCATCGATTAGTATGTCACAATTCGACAACGACGATGCCGCTTTTGCAAGCGTTACCCAATCATCAGGTTCGAGCATTCCCGTTCTTAGCTTGTTGTTTTCTATCATTGACGCAGACGAAAGCATTCTTGCTACAAGCTGCGTTTTTGTCATTTCAAGAGAAAAAATCGCTACAGCTTTTTTAGATTTTTTTGCTACATTTTCTGCAACATTAAGAACAAAAGCGGTTTTTCCAACGCCAGGACGAGCGCCAACAAGCACAAAGTCGCCTTTACCCATTCCAATAAGCACTCTGTCGATTGCTCCAAACCCTGTTTTTAGTCCTGTCGTGCCTTCAGGGTCGTCTATCATCTGCTGTATTAAAGCGTAGTTTTCAACGATTACATCCCTTATATGAGCGAAGTCTCCGCGATATTTGTTTGCAGCTATTGAAAATATCTTTTGTTCAGCGGAGTCAATTATCTCACTTACATTTCCTTGGGCAGCATAAGCGCTGTCGGCTATATCGCGTGAGTTATTTATGAGCGCTCTAAGCAGGGCGTTATCACGAACAATATTTGCATATTCGCGTATGTTTGCAATAGATGGAACGGTGTCAGCGAGCAGCTTTATATACTGCGCACCGTCTTTTTTTGAATATGTACCGCTGCGCTCGAGCATATCCAGCAGTGTTACAAAGTCTATACATCTGCTCTGCACAAACATCTCTTGCATAGCGGCATAAATGGCTTGATGTCGTTCAAGATAAAAATCGGTACTTGTTATAATCTCTGCAACTTCGTTTATACGCTCTCCGTCAACAAGGATACCACCTAAAACAGCTTGCTCCGCTTCAAGCGAATAGGGCATTTGTTTTATTGAATCTAAGTCAGCCATATCCGTCTCCTAAGCAGTTTATTTTTATTGTGGTTGGACTTTAACTGTAAGTTTTGCGGTAATATCTGCAAAAAGTTTTATTACAGCAGTATATTCACCATAGTTTTTAATCGATTCGACTGAAAACTTCTTTTTGTCAATTGAAATTCCATGCTTTTTCTCAAGCTGCTCAGATATATCTTTGCTTGTAATTGCACCGAAAAGTCTTCCGTTGTTACCATCAGCGGTTATTTCCAGAACGATTTCATCAAGCTGTTTCTTTTGTGCTTGAGCGAGTTTCTTGTCTTCCTCTTTTTTTCTAAGAGCTGCATCGTTTTTAGCTTTTATTTCATTTAAAATTTGTGTATCTGCAATTTGTGCAAGCTTTTTCGGGAAGAGGAAGTTTCTCGCATAGCCATCAGAAACCTCGATGACATCACCCTTTTTACCTTGACTTTTCACATCTTGAAGGAGTACAACTTTCATAATTCTAACCATCCCTTTCTAATTTTCTTGAAGTTTGTTTCGGTCGCGTCCTTTGCATTCGTTCCATCATTCGGAACAAAAGAAACAAACTTCGAGAGATTGAAAGATTTATCTTTCAATCTTGACCGATATTTGATTTTAATTATTGTCCTTTAGTTAGCATTTCTTTATCTGTATATTTATCTATTGAATCACGGAGCATCGTAAGTGCTTGTTCCATGTCAAAAGTTTCAAGCTGAGCACCAGCAACATCATATCTACCGCCACCACCCATGTTTTCAAGTATAAGCTGAACATTCACAGTACCGGAAGAACGAGCAGATATATTAATTATATCACCAACTCGGCAAAGTACGAATGATGCTAGAACGCCATCCATTGAAAGCATGCTATCAGCTGCTTTAGCTGCTGCAATCTTATCTTCTTCGGTTAAATCATCGGTCAAGGCAGATATTGCATAGATATTTCTATAAATTATTGTGCTACTCTCAAACTTCGCTTGTTTTATAAAATCATCGGAATTTGTTTTGAACATCAGCTGCGCATCTGTCGGATTGGCTCCTTCAGAGCGTAAATAAACCGCTGCACCGAATGTTCTGACACCTGCATTACGCGAGAACTGTTTTGTGTCAAGCATAATACCGGCAAGGAGAAGTTCTGCTTCTTCTTTTTCAAGAGACCCGGCAGGTAACAGCTGTTCTAAAATCTCACTCACAAGCTCACTTGCGGATGAAGACGATGGTTCAATATAGGTGATATCCACAGGTGTGCTGTATTCTTCAGTTTTTCTGTGATGGTCAATGATAACTTTTTTACGAACATTATCAAATATTTCAGGTGATTCAAAAAGATTTTTGTTATTGACATCCACGACGACGAGAAGAGTTTCTGCACTTATAAGGTCTTGACCTGTTATTTTATCAACAAAAATATTTTCATAAAAATCCAATGAAGTCAATTTTTGTTTGACAAACATAAGGTTAATATCATTTTCGTTTGATATTATATTAACCTTTTTACCCTTATCAAGGCAGAGTCTTGCAATACCAACTGCTGCTGCTAAGGAGTCATAATCAGCATATTTATGCCCCATTATAAGAATATTAGAGCTTTCTGCGATCATGTTTCCAAGGTCATGAGCAATGATCCGAGAACGTATTTTTGTTCTTTTCTCAACAGTTTTTGTTCTACCACCAAAGATTTTGGTGTCGTTGATACCCTTAACAACAGCCTGATCGCCACCTCGCTGTAGTCCGTATTCAAGCGCTTGTTTTGCTGCACTGTCTTTCTCAGCAAAACCGCCGTTAACATTCGCAATACCGATTGTTACTGTAAGCGGCATACCAAGCTGTGCTTCAGTCAGTTCTCTTATATTGTCTAGTACAGAAAATTTGCTATCTATCATAGTAACAAGATGCTTACGGCTGAACAACATAAAAAACTTATCCCGCTCGTATTCCTTAAGTATTGCTCCTAAAGAAGCCGCCCATTCGGTCAAGGCTTTTGCTATATTTGCTGATGCGGTTCGGTAATCTTCTTGAATGTTTTGAATTATTTCCGTTAGGTTGTCGACTACAATATAAGCCATTAGAGGAGCGGAGTCGTCAAGCTCCTTTTTTACATTATTTAAAACACTGTTATCATACCAAATAGTTAAAAAGTTGTTTTTACCCTTTGAAGTTATCTGGAAAGCGCGCACTTCAAACGGGACATCAAAGACATCGATGGATATTGTGGAAACTGCTGCAGCCCCAGCTTTTGACTTCATAGCTTTTTCGTAGGTTAGCTGGTTGTCAGTGGCATCTTTGACTGATTTACCGTAAAGAATTTTGTGTTCATCATCGTAAACTGTAAAAGCTTTATTGTACCAAATAATATTGTCGTTATCGTCCATTATAAGAACCGGCATGTCCAGTTTCATCAGAAAATCAACTGTTAAGTTAGAAAGAAGCGAGCTGCCACTGTCAGGAATCTTACCGCTCATTTCAAATAGCGTTACAGCTATAACAAAAACGATGAAAATTGCAGTAAGTAATACTGCCACAACGAGCATCGTTCCGTTCCCTGAAAAGGAAGAAACCATAATAAAAACAAGCATAACCGCGAGCGCAGAAAATAAAATGCGTTTGCCTTTTACAGCATCATATAGCTTTTTCAATTATGTACCTCCTGTTATTTAGATGTTATTGCTCAGTTTTATTGAATACATCCAATTTTGTGCCTCTAAGAAGGGTTCTTGTGAGTCCTATAAAAACAAGTAAAATTAACGAAATAGAAATTATGCTAGTCATACCAAAAATAACAAGTAGGATTATCACATACATAAATATTCTGCCGCTTTTCAAGAAATTAGAAAATGACCTCGAGCCGACTAAAGCAAGCCCTGCTGCAATCGGGTACATAACCAAAGCGGTCGCTGCTAAGAGTCCAATATTACCGTAATTTTGGAACGAAGCATATATGAGTGCGAAAGCCATAAAAACAACTGCTGCGGTTTTTGAAGGCTCAAGCTCCCATTTTAGGTCGAAGGCAAAAATTTCATCATGTAACTCAAGCCTCTTTAAAGTGAACTTTGTAGCAAAGCTTATTAAGTGAACCTGAATGAATCCGGTGAGGAGGAGGAATGCTCCGAGAAATGTTTTTATTGCATCGGAAAAAACATCCACAGGGGACATCTCTTTGAACAACTCGTCAGCATTTTTACTCAGTTTTTTGTAGTTATCTATGAAACCTCTCGAAATGTCCATGACTGTATCATAAAACGCATCATAATTGATTACGCCTTTATACAAATAAAGCTCATATCCAAAGACCACTACGAGTACCGCAATGGAAATAAATCCGGCACGCACCACTGTTTGCATCCTGCTCTTCCCTTGCTGTATGCAATAACCTATTACAAGACCTACTGGAATGTAATTTAGCAGAATCAATAATGTAGTTACATCCCTTGTTATAAGAAGGGAAAATGCTACAGAAGCTATCGGCGATACAATTGCGGGAAAACCTGGTTTTAATAGAAATGCCGAAGTAAACGCGGCTGCCGCAATGGTTGAAAACACAAGCTGGGGTAAAAGCGCTTGGAAAAACGACATTTCGACCGTATATTTTACACCTATTACAGCTGTTAAAATTGAGACTGCTGTCAGGATGAAGTAAAATTTGTTTTTCTTGAGCTCAATTTGCAAATGGTCAACAGCATTCCTTGCACTATCTTTTGCTTTATTTGCATTGATTCTGTTGAACTTCATATTATTTGAATTCTCCATAAATGTATCACCTCCATCATATTATACTATATTATTATGTTAGATAAACGAAAACGGTATGAAAAACGTTATAAAGTTTGTTGAGTACAGTTCGGGTCATAATCCTCAAAAATAACACCCGCTGCGGGAAGATTGCGTTTACGATACTTGCTTTCTTTCTGCAGTCTCGGTAATGTATCATAATAAGGAGCTACTTTAACTATAACATCATTCTTTTTCAAAGTAAATAGAGTAGACCCAGCTGAAATTCTTGTAGTTTTCTTATTTACCTGGTCTCCGCCAATTAATAATGCCTTATGGTCTTGGGATAGCATTAAAAATTCTTTTGCTTCACCTAAGAAATATGCAGATATCAGCTTCGCTCCATCATTGAATGCCTTAGTGAGCTTCTTTCTGTTTGTCTTTGTCTGATAGACATCTGCAGGAATGCTAACGGCTCTTCCGTTTTCATAGAAAAGAACAATTTCTCCGCTATAATCTGTCACAGCAAGAGCTGACACAAGCATTTCATCTTCGTCAAACCCGAGTTTTGCCGGGACATAATCGCCGAGTGCTGATGCTTTAGATGCTTCAAAATCATCTAATTTTGCTTTATAGACCTGTGCATTGGTCGTAAAGAACAGCACTTCAGCTTTGTTTGTCGTCTCTTGGCTGAAGATTATTTCATCTCCCTCTTTGACTTTTTGAACATCGCTGCCTCTGAGGGACTGGATTGTACATTTTTTAAAATAGCCCTCTGCAGTCACAAAAATAACAGCAGGGTAATCTTCAACTTCTTCCGCAATTTCAGTGCTTACTGCTTCTGATTCGTCAAGGAGCATTGTTTTACGTGGTTTTCCGTATTTCTTCTTAATCTCCGCGAGTTGCTTTATGATAACCTTTTTGATTTTCTTTTCATCAGAAAGCAAATCGTTCAGTTCATTTATCTCTTTTTCGAGGTCTTCTATATCGCTGATGCGGTTAATAATATATTCTCTGTTGAGATTGCGAAGTTTTATATCAGCAACATATTCTGCTTGAAACTTGTCGATATCGAAGCCCTTCATCAAATTCGGAACAACATCATTTTCGCTTTCAGTTCCTCGGATGATTTTTATAGCCTTGTCGATATCAAGCAGTATCTTTTTCAAACCCTTGAGCAAATGCAGCTTATCTTGTTTTTTACCGAGTTCGTGCAAGTATTCCCTTCTTAAACACTCGATTCTAAATGCTACCCACTCGTCAAGTATTCCTAAAACGCCGAGTGTTGAAGGTGTACCTCCGGTAAGTATATTAAAATTACAGTAAAAACCATCTTCAAGGGTGGTGCTTTTGAGAATTCTTGCGATGATTTTCTCATGATCCGCAGAGCGTTTCAAGTCGATTGTGATTCTGAGACCTTCGATGTCAATTTCGTCACGAACGTCTGATATATCCTTAATTTTCCCTGTTTTCACAAGATCGATGACGGAGTTTTTTATTTTTTCACCAGTTGTGGTGTAAGGTATTTCGGTTATTTCAATGCTGTTATCATTCGCATTGTATTTCCATTTACCGCGAAGTTTAAATCTTCCACGACCTGTTTTATATATCTCAAGAAGCTGCTCTCTGTCATAAATAATATAACCACCGGTCGTAAAATCGGGAGCGATTAGAATGTCAAGGAGCTCCTCTGCTTTCATGTTCGGTCTTTTTATATATTCTGAAGTGGCGTCACAAACTTCTGCAAGATTGAATGAACAAATATTTATTGCCATACCAACAGCGATACCGAGGTTGGGTGAAACAAGAATATTTGGATATGTTGTCGGTAGAATTTCAGGTTCTTTCATTGTGCCGTCATAGTTGTCAACGAAATCAACACTGTCTTTATCAATACTACCAAAGAGCTCTTCACATATTTTCGCAAGTTTAACTTCTGTATATCTTGGTGCGGCAAAATCCATGTCTGAATACTGTTTTCCAAAGGTTCCTTTGGAATCAATAAAAGGATGCAGAAGCGATTCTTTACCGCTAGTAAGCCTGACAAGGGTTTCATAAATAGAAGCGTCGCCGTGTGGGTTCAGCTTCATTGTCTGCCCGACGACATTAGCTGACTTTGTACGTGCGCCAGTTAAAAGCCCCATTTTATACATTGTATAAAGAAGCTTTCTATGAGCGGGCTTGAAACCATCGATAGCAGGGATGGCTCTGGAAACAATAACGCTCATCGCATACGGCATATAATTTGTTTCAAGAACATCCGTTATCCTTTGATTGTCAATCGGTGCTGGTACGCTCGATTCAATAATCTTCTTTTTACCTTTTGCCATTTATATATATGTTCATCCTTTGTCATTAGTTTATGAGATATCAGCGAGTTCGAGGTATCTTGAGCCGTTTTCATAAATATATCTTTTTCGATCAGCAACATTATCGCCAAGCAGAACTTCAAACATCTCAGTGGTACTTTTTTCATCTTCTGGAGTTATCCTGATAAGTTTTCGAGTCTCCGGTTTCATAGTTGTACGCGACATCATCTCCGGCTCGTTTTCACCAAGACCTTTAGAGCGCTGGATTGTATACTTCTTTTCACCGATTTCTTCGATAATCTTAGTTTTCTCCTGCTCGTCATAAGCAAAGAAGGTGTCATCCTTTGTTGTTATTTCGTAAAGAGGAGTCTGAGCGATGTAAACTTTTCCTTCTTGAATAAGAGTAGGCAAAAGTCTGTAAAACATCGTCAGAATAAGAGTTCTGATCTGGTAACCGTCCTCATCTGCATCGGTGCATATTATAATTTTATCCCATTTTAAAAGAGACATATCAAACGGAACAAAGTTTTTGTTTGACTTCGTTTTTATTTCAATGCCGCATCCGATAACTTTGAGAAGGTCCATAATGATATCGTTTTTGAAAATCTTTTCGTAGGTTGATTTCAAGCAGTTGAGGGTTTTACCTCTTACAGGAATTATCGCTTGGAATTCTGCATTTCTAGCAAGTTTACAAGACGAAAGAGCTGAATTACCTTCAACTATAAATAGTTCTCTTTTAGTCGGGTCTTTGCTTCGACATCCTACAAATTTTTCGACACTGTTTGATATATCAAGAGTTCCGGTCAGCTTTTTTTTGACATTCGTGCGCATCACTTCAGCAGACTCTCTGCTTCGCTTGTTTACAAGAACCTGCAGGCAGACCTTGTCGGCATACTGTGGATTTTCAGCAAAATAAACCTCAAGTGAATGCTTGAAGAAATCAGTCATCGCTTCCGCGATAAAGGAGTTGGTTATTGCTTTCTTTGTTTGGTTAGCGTATGAAGTCTGGGTTGAAAATGAATTCGTAACAAGTACAAGTGAGTCCTCTACATCAGCAAAGGTAATCTTTGACTCGTTCTTTGTATATTTATTAGTTGCTTTTAAATATTTGTCTATTTCAGATACAAAAGCACTTCTTGTAGCTTTTTCGGGAGAGCCTCCATGCTCGAGAAAGCTTGAGTTGTGGTAATATTCGATAAAATTAACATCATTAGAGAATGTAAAAGCGAAGCTGCTTTTCAGTTTATAGTCTTCTTTATCATCTCTATCGCGGCCTACTCGTTCGGTAGAATAATCGGCAACCGGCATCATAGCTGTTTCGCCGACTCTTTCGTTTATATAGTCAACGATTCCTTCAGGATATAGATAGTCCGATTCAGAAAAGCTGCCGTCCGGATTTTGAAACTTTAATGTCAACCTAAGCCCTGCGTTTACAACGGCTTGTTTGAGAAGTATTTGATTAAAATATTCTCTTGATATTTTTATTTCAGTAAAAACTTCCCTGTCGGGCTTCCATTTTACCAAAGTACCAGTTTTACTTTTCGGGCATGGTTCCGTTTCAAGCTTACCAACAGGTTCGCCTTTCTTAAAGGACATTGTATGTTTTTCACCGTCATAATAGGACACAACCTCCATGAATTCCGATGAATATTGTGTTGCGCAAGCACCAAGACCGTTTAATCCGAGCGAGTATTCGTATGCACCGCCCATTGTGTTTTTATATTTTCCGCCAGCGTAAAGCTCACAATAAACAAGCTCCCAGTTGAAACGTTTCTCGTTTTCGTTCCATCCAAGTGGAACACCGCGACCAAAGTCCTCAACGGAAAGTGTATTGTCGTTGTAAACTGTTATATTTATAACTTTGCCGAAACCCTCTCGATGTTCATCGATGGAGTTTGACAGTATTTCAAAAAATGAGTGTTCGCAGCCTTCGAGCCCATCTGAACCGAAAATGACTGCAGGACGTTTTCTTACTCTATCTGCGCCTTTCAGAGACGATATGCTTTGACTGTCATAGTTTTTTTCTTTTGTTGCCATATTTTATTCGCCGCTTGTTACAGCGCCTTCCTCCGTTTTATTTTTGTTGTGCTTAAGACCATATCGGTATAGGAAAATAACTATTATACCGCATACCATGACCGCACAAATTCCCGGTATCGTTAAACCAAGTGCAATCAATATCGCACCTATAGAATTCAGTAAGGTTAAAATATGAAAAAGTGAGACCGTTTTTACTGTTCCAAGACCTGAATCTGCAAGCCTGTAATGAAGATGTCCTCTATCTCCAATAGTAATCTTACCACCTTTACGACTGCGGCGAAGAGCGGAAATAATAATATCCGATAACGGAAGTGAGAACAAAACCGCTGGTATGAGGTAGGAAACAGCTGTGCTTACTTTGAAAAGTCCATCAATCGAAAGGACTGCAAATATATAACCTATAAAAAGCGCACCTGTGTCTCCAAGGGTAATTTTTGCAGGATATATATTAAAAGGTATAAAACCAAGGCATGCACCGCAAAGACATACAGCGATAACCGCCATATCGGTTTGTCCCATAATAAATGCTGTAATTGTTAATGTTAATGAGGATATAACAGAAATGCCGCTTGCAAGACCGTCAAGACCGTCGATAAGGTTCATCGCATTTGTTAAAACGAGAATCCAAATAATTGTGACGGGTATAGACCAGTTGCCGAATACTATTACTTTACCGAAAACTGTAATCCATTCGATTCTTATGCCTAAGTAGACAGGAACGATAGCTGCAAGAGTTAGAAGAGATAATTTTATATACGGTTTTAATCCTTTTATATCGTCAAGCGCCCCTATTGCAGCTGCTATAAAACCTCCTGCGATCAAGGCAGTACGCAGCGGTGACTTTGGAGCAAATAGAACAATTACAAGCACAAAAGCAATAAATATTGCAGTTCCGCCGAATCTAAGTTTTATGCTGTCTTTGGGATGCCTGCCATCGGGTTTGTCGCTTATACCTTGACTCTTCGCAAAACGAATCACTGATGGTGTAAAAACAAAAGAAGCGACAAAAGCCGCAATAAGAGCAGAAATCGCAATGAAGTAGATCTGCACGGTAATTAAGGCTTTTGGACAAAGCCAATTTTGCGATAAACCTTAGAAATGGTTTTTCTCGCTAAATAAGCTGCCTGGTCAGCTCCAGATGACATCAGTTTATCAAGCTGAGTTTTGTCTGAAATATAGGTGTTAAATTTAGCTTTAATCGGCTCGAGTGCGTCTGCGACACATTCGCCGACTGCCATCTTGAATTCACCATAACCTCTGCCTTCAAACTCTTTTTCAATCTCATCTTTTGTTTTACCCGAAAACGTCGAGTAAATCATTATAAGGTTATTAATTCCGTCTTTGCCCTCTTCGACTTTAATTTCGGAACCGCTGTCAGTTACCGCTCTACGGAATTTTCTGATTATTGTGTCGCGATCGTCAAGAATCCTTACACTTCCGTCGCCCATATCAGATTTCGACATCTTTTTGTCAGGTTCTGAAAGCGACATTATTTTTCCGCCGAGTTTGCTTATAAAAGGCTCGGGTACAGTGAATGTTTCGCTATAAATTCCGTTGAAACGACCTGCGATATCTCTTGTTATCTCCAGGTGCTGTTTTTGGTCCTCACCTACTGGAACGAGATCCGCCTGATAAAGGAGTATGTCAGCTGCCATTAAAACAGGATAAGTAAACAATCCTGCGTTGATGTTCTGTGAGTTCTTTTCTGATTTATCCTTAAACTGAGTCATGCGTGACAGTTCTCCGAACATTGTATAGCAGTCAAGCACCCAAGCAAGCTCAGCATGTGCAGGAACATGACTTTGGACGAAAATTGTCGAAACATCGGGATTAATTCCGCATGCTAAATACAAAGCGAAAACCTCGTATGTCCTTCGGCGAAGTTCAGCAGGATTTTGACGCACAGTTATTGAATGCATATCAACAATGCAAAAAAGCGATTTGTATTCATTCTGAAGCGATACCCAGTTCTTCAGCGAACCTGCGTAGTTACCTATTGTTAGGTTTCCACTCGGTTGAATACCGCTGAATATAATCTTTTTTCCGTTAATCATAATAATGGATATTCCTTTTCAATGCGGATATTAGTCTAATGCCTTTGAGAGTCTTGCTATTCCTTCGATAATTTGTTCATCGCTCGGTGTTGAATAGTTGAGTCTGAACGAGGGGCAGTCCTCGCTTTCATCTGCAAGGAAGGTGCTTCCGGGAACAACAGCAACCTTCTGAGCAACGGCTTTTTTCGCAATCGCAATTCCTGATTCGCCGTTCTTAGCTGTAGCCCATATAAACAACCCGCCATCAGGTCTTGTGTATTCAAGCTTGTCCGAGAGTCTATTGTCAAGTTCAGTTAACATAAGATCGCATTTTCTTTTATAGAGTTTCCTGATATCTGCTATATGTGCGTCGATATCGTATTCTTCCATAAATCGAGAGCAAAGCATTTGAAAGAAAATATTAGTATGAACATCGTTGACTTGCTTTACAACGACGATCTTTTGTACAACTTCTTTAGGTCCGCAGAGATAGCCCACACGCATACCCGCAGAAAGAATCTTTGAGAATGTTGAACAGTAGACGACTCTGCCATTTTTGTCCATACTCTTGATAGTGGGTATATCCTCACCACCAAAGCGAAGCTCACCATAGGGGTTATCCTCTAAGATTACAACATCATATTTTTCAGCGAGTTCGAGAACCTTTTTGCGTTTTTCAAGGGACATACAAATACCCATAGGATTCTGGAAGGTCGGAATCAAGTATATCAGCTTTGTTTTAGGGTTATTTTTTAACGCATCTTCAAGCATCTCGATATTTATGCCATCTTTTTCGAGGTCTACACCGACAAGATTAACCTTATACGATCTGAAAGCGTTAAGCGCACCAATGAATGATGGCTTTTCACAGATGATGACGTCACCCTCATTGCAGAGTACTTTCGCAGTGAGATCAATTCCCTGCTGCCCTCCGGATGTGATTATAACATCGTTACCATCGGTTCCAATTCCCTGCTTTTCCTTGAGTCTTTTTGCCATTTGAGAAATAAGTTTCGGATAACCTTCTGTTATGCTGTACTGCAAAGCTGCAACAGGAGTTTCAGCAAAAATACGCGCTGATATGCTCGCCATTTTATCATAAGGAAATGACTCTGCAGAAGGGTTTCCGGCAGCAAGCGAAATCATTTCAGGGTCACTCATTGATTTAAATATTTCCCTTATTGCTGAGGGTTTCATATCTTTAACTTTATTCGAAAATTTATAATTCATACTTTTTCCATCCTGATACGCATCGTCGCGGATTTTTCTATTTATAAATTATAACATGAAACGCCAATTGTTTCAAGGGTGAATTTGCCACTCACAACGCTCCACTGCTTGTTATGATTCTTTATTTTACTGGATTATCGGAATAATCATAGAATTCTTTAAACAGTTTTCCCACAAGATTCGATTCTTTAATAACTTTTACCGCTGCTGCAACATTTTCAGCATTAAAATTCATAATTTCATTACCATATTCGGCAGATGCGCCTGTCGGATCACCCGCGAACTGATGCGGATAGTCGCCATACCAACTGATCGTGGAAAAAGCACGTTGAGCGTTAAGCTCGTCCATTCTGTGCATACTCTTACTCTCTGCAATGTCGACTTTTTTCATATCCACAAGCTCCGGAGATATGGCCATAATGTTCGAGGTCTCATAAACATCAGCATGCCCGCTTTCCGATGGTGCACTGTATTTACTGTTCAGATAATCAAGCTGTTCCCAACTTAGCTCCCAAAGGTCAAGCACATACACCTCATAATCCACTCTCTTTTGAAGTGTTGTCTGAGCAAAAAAACGCAGATAAAGATTGTTGCCACCATGTCCATTTCCGAGTATTATCTTTTTTAAGCCATTGCGGCTTAGCTCCACGCAAAGCTCTTCGAGGATTTGCATTTGGAGATTTGGCGACAGAGCGACTGTGCCGCTTTTGTGTCTTACCTCACTTACCATCCCAAAAGGATAATAAGGAAATATCATCATTTCTTCTATATTCGCCGCTCTTTTAGCTATTTCGCGAGCTATCGATATGTCGGTGCCAAGAGGAAGATGATATCCGTGCTTTTCAAGACAGCCGATAGGAACCAAACAAACACCACCGCACTCATTAACTGCGGTTTCAAAACAATCTGCGCTAAGATTTTCCCAATTCATAATTATTCCTCACAAATTTTAATTCTTACAGCAAAACCGCTCCGGTTTTCCGAACGGAGCGGTTTATAAGTAGAGATTTTAATTTATCGCACTAAAGTACTCAAGAGTTTCATCCATCGCAAGTTTGACTTTGTCTTCTATTGCGTCATAGGAAGAAACAAATTCATTGTTCGTTCCATAAAGCGAGTTCACAAGATTGCCAATACCGCCCCAGTTGAACACATAACCGATATCATAAGCTCTGCTCTTGAAGATAATATCAAGCATTGCCTGTGAATCGTTGTCTTGAAGCGTTCTCTTTTTGAGCAGTGTTTCATAATACGCCTGTGTGACAGTATCAACTGACTCTCTCGCTATGGCGTCGACAATTATCGAGGTATATTCAACATTTTCGTTTATTGTCGGTATGCAGACAACTGGTACAAGGCCTGCGCTGGCAAGACAGGAATACTCTTCTTGTTCTTCATCGGCAAGAGGATAAGGGAGTATACCAAAACTAAGTGTTGCAGAGTCACGGAATTGGAACATATCAGCAAGAGCAAAGGTTGTGAATATAACTCTTCCTTCTGTGAACATCTCGCAGACCACTTCAAAGTTATTACCGCTGAGTGTACGGCGGCTTGTCAGCATATTCGGGTCGTTTGTAATGTCGATTATACTGTTTATGTAATCGATATTTTTGTTGTTTTTAATAACAAGATCAAATCCACCGCTCCCGTTCGGAGTTGTTATCCTGCCACCGCCTGCAAAGAAAAACGAATTTGGCGCGTTGAAGGCTACATGTAATCCATAAGTGTCTTTTTCATCCAAAACACCGTCGCCGTTATCTTTTGTGAAATCTTTTGACATCTCATAAACCTTATCGAGAGTCCACTTGTGGTCCATTACAAGCTGATATGGGTCATCAAGATGATTTTCTTTGATAAGGGTTTTATTGAAGAACATAACCATTGTGCATTCGTTGTCGAGCATACTGATGTCGCCGGTAGAAAAATATAGTTTACCGTCGACACTGAGGTTTTCATTGAGCTTCTGGTCCCAATACTCCTGGTCAAGATTAAGATATTCAAGTGAATTTAGATTATGAAAATATCCCTGTGCAGCAAGCGATGCAGCACTGTGCATGTACGGCATATAAACATCAAAGTCATCCAGATGAGCATCCATTCTTTCTCCCGCAACCTCATGAACATCCGGAAGCTTTTCCGCAATAATTTTGCAGTTGAACTGTTGTTCAATCTTTTTGTTTCTATTAAAGACAGCGTCATTGACAATCTCGTTATTCAGTTCTTCAGCGTAAATATCAAAGGACTCGTAGTATATATACTGGCTTCCCGGTACAAGAAACCTGATTTCCTGACCGTTCATATTTACTTCTGGAACAGAAACCTCGTCTGAAATCTGACTTGTTTGTGATGATACAGCATCGGATGTTTCTGAAACAACCATGCTATTATCGCCGCTTGAAACACAAGAACTTATAAGCATCATTAAAAGCAGAAGGACTAGAATAACTGACAATGAACTTTTCTTCATCTGGATTATCTACCTTCCGTTTTCCTTTTTAAGGACAGTGTTAAATCATTGTAATTCACGATAAGTTACTGTGAAAGCTCTTTTGCTGGCTCATTGTAAGCGCCATTCTTGAGTGCGATGAAATTCTCTGGATCCTCCGTTAAATGTCCCATAACATAATAATCGAAAACAACTGTGCCATGCGCGTTATTTTCTCTTACTATATCGATAACATGATTCCAGACTGGAGCTGTCAATTGTTCATGGTTACCGCCACCACCGCCTATACCGACATACAGCTTAGCCTTGTCGCCGATTCGTTCCAGCGCACCGCGTGCTACAAGCCCATCGTATAGCGGAGGATCATCAGGAAACTGAAAAGGTGCTTCTCCCTGCAGAGCATGATATGCCATAGGAATGACTACATCGAGCGGTTCCGCGAGTTTTCGGTAATCCAGCCCGGAGTACATAATATCCCAGTCATCGTATGTAGATAAGGCTGTAGGAGAAGCGCTGACTACTATACCAGGTTTTACGGAGCGCGCTGTATCTGCTAACTGTGTTAAAAATTCCTGGATAATATCGCTGCGGAAATCAATCCAAGCATCGAACATTTCCTTATCATCAGGCGTTATATCCAACGGATCCACATTATACTTTTCTTTGAATCGCTCACGATTCAATTTCGAATACCCGTAGAATTCCATCGTGTACTCGGTTTCCGGTTCAGTTGAAAAAATACGTCGCCATATCATATCGTAAATCTGTGTAGGCGGGGGATAACGGATTATATCAAAAGAGATTCCATCCAAATCCAGTTTTGTCAACATATCTTTTACAATTCTTTGTAAGTAGGCAACCACCTCGGGATTTCCCGGCTCCATCCAACCGGAATCGCGGGTTGTAGGTTCTGGGTCCGGCTCAATCGTAATTGTATCACCGACCTTTATGTTTTGTGCAATCCACGATGAGGATTGGCCGTTTCCAGACAGCACAAATCCATTTTCCTGAATCTCGGAATCACCAGCATCGATGTTTACAGCTATAACTACATTATTCTCAACAACAACTTCACTACCCCAGATGTTGGCTCCTGTTGTTTTTGCCTTATCCGGAGTATACAGGGTCAGAAAGTTCGTTTGGCGAAAATCGTTTTCATTATCAATTTTTCTCGTTTTCCCATCACCCAGTACAGCGATTTTAGCGTTCTTATTAAACCTCTGTTGATCCCATTCCGGATGCGCGTAAATTTGTTGCGGATTGGCCAGCGTCAGCATGTGAGCGTGAACTTCCATACCTCGTTTATGCGCTTGCTCAATAGCGACCTTTGCTGGATCGAAGCCTTGATATTTATCAAGCATCGGTAGTACACCGCTGCGATATTGCGCATAACCTTCTCCCGTAGTGACTGCGAGGTACACCTGATTAAAGCCTGCATCGGCGATCATATCGATGGCCTTGATGATATCTTCAGGAGTATTCGCTGTATAGATAGGGTCGAACCATATACCGCGCGCTTCTACGGTGATAATGTTGGGTTCAACTGTTACACCGCTATTTTCGTCTTGACTTTCTTCGCTGGTTCCTTGTTCACTTTGGTTGCTTGAGCCATTACTGTTCTGATCGTCAGAATCGCGTTGGAAATATAAAGCCGTTGCAATTAAAGCGGTAACTAAAACGAAAGCTATTATGACCAAGATCAATTTTCGTTGCTTCAAACTTCTTCTCCTGTTATTAGTAATATATCATTCAAATGATATAAATGTATTATATAACAGTTTGTTAATGCTGCAATATAAACGAAAAATAATAATCATAAGTTAGCTTAATATATGTTTTGAGTTTTTTATATATCCAACTAAAGTACTTGAGAATTTCATACACCACAAGTTTTGGCTTTAATTATCCTGCTTTTCGTTTTCCTTTTAGAGGATAGCAATATAATCATATTATACACTTATTCTACATTTTTGCAATACTTTGTACCGGTTAAAATTACGCTTTTAATCCAAATTAGGTTATATTGATTTTAAATACTTTCATCCAATGATTTATCTGCAGAAAATAAGCTATCGTCTGAGGTTTTTGCATTAACTGACCGTACCATGGTGTTTCTCTTCCCTCCTCATTTATGAAAGCGGAAAGTTTGTTTTTGTCGAGGATGGATAAAAGCGGCGAGGAAGGAGTTTCGATAACATCGTTCAGTCTATCGGTGACTGATTTTAAGAAATCCGGGTTATGTGTTTTAGGGTAAGGGCTCTTTTTGCGGTACACAATCTTTTCCGGAAGATCATTTGAAAACGCTTTACGCAGAAGACCTTTTTCCATACCGTCGAGGAATTTCAGCTCACGCGGAACATTGTAGAGGTATTCAGCGATACGATAGTCGCAGAAAGGAACTCTGACTTCAAGTCCGGCGTTTGAACTCATCCTGTAATTTCTATCGAGCAGAGTCTGCATAAAATGGTCGAGGTTTATCTGAGTGAGCTTACGCATCTTTTCGTCATGTTCACCTTCAGCCCCAGTTATATCAGCTTCTGAAATAGCCCTGTCGTATTTTTCATTCATGAATTCGTATGGATCAATTGTCCCTAACATACCGGGTTTTATAAAAGAAGCTCTGAATTCGGTTGATTGTGACCACGGGAAACCTCTTTGAGAGCGAAGCTTTTCGTCGGAATACCATGGGTATCCACCAAAAATTTCATCCGAACACTCACCTGATAGCGCGATATTACAGTGTTTTTTAACAGCACGGCAAAACAGCAACAGCGAAGAATCTACATCTGCCATACCAGGCATTTCTCTTGCCTCAACCGCATCATAGAGCGCATCTACAAGCTCAAGGGTGTCAATCATTATCTCCTCATGCAAAAGACCAAACTTTTCAACCATCAGCTTTATAAATTCAGCGTCACCTGTGGGTTGGTATCTGCTGGCTTTAAAGTTCTTGTCGTTGCCGGAATAATTAACTGAAAATGTCCTGAGTTTTTCGCCTCTTTCAGCATAGTGGCGAGCTGAAACTGCAGCAATAATGCTCGAATCAAGACCTCCTGACAAAAAACCGCAAATCATTTCGTCGCTGATTAGCTGTCTTTTTATTGAACCCTCGACCATTGAATAAACTTTGTCAATTGCAGTATCGGTACAGTCATTGAAAGCTTCACCTTTAGGTGACCAGTATTTTACTGAGTTAAAGCTACCTTCAGGTTCAAAGTACCCCTGATGTGCTCTCGGAACTTCAAAAACATCCTTGAAAATACCACAGTTTGGTGTTCTGCCAGGTCCGATAAGCATTATCTCGGCAATGGAATTTGAATCGATATCTGGTTTTACTGACGGATGACAAAGAAGCGCTTTTAGTTCGGAAGCGAAAATCAGACTGCCTTGTCTTACTGCGTAAAATAGCGGTCTTATCCCCATTTTATCACGTACCAGAAACATTTTTTTGTTGTGGGACTCCCAAATTGCAATAGCAAAATCACCATCGAATTTATCAGTGCAGGACTGTCCCCAACAAACATAAGCTTTTAGCATTACTTCTTCATCCGAATTTCCGTCGAATGAGTAACCTTCAGATGAAAGCAATTTTCTTATTTCAGAAGCATTGTAGAGTTCGCCGCTTTTAACTATGACGTATTTTTCTGTGCCACGTTCAAAATATTGTGGTGTAGCACAAGTTTGTATGAGCGCCGCATCAGTATCACGATAGACAGCTTTTTGATCTAATGGAACACTACCTAAAAGGCCGCTACGCATATTCTCCAGCACCGATTCATCCGTTTCATAGCCAAGTCTGCCGACAATACCTGCAATTCCGCACATACATCATCTCTCCATTCAATTTGATACTGCTATTATATGCGAAAAAAGGCTTTTGATTGATTATATTAGATATGAAAGTATCTGATTTGATACAAAAAATGACTTTTCTAAAAGTCTATAATTTCCGTCTTTTTCAAGCATCATTCCAGCATTTAAAAATCTGCTCGCTTTGTTTAAGAATTCGTCAGGTTTTTTAAGTCTTGATATATCAAGACCGTCAGAAGTCCTCAATGACATGATTATGTAAACCTCATCGATTTCATCATCTGCCATTGTTTTTACATCATTATAATTTGAAACAGTAAAAATAGTGCCGCCTTTTTCTGCGTTCTCAATGAAAAGATGCATATCGGGGCTAATGCTAAAGAGTTTGTTATTATACCTCGAATGAGCTGATGCACCGAAACCGAGAAAATCACCGCTCTGCCAATAATTCATATTATGAACTGATCTAAAGCCTTTCTTAGCAAAGTTTGAGATTTCATAATGCTCAAAGCCTTTCTGTGCTAAAAACTCAGAAGCAGCATAATACATATCCGCTTCTTCATCGTCATCAGGGAATGAAAACATATTGCGTTTATTGTACATTACCGTTCCCGGTTCAAGCTTTAGATCATACATAGATATATGGCTGATTTTGTTCTCGAGCGTTGTTATTTTATCTAAATCATCAAGCAGCATTTCACAATTTTGATCAGGTAATCCAAACATTAAGTCCACCGATAAATTATCAAAACCAGAATCAGAAAGCATATCTATGCACTCAAGCGCAGTCGTAGAATTGTGAGAGCGACCAATCTGTGACAAGATATCGTCGTTCAGTGACTGAACTCCAACACTTATTCTATTAACTCCACTATTTTTAAGAGAGATAAAATCAGTTTCACTCGCACTGTTTGGATTTGTTTCAAGGGTTATCTCACAGTTTTCATCAAGCAAGTAACTGCTTTTTATTTTATCTAATGCATTCCCTATATTTACTGCACCCAAAAGCGCAGGGGTTCCACCGCCAAAATAAACGCTTTTGATAAGATATTCCTCTCGGTTTATTGGCGCTGCTATTGTATTCATGATAGCCATTGTGTATCTATTTTTTAGCTCTGGAGAGAAGTTTGTGTTGGAGTAAAAGTCACAATAATGGCATCTACTTTCGCAAAATGGTACATGAATATACAGTGACAGAGGTTTTTTTTCAGGCATGACAATCCTCCTTTATTTAAAGGAAAGGCAGCCTAACTTTCGGCTGCCTTTTTAACTGGTTTTTTAACTATTTCAGGATCGGCACCGTTTTTTACTGTGTCTGCTCCTATTTTAATCGACTTGATTGATTCGGATGGTGTTGAAAACATAAGCTTTGTCATGATTTTTTCCATGATTGTTCTCAGTCCGCGAGCACCGGTTTTCAGCTCTGTTGTCTTGTCGGCAATTGCCTCAAGCGCTTCACGGGTAAACTCAAGCTTAACACCGTCAAGCTTAAACAACTGTTGATACTGTTTGACAAGTGCGTTTTTAGGTTCTGATAAAATCTGAACAAGTGCATCTCTGTCAAGCTCTTCAAGGGAAACAATAACAGGTAGTCTGCCGACAAGTTCCGGAATTAAACCGAATTTAACAAGATCGTGTGGTGTGACATCATCGCGTTTCTTGTTGTCTCCGACAACCTTGATATCGCCATTGAAACCAATAACAGAACCGCCTATGCGTTTGTCAATAATTTCACTTAAGCCATCAAAGGCACCGCCGCAGATAAAGAGTATGTTTTTGGTGTTTATCTCGATGAAATCCTGTTGCGGATGCTTTCTTCCGCCATTCGGAGGAACATTTGATACAGTTCCTTCGATTATTTTTAGGATTGCTTGTTGAACTCCTTCACCGGAAACATCACGAGTAATTGACCTATTTTCACTTCTGCGGGATATTTTATCTATCTCGTCAATATATATAATTCCACGCTCGGCTTTTTCAACATCATAATCCGCAGCTTGAATAAGTTTAAGCAGAATGTTTTCGACATCCTCTCCGACATATCCAGCTTCGGTAAGAGTTGTAGCATCTGCAATTGCAAATGGTACATCGAGTAGTCTTGCAAGAGTTTCTGCGAGAAGTGTTTTACCTACACCAGTCGGCCCGATAAGTAGGACATTGCTTTTTTTGAGTTCGACAAAATCCTCATCTTCCTTGCTTTGTGTTTTTGATGATGATTTCTTGTCTAAATTTAATATTCTTTTATAATGGTTGTAAACTGCAACAGCTAGCGCGACCTTTGCATCTTCCTGTCCGATGACATATTGATCAAGTGTTTTCTTGATTTCAACAGGTTTCGGGAAATCCTTTTTAATGAATGGCTTTGAGGATTTTGGACCCTTGCCACCTTTGCTCTCGTTCATCATTTGGAAGATTATATCAACACAATCGCTGCATATAACTGCCTCGCCGATACCGGCGATATAACCGTTGAGCTCGGTGCCTGGTCTGCCGCAGAAAGAGCAATGGTCTATCGGTTTCTTGGGCATATTTATATATACGCACTGTCACTGAAGTGACAGTGCGTCCTTTCATTACTTCTTAAATTACTGTCTCTTTTCGAGAACTTTATCGATCAGACCATATTTCAGAGCTTCGTCAGCTGACATAAAATTGTCTCGCTCAGTGTCTCTTTCGATAATCTCAAGGGGTTGACCAGTCTTTTCGGCGAGAATCTTGTTGAGTTTTGTGCGAATCTTAACAAAACGGTCAACATGGATTTTCATATCAGTTACCTGACCCTGAGTCCCTGCTAAAGGCTGGTGGATCATAATTTCACTATTCGGGAGAGCGAATCTTTTTCCCTTTGTACCAGCAGTCAACAAAAATGCACCCATGCTTGCAGCAATACCGACACACATGGTCGAAACATCGCATTTGATGAAATTCATCGTATCATAAATCGCCATGCCAGAAGTTATAGAACCGCCGGGGCTGTTAATGTAAAGATGGATATCCTTTTGTGGATCCTGAGCTTCAAGATAAAGCATCTGAGCAACTACCAAAGAAGCAGTAGTATCATTAACCTCGTCAGCAAGGAAAACTATTCTGTCGTTTAAAAGTCGTGAAAAAATGTCATAGGAGCGTTCGCCTCTGTTTGTTTGCTCAATGACCATAGGTACAAGTGCCATATTCATATCTTTCATAATGATCTCCTTCCCACCGCATAACGGTTCATATAATTATTGTTCTCAAACTATTCAGCGGAGACTTCGGATTCTTCAGATTGTTCCTTCTCGGTAACAACTGCAGCGTTTTTAACAAGCTCAAAAGCTTTTCTAGTTTTAAGGTCGGGCTCGAGCATGTCGTTTGTTATTGACTTCTTGACTGTATCAACATCAATTCCGTAAGATTCGGCAATCTTTTTGTATTCTTCTTCAAATACTGTTTCTTCAATCTCGATCTCTTCAATTTTAGCAATCTTTTCGAGAGCAAGACGGCATTTAACACCCTTCTCAGCAGCGGGTTTGAACTGTTCGCGAAGCTGCTCAAGGGTTGAACCGGTGTATTTTAGGTAAAGGTCAAGGGATGCACCGTTTGATCTGAGTCTTTGCTCGTAGTCTCTTACATGACTTTCAACTTCGTTTGCTATCATAACTTCCGGAATTTCAACTTCAGAAATTTCAATCAGCTTTTCTTCGAGATTTCTTTCAAGACCTGAATCAGCATTCTTTTCGAATCTGTCGGCTATTTTCGCCTTGATACTCTCACGATATTCAGCAAGTGTGTCAAATTCAGAGACATCCTTTGCGAATTCGTCGTCAAGCTCAGGTAGATCAAGGTGCTTGATTTCTTTTAATTTGATCTTAAAGACTGCAGGCTTACCTTTTAAGTTCTCTGCGTGATACTCTTCCGGGAAGCTGACATTAACGTCAAATTCTTCACCTGTTTTATGACCGACAACTTGCTCTTCAAATCCAGGAATAAAGCTACCGGAACCAAGTACAAGTGAGTAATCCTCACCCTTACCGCCTTCAAAAGCAACGCCATCCACAAAGCCTTCAAAGTCAATGACTGTTGTATCCCCGTTTTCTGCTGCGCGGTCTTCAACAGTGATCATTCGTCCGTTGCGCTTTCTAACTTCAGCAACTTCAGCATCGACCATTTCGTCTGTGACTTTCTGAACATATTTAACTGCTTCAAGTCCTTTATATTCACCAACGGTGATTTCAGGCTTATTAGTAACAACAGCTTTAACAACAATACCGTCGTCGTCGCTGGAAACAAAATCAATCATCGGGTCTGCGACAGGTTCAAGTTTTGCTTCGGCTATTGCTTCTCTATAGAGAGCAGGAAGAACCATATCTATTGCTTCGTCACGGAAAACATCCGCACCGTACATTTTTTCGATTATCTTTTTTGGAGCTTTTCCCTTCCTGAACCCGGGAACGCTTATATCACCGACACTCTTTTTATAAACAGCGTCAACCGCAGCGTCAAAATCCGCTTTGGGTATAACAATCTCAAGCTCATATTTATTGTTTTCAGGCTTGCTAACTGATTTCAAACTCATTTGCTTCTTACCATCATCTTTCTAAAATATATCTGGGAACTGGGCATACTATATTATTCTATACTTTTTTACTCAATTGTCAACCCTGTAATTAAACAAATTTGTAAACAGAAAAATTTTATTGTTAACTTTTTGTAATTTATTGTAGAGATAAGGTTTCATTATGCAAAACTTTAGTTTTCAATTAAAATTGAAATGGTAACGTTTTGTGTTACAGTATACATAATGTGCCGATTTGTATTTCAATAATGTTAATTTTATTTTATATTTTATCTTATGTATTGTTTTATAGAAATTTTTATGTATAATTTTAATTATGTATTGATTAGGTTCTAGTTAATATTCTATGAAAGGATGAGTATGTGTTTAATGAATAATGTTATAAGAAATGAAGTTGATTTATTTATAGAACAGCTGCTCACCAGCCTTGGGTTTAACAAAAAACATGTAGGATTCTTTTATATAAAATTCTGCTTATTATTCTACATTGAAAAGTCAGCGGAAAACACAAAACAGCTATCTCTAACGAAAATAGTCTACCCGGCTTGTGCAAAGCATTTTTTGTGTTCTTCTGAGTCAGTTGAACGATGTATACGATTCTCCGTTAAACATTGCTGGCTATATGGAAACTTAGAAAATCAGTTAAACTTTTTTTCTAATATTAAATGCAGCAGCATTATTCCGTCTGTATCAACTTTTTTTGATGCATTTTTATATCATATAATTTACTGGTTTGGTGATACCGGGATAAAAGTATAGACCTTCGAAATACGAAGGTTTTATTTTTTTAGGGTGATTGACAAAGGAACAATTATAACATATAATGCAATCATCATAATAAATAGCGGTGATAATCATTTGACAACGCTCCAAAAAACAACCAAGAGCGATTATGTAAACATAAAAAAGCTCTATACTAAAGCATTTCCATGGAATGAACAAGAACCATTCTTTCTTCTTAAAAAACTTGTGTCGGAGGGTAAAGCAGATATTTTAAAATTCGAAACCGATGGTGTGTATTCCGGTTTGGCTATCAGTTTATTATACGACAAGTTTGTACTTGTCGATTATTTTGCTATTGACGACGATTTCAGAGGTAAAGGAGTCGGTAGTGAAGCCCTTTTATTAATAAGAAATTGGTATAAAGACAAAAAACTTTTTCTTGAAATCGAAAAACCCGGTTGTGGTACTGAAGATGATTCAATAAGGGTAAGACGACGAAATTTTTACTTGAAGAATGGTCTCATTGACTGCAACATCAGTATTTTGGTTGATAATATACCGATGGATCTGCTCACTTTTGGGGAAACAATAACTTATGAAGATTACATCTCCGTGCTTCGCGGTGTTTTCGGCGGAGTTATTTTTCGCTACATGAATCCTTCAAGAATATTACACGACTAAGATTATCGTTTCAGAGGTGCAAATTGAAAGATAAATCTTTCAATCTTTTATGTCAAGTAGAAAGAGATGGTCTAATTATGCCAGAACTCATTAATTTACCCAACGAGGTACTGACCATAATAAAAAGACTCGAATCTGCCGGATATGAAGCTTATGCTGCTGGTGGGTGTGTAAGAGATTACTTCTTACAGCGAAATTCTGATGATTTTGATGTTACCACCTCTGCAAAACCCGAAGAAACAAGAGCGGTGTTCAAAGATTATAGAGTAATTGAAACTGGGATAAAGCATGGAACTGTTACTGCTATAATACGCGGCCTAAAAGTTGAGGTTACAACTTACCGCATTGATGGTCTATATGAGGACAACCGCAGACCATCGAAAGTGACATATTCTAAAAGCAGCTACGAGGACACCTGTCGGAGGGATTTTACTATAAATGCGCTACTCTACAATCCCAAAACCGGAGTTGTCGATTACCACGGTGGTCTCGAGGATATAAAGAACAAAGTTATAAAGTGTGTCGGTGAACCTGAAAACCGCTTTAGCGAGGATACACTTCGAATTCTACGCGCCTTGCGTTTTTCTTCGGTGTTAGGTTTTCAAATTGAAGATAAAACAAAGCAAGCTATATTTAAGACAAAAATACTTTTGAAAAAAATATCTGCAGAAAGAATTGCTACTGAATTTTCTAAACTGCTTTGCGGAAATTCTGTTCGAGAAATTTTAACTGAATACATCACCGTGCTTGGAGTTTTTATACCGGAACTACTGCCAATGAATGGTTTCAATCAACTTAATCCTTATCATAAATACGATGTTTTCGACCATACCGCAAGAGTTGTCGAAAATTGTCCTCCTGTCGCTCATCTTAGATTAGCTGCTCTCTTTCACGACAGCGCAAAACCGCTTGTCCAAAGAGTCGATAAAAAAGGTATAGGACATTACAAAGGACATGCTGAAGCCGGCATGCAGCTTGCTGTTCATGTTTTGAACAGATTGAAGTACGACAAAGCTACTATCGGTAAAGTCAAGCTGTTAATACAGTACCATGATGACACAATACTACCCGAAAAACCTATGATTAAAAGGCTTATGGCAATCCTTACACCGGAACTGTTATTGGATTTATACGCTTTGCAAAGAGCCGATGCTGCCTCTAAGGGTGGGAAGAAATCACGCCGAGATCGTTTTATTGGTGCAAGCGAAAGCCTGACTAAGGAAATTATAGCTGCTGGTGAGTGTTATTCGTTTGATTGTTTAGCAATAAAAGGCGGTGATTTGATAAATGCGGGACTGTGTGAAGGCCCTGAAACAAGCCGACTGATGAAACTTCTACTTGACGCTGTTATTGACGGCAAAGTAGAAAATAATAAAAATGCTCTCCTTGACTATGCAAAGGCTTCGGACGAAAAAAATGAAAACTAAAAATCGTAAAAAGATCACTACATCAAAAAAAATCTCTGTAAATGGGTGCATTTTTACACTAATCCGCTCAGACCGAAAAACTGTTTCAGTAGAAATAAATCCCAATCTCGGTGTTGTTTTACGTGCCCCATCGGTAATATCGGACTCAGAAGCTATTGAGGTTATACGAAAAAACAGTTCTTGGATTGCATCAGCAACCGAAAGGCAGCAAAAAAAGAAACCCAGAAAAGAACCGACGCCGGATGAAGTCCTTGACCTAAAGGCTAAAGCAAAGGCTATTATACCTGAAAGGGTCAAGGTTTTTGCTGCTTTAATGAAAGTTGATCCGACAGCAATAACCATAACCTCAGCAAAGACACGTTTTGGCAGTTGCAGCGGTAAGAACGGGCTCAGCTTTTCTTATCTTCTAATGCAATATCCGGAGCCTGCTATTGATTATGTTGTCGTTCACGAGCTTGCACATATAAAGCACAAGAACCACGGTAAGGGTTTTTATGCTGAAATAGAAAAATACATGCCTGACTACAAAGACAGAAGAAAGCTATTAAAATAACTCTGTTTGGCTTAAAATTTCCTTTAGGTTTTCTTTTGTATGGACCGAAAAAACCGATGCTCTAATCGAAGCTGCATTCGGAATACCTTTTATATACCAAGCTATATGCTTTCTTATTTCGTGAATCGCAGATGACTCTCCTTTGTCTGCAACCATCATTTCGAGCTGTTCAAGGATCGCTTCCCTTTTTTCTTCAGCGGTTATTATTCTTGGATTTCTGTTTTCAAGTTTCGCTTTTATTTCCTCAAAAATCCAAGGTGAACCAAGTGCGCCTCTTCCTACCATCACACCATCACAACCCGTCTCGACGAGCATTTCGATAGCTGACTGACCGTCACGGACATCGCCATTTGCGAACACCGGTATATTTACAGCGCTTTTTACCGATTTTATAACCGATCTATTTGCTTTTCCCTCATAACCTTGCGCCCTTGTGCGTCCGTGTACTGTTATAGCCGCCGCACCGTTCGATTCTGCGATCTTTGCAATTTCTATTGCGTTAATACTCGACGAATCCCATCCACTCCTAATCTTCACAGTGACTGGTATGTCGACCGCTTCCACCGCAGCGTAGATTATTTCTCCTGCAAGCTCAGGTTTTTTCATTAATGCAGAGCCATCACCACTTCCCGCAATTTTCGGAACTGGACATCCCATATTTATGTCAATGGTAACAGGCGAATACTTCAGCATCTCTTTTGCAGCGAATGCGATTGATTTTGGTTCACTGCCAAAAATCTGAATTGATGCAGGTCGGTCACTGTCATCAAGGCGCGCTAATTCATAAGACTTTTCATCACCGAAACTGACTGCTTTAGCTGACACCATCTCAGTAAATACAAGATCCGCGCCGTATCTTAAACAAAGTCTTCTGAATGCTCTGTCAGTAACCCCTGCCATAGGTGCCATTAGCACCAGTGGCTTTTTTATATTTATCATTTTAATATACTTTCTATGTGCTGTTATATCTCTAACAAAAAATCCGAAGCATAATGCTTCGGATAATTTTTGGTGACAGTTTAAAGCAGATAACAATAAAAACGTTATCAGCTGATGTTGAACTTTTTCTTAAACTTATCGACACGTCCGCCCGCATCGACAAACTTCTGTTTTCCGGTAAAGAACGGATGACACTTTGAGCAGATATCAACTCTCAAGTTTTCTTTTGTGGACTTGGTCGCAATCTCTTCGCCACAAGCGCATCTTATAACGGTTTCTTTATATTTTGGATGAATTCCCTGTTTCATTTTTCTTTAAATCTCCTCTCGTGTAATCACAAAATACAATATACCACATCTGTCAGGAAAATGCAATACTTTTTTTCAAAAAAAATCGCTGAACGCTATACAGAATAACGCCTATATAAATATTATCCTTGCATTTATTAATTATAGGTCTTATAATACCAATGTTCGGTTATGATGGTTTTACATCAACTTATCAACCGACAGGAGGATTAACGTGAATTTTAAGTCAAACGAAGTTCAACTGCGATACATTCACGACTCGAAATTCAATAAATTGAATTTTATGAATTATTTGCGGGACCGCTTCGCGGCAGAATGGAGATTAATATGAAGAAATTTGTCGTTTTACTTGTTTTACTCGCACTATTGATACCTATGTACTCATGTGGTGCTGAGAATGTCAACCTAAGAGTACTAACCCTCAAAGGTCCGACCGGTATTGGAATGGTTAAGCTAATAAAAGACAACCCCGACTACAATTTTACTATTTCTAGTGCTCCCGACGAAGTTGCAGCCGCTGTTATCAAAGGTGATTTTGATATAGCTGCAGTTCCGATAAACCTCGCTGCTACGCTTTATAAAAAAACAGAAGGCAATGTAAAAATCGCCGCTATTAATACCCTTGGTGTACTTTATGTACTTGAGAATGGTACAACAATTAACAGCCTTGAGGACCTTGAGGGTAAAAAAATATACGCAACCGGGCAAGGTTCAACACCTGAATACATATTAGCTGCTCTTCTTGAGAAAAAAGGCATTGAATGTGAAATAGAGTATCTTACAGAACACAGCGCGCTTGCTGCAAAAATGGTAAGCGGTGATGTCGTTATCGGAATGCTTCCGGAACCAAATGTCACATCTGCACTTTCAGGGAACAAAGATCTCAGAATTGCAATTGACATTACTGAAGAATGGGAATCCAGTTTTGAATATAAGCTAGTTCAAGGATGTATAATTGTAAACACAGACTTTGCGGAGAAGAATTCTAAAGCTCTCGACAACTTTCTTAAGGAATACAAAAGCTCAGTTGAATATGTAAATTCCAATGTTGACGACGCTGCCGCTCTCTGTGAAGAGTATGAAATTATACCAAAAGCGGCTCTCGCTAAAAAAGCGATCCCAAACTGCAACATAACTTTTGTTGACGGCACTGAAATGAAAACAATGGGTGACGGAATATTCAAAGTTTTATTTGATGCAGACCCAAAATCAATCGGAGGAGCTTTACCTGATGAAGCGATCTATCGCTGATAAAAGCAATCAGTCGAATAGAATAGTGAAAAAAGTTATACCCACTGCAGCGGCGGTCCTATTTTGGATCGGGCTGTGGTGGTTTGCTTCGATTTTGATAGGTAAAGAAGTTGTGCTACCCTCACCATATAAGGTTTTTATCAGACTCGCTCAAAATATCACAACCTCAAGGTTTTGGCTAATTACTGCTATTTCTTTGCTACGTGTCGCTTCAGGTTTTGTTTTTGCGCTTGCAATAGGGTTTATACTTTCATTATCTGCTTTCTTCTGCAGTCCAATCCGTACTTTATTAAACCCTTTTATTAGCATACTTAGGTCCGTTCCTATCGCTTCTTTTATTTTATTTTTTTATATGTGGCTCAGCACTAGCAATATTCCGATTGTATCTGCATTTATTGTTGTACTGCCTGTAGTTTGGGAAAATGTTTTGATGGGTCTCGAAAACACCGACAAAGGGCTCATCGAAGTATGTAAAGTTTATAAAATAAATGGTATCACACGATTGAAAATATTGTATCTGCCTTCTTTAAAGCCATATTTTAATGCTACAATAATGTCTTCAATGGGTATGGCTTGGAAAGCAGCAGTTGCAGCAGAGGTGTTGACCACACCAAAAAATTCTATTGGAAAAGAGCTTTACGGCGCAAAGGTTTACCTTGACTCTGTCGATTTATTCGCTTGGACTGCAGTAATTATTATACTGAGTTTTATGATTGAAAGCCTAATAAGAAGGAGGCTTCGTAAAAGATGATAAAAGCAGCGGGACTCACAAAGACTTTCGGTGATAAAAATCTATTTACAAACTTGTCCTTTGAACTGGGTAATACCGGGCTTTATTTGATTAACGGTGTTTCAGGCATCGGTAAAACGACTCTTTTACGTATTATTTCTTCACTTGAAACAAGTGATGGCGGTTCACTTGAGGTTAAAGGGAGAATATCGTATATCTTTCAGGAAAACAGGTTATTCCCATGGTTATCCCTTGAAAAAAACATTTTTCTTACTGCTGTATCACACGAAATATGTACGGAAATGCTAAACTATCTCGGGCTCTACAAAGATAGAAATCTACTTCCAGCGCAGATGTCCGGTGGAATGCAGCGCCGCGCGGAGATTGCAAGAGCTTTTTCTTCCGATTACGATATAATGCTAATTGATGAACCATACAGCGGTCTTGATGAAGGTAATATAAAACTTGTTACTTCTCTTATTGAAAAAACCGCAGAGGAGAAATGTGTTATACTTGTTTCACATGACAATCTTGAACTACTTAGAGAACCCGACGGAATCATAAAAATATAAAAGCACCGGAGTTTTTTAATTCCGGTGCCATTTTTTATCCTAACAACTCAACAGTCGTTTCAATGAATTCTGTCATTTCGTCAGCTGTAAGCTGCCTTGACGAGAGCAGAGCCATCATATATGCTTGCTTTACAAGCTTCTTAGATTTATCTTTGTCATCGCTTGCTTCGATACGCTTAATAATCGGGCTTTCAAGGTTTACGACAACAGTCGATTTTTCAGGCATATCAGGTATGCCGTCTCCTACACCACCTGCGGCGTATGCACGCATCATTTCACTAAATCGCCTGGATTGCTCATCTATCTCAATGAGAGCAGGAACTGTGCTATCCTTGAGCTTGACTGTCTTAATAGTTATGTCTTCTTTACCGATAACTTCTTTAAATAGCTTAGTCAGCTTTTCGTTTTCCTCGGATTCACCGCCCACAGCGTCAAGGCTTGCATCTACACGAGCAAACTTTAGCTTTGGATTTTCCTGTTCAAGGAATGTTAGAAACTGGCTGTCGATAAACCTATCGAGAAGAAGCACTGTTTTGTTTTGCTTCTTTAGCAGGTTAACATAATACGACTGCAGTTCTGGCGCGTTCGTGTAATAGACAGTCGCTTCTTTCTTGCCTTCTGTGTATTCATCAAGGGTAACAAGTTTACCGTCAACTGTTTTAAAGAGAATAGCATTCTTAACTCTGTCATAATACTTTTTATCTCTAAGGCATGCATATTCAACAAAAGGTGCGATATCGTTCCATATCTTCTCATAACCTTCGCGGTCTGTGTTAAACATACCGCTGATCTTATCGGAAACTTTTTTGGCAATATGAGCCGAAACTTTTGCTACATACGTGTTTGTCTGAAGGTAGCTTCTTGAAACATTAAGAGGAAGCTCCGGACAATCGAGAACACCTTTTATATTAAGAAGGAAATCAGGGATGATTTCTTTTATATTGTCTGCCACAAAAACCTGATTATAAAACAACTTAACCTGATTTTCAACAGGTTCCATCTCATTTTTCTGTTTTGGGAAATAGAGGATTCCCTTGAAATTGAGAGGATAATCGGCGTTAATGTGTATATAGAAAAGAGGATCCCTGTAATCGTAGAATACTTTTCTATAAAAATCATTGTATTCATCCGGTTTTATATCAGCACTTTGGCGTAGCCATAAAGGTGATGTGTCATTAACAGGCTTTTCCACATCATCTTCAGCAACATCCTTGTCGGAATCTTTTTTCTTTTTCTTCCCTACTTCATCAAAATAGATTTCAACTGGCATAAAAGCACAGTATTTATCAAGAATTCCCTGGAGCCTTTCAGCGTCAAGATATTCTTTTTCGCTATCATTGACGTGCATAATAATATCTGAGCCGTGGTAAGCGCGTTCTGCGGTAGATGTTTCAAAGCTACCTTCTTCATCGCAAATCCAGCGAATTGCTGGTGAGCCATCGTAGGATTTTGTTATTATTTCGACCTTAGCAGCTACCATAAACGAAGAATAAAAGCCCAATCCGAAGTGACCGATTATGCCGCTTCCGGTTTTATCTCCTTCATGTTTCTCAATGAAATCTACAGCTCCGGAGAGAGCAATTTTGTTTATGTACTTGTCAAGTTCCTCCTCCGACATACCTATTCCGTTGTCAGAAACAGTTATGGTTTTTGCCTTTTTGTCAAGCTTTACATCGATACGGTAAGTAGTTCCATCCGGTTCAATTTTACTAAGTGCAATTAATCTTTTGTGTTTTGTTACGGCATCCGATGCGTTTGATACAATTTCTCTAAGGAAAATATCCTTTTCGGAATAAAGCCATTTTTTAATAACAGGAAAAATGTGTTGCGTTTGTACTGAAATTTCACCTTTCATATTTACATATCCTTTCTTTATTTGCTGTTTTCAGCATAAACACACGCCACTCAAAAAGAGTGGCGATGGTATCGGAATTATATTATCGCGCCACTAAACACGATCCCTTTTCAGGGGTCGTAAAGAAGCTCAATTTGAAAATCATGCTTCGTCTACTTTGCTGCTCTCTTTTTCGTCGCTTTCATCTTCGAAAGTGCAGTTTATATCTTCGACTGTAATATCGTCTGCGTTTTCGTCTTCAAGAAAATCATCGTCGGACATATCGCAGCAAGCATCCATTGCAAGGATTCTATCACGCTTTTCTTTTTCTTTTAATTCGCGCAACAAAAGATATGCACCCGCTAATCCGCCAACAGCTGAAAGTGCGGCAAAAGTTTTTGCGAGACTCCTTTTTTTGTTGTAAAGGATGATGAAAATTATCGCGAACGACAGCGATTGTACTAAAAGGGTAATAGCGGCATAAAATCTGACTTTTTTCATATTAATCTCCATTCTGCCGCAAAGCGGCTTCGTAAATATTGATAATAGTGATATTATTTGCTCTTTTTCTGACTTAAATATGCGTTTAAGAAGCCGTCAATTTCACCGTCCATAACGGCACCTATATTTGTTGATTCAAACTGAGTTCTTGTGTCTTTTACAAGTGTGTAAGGCATGAATACATAGGAACGAATCTGACTTCCCCATTCGATATTCATTTTGTCACCTTTTATATCTTCAATCTTTTCGAGATTTTCACGTTCTTTTATCTCAAGAAGCTTACTTTTAAGCATTTTTAAAGCAGTTTCTTTGTTTTGCATTTGTGAGCGTTCCGTCTGGCATCCAACAACAATGCCAGTAGGTAGATGGGTTATTCGAATTGCCGAGTCGGTTTTATTTACATGCTGTCCGCCTGCGCCGCTTGAACGGTGTGTGTCGATTCGTAAATCTTCATCTTTGAGCTCAATTGCAATTTCGTCGTTAAACTCTGGCATAACTTCGACGGATGCAAATGATGTTTGTCTTTTTCCCTGTGAGTTAAACGGTGACACCCTTACAAGTCTGTGAACGCCGTTTTCGCCATGCAGATAACCGTAAGCGTTATCTCCCTCGATGAGTATGGAAACGGATTTTATCCCAGCTTCGTCGCCGTCGAGATAGTCAAGAACTTTAACTTTATACTTTCTTCTCTCAGCGAATCTCGTATACATACGGTAGAGCATCTCGGCCCAGTCCTGAGCCTCTGTTCCGCCAGCACCTGGATGAATAGTTAGTATGGCGTTGCTGTGGTCGTACTCTCCGTTTAGTAAAACTTCTATTTTCTGTTTCTCATATTCTTTGGTAACATCATCAAGTTCTTTTAAAATTTCTTCAACGAGAGAAGCGTCATCTTCTTCAATTGCCAAATCGGTCAATTCAATTATTGACTGTATTCCCTTTTTTAATTCTTTATAATTTTCAAAAGAATCTTTTTTTATCTTCAGCGTTTTCAGCACATTACGAGATTCCATCGGATCATCCCAAAAATCCGCTTTTTCGCTGATTTGCTGTAATTTATTTATCTCTTCCTCAAGAGCGGTCAGGTTAATAACCGCACCGAGATCATCTATATTCTTAGCAAGCGTATCAATTTCAACACGTGATTGTTCTAATTGTATTAGCAAATATATATCGGCGCAAGCCGACCTTCACCCCTCTTCTTAACCTTAGGTAATTTACGCATTAAACTATTATAATTATAACATAGTTTAACTCCGATGTAAATATATAAATAAAAGATTCATTTTTAATATCAATAAAAAACAAAAAGTCCGGATGTCCCGGACTTTTACTTATTTGATTTCAATTAGCTTGCTAGTTTTCGGTTTCACTTCAGTCTTAGGTAATGTAATTTTTAGAACGCCATCTTTGAAATCAGCACTAATTGCTTCCTCATTGATGCCTGAAACATCGAAACAGCGGCTTACAGCTCCGTACCTGCGTTCACGGCGGATGTAATTATCCTTCTTGTCTTCGGTCTCTTCATCCTTCTTTGCTGAAATTGTAAGATAACCATCATTTAACTCCAGTGATATATCTTTCTTTTCATATCCTGGTAGTTCAGCTTCCATTACAATTTCTTGGCCATTATCTTTGATATCTGTTCTGAAGCCGCTTCTCGGCATCGGAACGCTCCTGAAGCCGTCGAACATGCTTCTTTCAAACTCATCAAAGATACTGAACACATCATTACTTCTTTTCTTAAATGGAATTAATTCAAACATAAACAACAACTCCTTTATTATTTTTTGCGAGTTAAACAGGTAACTCGTTTTTTGTTTACGTTCTTATTATACCCGCCGTTTATGAACTTTTCGATGTATTTATATTTCGTATTTGTAAATGTTAGCACTCGCAGGGCTTTAGTGCTAATTAAATTAAGTTAATCTTGTCACTCTCACCGAACTATCGCAAGTCCTGAGTGCCATAACCGCTTCGAGTGTCTCAAAGTGTATATGGCTAAACAGAGGGCTGTTTTGTTCTAAAGAGTTTATTGTCACGCCACCGAAAGCGGAGTTTGAGTGAATGAATTCACCTTCGCCGATAAACATCCCGATATGTCCGGGGAAAAACAGCAGATCACCTTTTTCTGCATTCTTTATATCTATCATATCAAAGTTTTTGAACTTATCTTTATCTGCATCACGGTAAACAATATAACCATTAAGATAATAGCTCATAAAAATAAGCCCCGAGCAGTCAATACCAGCAGGTGATTTTCCCCCCCAACGATAACCGCTTCCCAAATATGATTTCGCCGTTGCAACAAGAGCTTCACGAAGCTGATTAGGTGGTGTAATTTGGTATTTTTTAATATTTGAAGAGTGGGTGTATAACACTCTTCCATCATCTAAAACAACTTCAGTAAATCTACCTTTAACTTCATTTCCCGCATTTACACGAGAACCCTTTTGTAAAGTTATCACAGGTGCTTTACTGTAATCGGGAGAATCTAAAAAATCAGCGAAAGAGGTACAAATAACTTCACTCCCCATCTTAACTTTTACGATATTCTTTTTTTCAACAAAAGCATTATAACCATAAAACATTTCGACTTCGTAAAAATCACCAGTTTCTGAGATAATCTTGCAACTCATTCCATAAAGAGCTTCGTCTGCTACCGGTGAATTAGTGTTTGGTTTTGTGTACAGAAACGCGCAAGGAACTTTGATTATAAAATCATAACTCATCTTTTTTCACCTTTTTCAAAGAATCACATTAAATAAAACACAATATATACCACTAATCGGAATGACAATCGAAATTTTCGATTTTGTAAAGGTTAGGTATATTATATAGTATGATACAAAAACTATAATGGAAAGGGCTGAAAATCCGAAAAATCATTCTATTTAGAAAGGAATGGGCATTATTATGAAAAAGATTTTTACTTCAATCCTGTTGTCAGCTTTTGTATTTTTAGTAATAAATAGCACAGTGCAAGCGGATAACAGTATAAACTGGTTTATTAAGCAAAGCGGAGATCATAATCAACCGAGTTTAATGGGTGGTGGTACAACATATCCGGAATATGGAGTTAAAGGAATCGGAAATAAAGACGATAAGATTATATATCTAACCTTTGACGCAGGTTACGGTAATGGTAATGTCACAAAAATACTCGATGTTTTAAAGAAACATGACGTTAAGGGCGCTTTTTTTATCCTTACCGGTATAATAAAATATAGTCCAGAAATAGTCAAAAGAATCGCAGATGAGGGACATATAGTATGCAACCATACCTCTTCTCATAAGAATATTGCACATATGAGTAAAGAGGAATTAGAAAGAGACCTGACCGTTCTTGAAGATTATTACAAGGAAACAACAGGCAAAGAATTGTCTAAATACTTTCGACCTCCGGAAGGCAGTTTTTCAGTTGAGAGTCTGAAGAACCTTCACTCTTTTGGTTATAAGACTGTCTTTTGGTCATTCGCATACGCCGACTGGGATAACGGGAAACAACCGGATCCCAAAAAATCGCTTGAAAAAATCCTTGCGAATGTTCACAACGGAATGGTTATACTGCTCCATCCTAATTCAGCCACAAATGCTGAAATATTGGGTGAACTCATATTAACCCTCAAAGAGCAAGGTTACACTTTTGAAACACTCGACCATTTATACGCTCAACAATAAGCTAAGCGGCGAAAAATTTTAATTTTTCGCCGTATTTTTTGTAGAGTATGTATGCTAATAGAATTATTAATGACACGATCGATATAACATCTGATATACTCTGAGTTGGAGTGCCGATGTATTTTACTGTTATACTCCCTTCGTTTAGATCACCAATTGTTACTCTTACTCTATTATTATACCCGTAACCGACCTCAAGTTGTTTTCCATCATCAGTAACAGCAGAATACCCTTTATACATAACAAGTGGTAAGTCAATATATGTTTCGGTTAAATTATTATCGGAAAATTTGACTTTCATCTCACCTGTATAAATCCCGGGAAATGTGCCTTGCGTCAGCTTTTTATCCATTGATAAAGATAAGTACTCGTTGTTTGTTTTGATTTCTTTATCAAACGAATATATCTTTTGAATACTCGTACCGGATGGAAGGTATTCGGTCGCGCCGCCTATATTATTAGTATATTTATAATTTACGACTTCATTTTTGACCGCTCTTTTCATCATACTTTCGTACTTACCGCTGACGGTCATTAAAAATGAAAATCCAGACACAATCACAAAAACCATTGATACAGTAAAGACGCTCTTTTTGTCCGCATGTGCAACAATATAAGAAGCGGCAAGGCTCAAAAAGAATACTGCAAATACAATGAGTCGCCATGGGAACTGCATAACACCGAAAAACGATTGAAAAAACCGCCATGGGAAAAGCTCGGTTGTAAGAAAAGTTATAACTGTTCCAAATATCAAAGTGGTAAGAGCTTTCGTACCTTTTAATGCTTTGCGGTACAGAAAATAGTAAATCCATATCGGCACAATAACGAGTCCTACACCGTTGGGTATATAAACACCGAAATCGTAATAACCGGAGTTGTTGAAGTCGCTGAAAATTGTCCACCAAGGCATAGCTCGCCTCTCAAGCGTTCCCCATTTTACAGCTGAGATTCCGTCGCTTGCATAAAACTCACCGTTATTTAGCTGCTCAAGCATCGGGAAGATAAAGTAAGCACTTATAGCAAAGAAAACGGCAGCGGATATAAATATATATAGTAGTCTTTTAGGTTCTTTTATAAACGTATCAAAATAGAACAGTGCATAAACTGCGAGGATCACGACAAAAGTGACGGTAGAAAGAAGGTGGCACTGGAGCATAAAAAATAAACCGAGCGGTAGCAGATACCACTTTTTCTTGTCGCCAAATAAAATATTGTGAAAACCAAGAAACGCAAGAGGTATAAATATAAAAACCTGCGCCTCCCCAATTGCCGCACGCCAGAAAAAATCCGTAGCAAGATAAGACGACAAGGCATATAGCAGCGTTCCTACTGCAGCAGATGTTTTGTTGCCGATTATTGCATTGAAACAAAAATAAGCTACTATTGCAGTTGCAAGGGCAATTAACATAATGAAAACCTTGTATGCCATTGGCACGCTCATTCCTAATATAACAAGCATCGCAGGTATCCTCAGGAAGAGATCACCGTAAAACATTGGCGAAGCATATCCTTGATCGTTGAGCGAGGTTGTATAGATGCGCGGAAAAATGTCGCCAGCTTTTATGGAATCAGCAAGCGATTCGATTCTCTCCATGTGAAAGTATATATCATGCCCGAGAGGGACCTGTATCGGCAACAGTGGGAGTATGTAACACACTAAAACAGCTGCAATAACGATTAAAAACGGAAGATTACGTTTGAAAAAACTTGATTCTTTCGCACTTGACTCTATGTTTATATTTGTAGTCATCTTTTTTTAAATTCCTTTCAGCCATTTAAGAATAAACAAAATTATCGGTTCCAATTGCTGAAAGCCCTGAAAGACCGCAGATAATTGCTGCATTGTTTTTAGCTAAGCCCTCTGTCATCACGCAGCAATAGCTCCTACCTTTTGGAGATTCGATTATACCGCAGTCGTTGAACACCCCAGCGAGTTCTCCTGACTTACCGTAAAACTTATAATCACTGCTATATATGTATCTTATCAGTCGATCAACGTTTTTTTGCATCCCAAGAATTTTTTTCGCTGTCGTATTATTTTCAATTTTTTTAAGCACCTTAATTATGTCTCGAGGTGATGCTATATTGTCAAAACCATTCTTAGCAGCTTTAAAATCCATCATATGCCTTTTGAGCGATGTGTTCGTCGCTCCGCATTCTGTGATGTATTTTTCAAGTTGATCAAAGCCCGCTAAATCGATTAAAACATTCGTTGATGTATTGCAACTTGAAGCAGTCATAAGCAAAAGAAGTTCGTAAATTGTACATTCTTGTATTTTAAGTTCAGTAATTATACTACCGCTTACCTTAGTGCTTTTTGGTATCTGTACTTTCTCGTCAAATCTTCCATAAACATCGGTAAAATACGACAGTATAAACAGCTTAATTACGCTGGCACTTTTAAATTTCTCGTTTTCATTTATTGAAAATATGATACCTTTTTCATTTTCAATAAGTATACCGACCTTTTTTCCTTCTAATGCCTTATTTAGTTTTTCTTCTATCATACAAACCTCAATGTATTTTTGATTATGTTTATACTTTACAAAACCGATTATACCATAGATATACATTCCCTAGTTAAAGTTATAGTGTCAGTTGGTGCGTTAGACGCAAGTGTCATTCAAGAGATTCGCTTTTGTGATTGTTACATTGAAGATATTATATCATGTGATACCATATTATTCAACCTGATTTATTGCGACGAAAAAACAGCAAGGAAATGTCTTCCCTGCTGTTTTGTTTTATCAAAAATTATTGATCTTCTCACTGAGGTTTCTAAATAGCGCTCCTAACCCCAGTATAAAAACATATAGAACCATGAAAAGAAATGCCATTATTATAAACTCTTTTATCATGGCAACTTTTCCAGGTACAAGGAAAAAGCTAATCCACAAACTCGCAAAGTTTATAACAAAATGCAATAATCGTTTTGCGGTGTTTCCTAATTTTCCAAAATCAAATATCAACTCTGAAAGAGCTAATATAAAAGAGAATAGCAGAATACAAAATAACATCGATGCAGTTGTAGCAAAAAACTTCGCCGTGTCACTTCGTGCCGTCAAATACATAATCATTGTAAACGAAAGCACTATTAAGGTAAAGGCTAAACATGTTTTATCAACTATTTTTTTAAGTTTTTGTGGTTTTGTGATGTTATCTATATCCTTCAATTTAAATTACCCTTCCGAGCGATTAATTCAGATAATGTACTTCTTCACTTTATCGCTTAACTTGTCGGCAGTCACAGAAGCTGTTATAAAGCAATTTATGTGATTTTTTTCAGCGAGTTCTGAAGTATGGACTATAAAGTTCTCGAAATCATCGATGTTTTCGTGACAAATTTTTAAAGCAGAATCAACGAAAAGATCAGTTATATCATAATTCCCTGCGAGTAACCCACTGACGAACCCATAGAGCTTATCCCCATTGTTTACATCGTAATCAAGACAATCGATTAGTCGAACTTGATGTTTGATATCGAACGTCAATTTCTTGCCATACTCGACGCATATTACTGCTCCGTGCGACCTTTCAATAGCTTTGTTAGCTTCCTCGATGATAGTCTTTGTTTTACCTGAACCTTTAAGACCGATAACAAGTTTGAGCATACAAAGTCCCCTCCTATTACATTTACGGTTCTACACCGTATTTCTGCCATTACGTAATACATACAGGCAAAATAATTCAATTAGACAAGAGAAAGAATTCATCGCCAGCGGTATGCATTTCGGCTTATATAAATTATACACTACGAGTATTTTATTTGCAAGAGCTTTTTATTAACTTACACAAAATTTACACAGTATTATCGTTTTAATCTCTTAGTTAAGATTTTCGATTTTTTCCTTCAGCTCATTGCTGAGTTTCTCATAACCGGGTTTACCCATTAAAGCAAACATATTCTTTTTGTATGCTTCGACACCGGGCTGGTCAAACGGGTTTACACCAAGCATATAAGCAGAAGCGGCACATGAAAGGAAGAAAAAGTATATCATTTCACCAACGGTCTCTTCATCACATTTTTCATATTTGATAACTATATTGGGGACAAAGCCGTCTGTATGAGCGAGTGTAGTTCCTACAAAGGCGTAATTATTAATTTCATCAAGTTGAATATTAGAAATGAAATTCAATCCGTCAACATTCTCTTTATCGAACGGAACTGCAATCGGTGAAGAAGATTTTTCTTGAACAATAACAGTTTCAAAAATTGACCTCTCACCATCTTGAATATACTGTCCCATCGAATGAAGGTCGGTAGTATATACAACCGATGCAGGGAAAATTCCCTTGCCATCCTTTCCCTCGCTTTCGCCGAAAAGCTGTTTCCACCATTCCGACATCATTCTGAAAGAAGGGCGATAACTGCAAAGCAGCTCAATCTTTTTGCCTTTTGAGTATAGAGCATTGCGAAGCAGTGCATATCTATATGCTGTGTTAGTTAAGCCATCGGCTAAATAGCTTTTTCTTGCACTCGCCGCACCTTTTATAAGCTTGTCAATATCAATACCACTAACTGCAACAGGCAGAAGTCCAACGGCTGTGAGTACAGAAAAACGGCCACCGATATCATCCGGTACCACGAAGGTTTCGTAGCCCTCGTTGTCAGCGAATTTCTTTAATGTGCCACGAGATTTATCTGTGGTTATGAAAATTCTATCTTTAAGTTCTTCTTTTGAATATCGTTTTTCCATCATCGCTCTGAAAATTCTGAAAGCGACAGCCGGTTCAGTCGTAGTTCCGGACTTTGAGATAATGTTCAGCGATACTCTTTTTCCTTCACATATGTTTAGTATGTCCGAGATTTCATCAGCGGATAGAGAACATCCGGCAAAATAAATGTCCGGTGTATCTTTTTTCATTGAGTTGTAAAACGGTGACTTGAGAAGCTCAATAACAGCTCTCGCGCCAAGATATGAACCGCCGATTCCTATAACTATCAGTACATCGCTATTATTCTTGATCTTTTCAGCAGCAGCTTTAATTCTCTTTATTTCTTCGAGGTCGGGAGATTCAGGCTGGTCTCGCCAACCTAAAAATTCGCTGCCTTCACCGCTATTATTCATGATTTTATCATGAGCGGGTTCAAGCAGCGAATAAAAAGGTCTGATATCATCTTCTGTAAGAAAGTTTTTGAGATATTTTTCATCGATTTTGATTCTCATATAACTATTTCCATTCTACTTTCAGAATAATTAACAACAAGGAGAATTTTCCCTTGCCGGGTTTATGCCGGCTAAGGAAAATTATTTTATTTATAGGAACATTGTTTCTGGTTTTACAGCTAATCCTCCTGGGAACTTTTGAACTCTTCCAATAGCAAAAAATCCGTCCGAACCATAAAGTCTAAGCCATTCACCTTCGGTAAATTCAGTATCAAGTCCGAGCTTTTTTAGATATATCTCGGCACCGTTTTTAGCTAATCTTTCGTAAAATCCGTCTAATTCGAATCTTTTAATCGACGAAAATAGACTTTCAGTAGGTATAACTATGTTTTCGATTTCCTCTTCACTCATCGTTTCGAGGTCATCAAGTGATATTGCGGAATCAAGGGTAAAACCACCGACACTTGTCCGCATTAAGCTGCTCATTGCCGCTCCGCACCCAAGTTTTGCGCCGATATCAGCACAAAGTGTGCGTATATATGTTCCTTTCGAACAAAAGATGGTTAAATAAATACCGTCTTCATGTTCATCCGCCGCAAGATAATCTATCCTTACCTTGCGTGGTTCGCGCTCTATCTCTTCACCTTTTCTTGCAAGCTCATAGAGCTTTTTACCACCGACTTTTAATGCAGAGTACATCGGCGGAACCTGCTTTATAACTCCTTTGAAGGAGTCAAGCACTGCTCTGACTTCGTCGATTCCAGGTAGCTCTCCGCTGTATTCCTTAATCGTTTTTCCGGTAGTGTCTAATGTGTCCGTCTCAATTCCAAGCACAATCTTCGCTACATAGCTTTTATCGTGTTCCATAAGCATTGAACTTGCCTTAACCGCGCTGTTGAGCATTACTGTCATAACGCCCGATGCAGCAGGGTCAAGAGTTCCAGTGTGACCTGCTTTTGACGCACCTGTCAGCTTTTTAACCTTCGCTACAACAGTATGCGAAGTAATTCCTGAGGGTTTGTCAATTATCAGTAATCCGTGTTTTTTCAAAGCCTTTCTCAACCTCCCTTACGATCTCCGTTTTAACGGCTTCAATAACTCCCGACAAGGTACAACCTGCCGCGTGGTAATGACCGCCGCCGCCGAATGCGGCGCAGATTTCCGAGACGTTTACAAATCTATTTGAGCGCATTGACACCTTAAATTTTTGTTCTTCCGGCTTGCCAGATGGTCTTATTACCACACCGACTTCCACGCCTTCAAGCTGTCTTGGCAGTTGTGAGATAGCGCCGAACTCCATGTTTTCAACATTGATTCCTATATCAGTCAGCATCTCATTTGTGAAAGTAATAATTGCAATTTTATCATCGAAATAAAGTTCTGTTGCTGTGTATGCTAATTTTTCAAGTATAAATTGGTCTTTTGTTTTTGTTTCAAAAAGCAGTCTATTTATTTCAGCAAAATCTATACCTGTTTCAATAACTTCTGCAGCGATTAGATGTGTTTTAGGACTAACAGATGAAAATTTAAAACCGCCCGTGTCAGATGAAATCGCAGCATACAAAGCTGTTGCAATGTCTGGTGTAATTTCGGCATTTAACGACTTGATTATCTCGTATATCAGTTCACCGCATGCAGCTTTTTTGTGATCAATAACCTTTAAATCTGCTTCAATGCTATTGCCGAGATGGTGGTCAATAGCGATGTCTATTTTGCCGGTAAACAGATCTTCATAGTCACCCAAGAGCGTAAGTGAGGCAATGTCGACAGATACAACGAGCCGACCAATTACCTTGCTTTGCAAAGCGCTCTTATCTTCGCACAAGAAAACACCAAGATCTTTCAAAAAAGAGTATCTATCAGGAATATTACGCACAAGAACGTCTGCTTTTTTCCCCAAACTTCTTAGTGCAAGAGCTAAAGCTGCTGCAGAACCGAGGGTATCGGCATCAGGGTGTGTGTGGGTTAATATAAGGATGTTTCTTTCTTCAGAAGCTAAAAGATCAGCAACTTCCGCCGTTCCGATCATTCGGTTATTCATTTTACTACCAATCAAAGCCGTTTCAGCTCTCATTCGAACTCTTACCGAGTTCTTTTAATGTTTTCTCAATCTTCATCGCATTTTCTACTGAACGGTCATATTCAAACATAAGCTTAGGCGTCTGCCGAAGATTTAAACGTTGTGCGAGCTCACTTCTAATATAAGGAGATGCACTGTCTAAACCTTGGGTGATTTTTTTCACTTCATCGTCGGATACATTTCCACCGCCTGCGGGTAAAGCAGCAAAATAAACCCTCGCAACCGATAAGTCACGCGATACCCTTGATGCGGTTATATTGACGAGATAACCAGCAAGTCTGTGATCCTTAACAGATCTTATTATTTCATTTAACTCACGCTGGGTGATCTCGTCTATCTTTTCCTGTCTTCTTCCCATAATTACAACCATCCTTTCGGTGTGTTGTCAAGGCTATTTCGCCGGAATTTCTTCCATTGCAAAGACTTCGAAAACATCGCCTTCTTTAAGGTCGTTGAATTTATCAAGTCCTATCCCGCATTCAAAGCCCTGTGCAACTTCTTTGACATCATCTTTAAATCTACGAAGTGAGCTTATTTTATCTTCGTATATTACAACGCTGTCACGCAGTACACGAACAGAAGCGTTTCTGACAATCTTACCATCGGTAACCATAGAGCCTGCAATTGCACCGACATTGGGAACTTTAATAACCTGGCGAACCTGCGCTCTACCAAGGATGACTTCTTTAAATTTCGGAGCAAGCATACCCTTAAGAGCGGCTTCTATTTCTTCTATACATTCGTAAATAACTCTGTATGTGCGGATATCGACCTGTTGACGAGCTGCTGAATCCATTGCATTTTTATCCGGTCTGATATTAAAGCCTATAATAATAGCGTTCGAAGCTGCTGCAAGCATAACATCGCTTTCAGATATACCACCGACGGCGGTATGGATAACAGAAACCTTAACCTCTTCGTTGGAGAGTTTCGATAGGCTATCTTTGACTGCTTCAGCTGAACCTTGAACATCAGCCTTTACAATAATCTTAAGTTCCTTAACACCACCGCTAATCTGTGAGAACAGATCATCAAGTGATACTTTAGAGGCAGCATTGAAATTTTCTTCTTTTTCTTCATGCTTACGCTTTTCAACCAGCTCACGAGCCATCTTTTCGTCTTCGACAGCATAGAAAATATCGCTCGCGTTCGGGACTTCAGAAAGACCCATTATTTCAACAGGAAAAGATGGTCCGGCAGTCTCAAGCTTTTCGCCCTTATCGTTTGTCATTACACGAACACGTCCAACAGCGGTACCTGCAATAACTGCATCGCCAAGTTTAAGCGTACCGTTTTGTACAAGGATGGTTGCAACGGGGCCCTTGCCTTTATCAAGCTTTGCTTCGATGACAACACCTTTAGCCGCACGGTTCGGGTTAGCTTTAAGTTCCTTTACTTCGGTAATAACAAGAACCATTTCAAGTAGTTCTTTTATACCTGTACGTTTAAGCGCAGAAACAGGAACACAGATTGTGTCGCCTCCCCACTCCTCAGGAACAAGCTCATATTTTGTAAGTTCTTGCTTTATTGTTTCTGGGTCGGCACCTGGGCGGTCCATCTTATTTATTGCGACAATTATGGAAACACCTGCAGCCTTAGCATGATTTATCGCCTCAACTGTCTGTGGCATGATACCGTCATCAGCTGCAACGACGAGTATAGCTATATCTGTAACTTGAGCACCGCGAGCTCTCATTGAAGTGAATGCTTCATGACCGGGTGTATCAAGGAATGTTATATCTTTTCCGTTTATATTAACTCTATACGCACCGATGTGCTGCGTAATGCCGCCTGCTTCGCCTTCGGTAACATGTGTGTTTCTGATAGCGTCGAGCAGCGAGGTTTTACCGTGGTCAACATGCCCCATAACAACGACTATCGGAGCGCGTTCTACAAGGTCTTCAGCTTTGTCAACACTCTCGTCAAAGAGCTGTTCTTCCATTGTAACTACAACTTCACGCGTTACCTTTACTCCGTATTCATCAGCAATAAGGTAAGCTGTGTCATAATCAATGGACTGATTGACATTGACCATAACGCCCATCTTCATGAGCTTTTTGATAACATCAGGCGCTGTGATCTTCATTCTTGAAGCAAGTTCAGAAACCACAATCTCCTCAGGCACAGTAATTGATAGCTGAACCTTCTTGGGTTTGTAAACCGGCTTTTTAAATTTATCGTTAGCAGCATTTTTTCTGCTGTTTTCATATCCGCGCGGTTTTTTCTTTCTGATCTTTTGCATCGACTTCTCATTATCATTTCTGCTGTTGTCGATAATAAGATTTTCGAGCTTCTCATCGTATTTAGATAAGTCAGCACTTATACCGCCTCTTGTGTCAACAACACGTACAGTTCTTTCAGAAGCTGCCACCTTTGGCTTAGGAGCGCGGTTCTGAGTGTTAGCTTGCTGTTGGGGTTGTTTTGACTGTTGCTGAGGAGGTCTTGAGGGTTGCTGCGGTCTTTGCTGCTGGCCGTAAGGAGCGTTTCTATTACCTGCAGGTTTGTTATCTCTGTCCCCTTGATAAGGCTTACGGTCGTTTCTATCATGAGGACGATTGCCGTCCTGCCTTTGCGGCTGAGGAGGTCTTTGCGGCTGAGTTGTTTTCTGAGTCGCTTCCTTAGTAGCCTGATTAGCTTTAGCCTCGGCTTTTAGAGTAGCACGAAGAGCCGCCTGCTCTTTCTCAGCCGCTTTTTGAGCAGCGAGTTGAGCAGCTTGTTTAGCTGCTTGCTCTTCTTCTTTTTTCTTCTTTTGTGCTTCACGAACCTCGCCGAAAAAGTCTTCAAGCTTAACTTGATTATTTTGAGTCAAGTTCTCAAGAACAACGTTTATCTCATCGTCCTCGAGTATTGAATTAAAGCTCTTTTTCGGTTTACCCTCATCGGAAATTATCGATGCTACCTCTTTGTTAGGAAGGTCAAGATCCTTCGCCAGCGCACCGAGTGTATTGTTTTTATTAATTACTGCCATATGCATCCACCTCTCTCAAGTTCTGTCCGCAGACGACTTATTGTCGTGAGCGACATTGCCGCATGCCTTTTTGTATCCGTCGTAAAAATTCTTATCCGTTATGGCAACAGCAGATGTTTCGCTCCTGCCGAGTGCGGCACCGAGTTCCGCACGCGTACAGCCTGGAATATCGTATTCGGCTTTATAAAAGACGCATTTGTCTTTTATCTGCTTCAGAGTATTTTCCGAAGCGTCCGAAGCGACGACCACAACTTTCGTTTTACTATTTCTGACACCGTCAAGCACCATATCGATACCGACGAGCAGCGCCCCGGCTTTTTTAGCCAGCCCGAGCATTCCTAAATATTTGTCCATTTGATTCCTTATGATTATTATACTTAAAGTAACCTTCAAAAATCGAAGATTTTTATTACAATCCTAACATTCACAAAATCGAAGATTTTGATGTGTCGTGCTGATTTGTAGTTATTAATTACGTTATAGTGAATGCACGACTATTATACCACAAATTTCTCTTCAAGTATAGCGTATACATCGGGTGAAATCTGACATTTAAAGCTTTTTTCGAAGCGCCTTGCTTTTTTGGCTTTTGCAAAGCATTCTGAATTTGCACAAACATATGCACCGCGGCCGTTCATTTTACCGGTTTTATCAATCGAGATTTTACCGCCCGGTTCTCTGACAACTCTGATTAGCTCTCGCTTATCTTTCATCTCGCCGCAACCGACGCACTTCCTTTGAGGACTGCTTTTCTTTTTCGGCTCCATATCTTATGCTTCCTCGTCGATATCGGCTTCTACACCGCTGTATGAAACAGATGAAGTTATAGGCTTTTCATCAAGCCAGCTCTCAGATTTAATATCGATTTTACAGCCTACAAGCTTTGATGCGAGCCTTGCATTCTGACCGGCTTTGCCGATAGCAAGGGACAACTGGTCGTCTGCTACGATGACTCTGTAGGCGTTGTCTCCGTCAGTACGCTTTATCACCGACTCAACCTTTGCCGGTGCAAGGGATGCTGCTATAAATTCTTCAATGGTATCACTATATTTGATGATATCGATTTTTTCACCACTGAGTTCATCCGATATATTAGTTTTTCGTATTCTTCTCGGCCCTATGCAAGCACCAATCGGGTCTATAGCAGGATCGTTTGATCTTACAGCTATTTTAGTTCTGCTACCCGCTTCACGCGCAACAGACATAATTTCGACTTTGCCTTCAGCTATTTCAGGGACTTCTAACTCAAAAAGCCTTTTGAGCATACCCGGGTGGGTTCTCGAGAGTACAACTGAGGGACCTTTTGTGTCCTGCTTTATCTCGGTAACAAAAACTTTTATTCTGTCTCCGACACGGAGTGATTCACCAGAAATTTGTTCGTGCCTAAATAGCACCATTTCATTTTTGCCAATTTCAAGAGTTGCGTTGTCAGTCATCGGATCAACACGAATTACAAGAGCGCTGACGATTTCATCTTTTTTGCTTTCATACTCTTTGATAAGCATTCCGCGTTCAGCTTCTCTAATAGCTTGTATAATAACCTGTTTCGCGGTTTGTGCAGAAATACGACCGAAGCTTTTAGGTTCAATCTCAACTTCTACGATATCGCCGTAGTTATAAGTGGGTGAGATTTTCAGTGCTTCTTCAAGGGTTATTTCATTTTTATCATCTTCGATATCCTCAACAACGCTGAGCTGCTTGAACATACGGGTTGTTCTTGTTTTCGGGTCAAGTTCGACCCTTGCGTTTATCTGTCCGCCGCTCTCTCGTCTGTAGGCGGTGACAAGTGCCGCTTCTACGCGTTCGAGCATATATTCTTTTGGAATTCCGCGTTCCTTTTCAAGAGCTTCGATTGCATCGAAAAACTCGGTGTTCATTCTGAAATATCCTCCGTTAAAGTTAATTCCGCTTTTATTGATGCTGCTTCCTTAAATGAGATTTTCTTCTCCTCATTACCGCAAAGCAGCTCTATGCTATCGTCGTCAAAACTAATGAGCTTACCCTCGAATTGTTTTGAGTCGTCTTTAGGAGCATATAGCTTAACAACAATAGTGGTGTCAGTGCCTAAAAATTTATTTAAATGCTCTTTAGTTTTCAGCTCACGCTCAAGTCCCGCACTCGAGACCTCAAGAGAATAGCTGTCTGCGATAAAATCAGCTTTGTCAAGCGCATCGTTGATTCGTTTATTAATTACAGACAAGTCGTCAAAGGATATCTTTTCATCCCTGTCAATCTCGATGAGCAAATTAATGCCTGTCGGGTCCTTATAGTAATCAACCTGCCAAAGCTCAAAGCCTTCCTCAGTAACCATCGGAGACACAAGCTTTATTACTCTTTCAATTATTTCTTTTCTTGTCATAAATGTCCTCGAACTTTCTGTCTATAAAAAATACCTGTAACAAAAGTTAAAGAGTGGCTCGCCACTCTTTAACTCCCATCATCTAATCTACAGAACAATTATACCACGTTAAATATATAAAATCAATACCTTTTTCCTAATTTAAGTAGAAAATATCATTATTTTATGTTATTCGAGAAAGCGACATGTATTTTATTTAATATATTGTACATATTATTAGATGTATTTTGTTCGAACAGCATGATATAATCTCTTTAGAACATTTGTTCTTCAAAGGAGAGCTATAATGGACCGAGTAGTTTTACACAGTGATCTAAACAACTTTTATGCTTCAGTCGAATGCATTGGTCGTGACGACCTAAAAGGCCTTCCGGTAGCAGTCGTGGGTGATCCAGAACGCCGTCACGGAATCATTCTTGCAAAAAATAACCTTGCAAAAGGGTTTGGCGTCAAAACCGGTGAGCCTTTATGGAAAGCAAAGCAGAAATGTCCTAAAATTATCTTTCTCAAGCCGAACTACGATAAATATATGTATTTTTCGAAGAAGGCAAGAGAAATATACTGTGACTACACAGACATGGTTGAGCCTTTTGGTGCGGATGAATGCTGGATTGAGCTTACGGGCGGAATTGGAAAATACTCAGACGGACCGGCGATCGCAGACGAAATCAGAGGAAGAATAAAAAAAGAGCTCGAGATAACAGCTTCCGTCGGTGTAAGTTTCAATAAGTTATTTGCAAAACTCGGTTCTGATATGAAAAAACCCGATGCTACAACAGTGATAACCGAATCAAATTTTCGTCAAAAGGTATGGCCGCTGCCTGCAGAAGATATGCTTTTTATCGGAAGAGCAACAAGAGATAGACTTAGAAAATTTGGAATAACCACAATAGGCGGAATTGCCAATTCGAGTCTTGACTTCCTACAGTCTATGTTTGGTAAAAACGGTGTTACTATGTGGGGATTCGCCAACGGTCTTGACACCTCCCCTGTCGCGCGTGTAGGTGCGGAGCCGCTCATAAAATCGATCGGTAACGGAACTACCGCAACGAGGGATCTTACAAGTGACGATGATGTGAAGATAACCCTTTGCATTTTATGCGAGAGCGTTTCCGCAAGACTCAGAGCTCAAAACTTTGTTTGCCGTACGGTTCAGCTGGGAGTGCGGGACAAATATCTTGAAACTTACGAAAGGCAATGCCCTCTCGACCCGCCTTCAAGGACCGCTAAGGAGCTTTTCGACAAAGCATACTACCTCTTTAAAAAAAATCATACCTCCGGCATACCTGTTAGGAGTCTCTATGTCCGAGCCGGAGGTCTAAGCATACCTTTGGAACAGCTTTCCCTTGAAGGTATGGAGCCAAGGGCACAGCGGTACGAAAGCCTTGAATCAACAATCGACAGATTGAGGAGCAAGTTCGGAGAAAAGATTATATCCCGTGCTATTACAATGACCGATCCCGCGCTTTCCACTCTCGACGAGGCGGGAGAAGGTGTGCTCAGACCTGAAGTTCTTTTGAAAGTATAGTATTGAAAGAAAAACCTTTCAATTATCAATTTGAAATACATTAATTTAGCAAATGAAAGTATAATTCTTCCTTGGCTGCGGATAATATAATCGTAATGTAAAATTCGCAGTTAAAGAAAGGAATTTTATGAAAGCAACAGGCATTGTAAGACGAATCGACGATCTAGGCAGAGTTGTCATCCCCAAAGAAATCAGAAGAACACTCCGTATCAGAGAAGGCGATCCGCTTGAAATATTTACTGACAAAGGCGGAGAGGTTGTCTTTAAAAAGTACTCTCCGGTTGGTGAACTCGGGAAGTTTGCGGCAGAATTTGCCGAATCTATATACAAGGTAAACGGTATACCTACACTAGTTTGCGATAAAGATACTATCATTTCAGCAGTAGGTGTCTCAAGACGAGATTTTCTCGAAAAGCCGTTAAACCCGAAGATCACCGAAATAATTGAAAAAAGAGAACCATATGTTTCAAATGGGAATTCTTTTGAAGCAGTTGAGAACTCCGGTAAAAACGTGCTCAGTGTTTCCCCTATAGTTTCTGAAGGTACTCCTATCGGAGCTCTGATTGCTCTTTCCGGAGGAGACAATGAGAATGCTGGAGATAGTGCTATAAAGATAATGAACACCGCAGCGGAATTTCTTTCAAAGCAAATCGAATATTAATGTAAAAAAAATCTCCCGCGTTTGCGGGAGATTTTTGTTGTTTGATTTAGAATATTGAGTAGTGGAGGAAAAGAGATGCCATCAGAGAAGCAACGAGTGAAACAACAGTAATCTGTGTGTTAATCGAAGGACCGGCTGTGTCCTTGAAAGGATCTCCTACCGTGTCGCCAACTACAGCAGATTTATGAGCTATACTGCCTTTACCACCTTCTGCGCCTGATTCAACATACTTCTTAGCATTATCCCAAAGTCCTCCAGCGTTGGACATAAGCAAAGCAAGCAGAAGTCCACTTATGATGTTACCTGCAAGGTAACCGCCGACTGCTCTAACACCGCCTATAAAACCAACAGCAAGAGTAATTATAATGCTGATAAGCCCGGCAGGAATTAGTTCTTTTAGCGCGCCGTCTGTTGCGATTTCGATACACTTATCGTATTCGGGTACAACGCCTTTTTTGCCTTCCTTCAAGCCGATAATATCGCGGAACTGGCGATGGATTTCTGCAACCATACGCTGTGCGTTCTTATCAACACCAAGCATCAGCATTGCTGAGAAAACAGCAGGTACTGCAGCGCCCACTAACATACCAAAGAATACTGTAGGATTAACTATATCAAATCCTGATAAAACAATTTCTCCTGCAGCTTCGTTTACTTCAGATATAAATGCACCGAGAAGCGAAATAATTGTAAGGCCTGCAGCTGAAATAGCAAATCCTTTGGTAACTGCTTTAACTGTGTTTCCGGCGCTGTCGAGGGAGTCGGTTATTTCAAGTGCTTCGTCACCGAGATCACCCATTTCGACAAGTCCTCTCGCGTTATCGGCGATAGGCCCATAAGCGTCGTTGGATATAATCATACCGACGATTGAAAGCATACCAACAGCTGCCATTGAGATACCGAACATACCTGCGATCGGGTTTCCCGGATCAAGGCTCTTACATACATTATAAGAAGCGAGAGCGGAAATTGCAATTCCCACCATTGCTGGGAGAACGCTTATAAGTCCGTATGAAAAACCAGAAAGTATCGTAAACGCCGGTCCTGAATTGGATGCTTTTGCGACATTGCGCACCGGCTTTTTATTATCGTTTGTAAAGTAATCGCTTGTTATACCTATGATAACACCGACGAAAAGACCAATCGCTGTTGCACCCCAAATACGCCAATCAAACTTGAAAATAAGGGTTGCTAGAGCTGTCAGAACAGTAAATACACCGGTGGTAACATAAGTGCTAAGGTTTAGAGCATGTGTCGGATCACCTTTTTTACCCATGCGGGCAAACATAACACCTAATATAGAAGACAGAAGACCAAGGGCTGAAAAGCAGAAAATAACGGCTGTGAAATCGCTATTCATCGATTTTCCTAAAGCGACAGCCATGATAATAGCAGCGGCCATTGAAGCGACATTGGAATCGAAGAGGTCAGCGCCCATACCAGCTACGTCGCCGACGTTATCACCAACGTTATCAGCAATGACAGCCGGGTTTCTGGGATCGTCTTCAGGTATGCCGAGTTCAACTTTACCGACAAGGTCAGCACTGATGTCGGCGGTTTTGGTGAATATACCACCACCAGCTTTTGCAAAAAGAGCAAGGGAGCTTGCACCGAAGCTGAATCCGAGAAGAGCTGATGTCTGATTTACAAACATCGCAATAATGTAAACGAGAGAAACGCCGAGTAACACACTACCGACGACTGCCATACCCATTACCGCACCGCCGCGGAATGCTGAAAGGAACGAAGGCTTTATGCCACCTTTCTGAGCAGACTCAGCAGTTTTAACATTGGCTACTGTCGCAACCTGAATACCGATTTTTCCTGCAATTGCAGAAAAGACAGCACCTGCAAGATATGCCAGAGCCATAACTAAGTTAGAGATAATGGATTCGCCGCTCCAAAGCGGTTTCGGTAAGAAAACAAAAATAAGTATTGCTGCAACACCGCAGAATTTCGCAAGAACAATATATTCTTTGCGAAGAAATGCGTTTGCACCATTCCTTATGTAGCCGCCGACTTCGGCAACGCGCTTGTTATCGGAGGGCTGGCGCTTAATCCATTTGTAGAGCCAGACAGCGAAGCCAAAAGCGATAGCGGCGACGACGATAGAAACGGCTAAGAATAGATAGAGCTTGTCGTTCATGATCTTTCCCCCTTGGTAATGTTTTTTCGGCAGCTCATTTGAAGAAACGAACAAATATGAGCTGCAAGGGTTGCTATTGTTAAAAATTTGCCCCTTTTCTGTAGATAATAACATAATTTGAACTTCAAAGCTATGGACAATTAGACAATTTATAGCCTAATTTTTTATGTAATATTAACAAATAGATACTTTTTAATCGATATAATTATACTGTTAAAGTAAGTAAAAAAATAAGGCGACTACTAAAAGTCGCCTTGTATAAAGTTTATTTGACAAATTCGTTGTAAATAGTTTTAACTGTATTTTCAAAATCAGATTCATCAACTCCGATGATGATATTTAACTCGCTTGAGCCCTGGTCAATCATTCGAATGTTTATTCCCTCTCTCGCAACGGCGGTAAACACTCTTGAAGCTGTACCTGCTGCTCTAATCATACCTCGTCCAACGACTGCGATAAGAGCAAGATTAGATTCAATATCTATGTTATCAGGGTTTACTGCTGCTGTTATTCGATCGAGAATCTCTCTTTCACGCCCTTTTATCGAATCTTTGAATACTACAACACTCATTGTGTCGATTCCTGAAGGGAGATGTTCGAAGGATATTTTCATATCAGTTAACACCTGTAAAACTCTGTACCCGACTCCAAGCTCTTGGTTCATCATATCTTTTTCGATATTGATTACCGAAAAGCCTTTTTTACCGGCGATACCGGTTATAACATCATCGTTAGCCATCGCTTTACATCTCGAGGATGCCACAATCATAGTTCCTTCATCGGAAGGGTTGTTTGTGTTTCGTATATTTATGGGAATGCCGGCAAGTTTCACCGGAAAGATAGAGTCTTCATGTAGAACGGTTGCGCCCATATAAGAAAGCTCACGAAGCTCGCGGTATGTTATAACACCTATTTGCTTCGGGTTTTTTACTATACGTGGGTCACACATCAAAAAGCCCGACACATCAGTCCAGTTTTCATATATATCAGCCATGACAGATCTCGCAACAATTGCACCGGTAATGTCTGAACCTCCCCGTGAGAAGGTTTTGACCGTACCATCTGGTTTTGCACCATAAAATCCTGGGATAACAGCGTTCGAGAGCGATTTTAATTTACTACCAGCGCATTTATCAGTTGCTGTCGCGTTGAAATTGCCTTCTTCATCGAACAATATTATATCAGCTGCATCTACAAAATTAAAGCCAAGGAGTTTTGCAAGTATTTTACCATTTAAGTATTCTCCCCTACTGGCAACATAATCTTTTGCACAGCCTGCAGCAAGGGCTTCTCTTACTTTCTTATAATCATCTTCAAGAGAAATATCAAGCCCGAGATCAGAAATAATTCCGTTGTAGCGTTCACAAATTGCTGTGAATAACTGATCAAAACCTTCTGTACCGAACAAAGCGTGGCATGAAAGCAACATATCGGTAACCTTAGTGTCACCATCAAATCTTTTTCCGGGTGCTGAAGGAATAACATAGACTCTTGACGGGTCTGATTCAATTATGCTTTTGACTTTTAGAAATTGTTTAGCATCAGCTAAAGAACTTCCTCCAAATTTTACGACCTTTACGGAGGGGATATTGCAATTGGAATTCATCGTTTTATATAAATCCTTTCAAAGAGGGATAGACATAATGATAATTTTATCATATTAAAATAATATGCGCAATAGCTTTTTTAAGGAAGTCATTTGAAATAATCAACAAAATCAAAGTGAAATCAGCATGAATAATTGACATTTATATATCCTTGTGTTAAGATACATCTTAAATAAATCTTTCTAAGTAGTATATGCAAAAAAGCAGAACGGAGAAATAGGTGAAATTTTACAAAGCTATTTGCGTTGTCATTTCAGCTGCAATTTTAAGCATGTCAATGCCCGCTTTCGCCGACAACGCATCGGAAACCACATCTAAGGAGGAGATAAAATTGAGTAGACCTGAATTTTATCAAGGTATTGTAAACAGCGAGGTTAAGTTTATCAAAAACATTGCAATGGGCAATGGTGCGATACCAAAACATACACCTGCTGTAACAAACAAATTTAATGACAAGGATCTTCCTGATATTAACGGGATTCCTGACGAGGTTTATAAAACCTGGCGTTTCGGACATGTTGTTCCATATTTTTCGCAAAGTTCCATTATGGGAGCGATGAAAGCTGCACCCAAGCAGTCTAAGGAGCTTGTCGCAAACTTCATCACCTGGTACCTTGATAGCCTAAACACAGCTGAAACGGATGCTTATGGTGTTGATGGAACCATTTATGATTTTTATATGTTCCAAAATCCCACAAATCCGCAGGAAGTTGTACAAATTCCAGCGAGAACGGTTCACGCGGATGAATTCGCTAATCAAAAAGACAACAACAAAGACTACGATTCCACTGATTCATATGCCGCTCTTTTAATAAGAATACTTTACGAATACTATAAAACATATAACGACACCGAGGTCTTTATTAATCGGAAAGCTGATGTTGACCGAGTAATGAACGCACTTTTCTCTACATATATCGACGAGCTTGATCTAACATATGCTAAACCGAGCTACGAAGTCTGCTTCCTTATGGATAACTGCGAGGTTTACAACGGTTTAATTGCTGCCAAAGCTCTATACAAAGAGGTTTTCAATGAAAACGAAAAAGCTGAGGAATACGGCGCATATGCTGAAAAGGTAAAGAATGCGATAGAAAAGCTGATGTGGAATGAGGAAAAACAGATTTATTATTCTGGCATTTTCACAAACGGTAAACCTACTACAAATCTTGATTTGTCTGCATTCTATCCCAACGCTACAGCGCAGCTGTTTCCGATAATGTTTGATTTAATTGACCCAAATGGTGAACGTGCGAAGGCAATATACGAGAAGTTCAACGAAAATTTCGGCGTTTCAGGCAAAGCAGGCCACAATTGGGCCATTCTTGACAAAGGCGACGATTATCCTTGGGTAACAATAGCGCATGTCGCATCAAAAGTAGGAGATTACGAGCGTGTTGACACATTTATGACAATGCTTAAACGCAAGCATCTTGTAACCCACGAACACCCCTACTATTGCGGTGAAGCTGGGCAAACACTATTAACCACGAACATTATGTTAACACCAAAAGCAATTGTTAGTCTTGAAAATGAAAACATCACAGCGGATGTGGGAGAAGAAATCGATATAGGTATTTCGCTTTATCCGTCTACCGCATCGATAAACAAACTCAAAATCAACATAAAAGACGAAAAGATTGCACAACTTGACCCAACAACAGGTCTTGTGGTAGCTCAAGCCGCAGGTCAGACTGTAATAACGATATCACTTCCCGACTCTGTTCCTGACGCTGAAGAGTACATGGTTGTGCTGAATGTAACCGGCGAGGTCGAATCAAATATCGAATCGTCGACTTCATCTTCTGGTAATAACAATCCCGGTCTTATAGCTGCTGGAATCATAGGAACGATAGCAGTAATTGGCGGCGCAATTGCACTCGGCATATACCTGACTAAGAAAAAGAAAGAATCATAAATTAAACTTAATGTGTAAGCAGGAGCGAATTTATGCTCTTGCTTACATATTATGATTTCAAAACGAAATTAGTTATTCTAAAGTACTTGACTTATTCCTTCTTTTATGGTACTATAATCCTCGCTGACATCCGAAATGATTTCTTAAGGTGGCAGCTTAATGTTTGAATACATACTTGGAGAGATCGCGTAGCTGGTCGAGCGCGCATGATTGGAAATCATGTATACCGCAAGGTATCGAGGGTTCGAATCCCTCTCTCTCCGCCACCGGCTTGAAGCCGGACACAATATCGCGCACCTTAATAAGTGCGTGATTTTTCTTCAATGCCCGCAATTTCACATTCATCTTTTTTGTCAGAGGATCTCACCGGCTTGAAGCCGGACACAATATCACGCACCTTAATAAGTGCGTGATTTTTCTTCAATGACCGCGATTTTACATTCATCTCCTTATAATTGTAGGGTGTGTTTTATTTTACCACAAGTTTTAGCCATAGAATACAAGAGAGAACAACGAAGAGAAGCGGAAACTTTACTGCGCAAAGCATAATTATTTTTATTATAAACCATAACATCAACGCAAAGTTGACATAATGACATTTATGTGCTATAATCAAAACATTACAACGAGGTGCGAAGCGGATGCTTTTGCACCCTGTTGTTTATTTTATGCCCGAATGGTTGATATACAAACCATAAAAAATTTGAAGGTTATTAAAATAACAAAAGGAAGTTTTAATCTTAAAGTTATCTCAAGAAAATCTGTTCTGATGCTCGTAGGTATATTCATTTCATCGCTCGGCGTTTGCTTGTCTCTGAAGTCAAAACTTGGCGCTACACCTATCGGTGTGTGCCCTGCGGTATTCAGTCAACCCCTTAAAATATCTACTGGTAAAGCAATGGGGCTTTTACTTGCTATATTCTTGTTAATTCAAATTGTGCTCCTTAAAAATGAATTCGCACCTATTCAGTTATTTCAGCTTTTACTTACCGGTATATATGGTTTTTCGGTTGACATAGTCACAAAAATTCTTTCCCTTTTCCCCGATGAACTATTGTGGCAACGGTTTACTTACTGTACAATGGGTATTGTTATCCTTGCTTTCGGAGTATTTATTATGTTGAAAACCGATTTTATCATGCTTCCTCAAGATGCGGTAGTAAACGTGATATGCAAAAAGTATAATTGGGAATATGGTAAGATCAAGATAATTTCGGATAGTATTTTAACTGTAATTGCAGCTGTCGGTTCATTGATTCTATATAATAAACTGGTCCACGTGGGAATTGGTACAATTTATCAGCGCTATTTGTCGGAAAAATAATCAGTAAACTTAAAGAAGCAAAGACACTAAACATTTTTATTGACCGAATAATCGGTGACAAGTAAAAGAATAACCTAATAAAATTAGAGGGGCTGTTATTGTAACAGCTCCTTTATTTTTTTCTTTATTGTAAATTATGCTACTCAATATGAATAAAATCTATTGGAATATTAAAGTTTCCCTGATATAATAGACATGTGGCATTTAATAAATGATATTAGTTTTCGCAGAGATAGGAGACAGCAGATATGAAACGTTTTTTATTGATTCTTATCGCCTTTGTATTTTTACTTGTGTTGACATCTTGTGTTAGTGAGTCAAAACAAGAAATTCTAATGTATTTAAATGAAAACGACAATAATTATATTGAGCAAAAAAGAGTTTCGAGCACGAAGATCGTTGAAGAGTTAAGCTCTTTGTCTATGCCATACAGCAAAAGTACTAAAGAAGCTTACATAAAATATCCTATAAATACATATACAGAAGGAAAGTTCAGCTATATATTTGATAAAAATGATTATTTAGTGGGATATTCATTTCCATTTGATATGGTTGGTGATGATACGATTTATCGTTTTCCTGAGGGATTCCAAAAGAAATCAGTTTTTATCGGCAACGAAAAAGCCAAAGAAATTAGTCTTGAATTTTTGAGTAATTATACCGATACAAATGGTTATGAACTCGTAAGCCAAAATAATAACCCGTTTTATAGATTTCACTATAAAAAGTGTGTCAATGGAATTGAAATTGAAAAAGCAATTATCGGATTAGACAAATACGGTAATGTTTTTATGTTTAGAATAACAAAATATGCCAACGAAGAAGTTGAACTCCCTAACAACACTAATGAATTTTATATCGGAAAATTAAAAGCGTTTTATATGGATATCGAGAGCAGTCCCAACAATTGGAAATCCAGAAATATACGAGAAACCAAGGATTATAAGATTACATATAAATCGCTATGCTACCTTTCGGAATTTCAAACATATGCAGTAATGTTCAGAATGACATGGATAAATGTATTAAATGACGGCTCAGAAAATCCTACTGGAAATCAGTTTTACTACCTTTTGAATCAAAAATAGTTAATTGAGGGTGATACTAAGATGAAAAGATTATTTTACATATGTTTAGTTGCTGTTCTTTTATTATCATCAGGGTGCACAAAAGGCAACACTAATATTACAAATGGTTCAGACTCTTTACGCGGTGCGGATTTTTTTGATTATGGTTGTAGTATTTATGACCTGGAACCATATTCCGTTTTACTCGAAGATAAAAAAGTATTAAACCCATACGAATTTATATTTGATCGTCAGATGCAGTTTACCGATGCTGCAATACCACAAACGAAGCCTTATAACTTTGAAAACGAAAGGCTGGAACTAAAATACTTATGCACAACTTTTAGTTATAGCGAGATTAATTATGTTGTTGTTGACTATTATTCGAACGAGGACAAGAGTATTTTATTCGGATTTAGACGTGGAGATGATTTGCTTATGAATATAAAGCGTCTAAAAACGGATTACGAGCCCGACAGAAAGATCTACAAACTTCCCGAATTAGAGAAATTGATGGATAAATATATAAATAAACTGTCCGGGCAAAAGGGATATAAAAAAGAGGTAAATAGAACACCTTATAACTACGTGGGCGAGTATCTTGGAACTTATACATTAATGCATGGAGAATATGCCACACCTGAACAAATTGTAGTTAATTTAAATTATTATGGTGATCTAATCGAATACCGCAGGTTTTCGGATTTTTATGGTGACTTTTCTGTAATAGATGAAAAAACGGTTGACTTCGCCCTTGTAGAAGAGAATACCAAGACTGTAATATCGCAATTAGATGCAAACAAAAATCACACAGTGGATAATTTTGAATTTATTGATAAACATCTCTTTTTTCTTGCGGATGGTACACTTTGCGTTGGTTATAGATTTATATATGAACAAGAAAACAATAACGGGGTAACAATGGTGCTTTCGGATGTAGCTTTTGCTATTATCGGTAAGCTTGAAGATGGTGCTCCATATAGTAAAAGAGAAAATGTACTGGGATTAAGACCCGGCGATTTATATTTTGTGGGTGGAGGTATTTCTATTGAAATAGACTTAGAGAATCGTGGTAGTAGTTATTGGAAAAAAATGAATGGATTTTCTTCTTTCTACAATAACCCTAATAAAAAAGCAAAATCAATCGTTATCGATGGGAATAAAATTGATTTAGAGTATGATATAACAGGAAAATTTATAGAGTTTGCGAATAATAAGCTCCTTACATGGGATTATTACAAAGGAGAAATGCACGGTAAGAGTATGGCACCTTCGTTTTTTGGTGACAGTGATGAAATAAGCTTCTTTTATTGGCATTATGGAGATGGGAATCCAACAGCAGAAGAACTGCGTCTTAAAGCAATAGAATTAATAAAACAGCATGTAAATGTAGATGAGTACGATTATGAATATAATTCCGAAGAAAAACGCGTTACATACACAAAAAAAATTGGTGATTTTTATACAGAAGCTGCAATTTACGCTCTCATTAGTACGGATAACAAATCAATCCAAGTCAGTTTAGGTTCGACCAGTAACACAACACCAAATATTAAAGAACCTGAAATTGATATAGCCAACCTAACAGAAAGGATTGCCAAAAGGCTGAATGAAGGCAATAATCAAATTTCAAATGTAAAAATTGAAAAAATGACCCTCAAGCAATTTTTTACAACGGTCTATGTCGACTGTGAGGTTTCATATAAAATCAACTCGCTCGACGATTCTATTGAAACCAATTATACAACTCGTCATTTCAATTATATAATAGGAGAAGTAGAAGATTAATGGTATATAGCCATAATTTAATTCGATTCAATAACAGTCTTGATGCAAGCGACAAGATGTTTTCGCTGGTTTTATTGAAGGTACAATCATTTACGATGGAGCTTAACGGAACACGTTGTTTTCTTGATGGGATGTATCTGCTGTGCCTTAAAAAAGACGATACTATTAAAACAAAGAAAAATGACTATCAATTCAATCACCTTTGTTTCGCACCGAAATTTATAAATTTAAACCTTAACTTTGAACTTATTGCTTCAAAGGAATACCCTGCGCTTTGTGAAAAACATCAATATCCTGACTTTCAGTTATTTTTAGAAAGAAGCGATGAATATCTCGGTATAATTCCTTTGTCAGAATCTGAATTCGAGCTCTCAGCTGCTTGCTTTAATAAAATCGATGTACATATAAAAAACTGCTACACTGACGGCTTGTGGTCGTGCCGCTCAAGATCAGAGTTGTTTTCGCTATTGAATATTGCCAACACCGCTTTGAAAGGGGTTCAAAAAATAGAAACAGATGCACCATTTTTACTCCCCGAAGTCCTCGACGGTGATGAAAAAGCATGTGCTGTATGTAGGCAAGTAATAAGATATATAAAAGAAAATCTCCAACGCCAAATTACAATACCTGAGCTTTGCAAAAAATTCTCAACGAATCGCACAACCATGACTTCCACCTTTAAAGCCTTGACTGGGCAGACCCCTGTACAATATATATTGGCTGAAAGGCTAAAGCAAAGCCGCCTTGAACTTTTGTTTACTGAAATTCCGATAAACGAAGTTTCGAAAATGCACGGAATTCAAGACGAAAATTACTATATAAGAGCCTTTAAAAAAACAATATCATAAAACGCCTCTTGCATTCCGCAAAGCTGGGTTGATAGAGCGGATTAACGAGCACAAATTTTGTGACGAATAATTTATGAAACGGTAGTAGTGAAATAAAATTGACAAACACTCTTCTCTATGATATAATAAGAGTGTATTCAAAATAATTGCTTTGCTTCACATGTTTGCGAATCATTTTTATTTGATGATTTGCGGCATGTGCTTTTTTTTCGAACACAATTATAAATGTAAATATTGGAGAATTATGCTGTTTAAAGAAATGAATTTAATAAGTCCGCTTTTAAAAGCTGTTGAAAAAGCTGGATATAGTGCCCCAACCCCCATACAGAAAGAAACAATACCCCATGTCCTAAACGGACGCGATATACTCGGTTGTGCTCAAACAGGAACCGGAAAAACAGCCGCATTTGCGCTGCCTATTTTGCAAAAGCTCGCAACATCAGGTGAAAACAAAAACAATAAACACGTGATCAGGGCGTTAATACTAACCCCTACAAGAGAACTGGCGATGCAGATATACGAGAACTTTGTGATCTATGGCAAAAATCTACCTTTGCGTACAGCTGTTATATTCGGAGGTGTGAGCCAAAACCCGCAGGTTAAAGCTTTAACAACCGGAATAGATATACTTGTCGCAACTCCGGGGCGTCTGAACGATTTAATTAATCAAGGATTTGTTAATCTAAGTTCCGTGGAAACTTTTGTTTTAGATGAAGCAGACCGTATGCTTGATATGGGATTTATAAGAGATGTAAAGAAAATAGTACCGCTCCTACCGTCAGATAAGCAAATGCTTCTGTTTTCCGCAACTATGCCTAGTGAGGTTGAAACACTCGCCCTTGATTTGCTGGCTGATCCTGTTACAGTTAAGGTAACACCTGTATCGAGTACAGTAGACAGAACAGAGCAGAGTGTGTATTTTGTAAGTAAATCCGATAAAACAACTCTTCTTTTAGACCTACTAAACAACAAAGGTATATCTACTGCGCTTGTGTTTACAAGGACAAAGTACGGGGCGGACCAAGTTTCACGGCTGATCGAAAAAAACGGTATTAAGACAATGGCGATTCACGGGAACAAGAGTCAGATTGCTCGTCAAGCTGCGCTGGATAAATTTAAGGATGGTAGAATCAGTGTTCTTGTAGCTACTGATATTGCCGCAAGAGGGATTGATATATCGGGACTACCTTATGTTATCAACTACAATGTGCCGGAAGAAGCGGAGTCCTATGTTCACCGAATTGGAAGAACGGGACGCGCCGGTCTTGACGGAACAGCAATTACTTTTTGCTGCGAAGAGGAGTTAGGTAATTGGCGCAGTGTCGAAAAACTAATAGGTAAAAGCGTACCAGTCCAAACTTGTGAATGGAGCTTAACTGATATAAAAGAGGTTGCACCACCTTCCGCACCGATACGTTACTATAAAATGCCACGCAAGAGCAGAAATAGAAATTCAGGCAGAGGCGGTCGCAATAGAAAATACGTTTAACATATAAAAAGATAGCCGAGACTCACTTTTGAGACTCGGCTTTATTTAGCTATTAGATATGGTTTTTTCGATATGTAGTTTATCTACATATTCGTAGAAGAATCTTTCTGTTTCGATTACTTTAGGGTATTTTGATTTTTTTGCTATTTGGTTGAAAATCTTGAGTGTTTTTGATGTAGCTTTTTCATCACGATTAATAAGAAGCTCAAAAGCATAACGCGCACGAAGTGCTGTAAAATCGTTTATTGATCTTTTCATCTGCTTTTCGAGTTTTCGATTCAAATAAACATTTATGAGTGCGGGTTTTGCTTCGCCAATAGCAACTAAATAGACAAGAATAAGACGAGCGGTGTTTTTATAGGAATCGACTGCCCTGCTTTCGGGTGAAATCAGTGTCTCGCAGAGCGATTTTGCTTCTTCGAAATTTCCTAAAGCCAAAGCTCGGTCGGCACTTACAAGCGGTATATACGAGGAGACCGGGTTAAATACATCCTCGTCCTCCGGTGTAAAAAGTTCCTGGGGCATATCTTTGTAGTAGTTGCCGTCAAGGGTCTGAACAAACAATTTTATCATAGTTCTGTACGCTTTAACGGCTCTTTTATCTTTGTATATAGAAATGATGTTCATACCGTCATTGTTGATTGCAAGTTTCATCGGTATACCGTTTGTCAAAGCGAGTACAACACCCATAACTACGCAGTAAAACAGAAAATAATTTATTACTGTTCCCTGTTTCGATATATTCAGAAGAAGAATAAATAAAGGCACCGACACCAAATTCAGTATAGCTCCACCGAGGTTGTATAGAACATATGGAAACGGTTTTTCTTCACCGTTCTCATCATATACAGGCTCAGGAGGAATCATTATACACTGTCCAGATGTTCCTGGTACACCGAAGAGGGTAAATTTCAATTTACCTTCTTTTTTATATAACATAAAGATCAAAATTCTTATTGAATGAAACTTGTATCCCGTCATCAATCCGAAGATCATATGTCCAACTTCATGGATAGTTGTCTGAACCAACATAGATGCGATAAACAAAAGTAAAAAGGTGATATAAAAGTTACCAAATTCGAATTCAATAAGTCCTAAAGCATCAATCGAAAACTCAGCGGAATAAAAGGCACAAATGAAACCGCCAATTCCTGAAATTGTAAAGGCAAGCCAAGTTTGCTTTGATTTTGACCTTTTAATTTTCTCAATCATGATGTTCCCTATTTTCTTAAATTTAATAGAATATCGTTTAGGAGCTTTGAAAACAGTGGGAAAGACTCTTGTGCAATGGCAGCCACATCTTTGTGAGCTAACTTTTTATCACTGACGCCTGCAGCCATATTTGTAATACAGCTTATACCAAAAACCCTCATACCCATATGCTTTGCGGCTATTGCTTCGATTGCAGTGCTCATCCCGACCGCATCAGCACCTAATGTTCGGCACATTCTTACCTCTGCTGGGGTTTCATACTGTGGCCCGGGGAGCTGCATATAAACGCCTTTTCGAAGTGGTATGTTTGCCATTTTTTCTGCTTGCTCGGTTAAAGCTGTATCGTATACATTTGTCATATCGGGGAACCTGTCACCGAGGAAGTCTAAGTTTTCGCCTCTAAGGGGGGAGCTGACAAATGAAGAAATATGGTCTGATATAATCATTAGGTCGCCGACATTAAAGCTACTGTTGACAGCTCCAGCCGCATTTGTGAGTATAATCATTTCAGCACCGAGCAGTCCCATCAAACGAATCGGGAGCACGGATTCTGCCGCACTGAACCCTTCGTACATATGAACTCTACCTTGCATAATCGCTACTGGAACATCATTAACTTTGTCGAAGACAAATCTTCCTTCGTGTCCTGAAACCGTTGAAACAGGAAAACCGGAGATTTCGTTATACTTGATTATAAATGGTTCTTCACACAAATCCGCAAACTTACCTAAGCCGCTGCCTAAAACAATAGCAACTTGCGGCTTAAATCCTGGTTTTGCTCTAGTTAAGCGTTCTTTAACTAGTTCGTAAGCTGAAGTTAGTTTTGTTTTGTATGATTCCATATCAAGCAAATCTCCAGTTTCATTTTATTCAGCTGGTTAAGATTATAATACTTCTCCAAGCGCTTCAATCAGAGTTTCGTTGTCTTCAGTTGTTCCGACTGTTATTCTAAGGAGATTACCGAGCCTTCTGACTGCTATTCTTTTCTTTAGAAGTGCATTATAAACATCCTCTGCTTTGTCGTACTCAACGAGGTTGAAGTTAGCGACGGTCTTATACACCTTCGCTCCCTTTGCTTCAAAAAGGGTTTTTAGCTTCTTGTATAACTCATCACGGGTTCTGATGATGTATGAACGCCTCTCCTCAATCTGTCCAGTGCAGTTGCGGATGGTGTATGCTGCGAGCGCCATTGAGAAGGAGTTGACATTGTAAGGGCTTTTAGCTTTACGAATTGCTGAAATGAGTTTTTCATTACCAATTGCAAAGCCTACACGCAGTGCCGCAAGTCCGTAGAGTTTTGACATCGTTTTAAGCACAATGATATTATCACGTTTAACAGCTTTATTTGCAATGCTGTCATTTTGAAAATCCATATACGCTTCGTCGGCAATAACGAAGAAACCAGTTCTGTCTGCGAAAGACAGAATATCGCTTGATGACAGACCTTGACCTGTGGGATTGCACGGATTCGAGAAAATGACAGCTCTGCTGCCGCTTTTTCTCATATGTTCTTCGAGGTCTTCAAGGTTGAGAATTAGGTTTTCTTTATTAAAAACATCAACTTGCAGCTCTGCGAGTTCAGCATAGAACTGGTACATCGGAAAATCGGGCGGACATATTGTTATTCTGTCACCTTTGCCGAAAAAGCCGTTTACAATAACAGAGATTAATTCATCTGAACCGTTACCTGCGACAATGTTCATCGGTTCAAGACCTGTGTGGTCGGCATAAGCGTTGCAAAGCTCCTCCGCTGTTGGGTCCGGGTATCTGTTAAGCAGCACCTCGGAAAGCGCATTATCGAGCTGTGACGGGCTCAGAACGCTATCAAAAGGGCTTTCGTTTGCGTCAAGTCTTAGATAGTTTCCTGACAGGGGTTTATATTCAGCTATTTTTTCTAACTTTTCGGGTATAATCATTTGATGACCGCCTAATATTATATTTTTCCTAATTCTTTAAGTCTAATCCTGACGGCTGCAGCATGGGCTGTAAGACCTTCAGAGTCGGCAAATAGTGCTGTATCTGCAGCGTCCTCGGCAAAGGATTCAGCATCGTATTCAAGATAGCTAAACTTTTTCACAAAGTCGTCAACCGAAAGCGGAGAGCTGAATCTTGCGCTGCCGTTTGTCGGTAAAACATGGTTCGTTCCTGCAAAATAATCGCCGAGTGGCTCGGTTGTGTAATTTCCCAAGAAAACACTGCCTGCGTTTTTCACAAAACTAAGCCACTTTTTTGGTTCTCTGCATTGCAGTTCAAGATGTTCCGGTGCTATATTGTTTGCTATTTTCATCGCTTCGTTTAAGTCAGAACAAACAAGTGCGGCTGCAAACTTTTCGGCCGAAACTGCTGCAATGCCTTTTCTTGACAAGCCCTCGAGCTGATTCTCGAGTGCTATCTTTGTTTTGTCAGCGATTTCCGGTGAGTCAGTCAAAAGTACAGCAGCAGCTGACGGGTCGTGCTCAAGTTGTGAGAGCATATCGGCGGCAATAAACTCCGGATTAGCAGTTTCGTCAGCAACAATCAGCACCTCACTGGGACCTGCAATCATATCTATGTCAACATAACCGAAAACCTGTCTTTTGGCTTCAGCGACATAGACATTTCCGGGCCCTACAATTTTATCGACGCATGGTACAGATTCTGTACCGTAAGCTAATGCCGCAACAGCCTGCGCTCCACCCATTGCGAATATGCGTGTAACACCTGCTATTTTTGCTGCAGCAGCAATCACAGGAGAAAGACGGCCATCTTTGCTCGGTGTCGCCATTATTATTTCTTTGACACCGGCAAGTTTTGCAGGTATGCAGTCCATAAGCACAGTTGATGGATACGCTGCTGTACCACCTGGAATGTAAACACCTACCCTCTCGAGTGGTCTTACTATTCTACCGAATTTTCGTCCGCCTCTGGTGAATTCATATCCTGATGTTATCTGAAGTTTATGGTATTCTTCAATATTTGCAGCTGCTTTTTCCATCACCTTGACAATCTGTTTGTCAGCAGCATCAGCGGCTATATTTATTTGTTCGGTGGTAAACTCAAGAGAGGAAGGAGAGGATTCACCGAATTTTTCGGTATAAAAGCGAACTCCATAATCTCCGTTTCTTCTAACATTGTCTATTATTTCAGAAACGCTTTCCTTTACGTCAGCACTCAATCCACCATTTCGTTTTTCAAGTATATCATAAAGTAGCTTTTCGCCACCGCTTTTGGTATCTAAAATCTTCATTCCAGCTTTCTCCTTCTCTGTTAGTCTTCAAGCTGTGTGCGCAATTTGGAAACAAACTCTGTAATTTCAGAGTTTTTTAGTTTCATCGATGCTACATTTGCTATACAGCGAGCGGATATATATGAAATGTCTTCGTAAACCTCAAGTCCGTTTTCAACAAGCGTGGCTCCTGTTTCTACTATATCGACAATGGCATCAGCCATTCCCAAAAGTGGTGCAAGCTCTACCGAACCTTCAATCTTAACTATTTCAGCATCGATACCCTTTGTCATAAAATATCGCTTTGCTACATTTGGATATTTTGTGGCAACGACTTTATGTGTATAACCGTTATAAAAATTCTTTCCCTTAATGCCTGCGAGAGCAAAACGGCATTTTCCGAAACCTAAATCTAAGAGCTCGTAAAATTCCCCTTCGCTCTCAAGAATTGTATCTCTCCCGACAATTCCGACATCACAAACACCGCGTTCTATATAGGTTATTACATCGGCTGCCTTCGCAAGTACAAGCTCAAGGTTTCCTGCCGTCACAATAAGTCTGCGGTTTTTTGAGTCGTAATCGCTCAAGTCATAACCGCATTTTCTTATCATCTCTACAGCGCTTTTTTCTATTCTTCCTTTTGTCAACGCAACTCTAAGCATATTTGTACCCACCTTGCCTACGGCTATATTTCGTTTAGATTTCAATATCGAGAATAAATCCTTCTCTTTTTGCTTTCTCAATCTGCTCGGCGATATTTGAAACTGAATCGGCATCGAGAGAAACCTTAACCTTTTTCGTTTCGGTTCTTTTTATAATATCGTTCTTTTCTGAAACGGCTGAGATATTTACCGTAAAACCGCAAGCTATCCTGCTTTTACCGTAACTGTTATACAAGGTGTCATACCTTCCGCCCGAAAGAACAGCATTACCGATTCCTTCGATATAACCTTTGAAAACAATGCCGGTGTAATAATCAATCTTTTGAACAATGCCCATATCGTACATGATATATTCACCATAACCGGAATCTTCAAATGATTTGTAAAGTTTTTCAAGATAGTCCAGAACCTGCAGTGCTTTTTCCTTACCTTTGGCAAGTGATCTCGCTTTTGACATAGCTTCAGCCCCACCGTTGAGGGTTGGTAAAGTGCGGGCTATTTTGAGCGCTTTCGGATCGATTGTAGAACCGAAATCAAGCGCTGTAGTATTAAGCGATGCAATAGAATTTTTTATACGCTGAAACTCAGCTTCAGAAAGATTGATGTCTTCAAGGAGCAGTCTTAAAAGCTCCGAATGTCCGATTTCAATTTTAAAGCTCCTGCCAATCGATTTGAGCGACTCAAAAGCTGTCATAAGTGCGCAGAGGTCTGCCTTTTCCATTGTTCCGCCGATAATCTCAACTCCGCACTGGTGTTCTTCTGTGTTCATTGCGCGATAGCTTGGATGCTGACGGAAGATGGATTGATTATAATATATCTTCAACTTATCAGCATTTTTAAGTTTTGTTGATACAGCTCTCGCAATCGGAGCAGTCGAGTCAGGACGTAGAACAAGTATTCTTCCGTTTAAATCATGAGTTTTGAGCATACTTTCTTGAGTTATATATCTATTTTCTGTATCAAATAAATCGTAGAACTCAACTGTTGGTGTTTTTATAGGTAAAAAACCAAGAAGCTCAAAGTTATCGCAAAGTAAATCCTCAAGAGCTTTTACCCTGTCACATTCCTCAAAAATCAAATCCCTTGTACCTTCAGGGGTTATATTTGAATAAGACATAAGTCTAAACCTTTCTTTTAATCATATTAGCATGTTATCATACTAACATAGTATACGCCCGCATAATTATTAAGTGTGTAAACATTCTGTGAACTTATAAAAACAGAGAGAGCTGTTCAGATTCCGGCAAACCACCAAGACAATCATTTTTCACAAGAGTGTCTACCACGCTCTGGGACAGTGATGCTTTTACCTTCAGTTCTTCCAAACTCCCAATATTATCGTCGTGGATACAGGCGTAAATCTTTTCTGCGGCATTGTTACCAAGCCCGTTTAAGGTATTTAGCGGTAATCTAATGTTTCCGTCTTCGGGTAAGAACATTGTTTTGTGGGATTTATATAGATCAATCTGAAGGAATTTTATATTCCTTGCGTACATCTCATTAACAAGTTCAAGAGCTGTTCTTGTGTCTTCTTCCTTTTGTGTAGCCTCAGTTCCCTTAGCGGTAATTTCGTTTATCATTCTCACTACATGTTGTTTACCTTTTATAACTTCTTCCGCATCAATTCCTTCGGGTTGAACGCTAAAATAACAGGCGTAAAAAGCAAGAGGTTCATAAACTTTGTACCACGCAAGTCTAAGTGCTGAAATCATATACGCAGCAGCGTGGGCCTTCGGGAACATATACTTTATTTTTTTACATGAAGCAATATACCAATCGGGAACATTCTTTTCCCTCATAGCACTTTCAAATTCAGGTTTCAGTCCCTTCCCTTTTCTGACATCCTCTGTAATTTTAAAAGCAAGGGATGGTTCAAGACCGTGCTTTATTAAAAACAGCATTATACTGTCACGGGTTCCGATAATTTCAGAGATGGTGCATATTTTCTGGTCGATTAGGTCCTTACCGTTACCTATCCAAATCCCCTCTCCGTGGGACAGACCTGAAATTTGCAAAAGGTCGGCAAAATACTTCGGCTGCGCATCTATCATCATCTGACGAACATATTTTGTTCCACACTCTGGTATTCCGAGAGTACCCGTTTCAACACCTGCGGCTTCCGGTGTCACTCCTAATGCTTCCGTGGAGGTAAACAGAGACATAACTTTTCTGTCATTAAGTGGTACTGACTTAACTTCAATACCTGTAAAACCTTCGAGAACTTTATATTTTGTCGGAACATCATGCCCGAGTATATCAAGTTTTTGCAGAGTGTCATGCAGATAGTCAAAAGCGAAGTGGGTTGTGATAACATCAGAATCCGTTTTATCAGCTGGGTGCTGAACGGGTGTAAAGTCAAAAATTGAATACGGGCGCGGAACGACAACTATACCACCGGGGTGCTGTCCTGTGGTTCTCTTAACACCGATACAGCCTTCAATAAGCCGATTTTCCTCAGCTTTTGTAAGCACTTTACCCTTGTTCTCAAGGTACTTTTTCACAAAACCATAAGCTGTTTTAAACGCAAGGGTGCCTATAGTTCCTGCACGGTAAACATTGTTTTCTCCGAACAAAACTTCGGTATATTTATGGGCTCCTGCTTGAATTTCACCTGAAAAATTAAGGTCGATATCGGGCGCCTTTTCGCCTTTAAAACCTAAGAAGGTTTCAAATGGTATATCGTGACCGTCGCAGACTCTCATTGCCCCGCATTTCGGACATGTATCGTTGTCAAGATCAAATCCGCTTCCGACACTACCGTCAAGTATAAAATCGGTGTATCTGCAGTTCGGGCAACGCCTGTGGGGTAGCAGCGGGTTTACTTCTGAAATGCCGGCGAGAGCGGCAATAACACTGCTGCCGACCGAGCCTCTTGAGCCGACAAGATAGCCGTTTCTTTCGCTGAATGCTACAAGCTCACGAGCGGCAATGTAGAGAGCTGAGAATCCGTTTGCAATAACTGAGCTTAACTCTTTCTCAAGTCTGTTAGTTACTACATCAGGAATTTTACCTTCGTAACCATACAGTTCCTCTGCTCTTTTATAACAAACATCACGAAGTATTTCGTCTGAATTTTCGATGGATGGGTTAAAGGCACCTTTGGGGATCGGCCTAACTTCAGCATCAACTAAATCTGCTATTTTCCTTGTGTTTTCAACGACTACTTCATAAGCAGCTTTTTCACCAAGATAGCTAAATTCTTCGAGCATTTCATCGGTTGTACGAAGATAAAACTTACTCTCTTTGTCAGAATCTGAAAACTGCATTCCAAACTGCAGAATCGTTCTGTAAATTTCATCTTCCGGTTCAAGATAATGAACGTCACCTGTTGCAACAACTGGTTTCTTTAATTTTTTTCCAAGGTCATAAATAACCTTGTTCATCCTTTTTAGCTCTTTTATACCGCTTTCACGGTCGGTTCCGACTCTGTGTTCATCGACGAGAAACATATTGTTGTCGATAGGCATTATCTCGAAATAGTCATAAAAATCTGCGATTTTCCTCAGCTCTGATTCGCTTTTTCCTTCGAGCACAGCTGCATAAAGTTCACCTGCTTGACAAGCGCTTCCGATTAGAAGTCCATCACGATAAGACGAAAGCACAGTCTTTGGTATTCTCGGCGAACGGTAGAAATATTCAAGATAGCTCATTGAAATGAGCTTATAAAGGTTTTGAAGACCAGCCTTATTCTTTGTTAAAATCGTCATATGATGAGGACGCAGTTTTTTGGGGTTTGCTTTGTTAGCAGTAGCGAGTTCCATTTCGTTTATGGTTGTAATGCCGTCATCTTGCAGTTTCTCGATCATCTTTTCAAATATAGCTGCAAGCATCTTTGTGTCATCAGATGCACGGTGATGGTTGAACTCACCGAGCTTGAAGTAATCACGAAGTGAATCAAGTCTGTGCCTTGACAGTTCTGGGTTAACAAACCTTGAGAGTGCAACAGTATCTAAATATGGATTGGTAAATGATATACCGTTGTCGTCAGCGGTTTTTCTGATAAAACCTATATCAAAGTTCGCATTATGTGCAATTAAAATGTCATTGCCTGCAAATTTCAGAAAGCTTTTTACCGCATCAGCAGGTAAAGGAGCGCCCTTTACCATATCATCAGTGATACCCGTGAGTTCGGTTATATTCTCCGGTATTGGCATCGTAGGGTCTACATAAGTTTCGAAAATATCAACAACTTTACCGCCGCGATATCTCACCGCACCAATTTCGGTGATGCCGCAGTTCACAGGAGAAAGTCCCGTGGTTTCAATGTCAAATATAACAAATTCATCTATTGCGAATCGTTTTTTACCTTCACTTTCGCCACCGTAGAAAATTCGAGCGGTGTCGTCCACGAGATAACCTTCCATGCCATAAATGACTTTCACACCCGCTTTTTCAGCTGCTAACATCATTTCAGGAAAGCTTTGTACATTGCCGTGATCTGTGACAGCAATAGCCGGCATATTCCATTCCTTTGCGAGCTTTACAACATCTGCAGGTTTGCATATACCATCCATAGCAGACATATTTGTATGTAGGTGAAGTTCGACTCTCGGCTTTTCTGCCGCATCTTTTCTCGAAAGCTTTTTTATACGGCAAATAGAGCTTGGGGTAACAACAAGCTCGTTATCGAATTTATCGATTTTAGTTTTACCAGTAACATAAACTGCTTCACCGGACTTGAGCTTTTTTATGTCTCCATCTTCATCTCTTGGCACCAAAAACTTTAGGGAAACAGAGCTGTCATTGTCCGTAACGGTAATGTTATATCTAACTTTTGTTTGGTCCCTTGTTTCCTTTGAGTCACTTTTTACGACTATACCGCAAAAGGCAACCGCTTCACCAGCAGATGCGGCAACAACACGGACGGGAATGAGCTTTCGTCTTGAAAACCTGCCTAAAACAGGTTTGGGTTCAGAGAGATCAAAAGTAATTTTTCCGCTTGTAATTAAATCAGATTCGGTATGTTCTACAATTTCGGTACTGCTTTCTTCTGCATTAAGAGATGCTGATGCTTCTTCGGCTGGTGTTTGTGATTGGGTTATATACATGCGCTCATACGCCGCTGCTGCATCGCGCTCTAATTCCTCGGAGTTATCTGGTATAAAACTGTCAGACACTTCACCACAAAATTCGATATTTATTTTTGCACCGAAAACCTTTTCTACTGTTTGGCAAAGCATTCTATCAAGTCCAGCATTGTAAAGAAGCGAGGAAGAATGTCCATCTGCAAGGGTTATTTTTAATGTATTTGAACTTTTTATATAATCGTCACAAGCTCCATCAAAAAAACCATTTACCATGCTTCCGTAATATTTTCTGACTAATTCAATAATGTCGGCTAGTCTAAAGTCTTGCCATGATAATGTTTGATAGGTAGGTAAAAATATTACACTGTTTATTGAATAAGCGCATCTGACACGGTTTTCAAGGTCTGATAACAAATTGAGCGATATCTTTTTTGAAAAATCGACATCGCACTCAATCGCTTTCGCTTGTTTATTGACACGAACCGCAATATCCGTGATTGAAGCTATTAGCTTTTCATCAGATGGTTGGGGCGTGTATTTGTTAAAGGTCTTTAGAAATCTTTCAGAGGCAGTCATTTATTAGAATCCGTTTCGTTTTATTTTTATTCCTTCGATATCATCGATTTAATTTCCGCGAGAAGTGTGTCTATTACTTCACTTTCAGGTATTTTTCTGACAATTTCACCCTTGCGGAAAATTATCGCTTCACCGTTTCCGCCTGCGACACCGATATCAGCGTGTCGCGCCTCGCCTGGTCCGTTGACGGCACAGCCCATAACGGCGATATCTATATTTTCGTTTATATTGAGCTTGTCCAGCTCCTCTTCTAATTTTGTTGCAATTCCGATTAAGTCAATACCGGTTCTTCCGCAAGTCGGGCATGAAATTATATTAGGGCGCTTTGTTAGTCTTAAGGCGGATAATATATCCTTCGCTGCAGGAATCTCTTCCTCTGGTTTTGCTGTCAGCGAAACTCTAATTGTGTCACCAATCCCGTCGGCAAGAAGTGAACCGATACCTATTGCTGATTTTATGATTCCCATTCTTGGTGTACCAGCTTCAGTAACACCAATATGCAAGGGATAATCCGTTTTTGAAGCGACGATTCTATTCGCTTTTATCATTTCTGCAACATTTGATGATTTTATAGAAACGACAATATCTCGAACGCCGTATTCCTCAAAAAGCGATGCATTGTAAATTGCACTCTCAGCCAAAGCTTCAGCGGTTGCAGAACCGTATTTTTCGAGTATCTTTTTTTCAACAGAACCGCTGTTGACTCCGATTCTTACTGGAATATTGTTTTTTACAAGGCTTTCAGCGACCTTTTTTATTCGGTCGCTATCACCGATATTACCAGGATTGATCCTAATCTTATCAATACCGAGATCAGCTGCAGCAAGCGCTAACTTGTAGTCAAAATGAATGTCGGCAACGAGTGGAATCATTGTATTTTCTTTGTAAAAAGGGATGTTTTCAGCGGCTTTCATATTGTTAACAGTAAAGCGGACAATATCACATCCCGCCTCTTCAAGCCTTTTTATCTGGGCAAGAGTTGCGGCTCTATCAGCTGTGTCAGTATTGGTCATCGATTGAACCGATATCGGAAAGTTGTGACCGATTCGGATTCTACCGCTGTCTATAATTCTTGTCATTCTTCTTTTAATATTCATTGTCTTTGCTGAAGCCCTAACTAAAAAGATTTATTGTGTCCTTGAATGCTATAAAGATCGCAAAGAGTATTAAGATCACCATAAAAAACATCGTAATAGCCGCTTCAACCTTTTCAGGAACTCTGCGGCGGAATATTGCTTCGTAAATCAAGAACATAATCATACCGCCATCGAGCATGGGAATGGGTAGTAGGTTGAATATTCCGAGGTTCAGTGCTATGGTAACAAAGAGTGAGCTTAAACTTCTTACTGGCGTAGATGAAGCTTTTGCTTCTCCAACGACTTCACCTATACCGATTGGCCCGGAGACACCCTCTATTCCAAATCGTCCTTTAAGTGTTTCACCTATTAAGCGGTATATCATCTTCACATTTGAAATTGATTGGTGATAAATTTCACTAATCGCCCTTCCAAAGGTTCTTTGTACACTTTGAACTTTAAAATCAGGAGATGCTAAAAGTACTCCAGAAGCGCTAATAGTATTAAACTGTATAGAAAATGACTTTTTCTCGCCATCTCTTAAAACAGTTACATCAAGCGGTTCAATACCGTCAATTTGAAGAAGAAAGAACAAATCATTTGCGGAATCGATGTTCTTTCCGTTAAGCTTTATAATTTTGTCACCGACTTCAAGGCCTTGATAATTACTGACTGCATCTTCTGTAAACGCCCCGATTGTGGTTGTTGCGTATGATTTTTGGCTTGCGACAAGTATTGCAAGTACAATAAGGCCGGCAAGTATATTCATAATCGAGCCTGAAAGCGCGACTATCAATCTCTGCCAAATTGGTTTACTCCGGAAGGCTATACTTTTCTCCGCTTCGTCCTCTACCTCTTCAGTTTCGCCAATCATGCTCACATATCCGCCCATAGGAATCGCTCGGATACTGAATAGATTGTATTTGCCTTTTTTTTGATAAAGCTTTGGACCGAATCCAATTGAAAATTCACGCACACCAATCCTAAAAGCACGAGCGGCTATATAATGGCCAGTTTCGTGTATGAGAACAAGAAGTCCGAATATCAAAAGTGTGAGCAGAATAGTCGTTAATACACCCATAAAGATTTCCTTTCGGCGATACTATTTGATTTCAAATTTTAGAGTATACATATTGCCTTGCTTGTAAATCCGCTTCGAAAATATCATCAACTGAGTTAATAGCTTTATTTCTGATGTTCTCAGTAGCTGAGATAACAAGATCAGATATATTATTAAAAGATATTTTTTTGTTTAGGAATAAAGCTACAGCTGCTTCATTCGCACCGTTCATAACAGCAGGCATTATTCCACCGTTGTTGAATGTCACCATCGCCAATTTTAATAGTGGGAAGTTTTCGTAATCAGGTTTAGCGAAATTCAAGACACCAATAGCTGTAAAATCAAGCTTTTTTGCAAGAGATGACCTGCGTTGCGGATAGGTGATTGCATATTGAATAGGTATACGCATATCGTGGGAACCAAGCTGAGCAATTATAGAGCCGTCTGTAAATTCAACCATCGAGTGAATAATACTCTCACGGTGGATAACAACATCAATTTTATCTGCGTCCATACTGAATAAATGTGCGGCTTCAATAAATTCAAGCCCTTTATTCATCAGTGTTGCTGAATCTACGGTTATTTTTGCACCCATATTCCAGTTTGGATGTTTTAATGTCTCCTCAACAGTAACATTTTCAAGTGAAGCTCTGTTTCTGCCGTAAAATGTTCCACCTGAGGCGGTTAAAATGAGCTTTTCGGGTTTCTGCTGTCCTTGTAGGCACTGAAAAATAGCTGAGTGTTCACTATCGACGGGTATTATGTCAACCTTGTTTTCAAAAGCTGCTTTCATTACAAGGCTGCCGCCAGCAACAAGAGTTTCTTTGTTAGCAAGAGCAAGCTTTTTTTTCGCTTCTATTGCCGCAAGAGTCGGTGAAAGTCCTGAAATCCCAAGCAGTGAATTGAACACAAGCGTAGCATCTGTTTCTGAAGCAAGAGCGCAAAGCTGCTCATTTCCAGTAAGCACTTTTATATTTGTGTCAGCGAGAGCCGTTTTCAGGTTTTGATAATGTTCCTCAGATATCCAGCATTTTTCAGGTCTGAACTCTCTGCACTGCTTTTCTAACAGTTTATGATTGCCGAACGCGCTTAATGCTTTAATTTCAATTCCTAAATGCTTTGCGACCTCAAGTGCTTGAGTGCCAATTGAACCGGTCGAGCCGAGAAGTACAATGCTTTTTGTCATAATCATTCCTAAATAAGTGAGTATATAATAGCAAATGCGTTGAAAACATGTGCCACAAGTAAAACGCTGTCAAATCTGTCCATTACACCACCGTGTCCGGGAAATACCTTACTGTAATCTTTTATTTCATAAGCTCTCTTTAAGGCAGATGCGAGAAGATCCCCGCACTGTGCTGCTACGGACAGTAAAAGCCCGAGAAACACACAAATAAGTATCGACTCTTCAACTATAAGCGCATAAATAATAAATGCGACTACCGCAGCTACAGTTCCTCCGATTGCACCTTCAACGGTTTTTTTAGGGCTGATTGTCGGGCTTAGCTTTTTCTTGCCAAACAGCTTCCCTGAGAAAAGCGCAAACGAATCAGTTACCCACGAGGTAATAAAAAACATTAGAAAAACAAGAGGATATACTTCATAACGCTCGTAAAAGACTACAAGACCAAGTCCTGCCGAAGGATATAGGACGGCGGCAATATATATCGGGAGAAACATCCTTTTCGGGCGGAAAGAATAGGTCATTAATATAATAGCAACGGAAAAAACTGCAGCTGGTAATGCGGTATGCCTAAATAGTGCTGCGACATAGTCGCCTGCTATATCAATATCAGCGGCAACCGGTAGAGCTAGCCCGATTATGACACCGATCATTTTTAATGACTTAGGTGCTTCGATGCAAGTTGTCATTTCGTATACAGCAACAGCTGAAAGAAGTGATATGACGATTGTCAGAACAATTGTATCATGTAATATCAGAACTGGTATAAATAAAATTAGTGCGATTATCGCTGTAGTTACTCTGGTTTTCATAAAATTGATTGCGGTTTAAACGCCGCCAAACCTCCTGATTCTCCCGGAATAGCTCTCAAGAGCCGCAATTAGTTCTTTGCGGTCAAAATCAGGCCATAAAACGTCCGTAAAATAAAGCTCCGAATACGCTGTCTGCCACAAAAGAAAGTTTGACATTCTCTCTTCTCCGCTTGTTCTTATAACAAGCTCAGGGTCGGGTATTCCGGAGGTATAGAGCGCGGATGCGATGTCCTCCTCAGCCACTACGGTTTTGCCGCTTTTTATGAGTAGGTTAACAGCATGGACAATGTCGTCCCTACCACCGTAATTTAAAGCAATGCAAAGGGTCATACCTGTATTATGCTTTAGTTTTTCCACACTTTCGTCAAGAGCTTTTACTGTAAGAGCATCAAATGCACTATAATCTCCAAGAAGGCGCAGACTTATATTTAGTTCCATAAGCTTCGGTGTGTGCTTGACGATGTATTTATGCATAAGACTTACAAGAGAGGAAATCTCATCACTGCTCCTCTTCCAGTTTTCGGTAGAAAAAGCGAATACTGTCAGATATCCCACACCAAGTTTATTGCAATCACCGACGATTTTAATAAAAGCTTCTCCACCTGCCGAATGCCCCATTTTACGAGGTAAACCACGCTTTTTAGCCCATCTGCCGTTGCCATCCATAATTATGGCGATATGCTGTGGTATTTTTAGCTGTTCATTAGCGTTTGAATCAGTTTTTATTTTTTGCGGCATACTGGCTACCCTTTCTTCCGAGAAGTTACAAATTAGCATAATCCGATACGGATAAACCGTATCGGAATTGCGTTGTCTATATTTCCATAATTTCTTTGTTCTTTTTAGCAGCTATATTATCGATTTCTGTAATGAGTTTGTCTGTTATTTCCTGAATTTCTTTTTCAGAAACCTTAAGCTCATCTTCCGTCATTTCGGATTTTTTCTTCATATCCTTAGCTTTGTCATTTGCTTCACGTCTTATGTTGCGAAGTGCAATTTTAGTATTTTCTGCAAGCTTGCCGACCTGTTTTGTACGGTCCTGTCTTCTCTCCTCTGTTAGCTGAGGGAAAACGAGTTTTAGTGATTTACCATCATTGGCAGGTGTAATGCCGAGATCCGATGCCACAATTGCTTTTTCAATCGCTTTAAGGCTTGTTGCATCCCAAGGGGTGATTGTTAGCATACGAGGTTCGGGAACTTTGATTTCTGCCATTTGGTTAACAGGGGTCTGTGTACCGTAATAAAGGACAGATACCTTATCAAGTACCTTTGCATTTGCTCTGCCAACTCTTATAGAACCGAGCTCTTCCTCATATACCGTTATGCTTTTTTTCATTCTTTCTTCAAATGGTTTAATGTCAAGTTTCATAACAACTGTCTCCGTTTCTTTTAATTTTTATTAGACTGATGATCAATACACTACTGTTCCGATATCTTCGCCCATGACTGCACTTTTTATATTTTCGGGCTCCTGTAACCCAAACAAGAGCACCTTTTGCGCATTTTCTCTGCCGAATCCTGCTGCTGCAAGGTCTATGACCTTCAGATCGTTTTTAAGTATATAGTCATATGTGACTTCTTTTAGTCTAACAGCATTCGAGTCTTTCTTTGGGTCGGCTGTGTAAACTCCGTCTATATTTTTTGCTAAAAATGTTATATCAGCATCGATCTCTGCTGCTCTTAAAAGTCCTGCTGTATCAGTTGAGAAGAACGGGTTTCCAGTACCCCCGGCAATAATGACTGTGTAACCTCTTTCGAGATAATCTACCGCGAGGTCTCTGGAGTAGATTTCAGCAACTCCGGGGATTTGCTTTGCGCTGAGTACAACTGCTTTCTGTCCTGATGCTTCCAGCTCATCTTGAAGAGCAAGGGAATTTATCACTGTTGCAAGCATACCCATTGCGTCGCTTCTTGATCTGTTACGACATTTACCGCCTCTACCACGCCAGATATTGCCTGCACCTACAACAATTCCAAATTGAACACCGAGCTCTGAACACTCTTTTATCTGTGTACAAATTCTTCCCATAAAATCAAAATTTAAAATACCTTCACCGCCGTCAGCCATTGCTTCACCCGAGAGCTTCAATAGCACTCTGCGGTATTTTGGTTTCATGCACTCATTTTCCATCTTTTGTCTCACACTTTCGGTTTTTATATATAGTTTTCAGGATTATTAAATTTTTCTGTATTTGTTATTCAGGCACAACAGCATCAAATAACGCAAGCTGGTCGTCAAGGTACGGAAATAGACCGACCTTAAAGGCGGTAAATTTGCTGATTGTTGCATCATAGATGTTGTCAGCAGGGGTGTATCTCATAATCTCATTCCAAAAGTAGCTGTTTGCAAGATCCGCTCTCTCGCTATTTTCGTCATAAGGATAATATAAGTCAAGAGCACCGTATAGATGCAATATTTCATGAGCATAAGTCGAGGGACAAATAAAATAGTCATACATAAAGTCGGTTGAGTAAAACATTACTGCTCGTTCGGTGTAGTACTCATTGCTGTCATAATATTCAGGGTTGCAGTACATAGCATAACTTCTACCCTGCTTATTCAGATGAAGGAGAACACCATAATTGTCATATCCCTCTAGCACTGATGATGAAATATTATCTGCTATATATTGTCCGAGAGCATCTACTCCGTCATAGTCGAAAATATAATTCGTCCAAAGGTTATCATTTAAGTCGTCCGGTATAATACCGTTGTAGTTAAAAAAGAGAGAGTTTTGCGAATCGGTGAAATCAATATCGATTTCACTACCATAATCTGATGCCGCATCTTTGAGATAGTCTACAGCTTCCGTCAGGTATTCAAGAACACTATTTACAGTATCGATATCAAATTCTGACTCACCATCATCAATGAAAACATTGATAAGAAGAGTGCTGCCGGTAAGTGTTGTCGCACTTCCGCTATTCATTCCACCTTCGGTGATATTGTCGAGCCAGTTTGATTTTATCAGCTCTGCTTCTTCTGCCCTAAGCATGCTTAAAAAAAGGCTATCATCAAGGAGCCATTCACCATCATCGGTTAAGGATATTGTTATATCTGTTGTAAAACTATCTCCAGCCGTCTTAAAGCTTACAGTTGCTTGATTTTCAGTTATATCAGTTACTTTGGCTGAATTCGGAATGATTTCAAATTTATCGCCGCCAATGTAGTTATCGCTGATAACGAGTTGGTCAAAAGTAACAAACATAGCGGAGGGACCGTAGTATGGATAAGAGAAAAATGAATCTATAGTTGAGGTGAAATCAGTATAAACACCAGAGAAGTAGTTTGCAATTTTTTCTGTAGTAGAAAATTGATGACCTTCCGGTAGCTTGTAGTAGACAAATGGATATTCACCATCATATGTTTCGAGGTTATTTTCTTCTATTATGTCTCTGTTTATCAAAAAGTCTACAAAGACTGTTTCTTTCTCCAAGGCTGATTCAAAAGCATTGATAACATCTTCCTTCAAACTTTCAAAATCAGGTTTTGATTCTTCCGATGAAGTTCCCGTAGTTACATAGGTATAGGAGCTTGTATCAGACGATTCTAAAACACTACTGCCAGCGTAATCTACACAACCGGTTAGCAGAAAAACAAGAGCGAGTAAAAGGAAGGCAGTCTTTTTTATGTTTTCCATGCCTTTCACTCCTTCTATTTAGATCATACGATTACTTGAATCTATTTTAACACAAACGCGTAGCCCTTTCAAGTATTAAATTATTGAATATGCGTTTCAACTGAAGCTTACAAAGGAATATAGAATAATAAAGTTTCAAAAAGGGATAATATTATTAGACAAGCCAAATCGTCTGATATTTAATTTCATAAAAGGAGACTGCTATGAAAGAAAAAGAGCCAAGGAAACATCCGAGTGAAGACGCTTTTATCAGAAATCCCATTGCGTCTAATCAAGATGCGACAGGTTTTGTACCTTCAATTCCGCAAGATAATTGTGAAGCGAATGCTTACAGAGACATCGTAAATGTCCCGGTAACAGCAAAAGAACCTGAAGCAGAAGACAAAATAAGAAGAAAAAAGCAGAAGTAAGCAGAAATTAAAAAAAGCGGTTCTGGATTAAATCCAAAACCGCTTTTATTGTAGAAATTAAATTACTTAAGTTCGATTGTTGCGCCTGCGTCAGTAAGCTGCTTCTTGAGGTCTTCAGCTTCGTCTTTGCTAACGCCTTCTTTGATTGCCTTAGGAGCTGATTCAACGAGTTCCTTAGCTTCTTTGAGTCCAAGGCCTGTGATGCTGCGGACAACCTTGATAACATCAAGTTTCTTTTCACCGAAGGAAGCAAGAATTACGTCGAATTCTGTCTTCTCTTCAGCTGCGGGAGCTGCTGCGCCTGCTGCGGGAGCTGCTGCTACTGCAACGGGAGCTGCTGCGGATACGCCGAATACTTCCTCGAGTTCCTTTACGAGCTCAGAGAGTTCGAGAACTGTGAGTGATTTGATTTCTTCAATAAGGTTGAGAGTCTTTTCGCTTGCCATTTTAAATAATCCTCCATTAATACGTTTAGGCTGATGCCTCTTGTTTTTCTTTGATTGCGTTGAGGGCTACAACGAGTCCTCTGATGTTGCCGTTGAGTACTGTTACGAGTCCGCTTATCGGAGCGTTCATGCTGCCGAGCATCTTCGCGATGAGTTCTTCCTTACTCGGAAGTTTTGCGAGTTTACCGACTTCGTTGTTGTCGATGACCTTTCCTTGAACAAAGCCAAGCTTGATTTTATAATTATCATGCTTTTCTGCATATTCGGAAAGAATCTTTGCCGCTGCTACAGGGTCGGTTTCTGAGAATGCGATTGCGGTCATTCCGGTGAGCGAAGATTTCATCTCATCGAAACCAACGATATCACATGCTTTAGATAACAGTGTATTTTTTACAACTGTATATTCAACGCCTGCTTTGCGAAGGTTAGCTCTGAGTGCTGTGTCATCTTCAACCGTAATGCCCTGATAGTTTACCAGAACGCCGGCTATCGAGTTTTGCATTTTAGATGCAATATCTTCGACAAATTTTTTCTTTTGCTCTAATACCGATGCGCTTGCCATTTGTACACCTCCAGTGCGTGTGGATGTAGTCAGCCTTCCCTTATCAATTTTGCATTATAAAAGTAAAGCTCTTCCGCATAGCCGCGGAAGAGCGAAAAATCAGCATAAAGGTTTATGACCTTAGCGTTGTTGCTCATCCTCGGCAGGCGACATTCTTTACACCTATAACCAAAATCGGTTTCGGTACCTGCTGTCTTTGGACAGTATTTAACTTACCTTGTTATTATAACCTGGTAATTTACTTTTGTCAATAGTTTTTTTAAATTAATCGCTGATCTTAGCTGTGTTGAGTTTAACACCAGGTCCCATGGTAGATGCGATTACGCAGCTCTTGAGGTACTGACCCTTAGCTGCTGACGGCTTTGCTTTAACAACAGCCGAGAGAAGGGTGTTAAGGTTGTCGTAAAGCTTTTCTGAACCGAACGAAACCTTGCCAACCGGGCAGTGGATTATGTTCGTTTTATCAAGTCTGTATTCGATCTTACCAGCTTTTGCTTCGGCAACAGCTTTTGCAACATCCGTTGTGACGGTTCCAGCCTTCGGGTTAGGCATCAGTCCCTTAGGACCGAGGATCTTACCAAGACGACCGATAACGCCCATCATGTCAGGTGTAGCGATAACAACATCAAACTCGAACCAGTTCTCGCTCTGAATTTTAGCTACCATATCTTCTGCGCCAACATAGTCGCTTCCTGCTTCCTCTGCAGCTTTAGCTTTGTCGCCCTTTGCAAAAACAAGAGTGCGAACCTTTTTGCCCGTTCCGTGAGGAAGAACAACTGCGCCTCTTACCTGCTGGTCTGCGTGACGAGAGTCAACACCAAGTCTAATATGGCATTCAACGGTTTCGTCGAACTTAGCTTTGGGAAGCGAGCAAAGGAGATCGAGTGCTTCTTTTGTATCGTAAACTTTTGTTTTATCGACAGCTTTTACGCTGTCTTGATATTTCTTTCCGCGTTTCATTATTTATATACCCTCCCTATTATTCGGTCACTGTAACGCCCATACTGCGCGCTGTGCCTGCTATCATGCGCTCAGCGGCTTCGATCGAAGCGGCGTTAAGGTCGGGCATCTTCGTTTCGGCAATTTTTCTGAGCTGTTCTTTGGTAATGGTTGCAACTTTAGTCTTGTTGGGGACTGCTGAACCACTTTCAACACCGCATGCCTTCTTAATAAGAACTGCTGCGGGAGGGGTTTTGGTGATGAATGTGAACGAACGGTCTGCGTAAACAGTTATGACAACGGGGATTATAAGACCGATGTCGTTCTTTGTACGTTCATTAAATTCTTTTGTAAAAACAGGGATCGCAACACCGTGCTGACCGAGAGCCGGTCCTACGGGGGGTTGAGGAGTCGCTTTTCCTGCAGGTAATTGAAGCTTGATATATGCGACTATTTTCTTTGCCATTTTATTACACCTCCATGTGGTAAAATTGTTTTCGGGAGCTTTGCTCCCTCCCACTTACAAGCACACAAGGCATGGCTACCTTTGTGCCATTATGTTATTGTATCGGGCTTACTTGTGTTGTGTCGAGCTCAGCTGCTGTATCACGCCCGAAGAGCGATACAGTTGCTTTGACTTTCTTTTTATCGGGTGAGATCTCATCGACAATACCCGTAAAGCCAACCAGTGGTCCGTCGTTGATTTTTATGCTGTCGCCAACTTTGAACAGCACTTCTACAACATGAACTTCAACTCCGAGAGCTTCTACTTCTGCGTCGCTCAGGGGCACCGGTTTTGAACCCGGACCAACAAAGCCTGTAACGCCGCGTGTGTTTCTGACCGCGTGCCAGCTCTCGTCATTCATTATCATCTTTACCAGAACATAGCTCGGGAACAGCTTTCTTTCGACTTCTTTACCTTCCTTATCAGAGCTGTCTGAAACAAGCTCCACAGGGATTTTTATGTCGAAGATATAGTGTTCCAACCCTCGGTTTTCAACCATTTTTTCTATGCTTGAGGCAACCTTGTTTTCATACCCGGAATAGGTATGCACAACGTACCACAAAGCTTTTTCGTCGTTTGACATGCTGCTTAACCTTTCTAAACTCCAAAGAGGACTTCTTTTCAGCCTCATGCATTGATTGCTTCTCGGAATTTTATCCCGTTAAGCCGTCGTGCTTAGAAAATTGAACCGAGCAAAAGGATAAGTTGTATGAAACCAAAGTCAATCAAACCGATTACAGCACCGCTAATGATTAATGAAACTGCAACAACCGATGATTTTTTCAGAGTTTCCTCTTTCGTAGGCCATACAATTTTATTAAGCTCGCTTTTGTAATCTTTGAAAAACTTGACGACTTTGTTGCCACCCGGAGCTTTTGCTTTTTTTGCGGTCTTTGTTTCTTTGCTGAGTTTGTCTTCTGCCATAACTTGTTCCTCCGTTCACCACAGTTAGGTGTCAATTCACCTTATGCGGCTACATAATTCCGCTGTTATTTGCTTTCCTTGTGCTCCGTGTGCTTGCGGCAGAACCTGCAATGTTTTTTCATTGTAAGTCTGTCGGGGTCGTTCTTCTTGTTCTTTACGCTATCGTAATTTCTCTGCTTGCATTCGCTACAGACTAGGGTTATTTTTACCCTCATATCGGCACCTCCAATGTCTTATTCTTCTTGTACCTCCCTCTTGCATGTTAGAATCAACAAGCCGGAAAGCGGGAATACTCATCATCCAAACATCATTTTTACTGCGATTTTTGGACGACAAAAAACCACCTCCGCAGAGGTGATTTAAGTATATCAAACAAAGTTGTGTTTTGTCAAGTGTTTTTTCAAACTTTTTCAATTTAATCGATGTCGCCGCGAATCGGTTTACCTTCATTCTTATGAAATCCTGAAATTTCAGCCTTCTCCATTGCTCCGAATATGCGAGTTTTGAGTCCTTTATCATCCTTCTCAAGCTCAGCAAGCAGCTGTTTGATCCTTGTGCGATCAGTGAATCCGTCAGCTTTACAAGCTCTCGGAGGAATAACAATATTTTCTCTTCTCACAAAGCGCGAGGTCATCTTTTCGGGGAGATAAATAAGTGGTCTTATTAATGTAATATCTCTTCTATCAAGATATGTGACGGGTGAGAAGCATCCTATTCTACCCTCGTTGAAAAGATTCATCATAAGCGTTTCCACAGCGTCGTCGAAATGATGCCCGAGTGCAACTTTGTGACAACCAGCTGATAGTGCCGCTTCATGGAGCGCACCGCGACGCATCTTAGCGCATAACGAACAGGGGTTTTTCTCTTCTCTTATTTCAAAGACAACTTGATATATATCTGTTGGAACAATAATCAGTTCAACTTCAATTTCATCACAAAGCTTCTTTATATGATCAAGGCTCCCACCTGGGGTTTTCAGATCAAGAGTTATTGCCTTTAAACCGAATTTCTTTGGATAAAACCTCTGTAACCCTTTTAATGCACAAATTAAGGTCATGCTGTCCTTACCGCCAGAAACGCCAACAGCTATATTATCTCCGTCGGAAATCATATTGTAATCGTCAACTGCTCGTCTTGTGTAGCTTAAAATTTGTTGCAGGTCCTTAAATTCGCGCATAAATACCTCGTGATTGCATTTTCTAAATCATATCACAAAGCTATGGTTGGGTCAATACAAGAATCTTATATTTTTATTCCTTAAGAGTCCGAAAAATGGAGAAAAACGAAGATTTCATTAAAAAAACGCCCGTTTTTGAAATTATTTTTCAAAATGCTATTGACATCAGTTATTCTGATGTGTATAATAAATCCTGTCGCTTGCGATTAAAATAACAAGCTGACTTTATCACCGCTCATTTTCGGCGGCAAAATTTCAGGAGGAATAAAAATGTCCACATACATGGCAAAAAAAGAAGCGCTGGACCGTAACTGGTATGTCATTGACGCCGCCGGTAAAACGCTTGGCAAGGTTGCCGTTACCGCAGCAACCATTTTAAACGGTAAGCACAGACCCGAATACACACCCCATGTCGATTGCGGTGAATTCGTTATTGTCGTAAACGCTGACAAAATCGTTCTCACCGGTAATAAGCTCGATCAGAAGTACTACACCCGCCACACCGGCTACATCGGTGGTCTAAAGCAGGTTAAGTATCGCAGCCTCATGGCAAGCCGTCCCGAACTCGCTGTTCGTCTCGCTGTCAAGGGTATGCTCCCTCACAACTCCATCGGCGACGCAAGCATCACAAGGCTTCTCGTTTACAAAGGCTCAGAGCATAAACAGCAAGCTCAGAAGCCGACTCCCGTTGAAGTAAAGTAAGAAAGGATAATAGAAGATATGTATAAATCAGCAAAACCGTACTTCTACGGAACAGGCAGAAGAAAGCAGTCAGTTGCCCGTGTTCGCCTTCTCCAGGGAACAGGTGCAGTTACAATAAACAACCGCGACATCGATGATTATTTCGGTCTCGGAACGCTTAAACTTATTGTTCGTCAGCCTTTTGGTGTTACCTCAACAGAAAATAAATTCGATGTTGTCTGCACAGTTAAAGGTGGCGGCGTTTCCGGTCAGGCAGGCGCTATCAGACATGGTATTTCAAGAGCCCTCCTTCAGGTAACAGACGAGTATAGACTCCCCCTCAAAAAGGCAGGACTCCTCACTCGTGACCCGAGAATGAAGGAAAGAAAGAAATACGGTCTCAAAGCTGCTCGTCGTGCTTCACAGTTCTCGAAGAGATAATAATATTTCCCAAGATAACAAAAGTAATATATTCGAACTCCGTACAGTATCGTACGGAGTTCGTTTTTTTATTTAATGATATAGATTAACCCGGTATATCCGCCACAGAATCTAAAATAATTCTTGGTCTGTAAGGATATGCATTTATACCTTCTCTCGAAGTAACACCGCTGAGTACAAGCACTGTATCAAGTCCGCTTTCAATGCCTGCGATAATGTCGGTATCCATTCTGTCACCGATCATTGCAGTGTCTTCGGAATGAACGCCTAAAATTCTAAGACCTGTTCTCATCATAAGTGGGTTTGGTTTTCCGACATAGTATGCTTGTTTGCCCGTTGTAACCTCGATCGGAGTTAATAGAGCTCTACACGCTGGAATAATACCGCTATCAGAGGGTCCCGTTAAATCATAGTTCGTGCCAATTAGCTTCGCGCCTTTATTGACAAGCCTCATAGCTTTTGTTATTGCATCGTAATTGTACAGCGATGATTCGCCAATAACCACATAATCGGGGTCGATGTCGTTTATTGTAATACCAGCATCATGAAGTGCATTATAAAGCCCCGCTTCGCCAATAACAAATGCGCTACACCCTGGTTTTTGATTGCTCAAAAACTTTGCGGTAGCTAATGCGCTTGTATAAAACGCCTTCTCGTCTACATCAAGACCCATGCGTCTGAGTTTTAATTGAAGCTCTCTCGGTGTTTTTCCACTATTGTTTGTTATAAAGAGAAATTTTTTATCTTCTTTATACATCCAGTCCACAAATTCTTTTACCCCATTAAGTAGTCTATTCCCATGATAGATTACACCGTCCATATCGCATAAAAAACCTTTTTTACTTCTTAATGTTTCCACTGCCTCTTTCCTTCCGTTGCTTCTATTGTTTTGCACGACTATTATACCATGACGCACATTTACCTTGATAAAAATATATCGTCAGTTGGTGCGTCCCATTAAAAGCTCCGCTTTTGTGAATGTTATTCTAAAGACATTATACCATAGACGCACATTTACCTTGATAAAAATATATCGTCAGTTGGTGCGTAAACGCAAGCGTCTTCAAAAGCTCCGCTTTTGTGAATGTTATTCTCAAGACATTATACCATATCATAAACCTAACCTTCACAAAATCTAAGATTTTGATGGTCGTGCCGGTTGGCGGTAATTGATTAGGTTATAGTGGATGCACGACTATTATACCATAAAAGCAGTCTTTTTTCCACAGAATCATTGCTCTCAGTTGTCTTTAAATCTGTTTATTTATTGCATTATATTATATTTTGTTAGATTTTTTTGGTAAATAGTATTGACTTTCCATTTTTTAGGAGTATAATATTCACAATACCATTTTATTACATTTTACGGAGGATTTACAATGAACTTTTTCCCAATTAAGACACCGTCTAATCTGCTTGAAAAGTATCTTGAAGAACCATTCTACGAATTGCTGACCTCCGAAAAAGAAATCGACGGTGCAGGCACTGTCAGAGTCTTCGGAATCGCGATAACCAATGGCGACTGTACGGTTAAAGTCGAAGACATCTCAACGAATGCAAGCACCGTCTTAGCACTACTTAATTTGCTTGAAGAAAACTTATGCTCTCCACTTCATCTTCACGATGTTGTTGAGGATTATTTGAGTAGTTTAGAGTCTTAGATGCTAATGAGTTTCTGTGCAAGACTGTTTTCAAGCTGTCTGCGTAGCCTATTTTTTAGCTCTCTCGCTCCATAACCCACACATTCTTCTGCAATCATACGCACTTCAGTTTCTGATATTTCCTCATATATACCCTTCGTGGCGAGCTTAAGACGTAATTTTTCAGCTTGCCTTAGTGCGATTTCAATGAGAGCGTTTTTGTCAAGTTGTTTGAACCTGATTATTTCATCTATTCTACTAAGAAGCTCTGATGAAAGCATCTGCTTCAACTCTCTATCCTCCGCGCTTATACTTTCACTTTGGTTGAAACCGACTGCGGTTTTATCGCTTCCGATATTAGAAGTCATTATGATAATCGAATGCCGGAAAGATGCCGTTCTGCCCATTGCGTCCGAGAGTATACCCTCATCGAGTATCTGCAACAGAAGTGCCGTAACGTCAGGATGAGCTTTCTCAATTTCATCAAACAAAACTACGGAATAGGGGCATCTTCTAACCTTTTCCGTAAGCTTTCCGCCCTCACCGTAACCTACATAACCCGGTGGAGAGCCGATGAGTTTTGACACGCTGTGCCGTTCGCTGAACTCCGACATATCGAACCTAATAAGTCGGTCGTTTCTACCGAAAAGCACTTCCGCAAGCGCTTTGGCTGTCTCGGTTTTTCCAACACCCGGTCGCCCGAGAAACAGGAACGACCCGACCGGTCTTGTTTCGTCACCCAATCCTGTTCTCGATCTTCGGATCGCTGATGCTAAAGCAGAAATCGCTTCTTCCTGACCAACAACCATTTTTTCAAGCTCAATTTCAAGCATTGAAAGTTTTTCACGCTCTTTGTCGTCTGCGTTGCATGGTATTCCTGTATTTCTTTCAACAACAGCTCTAATATCATCAGCTGTAACTGTTCGACTTTCACTGAGAAAATCGTTATCAACAGCCACCTTCAGTGAGTTTTCTTCTTCACAAAGTCTTGCTGCTCGATCGAATTCGCCCAAACGCAGAGCATCGTTTTTTTGTCTCGTGACATCTCCAAGAACAGGCATCCCCTCACCGTAAAAAAGCATGCTGTTTCTGCTCGCTGCAGCTTCATCGATAATGTCTATCGCTTTGTCAGGAAGATGTCTGTCACCGATACAGCTCGATGATAGCTTAACTGCTGTTTCGAGAGCTTCGTCTGATATTATGACATTATGGAATTGCTCGTATTTATGACGGATACCTTTTAAAATAATAAGGCATTCGCTTTCACTTGGTTCGTTGATCATAACGCTCTGGAAACGCCTTTCAAGCGCTCCATCGCGTTCGATACTTTTTTTGAATTCAGCAAGAGTTGTCGCTCCGATTAGCTGTATCTCTCCTCTCGCAAGGGCAGGTTTTAAGATATTTGATGCGTCAACAGCGCCCTCCGCTGCTCCCGCTCCTACAAGTGTGTGAACCTCGTCGATGAAAAGTATAACTTCACCGTCGTTCTTGACTTCATTTATTATATTTTTCATCCGCTCTTCGAATTCACCGCGGTATTTTGTGCCGGCAACAAGCCCCGACATATCGAGTGAGATAAGTCGTTTGTTCAAGAGACTTGGCGGCACCCTGCCTTCTGTAATGCGCTGAGCGACTGCTTCAACGACTGCCGTCTTTCCCACACCAGCTTCTCCGATAAGGCAAGGGTTGTTCTTTGTACGACGCAACAAAATTTGGATGACACGTTCTTCCTCTTTCTCGCGCCCGATTACGGGATCAAGAAGTCCGTCAGCCGCCATTTTTGTCATATCTCTACCCTGTTTGTTTAATAGCGGTGTTCTCTCTTCATCTCGTAACCTAATGTGCGCGGTGTCGTAAGAGCCCTTCGAAACCATCCCGTCAAGCATCAAATATAGTTCCGTTAATTTAACTCCCTCGGCGGAAATCAGTTTTGACGCTACGCAATCCTCCTGGAGCATAGCCATCAAGATATGCTCAGAGCCAATATAGCACTGCATAAGTGTTTTAGATTCATCCGCAGCACGCTTTAAAATCAGTTTACATCTTGGAGTCATATCAGAAGCCGAAACACTGCTTGAACTGCCACTTCCGACAAGTTTGACAACTCTGACTCTGATTTTTTCATATGTCACACCGCGTTCCGTCAAGAGCTTTGAAGCTGTCGACGACGGCTCGTCAAGTATACCCAGCAGAAGATGCTCGCTACCGACATAAGTGTGACCTAAATTTCGTGCATTATTAAGGGAATTTTCAAGCACTTTTTTAGCGTTTTCTGTAAATCTTCCCGTCATAGTCAGCAGTACGGTAAACGCCGTACTTCCTCCTTCCACATTCAGACCTTTTTGTTTTCATATTATAAGTTTATGATATTTTTTTATAAAAAGTTCAATTAATAGTACCATCGGCAAAAGTTTTATGCTATAATAATCGTGCATATACCTTTTTCTAATAAATAACGTCAACCAGCACGATATTTTAAAATCTTCGATTTTATGAAGGCTAGTTCTTATGATAGCTATGCATTTACCCTTTCCTAATTAATAGCGTAATTAAGCACGACCAGTTAAAATCATAACGATAAATTTAAGAAATTGAAGGGAGCAGTAGTATGAGCGAACAAGAAAAAAAACCGAATATAGCAAGCTCTGCGGCTGCTTCTAAGACAAAGCGAACTTCTTCTACCTTAAAAAAGAAGCCTATTAAAAAAGTCGGAGTCAAAAAAAGGGTTGTTTTACCGATTTCAAAAAAGGATGCTGCCCGAAACCAACGTGCGATCAGCGAAAAAAACAGGCGAAAGCGTGAAGTTTTTTTAGTTAAGCTGATTGTATTCTTGACCTTTTATATTCTGATTAGTCTTATTATTGCCGGTTTTATCTTTTTTTCGTTAAAAACACAAGCTAATGCCCTTAAAGTTAACCGAATTGATATGGTATTTGATGAGAGCAGAACAGTAAAAATTGCCGGTGATACCCTTGTAAAAGACAACATTGTATACATCCCTTATGAAAAGCTTGATTTGATGTGTAATTTTGTTCTAACAGGAGACAGTAATAAAATTACACTGATAATTAGTTCCGGTATCGACTATGTTTCATTTTACAGGAATTCAAATCTTGCTTTTATTGGCGGTTCTTCTTATCGCATATCTTCACCCGTTCTTTTTGAAAAAGATGATTACTACATCCCGCTTGACTTCATTAATAATTATATGAAAGGAATAGCTGTAGAATTTGACGAAAAAGAAAATGTCTATCAACTTATTTACACTGGCGAAAATATAACTTTCGCGGGAAAATTCCCTTCCGAAACCGAAAAGATTGATATTGACACCGCACCGTCAATACCACCACCGGACACATCAACTGATACATCTGAAAATTAAAATAAAACGTTGCTTTAAAAAATAGAGCAACGTTTTTCTCATTATTTCCCTTCAACTATACAAACATTTGATGTATTTTATTAAATTGATGTGTAATAATAATAGCGCCGATGAAAATGTCATCCGGCGATTTATTACAACAATTAAGTTTGATGAAAAAATTGGCTGTAATAAATTATCTGAATTATGTAAAAATAATAACAGAGCAAATAGCTCCGCAAAATCAATCCATTAGGTTTTGATATTGCGAAATGATTAAGGAGACAAAAAAATGGCACGTAATAGAATAATTGTACCTGAAGCAAAGAATGCAATGGAACAGTTTAAGATGGAAGCTGCTAACGAAGTTGGTGTACAGCTTAACAACGGTTACAATGGCGATCTCACATCCAAGCAGGCAGGCTCTGTTGGTGGACAGATGGTTAAGAAAATGATCCAGAGTGCCGAGAATCAGCTTAAAGGCAGCAAATAAATCTACTTTTAACCTAAAGCAATTTTTCTGGTCCGTTATCGACTACTATAATCTTAGACCTGTTGTTTATGGTTTTAAGTATGCGGTTGACGATTTTAGGAACAGAATAGAGAAAGGACGGGAACCCCGTCCTTCTTCTTTTTAATATTAATTTTCTCCAGTTTCGATTTTTATAGTTTCTATAAGTTTGATATCTTTAGGATGAATTCCTGTTTCAAGATAAACTATCTCTTGGATTTGTGCTACCTTTGCCTCTTTAAGTTCTTCGGAGGACTTGACAATAATGTTACATTTATCACCGGAAAGAACTGCGAGTACATTTTCAATACCTTTAGCTTTAATAAGAGCTTCGATATTCACTTCTTTTGTCATTTCTTTAGCAAGGGCTTGAAGGTCAGCAAGAGCCTCATCTTTTGTGTCGGGTAACACATCAGGGCTGTCAATTATTGATTGAAGCACACTCATTGCTTCTTCTCTTACGCTCTCGCGTGTCATTGCCGTAACCGTAAAGTAATCCTGGTTATCGACATTCTTATCAATTCCGCTTACATCTCCGTTTGCAAGCACTGACTGTCCAAGTGAGCGACGGCTTTCTTCAGCCATAGCATCCTTAGCTTGGTCGATGTTATTGCTTATTACCGCTACCGATACCACTACCGCGCCAAGCAGAAGTATACTTCCGCATGCTACGGCAATTTTATTGTTCAAGAGACTCTTGTAATCAAATTCCTTGATTTTGGTAGCGATTTTTTTTACTCCGTTGCGAGTTTTCTCAAGCAAGTTCATAAATTCTCCATTCTGCCGCGTCGCGGTCGTTTATTTGTTCCTATATCATTTATATTAGGATGTAACATATATATATTCTTCAGATATACCGAAAAGTACAGATAAAAGTGTTTTTATTCTACCAGCTGCCGAAGCATCGCCCTCATATACCACCGCAACGCCTGAAATCTTGGGTGTATATTCGCAAATTATTATTGGGCTTTGCTTGCCATCGGTCGTTATTATGACAACCTCCTTCTCTACATCACGCGCATCTCCATCATTTTTTAACTTTTGGTTGCTTGCATACAAATAGCTGTAACCGTCAGAAAGCGTTATCATAATCTGGCTACTTTTTACACCTCCGATCTGGTTTATAAGCGCTCTCGCCTGTTTCTCAGCATCTGCCGCATAAGCTTCTGAACTTGACGGCGTTGCAGTCGCCATTTGTTTCGCGGAATTGTCCGGCCATATCAGAAGCAGCACACCTGCCACCAACGCAAGAATGATAAAGCCTATACCTTTAAAGCCCGACAGCTTTTTTATAAGATTATCCAACCTCTTCTCCTCCCGCAGCTACATTAATCTCCACCCCAAGCAGAGCGGAAAGATAATTTTTAATTTCATCAGCTTTATTCGAATCTTCTGTTTTCAATGTGATATCAATTTTTTCAGCCGATATACCGTCTTCGGTGTTCACAAACACAACTTCGATATTAACAGGTGTCACATTGAAACGTTTTAATATCGCATCATTAACGGCTTCAATCACCCTTTCTTTACTGAGCTCGAGTATTAAACCTTCACTCCCCGATGTTTCCAATATACTTTCGTTATATGTATATGTTTCAAAATTCGTAGCAAGCCCTAAAAGTCCTTTCAACGGCATTAAAATTATTAATATGCAAATAAGTGAAACAATGTATTTAACATACTTCTCAAATGTGCCGCTCGCTATCATCGAAAGCACCGTTCCAATAACGGAAGCAACTACAAGCGACATAAAATAATCTCTCATTTTGCAATCATTCCTTATATTTGACCTGAGTTAGTGTTTAAGAATACTGCCACAGCAATAAAAAATACAACTGAAGCCCCAGCAATAATCGCAAGAAGTACACCGAAAAGGCTGTTGACCTCGTATAAAAGCCTGCTTTCCCGTTCAAGCCCTAATATGCGGCCGAGCATACCCGCAAGAAGTATCGAGAGTTTCGCCGTTACAACAAATATAAGTGGAGGAACCGCAATTGACAGCATCGCTATGATCCCCGCCACACCCGTAGTTGCTTTGATAACCCCGACACTCGTATAAACGCTTTTGGCTGATTCGCCGATGATACCGCCTATGACCGGTATAAAAACTCCCGATGCAAATTTTGCTGCTCTCATCGCTTGAGAATCGGCTGCTGCTGCTATTGTGGTTTGGAAATACAGCACAAAAGACAGCATCGCGAATAAAAATGCAAGTATCGTCGTAACGCTATTTCTTATTAGCGACGAGAGTGAACCGAGCTGTATGCAAGAAGGAAGAGCCGAAACAATGCAAAGGGCAAAGCAGACGGTCAGAAACGGCATGAGCAGCTTGCTGGCAACTGTTTCTATCAAGGTTAAAAAAATAGAGAGAGACGACCAGCTTGCCGCAGCAGCTGCGGGATTTCCTCCGAGGGTGTATAGCGTTGTGGTAATAGGAAGATACGAGAGCATGAAGGAGGATATTGTGTTGAGCGCGACAATTGTCACCTCAAAAACTGTTTTTGCTGTGGTAAAAAGTGCTGCCGACAGCACCAGTATACTTATGTATTCGTATGTGTTAGTAAGAACCGGGTTTTCACCCTTTAGCCCAGATAACAAAGACGCTGCTATCAATATGCCAGCAAGCACTGAAAAACTGCGAAAGACGCTTGAAAAAGATTTTGTCAGCGAATCCGTGATTATTTCCAACAGTTTTGAAAATATATTGACCTGCTTGTTACCATTTTGTTCTTCATCATCAACATAATCACCGTAGCTCACATCATCAATTTTTTCAGCGATTGAATTTGTCAGCTCGTCCTCAAACGCTGATGCAGTTATTGGTAAAGAAAAAAGTATTAAAAAACACAGTAGTATTGACTTTATCAAACCTCTATTTTTTATATTCATCTTATTTATACCAATCCGTCAATTGAGTTGACTATTTGTTGCAACAAAGGGAGTGACAGGAGCAAAATGCCTATTTTCCCACCAAGCTCCACTTTTACGGCAATCGAATTTTCTCCGCAATCTCTGCATATCTCGGCACAAACTCTACTGCACAAAGCGATCCCGAGCGCTTTCATCATAATGCCGAGATAGCCACCCATACCGTATGAATTAGCGAGCGCTTTCGTAAAATCGAGCACCGGTAAAGCAAGTCGCAATAGCACCGCAAGTAAAGCGATAGTCGCTGCAATCGCAAGCCCCGGTGCGAGTTCTTCACGCAGTCGGCGTACTGTTATTACAATAATACTAATACCGACAGCCGCAAAACTAATAGTGACAGCGTCCATTGTCAAAGACCGAAGATGTTGCGAATTGTCGAGAAAAGGTTGTCAATTTCGGCAATCAACAGTAGCGCGACTATTATGACACCTGCTAAGCTGACGAAAGTCGCTTGCTCGTCCCTTCCCGATTTATGCAGTATTTGATAAGCTACACTTACAAGCAGGCCTATACCAGCGATTTTTAAGAGAAGTGCTATATTCAATGATATTCCCTTTCTTTCATATAATGCAGTTTTACAGAAGAAGTATCGAAATAACAACACCGATAAGCAGCGAAACCGATTTATAGACCTTCTGTTTTCCTTCAAGTGTTCTTCTCTGTTCTTTGAGGCAATCCTCAAGCACCTTTTCGAGATAGACAAGCTGTTCAATCTGTGTTTTCAAATCGCAACGGCCTAACTCTGCGCCGACGCCGAGAGCTGAAACCTCAGCATCCTTTGGCAGAAGAAGAAGTTTAACAGCCTTTTGCCAGCGTTTTGCATAATCTTCTGTCGACACAGGGTTGTTGATACAAGAGAGAAAACCACATTCGTTAAGAACATTGTCCTCATAACCTCCGAATATTTGTGAAAGTGGAATTCTTGTTGCTAAAATCGAACTTCTGATATGTACCACAAGCTTACCCAGTGCATAAATTCTGTCGCATATCACTTTTTCGGACCGAGATGCAACCACTCCGAGGAAGAAGAATGCACAGCACAGCATTACTGCTCCTACAAGCTCCATGATCTCATATCCTTTCTATTTTCACACTGTAACCGTCCCCGATATTAACTGAATAATCAAATATTCCGCTGTCAAAAAGCTTTTTCATAAAAGGCCTCCTGAAAATACCCTCAAGGCTGTTACCGTGCGCAGAAGCAATTAGCACAACACCGCTGTTTTGTGCATTCATCAATGGTTCGCAATCGCTCTCAGAGAGTTCGTCACAAATAATAATTTGAGGCGACATGGACCTGGTGACAAGCTCAATTCCCTCCGATTTACGACATCCGCTGATAACATCAATCAATCTCCCGCTCATTTCCGGTAAGAATACCTCGCTACGTTCGTCAACGAGCGCTGTTCTCAATTCCAATCCGAACTCCGCACCAGACAGCAGCACCGCTGCAGAGCGTAAAAACGAGGTTTTGCCGAGCCCTGGTGGTGAGAACACTAATGTTCCACTCGGCCCGTCTTTACGGAACAGCTCGGCCAAGGGATAGGCAAAGTTGGGATATAGCCTATGGATTCGAAGATTGACTGAAGTTATTTCGGAGAAAGTTATTATGCCGCTTGTCCCACTGACAGCAGTACCACATATACCAGCTCTACCTCCGTCAGGTAAGGGGATGTAGCCTTTTTTTATCGTCTCTTCAAATGTGTAAAGTGAATATCTCGAAAGCAGCGATATGCAGTCATCGATATCTTTTTTCGTACACTTTACGCCACCGCTAATTGGACAAGGTTTTCCATCATTATTTAGAGCAACCGACTTTCCTTTTACTGTTATTGTAAACGGAGAGCCTGTACGCAGTCTTATTTCCGTTGCTCCTACCCATATTTTTTCTGGCACCGCAGCAAGGATTCTGGTCAGTTTTTCCGGCAAGTATTTGAAAAGTGATGTAATATCTGAATAAATAACCTCACCACCATCCATTTCCACTTTCTTCTGCCTTTGATTAATAATATAAATAGGAGTCAGAAAATATGCTCGTCGGTATTGACAAAAGTGAAATAATGTGTATAATATATCTTGTCGCTTGAAATAATACTTGCGGCAAATTATTTGGGCGTTTAGCTCAGCTGGTAGAGCACTCGCTTGACGTGCGAGTGGTCAGGGATTCGAGTTCCTTAACGCCCACCAAGAAAAAATCTCATTTTAAAAAGCGCAAGCGCTTTTAAAATGAGATTTTTTATTATATCCGTTCCTAACAGAATGGATATAATATATCTTCGATGTGATATCGCACTTCGTGCGGTGATATATCATGAGGCGAAGCCGTATATTGTATCGCATAAGCGATATATTATTATGCAAAATTCTCCCCCGTAAACTACGGGGGAGAATTGTTTCATTACTATTCTGAGGTACCTGTTGACTTCTTTGCATCTTCGATTGCAGCATTTATTTCAAGGTAGCCTTTGAGATTGAGCTTTGTAAGGTCCTTAAAACCGAAGTATGATGTTTTAAGACCTGACAGAGATTTGCTTATGATATAGCTGTCTACATTAAAATAGAGAGGTGCGGAAGGCATAAGCTCGACTAGCTTCTTCTCAGCGTTGTGAAGAAGTCCTGCTCTCTCGCCAAGGTCAGTAACATTGACAATCGAATCGATCAGATCATCATATTCCTGGCTCTCAATACCGGTGTAGTGCGGTGTATAAGCCGCTGCTTCAAGGTCTATGGAGACAACACTACCACTGTAATATCTTGCGTAAGGAGCAAGGTATCCGAAAGCATCGGTCATATTGCCGATTATGTCAAGTCCGAGAACGTCGAAATCTCTTTCGTAAAGCTTTGTGCGCAGCTGGTTGTATCTGAGTTCTTCAAGGTTTACGGTATAACCAAGACCTTCCCAAACGCTCTTAGCATATTCAGCAACAGCTTTTTCAACTGTGTTTGTTTTGCTTGCGTAATAGGAGATGGTGAAAGAACCTTTACTTGCTCCAGCTTCGCTCAAGAGCCTGTTAGCTTCTGAGATATTCGCTTCTGGGGCAATGGTATTTCCTGCGACTGCTCTGAACTCGGTTTTGTATGTAGTGTCAAAAACACCATGTGGAACAAATCCGGTCGCTGGTACAACACCTCTGCCGACTATTTTTGCTATCTCGTTTCTATCAAGAGCGGCGGAAAGTGCCTGCCTTGTCTTAGCGTCAGAAAACAAAGAATTTGTTGTGTTAAAGTAGTAGTTGTAGGATGAAAGCTGTTTTGTGGTCTTAACATCCTTACCATACTTTTCATAGCCTTCTTTTGTAAAGTTGCCGAGGTAGAAGGTATTACCAGCGTCAAACTGTTCTTCTTGGAACTCAGCACCCACTTTATCGTTGCCATCAAACTCAACGATGATTCTGTATGGTTTTACATATTTATCGAAAGCTTCGTCCTTGATAATACGGTAGTAAGAAGAGCGTTCAAGTACGATTGATTTACCATTTTCTATGGACGAAAGTCTAAAAGGTCCGTTTGTTACTATTGTTGTGCTCTTAGAAGCCCAGTTTTTCACATCTTTTGATACAATGTTCTCGCGGAGTGGAGAAAGTCCGATACAAGCAACTGTTTCTGCAAAAAGGTTAAGGTCGTATTCTTCATTAAATGTAACTTGAAGCTCGTAGTCGCCACTCGCTTCTATACCAATTTTATCAGTTGTCATAACGCCGCTTTTAACTTCTTTTGCATTCTTAATCGGGAACAGCAAAGAAGCATAGGGGCTTTCGGTCTCTGGCTCTAAAATTCTTCTCCAAGCGTAAACTACGTCTTCAGCTCTTACACCGATTCCGTCGCTCCATCTTGTTTCAACAAGTTCGAATACTATTTTATACTCTCCATCAATCGCATCAACTTTAGAATACCAGTTTTTTGCGAGCGCGGGTTGAACCTTTCCGTTTTCATCAATTCGGGTCAGAGGTTCGAAAATCAATCCCAGGAATTTTGTAATTTCGGAATCCATCTGCATTATTGTGGGGTCGAGGCTTTCAGGAAAAGACCCGAGATACATCTTGATCATCGCGCCCTTATCATTCTCGTCCCTTGCACAAGATGCAAATACCCCGAGGCTCATGATGAGCACAAGCATTAAAGCTATAACTCTTTTCATTAAACTGTCATCCTTCCGCTACTGTTTGAAAATATGCCGATACTGTACGAACATAACTGCCGTAAGCTGATTACGGCAGTGTGTCCGGCAGAAACGCTTGAAGTATTATAGCATGTTGATGAAAAATAATCAATGAGGAAAAAACATATTCTTTTTAATTCACAAAATAATCTGCACATTTTTGTTGATGTTGCACAAATCTGAAACTGCTCTTTGAAACTATTGCTAAGAAGATAAAGTTATTATATAATATACATATACTATGAAATAGAAATCCTAACCGCTTAGCGGTGGAAAGAATGGGGACATGATAATAAAAACAAGTACCACTGAAGTAAACGCTGAGGCTGTACACTCGCGCATAAAAAATAATTTTGATTATATGACCTCTGAGGCTTATTATGCCGGAAATGACGAATTTCTCGACAACGTTTTTATGGGGAAACGTAAAGACGAAAAAATTTACCTCATTAACCGCCCGGCAAAGTCTTTTTCAGTGTTTTCAACAGTTTTCAGAGGAATAATTGTCTGTTCTGACGGATCGTGCTATATAAAAGGCTACTTCGGAAAGAGATATTTTGATTATTTTATCTTTTTACTCTTAAGCGCAGCTGTTTTGTATTTCGCAAGTGAAATGACAAGATTATCGTCGCAATCAGATGCTATAGGTGTCGCTTTAATTTGGGGTGTCATTTCCTTATTCATCCTCATTCCTTCTAAAAAGACAAAGCAGAAATATACGGACTTCCTTCAGCGCATCGCCGATATGAATATTCAGTAAATATTCTGACTACATTAACCCCAAATCACAGGGTTTTTATATTTACAAATGTTAATATTTATGTTATACTGTTTTAAATGCTTTAGGAAGTTTGTCCTGACTGCTGGAGCATCCCTATTTTATTGAAAGGATGGTCGAATATGGAACTTTATATTATCAGACATGGTGATCCGGACTACGCCAACGACACTCTCACTGAAAAAGGATGGGAGCAAGCGAAGCTTCTCGCTGAACGGATGGCGCTGATCAAACCTACAAAAATATATGCATCTCCGCGAGGCAGGGCTAAGGATACAGCAAAAGTAACTTGTGAAAAGCTCGCTATGACATACAAAGTTGAAGAGTGGACAACGGAGAGTATGGATTACATGCAGTACCCCCCTCACAAAAAAGGCAAACTGCCAAGATGTAAATGGGAAACAAGTCTTAACGACGGAGTCGAGAATTATAAGGATTTTTCTGACGAAGACAGGTATTACACATTAGATGAGCTACCAATTTGCTCGGACGATTTTCTTTCTCGTCACGGTTATGCAAGAGTTGGTCTTGCATATAAAGCGAAAAAACCCAATGACGATAAAATAGCGGTGTTCTGTCATGGAGGTTTCGGTGGTGCATGGATTTCACATCTTTTGTCCTTACCACCCGCAATGGGATGGTTACAATTTGCGCTCCAGACAACATCCGTTTCAAAATTTCTATTTGAAAACACCGATGACAACCTTACATATCCCAGATGTATCTATTTAAATAACATCGTTCATCTCCAAAAATAAAATTTCACCCCTTCATTTAGATGATTTGTCTAAGAAGGGGTGTTATTTATCTTATTCTACTGTGTGAACCTTTAACATATTGGTGTTAACCGTAGCATCAAGCGGGATTCCTGCGGTTATAACAACCATATCTCCTGCACTTACAAGGTCGTCCTGTTTAGCACAGTCAATAGCATGTCTTATGAGTTCGTCAAAATTAGTCTGCCAGCGAGCAAGAACAGGATGAACGCCCCACGACAACGCGAGCTGGTAGAATGTTTTTTCAAAAGGAGTTGCAGCGACAATCGGATGATGAGGTCTGAATTTCGACATGCGTCTCGCGGTATGGCCACCTCTTGTTACCGCAATTATCGCTTTTACATTTACATCACGAGCAGTTATTGCCGCAGCTTCACAGATTGCGTTTGTTACGTCACCTGTCACTGTTTCATAGGAGATGTCTTTGTAATAATCCATCTCTAAAGCATCTTTTTCGGCTTGACTGACTATTTTAGACATAACTTTTACAGCTTGTATTGGGAATTTACCCGATGCACTTTCACCGGAGAGCATTACTGCCGATGTGCCATCGAAAACAGCGTTAGCTACATCCGTTATCTCCGCACGAGTTGGGGTCGGATTTACTATCATCGATTCCAGCATTTGAGTGGCAGTGATAACCATTTTACCCGTTTTATAGCATTTTTTAATAAACTTCTTTTGTAGACCAGGGAGCTTTTCATATGGAACTTCAACAGCCATATCGCCTCTTGCTACCATAATCCCGTCTGAAAGCTTCAGTATTTCTTCGAAGTTCTCAACGCCTTCAAGACTCTCTATTTTCGAAATAATTTTAATTTCATGTCCGCCATTGTAATCGATAAACTTTCTTAATGTAACTACATCTTCCTTTGTTCTGACGAAAGATGCAGCAACAAAATCGATATTGTTTTCAATTCCAAAAAGTAAATCCTTCTTATCGTTTTCGCTCAGATATGGGCTGTCAAAATGTGATCCAGGTATGTTAATACCCTTATTGTTGCGAATAATACCGCCATTAATAACCCTACAGTAGACATTTTCAGCGTCAACTTTTTCAACTTCGAGATTAACTTTACCGTCATCAATGAGCACTGCGCTTCCCTGTTTCAGTGCTTTGGGTAAGTCCTTAAAAGTTACAGATGCGATTTTATTATTTCCGATAACTTCTTTAACTGTGAGTATAAATTCTTCTCCGTCAATAAGTTCCGTCATGCCGTTTTCAAAATCTTTGAGCCTGATTTCAGGTCCCTTTGTATCAAGAAGAATGGCGACAGGAAGCCCAAGCTTCTCACGAACTTTTTTTACTTTATCAATTGTTTCCTTATGGCTCTCATGATTACCATGAGAAAAATTCATTCTTGCGACATTCATACCCGCAAGCATCATTTCTTTTATGGTTTTTTCGCTATTTGAAGAAGGACCAAGTGTGCATACAATTTTAGTCTTGCGCATGGATTATAAAATCTCCCTGATATGGTTTGTAAGAAGTGTATGTAATAATGCAGAGTTAAAATAAAATTTCTACATGATTTTTTGCACGAATTCTCTAATGATACTGTATCACATAAATGTTAAGATTTTTAACGACCTCTGCTAAGCTTTCGTAAATCTTAAAAATATAACAAACAAAACTGCCGCGATAAACGCGGCAGTTACTGTCATATTACACAATTGTTCTTTGTTATGCCCAAAACATACTTGTCGGAATCGGTTCAGTCATGATAGCATCCTTCAAAAAGCTGACCGCTTTTTCAAGTCCCTCTTTAGATGTCATAAGGCTGTCTTCATGTTCTATACTCAGAACACCGTCATAACCCACCATACGCAGATTGCTGAGCATGTCTCTCCAGTACTGCATATCGTTTCCATAACCGACTGAGCGGAAAATCCACGAACGGTGTATCTCGTCACCATAATGTTTTGTGTCAAGCACACCATTTACTGAAGTGTTGTATTTATCGACCTTTGTATCTTTTGCGTGTACATGATAGATTGCTTTGCCCAGTGCTCTTATCGATGCAACAGGGTCGATTCCCTGCCAGATAAGGTGAGAAGGGTCAAAGTTTGCTCCCAAAGTATCACCGACTGCATTTCTGAGCTTTAGCATTGTCTCTGTGTTATATACGCAAAAACCGGGGTGCATTTCAAGCGCAATTTGATTGACACCGTGTGATTTTGCAAATTCTGCTGCTTTAATCCAATATGGTACAAGAACTTCCTCCCACTGCCATTTGAGTATTTTAGAATAGTCATCAGGCCAGAAGCAGGTTACCCAGTTTGGAAACTTAGAATTTTCAGAGTCGCCAGGGCAGCCAGAAAAGGTTATAATTTTCGAAACACCGATTCTTTCTGCAAGCAGAACTGTGTTCTCAAAGTCTTTCTGGAAACGAGCTGCGATTTCTTTGTTCGGATGAATGCAGTTGCCATGGGTAGAGAGCGCGGCGATATTCATACCATGGTCTTTTATTGTGCCAATAAATGCATCAAGCTTTGATTTGTCTTCTAAAAGTTCAGCAGTTCTGCAGTGCTGACTACTCGGATAACCGCCAGCGCCTATCTCCAGCTCGGTAATACCGAGCGTCTGAAGATAATCAAGCGCTTCCGATAACGGTCTGTCTCCGAAAAGAACGGTTATAACACCAATTTTCATCTTCGGTTCCTCCCTCTTGTTTTACTACTTATGCGAAATAATAAGGTTTGCCTGTTTTTGCGGATTCGTATATACCTTCGAGAATAACTGAAACGGTATACGCCTGCTCAGGAGTTACAAAAGGTGTTGTGTCATTTATAATAGCATCGATCCAAAGTTTCGCTTCGCGATCTTCAGGATTTGCACTTCCAACGCCTTCATAGAATGCTGCACCGCCGCTTGAGAGGTCAGGTTTCAGAACATAACGTCTTCCCTGTCTGATACCGTTAATGCGAACACCATCACGCATATCTATACCGCCGAGTGTTCCGCAAAGGGTTGTCTTTGCTTCGCCGATGTCAAGTGTGTTAAGTGCCCAGCTTGACTCGAGGTTTATTGTTGCACCGTTTTCCATAACGATAAAACCAAAAGCTGAATCCTCGACTGTGAACTGTTCTCTATCCCATTCGCCCCATGCGTTACCACTCGGAACTATGTCACCGAGTTTTTTGTAGGTTGTACCGACGCAGTATTTGGGTTTGTAGTTGTCCATTGTCCATAAAGTCAGGTCAAGTGCATGTGTGCCGATATCAATAAGAGGACCGCCGCCTTGTTCGTATTCATTGAGGAATACACCCCAAGTCGGTACCTCGCGTCTGCGAACAGCGTGAGCTTTTGCATAATAGATCTCGCCAAGTGTGCCGCTTTCAACTTCACCCTTAACAAAAAGCGCTTCGGGGGTGTGTCTGTTCTGATAGCCTATTGTGAGTTTCTTGCCTGTACGCTTTGCGGCATCAAGCATCTTTTTAGCTTCAGTAGCATTGATCGCCATCGGTTTTTCGCAGCAAACATGCTTTCCTGATTCCAAAGCGTCAACAGTAATAAAGCTGTGGCTTCTGTTGGGTGTAAGTACATGAACAACGTCGATTGTTTTGTCCTCAAGCAGCTTTTTATACTCTGTATAAATTACTGCGTCAGGGGTACCGTAGTTTGCTTTTGCATATTCGGCTCTTTCAGGTATAAGGTCACAAAAAGCAACCAGTTCAACATTTGCAAGTCTTTTTAAAGCAGGAAGATGCTTGCCCCTTGCTATGCCTCCGCAACCTATAATACCGATTCTTACTTTGTCAGATGCTCCTATTTTACTCATCATATTCCTCCGGAATTATTTTTACTTTCTATAATAACTGTAATAAGCAGTTATAGACCGTTCTTTGTTTTCTTCAAGGTCGAATCCGCTGATTACGACCCCGTTAAGACTCATAAATTCCCATGCGTTTAAATCGGCGACTTTTATTCTGAATATTATCTTGCTGTCGCCATTGACGATAAGCTCATCATCACGAAGGTTAATCGAACCGCCTCTACTGATGATGCGTTCTTCATCTCCGTCCTTTTCAAGGGCGTATTTAACAGGCTTTCCATCTAACTTCTCAGCCATATACTTTTTATAAGCAAGGCTCGAGGTGTCTTTGGGTGGTTTTTTACCAAACAGCCTAAACATCAGACTTCGAATAACAGCTTCTTGAAGTAATCGATGGAGTAGCGAACTCCCTTATCTCCAATCTCACCTTGCCAAACCGCTGAATGTGGTTCAAGGGAGAGAACACCGCTGTATTTTTTTGCTCTTAATATAGAGATAAGTTCAGGCCAGTTTGTCATATCAAGACCTGCCGGCGGGTCATCGATATGTCTTCCGCCGATGTTGATGGTGCCTTTAAGATGAACATGATAGAACCTGTCACCCCAGTCGGCAGCTTCTGCGCGGTAATCACCACCGCCGTTTATGGAATGGGATGAATCGAATTTAATACCGAGTTTCGGGAGATGACCGAGGAATATCGACCATTCTTTCGGACCGGTGATGTAGTTATTCCAATGACAATTAACAACGCAGACTTTAACATCGTCTCCAGCGTAATTTATGAGTGCTTCTAAATAACTCATTGACGATTTAAGATTCGAGAAATAGCTGATGGAGTTTACATAATTCATCGTAAGCATGTAAACGGGACACCCGTTTCTGCGGCAAAAGTCGATGAGTGTAAACTCTTTTTTCTGTTCGGATTCAATTATAGAGCCGTCGTCAGCGATTTTCGCAATTCCCCATCTTCCGACAGCGGACAAGCTGACATTGTGTTCTTTCATAGCCGCTGCAATTCCGGCTTCCTCTGCAAAGAGGTAGTCGATGTTTTCAGCATTTACATCCATCTCAGCAAAACCGAGACCAAGGTCACGAACATATTTTATACCGTCAGCGTTATGGCTTGTGATAATTCCGAGCTTCATTTTTGTATCCTCTCAAGTTCAGTATTTATGTGATAAACCAAATTATACATCAAACCTTCACAAAATCAAAGGTTTTGGTGGGTCGTGCCGATTACGACTATTATAACATATTATTCTTTGATAGGCGTGCATAATCGGAAAAATATTTTAGATTTTTTATAATAGTACCTGATCTTTTCGAGTATTCGAGCTTTCTTGACACTTCTTTGTGTTATAGCCTTATATTTTTCAGGGTTACTGGCATAAATTTTCGTTTTGTTCCTATATGTTGGAAACTGTGTTAGATAGATGAGATTAAACCAGAAATCGCGTTCCTCGTCTGATGAAACACCCCAGAATGAATTATAAACCTCATCTGCTGTTCCATACATTAGACTTTCAAGCTGTTCCTTGGTATAAATTCCGCTTTCTACAGCTTTGTTACAAATATCAGTACCAGGTAGAAATCCAAGTCCATGAAGCTGTAGGCTAAAGGGAGGTTTTAGTTTCATACAAAGGGTGTAAGTTTCTTTTATATCGTCCAGCGTTTCAAAGGGATGCCTAAGCATAAAATCATACACAACATTAGGAACACCGCAGCTACTTAAAATTTCCGATGAACGCAGTATCTGCTTTTCGCTCTCAAAACGGTTAAAGACCTCTCTTCTAACTCGCTCCGAACCGCTTTGTATACCAACGGTTATCTCATAAAGTCCAGCTTGTACGAGCTTTTTGATTGTATACTCATTTATTCTCAGCGGATGACCCCAAACTTCAAACGGAAGACCTATTTCTGAACGGTATCTTTTAGAGAATTCATCAATCCATTCCTTTTTGTCCGGAAATATTTCATCCCAAAAGTGAACGAATCTTAGTTTTGAAATCTGTCTTTTCGCTTCCGACAACTCTGAAAGAAGATGACCTACACTTCTATGTCTGACAAAGTTTTTATCGTTATACATCCGCTTAAGACAAACCGAGGAACAGTAGGAACACTGGAAAGGGCATCCCCTTGTAGCAGATAATTCATAGCCGTATGAATCTAAATTCGGATCACGCCGTTGTATTTTATCATTATCTAAAAGAATCCTGTTTTTCGAGCAGGGTTTAGGCATGCCGTAATCATCTACGCTTTTTTTAAGTGGTAGCAAAGGGTTCGATAGTATTTTGCTATCAACTTTTCTTATAAGGTTTGGAACATCAGAAATATTACTACCGCTTCTTAATGCTTTTGCAAATTCTACAATTGCATCTTCACCTTCGCCAGCAATAATTAGTTTTGCTCCAAATTCAAAAGCTTTGTCCGGTTCTATAGTTGGAAAAACTCCACCCCAAAGTGAGGTTATGCCAAGATTGTCTAACATTTTGGCGACTATAGAAACAAGTTCAAGATTAAAAGAGGTGTTGACGCTGATTCCAACGAATAGAGGTTTGAATTCTGTTATACACTCTTCGAGAAGACGAAGTTCGGTTCCAGTAAGACGACCCGGCTTCTTGCTGTTATACTTTTTCAGCGCAATAACCAGCACCTCGAAGCCGTTTTCTTCCAATGATGCTTGAAGATATTTTACTCCGATTTGCTTAGGGTTGCAGAAGGATATAAGAACAATTTTGTTATTCAAGTCTTATTCTTTCCCAGTATCGTTTTTTATATCTTCTTCAGTCTCTCTAACCAGATAAATTGGTCTTTTCTTTGTTTCAAGATAGGTTTTTGACAGATATTGTCCTAATATACCTATCGAAAAAATCTGTATGCCACCGATTAGAAGGATAACAACCATCGTTGAAGGCCAGCCTGCGGCGGACACTTCCCACACAAGTTCTCTGATGATCAAAGCGATAATACTGATGAATGCAATCGCTGTAAAAAGTATACCAATAAAAGAAGCGAGAACGAGCGGAGCTGTTGAGAAGGCTATGATACATTCGAGGGAGTATTTAAACAGCTTCCAGAAGTTAAATTTTGTTGTTCCTGCAACTCTTTCAATGTTTTCGTATTCAAGCCATTTTGTCTTGTATCCGACCCACGAGAAAATGCCTTTTGTAAAACGGTTATACTCTTCAAGGGACAGCACCGCATCGGTCATTTTACGGTTCATCATCCTGAAATCCCTTGCTCCCTCAACCATTTCGGTGTCGGATATTCTATTTATAATCTTATAAAATATTCTAGCAAAAAATGAACGAATAGGTGGCTCACCTTTTCTTGTACTGCGGCGAGTTGCTACAGAGTCAAAATCTTCGTTTTTCACAGAATTGTACATCTCCGGAATCAGCGCAGGCGGATCCTGAAGGTCAGCGTCCATTATTGCGACGAACCCCCCCCTGCTTTCCTTTAGTCCGGCGTACATCGCAGGTTCTTTTCCGAAGTTCCGTGAAAATGATATATACCTGACTCTTTTGTCTTGCTTTGCAAGATCGCGAAGCTTTTCAACCGTTTTATCTTTTGAACCATCGTCAACAAATATAAACTCAAATTCCACAGAATCCATTTCAGCGGCTACTTTTGTTATTTCATTATAAAAGTGAGGTACTGTTTCCGCTTCGTTATAGCAGGGTACAACAATTGATATCAAATCCTTTTTTGTCTTTTCGGAAAGATTCATTTTTGTATTATACCTTTCTTACTTTTTTATTTCTTCAAAAGTTCGATTGCATCTGTTATAACGTTTCCGCTTCTTTCAAGTGCATTCAGCGCTTCTTCAAAGCTTGCTCCTGTTTCAGCCATAACTGTCCTTGCAGCTCTGTCAAGGAGTTTTTTATTTGAGGGTATCATACAAACCATTCGGTTACCTTTTACTTTACCAAGCAGCACCATTGCGGTTGTAGACACCATATTAAGCACCATTTTCTGTGCTGTTCCAGACTTCATCCTTGTAGAACCGCTTACGACTTCAGGACCGACAATAGGTGTTATTGCGATATCTGCTATACTGGAGATTTTACTTTTTTCATTGCATGAAAGTGCGATTGTTGCAGCTCCAATTGATTTTGCATAATCTAATGTACCGATAACGCATTCCGCTGTTCCGCTTGCCGATATACCGAAACAGATATCTTTAGAGCTGAAATTTCTTTCTTTCATCTGCTTAACAATCGACTGCGGATCATCTTCCGCGTCTTCAATTGATTTATAAGTAGCATCATATCCGCCGGCAATTAGTCCCTGTACTACATCAGGAGAAACCCCATATGTTGGAGGGCATTCGGAAGCATCGAGAACACCTAATCGTCCGGAAGTTCCTGCACCTGTATAAAATAGTCTTCCTCCACCGCTTAGCTTTTCAGCAACAAGCTCTGCTGCTTTCGCAATTTGAGGTAGGACTTTTTCTACAGCAAGTGCGACTGTTTTATCCTCGTCATTAATAATTTTTACAATTTCTGATGCGGGAAGCTTGTCCAACTCCCTGCTGTTCTCGTTTATTGCTTCTGTATAAAGCTGCGAATAATTGTTCAAGTTATTTTACTCCTATTCAGCACCAAATTACTGTTATATCTATGAAAAGATTATAAACCAAAATATCTATGCTGTCAAGACAAGAGCGTTCTTTATAATTATTAAAAGCTTTTGCTTTAAATGTTCATACTTCTAATTATTTCAATCAGACTTGTAAACTTTGGCTGTACCCTTGTATAAAACATTTTTGTGAGGTATACTTTACTTATATATAACATTAGAAAGGATTTTATTGTGATGAAAAGATCTTTGATGTTTTTTGTTCTAATTATTTCCTTACTTCTGTCCCTTTTATCCGGTTGTATTATCGGCAGTAACAATTCTGATTCTACGTCTTTAGGCGAGAGCCAATTTGAATCCGAAGTTTCTTCTGAAGAATCGGAGCCAAGCTTATCTAAGGATGTAGTCCTACGTTTTGCTGCAATGAGTGATATACATATCAACGGTTCCTCCACTCAAACAGAAAACAAACGCTTCCGTCAAGCACTCGATTTTATGTACAGCTATTCCGACGGACAAGATTATAAAAACTTTGACCTGCTTCTTGTTGCTGGAGATATGACAAACTATGGCTACGAAAACGAACTTAATGCCTTTAAGGCTGTTGTTGACGAAAAGCTTAAAGAAGGCACAGAAAAGCTCTTCGTTATGGGGAACCATGAATATTATAACAACGGTCCTACCGCCGAGTCGCAGGAAAGATGGGAAAACATCACAGGTGAAACAAAAAACTCCCACAAAGTAATAGATGGTTATCACTTCATTGGAGTTTCCCTAAATGATACATCCGATTTTCAATATGCTGCCACTTGGCTTGAAGACGAAATTAAAAAAGCAATAGAGGAAGACCCCGATAAACCGATATTTGTAACTCAGCACTTCCATATATCAAACACTGTTTATGGCAGCGCAGATTGGGGTACCTCTTCACTTACCTCTGTGTTAAATAAATACCCTCAAGTCGTCAATTTCTCCGGACATTCGCACTACCCGATAAATGACCCACGCTCAATTATGCAGACTAAATTTACTTCACTCGGTTGCGGAACGCTTTCTTATTATGAGCTTGAAAAAGGAATGGTTTACGGTCCCTTCCCTCCTGGTAACAGTAATGCCGCACAGTTCTGGGTTGTAGAGGTTTATTCAGACAATAGCGTTGCATTTAAACCTTACGATTTAATAACAAGTCAGTTTTTCCCTGTTGATTACAGAATTAAAAATCCTACAAGTACAGATACTTTTATCTACACTGCTGAACGTGCTAATAATGCAGATAAGCCATCTTTCCCATCTAACGCGAAACTTGAAGTTAGTGAAGTCAAAGATTCAACTGCGAAACTTGTTTTTGATCATGCCGTCGATGGCGAAATGGTTCACAGTTATCGTTACAATTTCTACACGACTTCGGACAACAAACTTAGCACCTCTTTCTCTACTTTTTCAGACTTTTTCTATCTTGACCGCCCGGAAAAGATGACATACATCGTTACAGGCCTTAAGCCAGGAACCGATTACAAGCTCGAAATTACAGCGATCGATTCCTATGGCAAAGAGTCAGAAAATACGCTTACCGCAACTTTCAAAACAACAGGTGAACCGCCAATTCCTGAAGATCCCAATGCGCCTTTACCTGATGCTGATTTTCTCGACATAGTTTTTGATGACAAGGGTAGTTCTGATAAGGGCGACCTTAGCAAAACAGTTGAGAGCATTAATGCGAAGATTGAAAAAGACACTGAGCTTGACGCTTATGTTGCTAAATTCACAGGTAAAGGTGACTATCTCAAAATACCTTTCAGCCAAGCCGAGTATAATACCTTGACTGAAGCAATATCGCTTTCTGCCAAAATCAAAATAAATGAATTCAACGCATCGGATTATATGGATGCCCTCGGTAACATGCAGTCCGGCGGTTATGGTTTTGAAATAACCAGCGGCAAACAGCTTGAGTTTTGGATTTCAATTGGTGGCAGTTATACAGTTGTTACTACACCTATAGAGAAAGGCAAATACTACTCTGTCACCGGAACTTATGACGGTCAGAAGGTTGTCTTGTATATAGATGGCGAAAAGGTCGGCGAAGCTGCTGCAAGTGGTTTTATTACTTATCCTTCTGATACATCAGCTCATGCAATGTGTATCGGAGCAGATGTGAACCCCGGTGGTACCGGAACCGCATTCTTCAACGGTAATGTAGCGTATGTAAAAATACATAGTAAAGCACTTACTGAAAATCAAGTCATAAAGCTTGCTGAAAAATAAAAAAATAGTCTCCCCGTTACGGGGAGACTATTTTATGTAAATTAAGCGCGTTTTTTACGGAGCTTCTTAATTCTTTTTTTAGCATCTCCTGAGCTGCTCGAAAACCTTCCGGCAATAGGAACAACGGCGGCTCCAATAATTAAAGCAAGAGGTATGCCAAGCCTTAAAAGAAGATTCCCGCTACCTCCGAATAGCAGCGATATTACAAGAATCAAAGCAGCGATAGCACCGCTTGTTGTCATTGACAGGAAAAATGTTCTATCTCCACCTGCTTTTCTACTTAAAAGACCACAAAATAGCCCAGTCAGCAATGCAGAAGCGATTGCTGCGTAATCGATGTATTTCACCGGATTATCCAGTCCGGTTAATATAACCGAGATCACGAGCGAAATAATAATAAATGCAATAATGCTCCCACCAGCCGTTATCATCGCAGGAGATAACCCGCTTTTCTTTTTTTTCAACACTTTACCGCCCTTTCCCAAAATTAGGTTTTCACTTTGGTACAAGTATATGCGGACATCCCCCACAATATAATATCATGGGGTTAAATATATTGAAAAATACAGATCAATGATTAAAAAGCTGCATTATTATGTTTTTAAAAAAATCACCGCCAAGCACTGCTCTGTAAATCATCGCTAAACAAATCATAGCTGTACAAACGATCAGTATTGTCATTTTAAAGCGTATGGAGTCTTTTTTCATCCCGGTTTCTCCCATTTTGCCAAACTTCCTACTAAAATTATTACCAATTGAAGGCACCTATATACATGTAATAATTGCCGCTGTTCTACTTATAATACCCGTAGAAAGTGCATTTTGTTACATGCTGTCGAAATATTTACAAATTGATTTCAAAATAAAATTTTCTGATTTTTGCTTATTGACATAATTCGGCTAATGTGATAAGATAATCTAAAGGCTATGAAGGAACGAGTAATCTTATCCGTCAACCAGAGATAAAGGATACACTACGGTGTGCTGAAAGTCCTTTTTTGATTTCGAAAAGATGAAAACCACTCCTGAGCCGCTTACGAACGCAGATTTATGCCAAAGTAAAGCCGCACCCCGCGTTAGAGGATTTACGAGTTAAACATCAAGGTGGAACCGTGTATTCTATGCACCCTTGAGAGCAGCGAGAAACTGCTCTCAAGGGATTTTTTCTTATAAATCGTGAAATTTATAAAGTTCAACTATGAAGCGTTCACGCCCCGAAATTCAATTAATTGAATTTCATGATTATTTGATCGGCCGCTTCGCGGCAGAATGGAGATTATTATGAAAATTATTGAAAAAGACGGCTCTATTGTCGAATGTAATTTTACTGACGAAGTCGGCAAACACGCATTCCGTCATACAGCCTCCCACATTTTAGCCCAAGCAGTAAAACGCCTATATCCCGATACAAAACTTGCTATCGGACCTGCTATAGACGATGGCTTCTACTACGACTTTGATACGGAGGTTCCGTTTACTCTCGAAACTCTTCCCGAAATTGAAGCCGAAATGCAGAAGATTATCAAAGAAAACATCGCTCTTGAGCGTTTTACAATGCCGAGAGATGAAGCTATCGCTTTTGTTGAAAAGCAAGGCGAACCTTACAAGGTTGAACTCATTCGTGACCTTCCCGAAGGCGAAACAATCAGCTTCTTCAAGCAAGGTGACTTCACCGACCTATGTGCAGGCCCCCATGTACGTTACACAAGCGCGATAAAAGCTTTTAAGCTGACATCGGTCGCAGGTGCATACTGGCGTGGAAGTGAAAAGAATAAGATGCTAACCCGTATTTATGGAACGGCATTTCCGGCAAAAGCCGATCTTGAGCAGTATCTTGATAGGCTTGAAGAGGCGAAAAAACGCGACCACCGCAAGCTTGGTAAAGAGTTAGGTCTGTTTATGATGCTTGATGAAGGCCCTGGATTCCCCTTCTTCTTACCAGATGGTATGATTTTAAAGAATAAACTCATCGACTTTTGGAGAGAGATTCACAGACGCGAGAATTATGTTGAAATTGCATCTCCTGTAATACTCAGTAGAAAACTCTGGGAAACATCCGGCCACTGGGGTCATTACAAGAATAACATGTACACAACAACAATAGACGAAGAAGATTTTGCGATAAAACCGATGAACTGCCCCGGTGGACTTCTTGTTTATAAATCTGATATGCATTCATATAGAGACTTACCAATTAGAATGGGTGAACTCGGGCTTGTGCATCGCCACGAAAAGTCCGGTGCACTCCATGGTTTGATGCGTGTTCGCTGCTTCACTCAGGACGATGCGCACATTTTCATGACAGAAGACCAAATAACAAGCGAAATCAAAGCTGTGGCGAAGCTTATTGATGAGGTTTACAGCCTCTTTGGATTCAAGTATCATGTTGAACTTTCAACTATGCCGGAAGACCACATGGGAAGTGAAGAAGAATGGGCTCACGCAACACAAGCACTCAGACTTGCTCTTGACGAATTAAACCTCCCATACAAGATTAACGAAGGTGATGGTGCTTTCTACGGTCCAAAGATAGATTTCCACCTTGAGGATTCCATCGGCAGAACATGGCAGTGCGGAACTATTCAGCTTGACTTCCAGCTACCGCAAAGATTCGAGCTTGAATATACCGGAGCAGACGGTGAGAAGCACAGACCAATAATGATTCACCGTGTTGTCTTTGGTTCAATTGAAAGATTTATTGGTATTCTTATTGAGCATTATGCGGGCAAATTCCCGACTTGGCTTGCTCCTATGCAGGTTAAGGTTCTTCCGATATCGGACAAGGTAAACGATTATGCTCAGCTTGTCGTCAACGAACTAAAATCCACTGGAATCAGATGTGAGCTTGATACAAGGCCTGAGAAGATCGGATATAAAATAAGAGAAGCTCAGATGCGCAAGGTTCCATATATGCTTGTTGTCGGTGTAAAAGAAGCTGAGGAAGGCACGGTATCAGTCAGAAGCCGTGACAACGGAGATAAGGGTGCAATGCTGCTTTCCGACTTTTTAGCAGATATAAAAGCTGAAATAGACCAAAAGAAATAATAAAAGAGGATAAAACAAAACCTGAACCGTTGCGGTTCAGGTTTTGTTTTATATATAAATCTTTATGACATCTGTGAAGCGAGGAGAGTGTCGATACTGCTTTCTGTACAGAAAACAATAACATAGTCCGCGCCGGTTTTGGTCTTGTTGTGCGTCAAGTCAACTTTTCTCGGTGTGAGCGAATTCATTGTGAAATAAATCGTCGTTGAGAATTTCTCAGCAAGCATATTGTAGATAGGTGTTGCCGACTCATCACGATAGATAACAGCACTCGGATAACCTGCTTTTGAAGTCTTTATTTCACGTCTACTTGAAAGAGCGTTCGCAGCCTTATTGGTTACGTTAAAGGTGAAATCATCGGGACCGTTATAAAAATCACCAGTCTGGAAAGTATAACTGAATTTCGGTTCTAAAACAGTGAAGGTGTCTCTTGCAGTTGTTCTGTCAAGATAGGTATATCCTGCAAGGTCTCCGCCCATAACATCTTTTGTGACTATATTGAAGTCTGAAAGAGGACGCGGCGAGGAAACAGGATAATCCTCAGCAATAACTTTCAAAAGTTCTTCATAAGCGAAATAAGCTGCGTAATCAGACCAGTTGGAATATGTTCTGCTGAAAAGGTTGTATCCGTCATCTTTATGCGCTTGGAGTATAGGAAGCATATCGATAACTTTTGTCTTAATATCGGCATCATCTCTGAATGCTTTTATAAGTTGCTGATATCTTGTTGTGTTGGTATCAGTCTTCATATCTTCGGGCACAAGTTCCGGGTAAAGCGTGATTGCGTTCGGTATCATAACATAAATTACTTCAACGGGTGTGTAATCCTGGCGTACGATATCGCGAAGCATTTCAAGATACTCAAGGTCCGTCATACCATCAGGCTTTTTAACCCCTGTTTGAAGTAATGCGAGGTCAGCGATTCTCTTTTCCTGGATAGATGTGTAGTTGTCCTTAAGCATCGTCTGGAATGCTTTAATTTCAGTTGTGCTCAGTACGTTTTCACCATTGTATTCTTTATAGGACTTATTCAGGAAGAGCTGGGAATTCAGACCAACCATAACATCAAGACCGTCAGGACGCTGAGAAACAGTTGCTTTGTAATCAGCATAGAAGATTCTTGCTGTGCTCTCTTCTTTGTCCTCGACTTTAGCTGTCATTTCAAGTCTGTTGCTTCCGGAAGTCGCGAGAGTAACCTCAGTTATAAAGTATCCGCCGACGCTTTGAACGCTGACAGGTTCTTTTCCCTTCGTTATTGTTACAACAGCTCCATCTTCGCATGTTCCGGCAATAACAACGCGGTCAGCTGTAACATTGACTATTTGGGTATATTTTGGTCTTTCTGTAAAACCGGGTTCTGTTGATTCCTCTATCTGAGAAGTCGGTGCTTCCGAAACCTCTTTGGAATTGTTCAAATCCGGGAAACTCTCGATATCGAGCGGCGGTATTGAGACGCACGATGTAATCGTGAGTGCAGTCAATGCGAGTAGGAGCATTGTCGCAATAATTTTTTGTACTTTCATAAACTACCTCTTTCCTGAAGGAATTGTCGGTTTATTCAGAATCAGCGGTATTCTTTGATTCGGCTATGATTTTTTGTGCAACCGGTGCGGGAGCTTCTTCATATCTTGTAAAATCAAAAGAATAAGTTCCTCTGCCCTGAGTAATTGCTCTGAGCTGCACCGAATATGTTCCCATCTCCGAAGAGGGAATTTCCGCTTCTACAACCGTATAACCTTTTTTTGCGCTCTGATCCGTACCAAGGATACGTCCTCTGCGCTTATTTATATCACCGATTATGTCGCCCATCATGGCGTCGGGGATATTAACTCTTAATGTGCCAATCGGTTCAAGTAGGGTAGGATTACCCTGTTTCATACCTTCTTTAAACGCAAGGTTGGCAGCTAATTTAAAGGACATTTCAGATGAGTCGACATCGTGGTATGAACCATCAAAGAGATTTGCTTTAACCTTAATAACAGGATAACCTGCAAGCACACCCTTCGCCATCGATTCTTGAAGTCCTTTCTCAACCGCTGGATGGAAATTCTTCGGGACAGATCCTCCGAATATTGTTTCGGTAAACTCAAGTCCTTCTTCTTCTCCCGGCGAGAATTCAATTTTTACATGACCGTATTGACCGTGACCGCCTGATTGTTTCTTATGTTTTCCTTCAACAGAGACTTTCTTTTTGATGGTCTCTCTGTAAGGAACTTTAGCTGGCTCAAGATCAACTGATACACCGAACCTGTTTTTCAGCTTTGATGTCATTACATCAAGTTGAGTTTCTCCAAGGCCTATAAGACAAATTTGTTTTGTCTCGGCATTGTTTTCGTATTTTATAGTATTGTCTTCATCAAGAAGTTTACTTATACCCGTGGAAATCTTATCCTCATCACCTTTAGCTTTAGGGACAATGGCAAGACGAAGATAAGGAGTAGGAAATTCGATTTTAGAATATGGCAGTGCGATTTCACCTGCTGTCAAAGTATCGTTTGTGTTTGTGTTAAGCAGTTTTGAGGTGATACCGATATCGCCGCAACAAAGTTCATCAACATCCGTTTGCTTTGATCCTCTTGCAGTTGATATTTTCGCAAACTTTTCACTTTGGCCTGTTGTAAGATTTTGCAAAATGGTATCCTTCTTAAGTGTACCATTCATAACTTTAAAATATGACATCTTACCGACAAATGGGTCGGCGACTGTTTTGAAAACGAATATTGCAGGTTCACCGTCAGGATTCATCTTAACTTCAACAGTTTCACCGTTTTCTTTAACAACAGTTTCAATCCCCTTATCGGAAGGTGAGCAAAAAGATGTTGTAATGCCATCAAGAAGACTTCTAATCCCCATAAGACCCATCGCAGAGCCACAGAAAACCGGACTGATTAGTCCATCAATGAAACCTTTATGTAATGCCTTTACGGTTTCGTCATGAGTGAATGATTCACCTGCAAAGAACTTTTCCATAAGCTCATCGCTTGTTTCAGCGAGTGCTTCGGCTAGTGCATTAGAATACTCTGAAAGCTTATCGGTAAAACTGCTCGGGACTGCAATTTCTTTAAGTCCATCTTTTTCGTCAGTTGAATAGGCTTTTTCAGTGATTAAGCTATAAAAGCCAATAAGTTTTTCATGTTCGTGAATTGGAACAAACACAGGACAAACGCTCGTTCCAAACTGGTTTTGAAGGCTTGCAAATGCTTTATCAAAGTTGGAGTTTTCGTCTTCCATTTTATTGATGAAAAACGCTTTCGGAACAACCCTGTCGCCCGTTGCTGCATCCCATGCAAGCTCTGTACCGGCCTTACAGCCCGATTTGCCGCTGATTACTATAATTGCACTATCAGCAACTCGTAAAGTTTGATTGACTTCCCCAACGAAATCAAAAAATCCAGGTGCATCAAGCAAATTGATTTTTATATCATTCCACTCAACATATGCGAGTGATGTAGAAATTGATATAGTACGCTTTCTTTCTTCGGGATCAAAATCGCTGACTGTTGTTCCGTCACTTGATTTCCCGAGTCTGTCGATCGCCTTGGAGAGAAAGAGCATTGCTTCAGTGAGAGAGGTCTTTCCGTCTCCGCCATGTCCAATCAAAGCGACGTTTCTAATCTGACCGGTTTGATATTTTGCCATTTCCTTTGCTCCTTATAATCAATTGTCATATTTATGACGCAGTAATAATAATTATAAGGCATTTTGCACAAAAAAACAATAGCTTAATTCGGAAATGGGTTGCGTAGCGATGTAAAATCTTAAGGTCAATTTTTGTGCAGAATATACAAAAACCATAAGCTTTGTTCTACACGTGAGTAAAATTGAGCGAAATATTTGTCCTTATTTTGGATAATATCTACGAAATATAAGTGATTACACCGAGTGAGCCAAGCCATAACAGCTGGAATAGCAGAGCGTAGACTGAGGTGAGATATCCGGCAGAACCAGTCAATATAAGGAATGCCGCTATACCTAACGAGAGAATCATACTTGCCATCGTTATTACAATGTTAGATTTTATCGAGTGTCTTGTCTTATCACAAAGAATAAACATCCTCAAGAAGGTGTGAAGTGAACCGTTTGTTGCAATGGCAGAGGAAATCGATTCAGCTTTACCAAGTATGTCTTCAGGTTTATCTGCCTTTAGAATTGCAATAGGGCATTTCTTAAATTTAATGTTGCGTGTTAAAAGCTCGTTGCTTATATTTGGATCAAGAGTTTTTATTCCTACGCACATACCGGCTTTATACATATCTTTTAGGAGATAGTCAAACTTGGAATTGATTCTATAACGAAGGTTTAATTTCGCTACAAGGTCGTCGTTTATTCCTAAATACATTATCGAACCGTTTCCGGATTCAAATTCGTTATCTCCAGCTTCGTAGGGTATCTCAAACATATAGTTGCGCATAAAAGAGCGTTTGCCTATGTAGATATCCTTGCCTCCACTTGATACAACGAGCCCGTCAGAAACGCATTCAATAAGTCTGCAGCTCATGGATGTCATGTTTTCACTATCAACGACTACTTTACTAAGCACTTCAGCGAGAGGTCCGCCAAGTTTTTCGAAAATTCCAGCTAAATCTTGAATAACCTTGTCGATCCTATAATCGCCATATGTTTTAAGGCTTGTGAGCTTTATGTTCGACGATGGGAACACTTCGGTATCAGCAAATGATATTACAGCTGCTGAATCATACTCTTCGGTAAAAGAGTTTCCTATAAGAGCTGATTCACTTCGCCTTGCAATTTTATTTGCTTTGACTGTAGGGAGGACAGAGGCAAATATTGCACTCATTGGCATTGCAGTCGCAATAAGGGCAGAAGCAAATTTATATGAGTCAAAAATGCTGTAACTGCGCAGATAAGATACAGCAAAAATCAAAACAGCGGCGATAACTACAATGAATATCTGCCATATCATTACATCGTCGCTTTTCGCTCTTGATGTAATCCTCTTGAAAAATCCGCTAATAAAATCTGTTTTCTTTACTGTATAGAGTGCGGAATCATCAAAAAGGTATTTGTAGAATTCATCAGCTTCTTTACTTGCTCCTACGAGAGATTCTGCAGCATATTTTGGTCTATCATCACTGATTATTTCAAAGCATTCCGCATCACGTTTACTTTGAATGAGTTTTGATAAGGCAACAAAAAACGCAGTCGCTGCACCGCCGAGATTGAACAAGCTGAGGGCGGATGATGTAGGATCGGTAAAAATACAGTAGATTGTATGTATAACTGGAAGGAGTATAGATATAAATAAAAGGCTGTCAGAGGTTGGTGCTAATTTAAAGATGTCTCTTATACCTTTTTTTACGCTCCCAAGCATTGTTATTGCGATAAACAAGAGAAGCTGTAAGTCAACGAGTGCATAAAGCATCCCGTATCTTCCTTGTTTGAGGAAGATTGGATGGAGGGCAGAAGTTTTGGTAGCTGTTTCGAGGAAAAGTATTCCCAATGCAAAAACAAAAACGATAGCTGTCTTTATTCCCCAGCCTTTAACTGCTTTGCGTAGTATCGCTTCAACTTCAGAATCTTGTTCGTGACTTTCGTATTCATATCCATCGTATTGGTCTTCTGTTGAATTCTCTATATCTATTTCGTCAGAAGTTGAATCTTTAATAACGCCACGGCGTTTCTTTTTATGTGAAACTTTATCGAATATTTCTTTGTCAGGTAGATTCTTGATATCGTCAGGAATATCGAACCCATCGTCGAGCATATTAAATGCAAGACGCAAATTTATATCGGTTGCATCAAGTGTTTCACCGCTCCCGCTTACCGCTTCTGATTCTGCAGTGTCATTTGTTGAAAGCTTTAATTGATCGGCTGCAGTCGTATCGTCACGAAAAGCAGAGATATCACTGCTTAAAATCCTCTCAGTGAGGTCAGCAAAATCATCTGATAAACCGGAAGTATCTTCACGCGAAGCTCTTGCGATTTCTTCAAGTAGCTCGTCGTCGCTTTCTTCGTTGATTTCACCAGATTCAAAAAGCATTGTCTGTTCATAGTTTTTATTTGATTCTGTATAAGGTTGTGAGTTTGAGAGGCGTGAGCTCACAACACGATCGGGTTCATCATCGTTTACATATTTATAGAGTTCGCCGACCTTATCGGTCGAAAGATTTTTCTTACTTCCTGTTAAATAGCCGGTTAAATCTTTATCTTTTTTTATTTTTTTGGCGAAGTCGCGTACTAAAAGATCATTGTGATCAGGTTCAGCGGCGAAGACAATCTGTGGAATATCGGTGTCCGTTGTCAAAGAATACGGTTCATCATTATTCACACTTACTTTGTCAACTGTGTCTGTAATTCTTGTTACCGCGAGAGCGTTTTCCGTTGTTTTCTGGGCTTCCTCCAGGATGTCCTCGATGTTCTTTAGTGTCCGGTTGACAGCGGTATTTTCGTCGCTGAGTTTCTTTTGTTCCTTAATCGACACCGTCAATCACTCCGTTTCATTCTTCTGTTTTGCCGCTTCCATAAGTACGACTGCTGTCGCTGCTGAAACATTCAGAGAAGTTACCTTTCCGTACATTGGTATGGAAATAATAAAGTCGCTTCTTTCTTTTATAAGTCTTGATACGCCCTCGCCTTCACTGCCAAGAACAAAAGCAGAAGGTGAATCGAATTTTTCTTTGTAATAAGCCTTACCGCCCGCTTCGAGAGCGTATATCCAGATTCCCTTTTTCTTTAGTTCTTCGATTGCGGCTACAATATTCGACACTTTGGCGAACGCTATGTGTGCGACTGCTCCTGCGGATGCTTTCACGACTGTTGGGGTAATGCCCGAACCTCCGCGTTTGGGTATTATAATTCCGTGCACACCTGCGGCATCAGCTGTGCGAATTATTGCCCCGAGGTTATGAGGGTCATTTATCGAGTCGCATATAACAATAAAAGGCTTTTCACCTTTTTCTTTAGCTATTTCAAGAATGTGGTCAATATCAACATAATCGACTGCAGAAGCTGCTGCCGCGATACCCTGATGTATTACACCACAGGCCATCTCGTCAAGCTTTTTCTTACTCGCTTCAACTACTGGTATTGAACTGCTCCTCGCTTCGGCGACAATTTTAACTGCGCTACCGTCGCGTTTTCCGGACTGAATATATATTTTATCAACAGTCCTACCGCTTTTCAAGAGTTCTGCTACGGCATTTCTGCCGAATACAAGCCCCTTGTCTTCCGGTTCAGACTGATGATGATCTATTTCATTTTTCAAAATAGTGCCTCATTCAAAAAAATAATCAAACATTTACAAGCGTAATTATACCATAATAACTTGTCCGTTGTCAAGGCAAACACAGTACTGATAAAGTAACTTTTATTGCCGTTTTTCTTCGCTTATTTTTTTATACACTACAAAATAAACCGGGATGAAACAGATGTTTATTATCAGATAAATTAGGGATAAGAGCATTGTTGTAATTCCGGTGTAGTCAGTTAGCGCAAAACGAAAAGCATTTATAAAGTCAAAAATCAAAGATGTAAAAATCCCAACAATGGTTACACACAAAAAATCTTTGATTATATACGCCCATATAGAGGTAGTGTTATCATTGCCTTTTTTTATCTTCGCCATAGTCATAAAAAACGGTAAGGTAAAAAATACTCCGGAACATGCCAAAATCAAAACATATCCGAAAGCGTTAAATGTGTATGAAACATTTTCTAAAACTATAAAAGTAATTATGACAACAAGAGCCGTGTACACAGCTCTTGTTATAAGTGAAAAAATCTCCGGATTTTCTTGTAATAGCTTTTTAGTTTTCATCACATTTCCTTATATCAGCACGTTTTATCTTGCCGCTGATGGTTTTCGGAAGTTCCTTAACAAATTCAACGATACGCGGATATTTATACGGTGCAGTGACATGCTTTACATGATCTTGAAGTTCCTTTTTAAGAACATCGCTCGCTTCATAGCCCCTTGCAAGAACGATTGTAGCTTTAACAACTTGGCCACGAACTGGGTCGGGTGCTGCTGTAACTGCACATTCAAGCACCGCTTTGTGCGTCATAAGTGCGCTCTCAACTTCAAAAGGTCCAATTCTATATCCCGAGCATTTTATTACATCGTCAGAGCGGCCAACGAACCAAAAATATCCTTCGCCATCTCTCCATGCTGTGTCGCCGGTATCATAATTGCCGTTCTTAAAAGCTTTAGCATTAGCTTCTGGGTCGTTATAATACTCCTTGATTAGTCCAACCGGGCGACATTTATCGATGTTTTTTACAACGATTCTTCCGACGATACCGTCGTCGCAAGTTTTTCCGTTTTCATCAACAATATCAATATCGTAAAGTGGAGAAGGTTTACCAGTAGAACCTGGTCTTATATCAAACCATGGATAATTTGCTAGTATGACAGGTGTTTCTGTCTGCCCAAAACCCTCGCAGAGTGTAAGACCAGTTAGCTCACGGAAACGCTCCCACACTTCTGGGTTAAGAGGCTCACCAGCTATTGAACAATGTTTAATAGAAGAAAAATCATAATGTGCGATATCTTCTTTTATAAGGAATCTGAAAACGGTGGGAGGTGCACAGAAGCTGTATATCCCCAATGATGTTATTGTTTCGAGGGTGTTTTTAGCGTCAAATTTTTCGTTATCGTAAGCAACAATAGTCGCGCCGCAAATCCATTGACCGTAAATCTTACCCCATGCGAATTTTGCCCAACCTGAGTCGGACATTGTTAGATGAAGCTTGTCCTCTTTGACATTCTGCCAATATTTAGCCGTTATAATATGTCCTAAAGGATAGGTGAAATCGTGGGTGATCATTTTCGGCATACCGGTAGTTCCGGATGAAAAATACATAAGCATTATATCATAATTCTGAGTGAGACGTTCAATCGCACCAACAGGCTCATTTTCAAGTTCTCTCTTGAAATCATATCTTCCCGGTAAAGAATCTTCAATCGGATTTTCTGAAACATAAAAAATGTTTTTCAGTTCTTTGCAATCTGGTGCCGCTTTGTTTATGTGGTCAATAAGCTCACCGTCGTCAACAGATATGATCGAGCATACACCAGCTGCATTACAGCGATACACGATATCTTTTGGAGTTAGCTGATAAGTTGCAGGGATACATATAGCACCTAACTTACAGAGTGCGAGAAAGCATATCCAAGCTTCGGGGCGTTGTTTGAGCATCAGCATAACACGGTCGCCCTTACCGACACCATGACGTTTTAGCACACATGCAGCCTTATCGGATAAAAGAGCCATATCAGCAAATGTGTAGTCCCGTCTGTTGCCCTTCCCGTCAACCCAAACAAGAGCCATCTTCGATTTATCAGTCTTTGCCCATTCATCTACTACATCAAACGCAAAATTAAAGTTATTAGGTACATTTATCTTAAAATTAGCTTTAAAATCCTCATATGATTCAAATTCCATTTGTGGGAGATATTTTTCAAGCATCGTTTTTTTCCTTTCGAGAGCCAGCGCACGGTTTTTTATAACGATTTATTATATCAGTGTGATAATATATTGTCAAGTCAAACAAATATTAGGAAAAATGAACCCGAGGCAGATTAACACTGCTTCGGGTTCTAATTTTTGCTTGTCTTTTATTTCTCTCTTACAACAACTGAGTATGTTAATTGCGTTGAATATATACCTCTGGCAGGTATGTCTTGTGTATCAAGGACTATTTTTCCGGTATATGTTATATCTACACCTGGTTCGCTTATGATAAATTCAATTGGGTTTGTGTTATAGGTTATTTCTCCAAATTTCAATGCGAATGGTATGGTATTCGTACCGTCACTTAAAATGTAATTTGAGTTTAGCTGTAATACTACTTCCCTCTCATTAAATAGGTTTTCCGCTTTGTTTACAATAAGTGTAAACTCCGTTTCCGTGATACTCTCAGTCTCAGTGCGTTTCATTGTCTGTTCAGGAATCACCGGGAAGCTAATATTGCATACGGCATTAGGAATTTCTGCATTAACCTTAACATCGACCGATCCGGTTTCAGGAACTGAGTTGTACACAGTCCCCCCACCTCCAATTGCATTTGTAGGACTTGTACCAGCAAGAACGGTTCCACCTGTGTAGTAGAACTCACCGTTATTCATTACTGCGGGTGTACTCGCAGAATTCGAGGATATTGAACCGCCTGTTATGGTAGCAGTTGCGCCAGCATTAATAACAATGCAATTGTTTGATGTTGTATACGATAGTAACGCGCCGCTATTAAGTGTAAAGTTTCCACCAGTTAAAACAAGAACGCACAATCCACTGTTCTTCACAATGCCACCACCGATAGTGTCACTAATTGTCAAACTACCGCCGCCATTTATTTCGAATAAAGGGAAAGTTTTATTGTATTCAAACTTCTTCCCTTTAAGGTCAATAAATACTTCTCCGGTTATAACTATTGTTCCGGTTGATAACACATCTTCTGTTAGCTCATAATCCCCCGATGGTAAAGGTATCTTTAGATCAACTTTTGCAATTCCATTGAGATAGGTCTGGGTTAACGGTGTTGTTGTCACTGATGATGACAAAAACACAAGCATAGGAATAAGAAGAACCATTATAAGAAATGCGGTTAAGTAGGATTTTAATACTTGCTTAATGATGCTTGGTTGTTGGTTGTTTTGCTTTGTGGATGCCCGGGGTGCTGTTGATAATAGTTTCATTGACTGCGCCTCCGATTTGTTTATTAAATTGCATCTGCCTAATTTCGACATTAACAGACAAACATATTTTAACAATACAAAGTATTTAAGTCAAGAAGAAACTGTATTCTTTTTTTATTTCATTGCAATTTACAAATTTACTCTTATTCATTTATTTAAAAAGACTACTGTTATTTACATTAATTGTTATATCTCGTTTTTAGTAACCAAAGACGCGGCCTTATCATTTAATATAAGTGAAAGGTTGTGGTTTAGTGGAATGGAGCAGGTTGAGCGGTGACAGCATCAGACTGATGCTTGAAAAAGATGAAATCGCCGAACTCGGTCTGTCATCGGCATATAAAGGCAAAATATATAGAAGTGAAATCGAAAGGCTGCTTGAGATGAATTTTCACGAAAGTGGGTTCCTGATATCGGGATGCAGAGCTCTTGTTCAGATATTTCCCAAAAAAACCGGAGGTATTGAGATACTTATTACAAAGCTTGATGAGGAGGACAGCGGTATGTTTTCCGAATCATACTTCTTTGCAGAAGATGGTGAGACTTCTGCAGTAAGACATAAGCTTTATTTTATTTTTGAAGAAGCAGACGCTCTGATTAATGGGTGTCTGCGCATTAAACCTGTTGAAAGCAATTTGTTCTATGCTAAATCAGGTGAATTCGTCGTCAGCATTCCAGCACATAAATGCCCTTCCGAGATCAAAGACATACTTTGCGAATACGCATACGAAACCGACGATGAAGAAATAGAAGATGAGCTTGTTTTTGTAACAAAAAACGTAATTGCGAAAATACAGCAGTCTTTCAAAAAAAGAAATTAAGAAGAAGGTTTTACATCGAAAATAAAGCGTAGCCGTTCCATTATGGCTACGCTTATGTTATAATATCTTCATCGTAACAAAACCGCTCGCATTTACGCACCAAATCAATCTTTATCAAGGTAAATGTGCATCTATGTTATAATTAGTCTTAGAATGACACTAAATAAAGCGAGGATAACAAAATGTACCATTCAAGGCACAGAAAATCAAATGAATATATCACAGTAGCAATCGATACGAAAAGTGGCAGCCTTCTTGAACTGATCAACCTTCGGACAGGTGATAATCTAATAAAAAACCACCGTCATGGAATGGCTGACACATTCGAGCTGATAACTTCCGAAGGAAAGAGTTTTACGGTTCCAAAAGCGGAAGCTGTTTACTCAAACCCTGATCTGATGGCAAAAATAACAGAAATCGATAACGGACTTGAAGTTAGTTATAGCTGTCTAAGTGATGGTACAAATAGCACAGATATATCCTTGACTTACAGCTTCCGTCTTCTGGAAGATAAAATCAACTGGGAAATCAGCTTTAACAATAATAGTTCCTACACCATTACTGTCTGCAAGTTCCCCTATATCTGCGGTGTTTGGCTTGGTGAGTATTATGACGATGATACGCTTGTTTATCCCTTCAATGCAGGCATAAAAGTGCCCAATCCCACTGAATACCTGTCAATGCCGCGAAATCAAATAGGCTGGAGATGGCAGGATTATAAATACACCTATAATATTGACGGAATGGGGCTTTGGCCGGACAAGCACGGGGTTTACGCCTTGAGTTCCAAATATTCCGGTCCTCTTTCTATGGCGTACTGCGATTTGTACGGTGAGGATGGCGGATTTTACTTTGCTTCACACTCCTCCGGCAAGGGAATCCTTGCAATTCGTATTGAAGCGATGGGTGCTCATAGCGCAGGTATAAACTTCGCTGTTGCTAATGACATACATATAAAATCCGGAGAAAAATTTGCCTATAATAAAGCAGTGACTGCTTTTCACAAAGGTGACTGGCATAATGGCGCGGACATATACAGAAAAGCGCGATATTCTGACAATGATAGAAAAGCTGCTTTAGCATCTGATTGGTTTTTAAAGAATCCCGGTCTTTTTGCTCACTATGATTTTAAATATCAAAATGGCGGTATTGTCCATAGTTTTTCCGATATACCAGCTCTTGCAGATCAGGCAGTAGAAGTAGGATTAAATCACCTGCTATTTGCTGGATGGCATCATGAAGGTTTTGACTACGGTTTCCCGATGTACACCGCCGACAGGGAACTTGGAACACTTGATGAATTGAAGTCAGGAATAGATTACGCTCATAAACTTGGCGTAAAAGTTTCTTTTTACATCAATTCAAGGCTTGCCAACACAAAATATACCGAGCTTGATGAACTCATTAAAGATGGTGCTGCAGTAAAATCGGTTGATGCAAATGGTGAGTATGTAATTTCCGCCGAGCAGTACGGTAACCTTGACTTAAAATTCGCTGCCATGTGTGCTGGGGCAAAAAACTGGCAGGACAGGTTGTCTGATGCATTTGATTATGTCAAAGAGGCAGGTGCGTACGGTATTTACTTTGACCAAATCGCTATGGCTCCGCCATGTGTGTGCTTGAACGAATCCCACGGACATTCTCCTGAAGCTTGGAACGAAGGCTGCATAAAACTGCTTGAGTTGGCGGCATCGAAAGGACTTTCGACAATCATAGAAGGCTGTTCGGACCTATATGGCACTTTAGCCGCAGGTCAGCTTGTTTCAACCTTTTCCTACATCGCATGTGCTTTCCCTGAGCTGTACAAATACACCTTCCCGGAACAGATACTCGTCGATATGGTCTACCCGCGCCGTGGTATGGCTATGCGTCCGACTTTTGTAGGAGACAGATGGAAGCAGCTTATTGACACCTCCTTTATATGCGGCAGCTATTTATGGGCTTATGACCTTGTGGAGGACAATTCCTTTGAAAACGATCCTGCCGCTTTTAGCTATCTAAAAAGCATAGTTAATGCAAGAAACCTCTGGTTAAACAAATACGGTCACGGTGTTTTTGAAGATGACAAATCACTGCAACTGACAGGTGATATTAGCGCAAAGCTCTTTACAAGCCCAACAATGGTGGCTTTCGCTTGCAACAGCAGCGGGATGATTGAGCTTGATAGTGAAAACAAAGTAAAAGAGCTTATTCTCGCTGTGGGCAAAGAAAGTTTCGTCAAAGTCAGCAGTGCGACAATTTACATAAACTCACCATCGACAGGTGTTATTATCTTTGAATAAAAAATGCGGCGGAGCGCACAGCACTCCGCCGTTCTTTAAAATATCTGTTTTTTACTTTATCCCGAACCAAGAAAGAATACCCTCGTCCTTTTTGTTCCCGTCGATATATTCAATCACCCTCTCAAGCACAGTAACTGTCTGCGCTCTATCGAAAATTGAATTTGGTGCCATAGTATGCTGGTCAACGCCGCTCATTATGCCTTCTTTATAAAGTGCAGCGACATATTTGACCGCTTCCGCTGGAATACTGTCTCTGTCAGAGAAAGCCGCAAGGCTTGCTTCGCTCTCAAGGTTAAGAAGCTTGCTTATTATAACAGCCGCATCCGCTCTTGTGAGCTCTTTGTCGGGCTCAAAATTAATAAGTCCGCCCTCAGCTTCTGTTCCGCTGATTATACTTAATTCTTTGGCTTTTGCAATATAGGGCTTATGAGCTGCTTCGATTTGTTCATCATCGGAAAAGCCTGTATTAAGAACTGGTTTTAGGTCATCGCCATAACCTGCTGCCATAAGAAGCAGAACGGTAAAATCGCTCTTAGTCATGGCCTTGCTTGGTGAAAAATAATAGATTCCTGCTATTTCTTCGTGACTTACAATACCCTTTGCCGCAAGCTTAACGGCTGCTGAATGCGCCCAGTGTCCCTGCATATCTGCATAAACAATCTTTGCCTCATTAGTATCGACTTTTATTTCGGCAACAGCTTCCTTTGAGATATTTCCATAAACGTCAACAACCCGGTATTTGAAGCTGTCTTTTCCCTTATAGCCGCTTTTCGGAGTGTAGACAAAGCTACCGGTTCCGGCATCGGTTATTTTCACAGAACCGTTTTTGGGATATGTCAGAAGTTCAAACGACATAACATCGCCATCCGGATCGTATGCAGCCAAGTTCGCGACTGCTGCAACTCCCTGCACGGTGCTAAAACTACCACCGTCTGCTATTGGTGAGAAGTTGACTGTCGGAAGTAGATTCATAACGCATTTCAATGCAACGCCGTCCCAGCTCTTTGTGTCGACTGTGAAACTGAAAGTTGCCGCGTAAGCGTTGTTAACTGCTTTCGGTACAAACTTTAAAAATCCAATGCTACCGCGTGGAATAGATTGTCCTTCGATAACATCAATGCCACCAAGCTTGAGTACACCCATTTCAACGTCGGGTAGTTTTGTTATTGTTATATACTTGAGGTCTTTTATCCCCAACACACTCTCAAACTCTGATGTTTTGAAGGTCAGCTCATCCCCTGCAATGCCGCATTTTGTTATAACTGTTCTCTGCCTAATGACAGTCATACCCGGCGATAAATCAGAAGCGTACACGCCTACTGCGAAGATAGTCAAGAGCGCGAGCACAGCTGCGATTATGCGAATTTTTTTCATTTTTTGACCATTCCTTTCTTGCTAACCTGGAAGTTTGTTTCGGTCGTGTTATTTGCGATTCGTGCCTTGCTTACGGTACGAAAGAAATAAAATTCGGGATTGAAAGATTTATCTCTCAATCTTGCCCACCCTTTCGTTTTCCGTTTTCCCTCGGATTATCTTCTGGAAAACGAGTTAAAACAGCTTTATTTCGTCAGCTTAGGTTGATTCGGAACACATAAGTCTGATGCTGTAAATATCATTTACTCATGGGCGGTTTTTAATTCACTTTGTGTATGTAAATTATGTTAATAATCTGCCAATAGATTGGCATGCCTCGATTTTTACGATTTTTTTATTTATTAAAATAATATTTTCGTAGTCCGTTTTATGGGACAACCACCTCTGTATAATATAGATACAGTAAATTATACGGAGGAAATATCTATGATCTGGTTTGGACTTATTGCAGCGTCTATTTGCACTCTCTGTTGCTTCCCCAGCAGAAAAAACAAATAAGAGGAGGAAAAAAATGAAGGCCAGTAATCAAAAAGCGAAACTGATGCATGTTTACAGTATTCTGAGTGAAGAAACCGACGAAACAAACGGGCTGACCGTCAGTGAGATTCTTGACAAGCTTGAGAGTATCAATATCGCTGCAGAAAGAAAGTCGATTTATGACGATATCCGCTGTCTTAACGACAACGGCTTTCTGCATGTCGAAAAAAAGCAAGCGGGCGGTACAGTAAAATATCATGTTGTCGAAAGGCTCTTTGAAAAATCTGAGCTAATGATGTTGTCCGACGCAGTTCAAGCTGCGAAATTTATCCCTGCGAAGAAAAGCGATGAGCTAATTTATAAGCTTATGTCGTTGACCAGCAAGAGTGAAGCACGAAAGCTCAACTGTAGAATTTACACACCAAATCGTGCTAAGACCGATAACAAAGAGGTTCTTGACTGCGCTGAGAAAATCAGTGAAGCCATTCTCGCAAATAAAACCGTTACATTTAAATACACAAGCAATGTTATCTGCAAAAGCAGCAAGGGCTTTGAGAGGATTACAAGGCATGGCGGAAAGCTATACGATGTCAGTCCCTATGCTCTTATTTGGGACGATGAGAATTATTACATGGTAGGATATGATAACGAAACAGACTTGAAGAAGCATTATCGAGTAGATAGAATAATTGAGCTTATGATAACGGAAGAGAAGAGAAAAGGCGAAGAAACCTTCAAGGGTTTTGATCTATCCCGTTATAACAAGAGTGCCTTTTCGATGTTCAGCGGTGAAGAAAAACGAGTTGAGCTTGAATGTGATAACAAAATGATTGAAATTGTCATTGACAGATTCGGAAAGGATATTATAATTAGAAAAAAGACTAACGAAACTTTTACCGTAACAGTTAACATTATGATAAGCCCTGTATTCTTCTCCTGGGTTTATATTTTCGCCGGAAAAATTAGAATTAATTCGCCTTCCGAAGTAAAGGAAAGTTATCTTAAACAAACAACTGCTGTACTCGAAAGTATAAAGATTGAAAGTTAAAAAGGTTCAAAAAGAAAGAGATGGTCGTAAAAATAGATGAAATTTGCCTTCCTGACAGACACCCATGTTGGAGCGTCTCCGATGATGTTTTCACAGCAAAAGGGTTATCCTGAAAATCTCGATACATTAGCCAAAATTCTCGCTGAAAAGATAAAGGACGAAGGGATATCCTTCGTCCTTCATGGCGGCGATATTGTCGACAGCACAAAACCGGAGTTTATCACAAAAGCTGCTGATTTATTCGCTAAGCTTGGTGTGCCCGTTTATTTAACCCTCGGGAACCACGATGTAACAACCCCTGATTCACTTGAACAGTGGAAGTCATTCGCAGGATGCTTCTTTCCTGAAAGCAATCCGGAATATACTATCGCTAAAGAGCAGCTGAGGATACATGTGATATCCACACACTGGGAAGACCTGCCCTACTTTTGGGCGACAAGACAGGACGCGCATTTTCTTTCTAAAAGAGTAGAAGAGCTCAAAGATAAAATATCTAAAGAACCTGATGCAATCCATATAATCTGCACCCACTCCCCCGTATTCCCTATTCCCTGTGAGCAAACAGGGTTTGACCTCCCTTTCCATAACCCCGGTGAAACTTTTGGAAACAGTGTTTTATCCATAACCGAGTCATTCCCGAACATAAAATGTGTGCTGTCAGGCCACAACCATGTAAATACCTGTAATGTTCACAATGGTGTCCATTATATAACTGCAAGCAGCTTTTCGGAAACTCCATTTGAGTTTAAAGTTTTTGAGCTTGACGGAAAAACACTGAAGATGAAAACCGTAAGCTTGCTTGATAAAGCGGATTTTGGATTTGAATATAACTTCGGCAAAACCTTTGTTCAAGGCAGAGAGAAAGACAGAATGTTCAGCATAAAACTTAACTAAAATAGCAATAAACCCTGAGAAACAATGCTTCCCAGGGTTTATATTTTATCTTATCTTTGCTTTGTTTTTAAATGCACCTATTTTTAGAAGCTTTGCTTGAGTTTCGTCAAGCGAATCCGTCGCAAAGAACACAACACCTTTCGCCTTTGCATTTCTTGAAGCGGCAATCTGTCTTGTGGAATCAATAGGAGGCATATGGTTGAACATCGGAGCGATACCAGCATAGTTCGGAATTTCGGGGAAACGGTTGACCATGGAGGCTACTTCCCTCTCGACTTCGCTGTTATCTTCATAGTATGCCATCGGTGAGATGAAATCGAGCCAGCCTTCTGAAAGCCAAAGCGGCCAGTCCTGGCATTTCGTTCTCATAGCGTCATCGGCATGTCCTATAACTGCAGTAGATATATATATACGCCTTCCGCTCTTTTTCTCAAACTCTCTTATTTCGCTGTGAATTCGCTTAACAAATCTTGTGATATGGGATGCTTTATACTTCGTAAATTCGCGCCATTCGGGAGAATTTACATCTGCAATATCCCTCGCATCAATTCCACTTAGCTTTTTGAATTCAGCAAGGGTAAAGTCATCAAAACCAACAGTGTTGTCTATTGTAGTACCGAGTGGATAGCGGATATAGTCAAGCTGAATTCCGTCGATATCATATCTTGAAACAAGCTCTGCATAAACATTAGAAATAAAGTCTTGAACCTCATTCATCGCTGCATTGACATAAACGAATTTCGGTTCGGTGGTCATGTGTATACTACCGTCTTTCAGGCGTGCTGCCCATTCGGGATGCTCGTCTAATATAGGGGAACCTGAAATTGTTCCAAAAGTGTTTTCGTTCGGACCGCCTACAAAAAAGTCCTCTACCCAAGCGTGTATCTCAACATCATACTTTTTACCTGCTTTGATAAACTCTTCAAGCATATCAAAGTCCAAATCTGCGATATTCGGGCGGGTTTTACAATAAGCTGAATTTTTGTAAATAACATATCCGTTGTAAAATGTCTCAACGAGAACCATATTAAACCCTGCATCGGCAAGTCTTTTTACTGTTGCATCAACATCAGCAGCACTTTTCTCGCGACTCGGTCTGTGCCAGATACCTCTTGCTTCAACTGTCGGTGATGATGTGCCAACAATGTATGCCATATTGCAGTTTTCTGTTACGGTTCGCAAATAGGATTTGAATTGCTCTTCGTCATCAGCCTTTTTTGCTTCTTCAAATGCAGCTGCTGCTTTTTCTATATATACAGAAGCTTCTTTTTTGGTTTCTGGTGATTTATTGACATGGAGTTTAACTTCGTCGATTTCAATTTCTGCTCTTTTAAGTTCTGTTTCTTTTCCAACGGTTACAGTCGCACTTTTTCCGTCAACAGATAGTTCAACTCTTGCGCCAACAGGAATTTTTGCAGTAATCAAACGACTCATCGTGCCATGACCGCTTAGCACAAAACCGCCTGCAGGAATTTCGTTGTCGTTCGATCCCTTTTTGACAACCTCGCCATTTTTAACAACAGCCTCGAACCCATAAGGATTCGTTTTTGTTGTCGCTCCGCGTTCGGGAGTGAAAAGTATCATCTTATCGGCGCCTCTTTCGCAGTTGACACCGTCCAATTTTATCACAAAGCTATTATCTTTCATTTGAATCTCCATTCTGCCGCAAAGCGGTCACGAAAAAATTATTTCACGCTACCGCAGCTCCTTTTTTTACAGCTTTTTATGATTTTACCAAAACACTTGCATAAAGTCAAATATAAATATTTGCTAAGTGCCATCTTCTGCTTGTTAATCGCTGAGTTATGTAATATAATCTTATTAAAACAACAAATTGAGATTGGAGACAATTTATGATTATTACTACCACTCCTTCAATTGAGGGAAAAACCATCGTCGAGTACAAAGGAATCGTGTTCGGGGAGGTCGTCGCCGGAGTCAATTTCATGAAGGACTTCGCAGCAGGTCTTTCTAACTTTTTTGGCGGCCGCTCAAGTACTTATGAAGAAGAGCTCATCTCTGCAAGAACCGCGGCAATTGCAGAGCTCCAGAACCGCGCTTATTCATTAGGTGCGAATGCAGTTGTCGGAATCGATGTCGACTATGAAGTGCTTGGCGAGAACAATGGTATGCTGATGGTCACAGCTTCCGGAACATCTGTAGTATACAAATGATAAACCAATAAAATTAAAACATGCGTAACGGTGTTAAAGCCGTTACGCATGTTTTTTGATATTCAAAACCTATTTAAGCGCATCTATTAATAACCTTAATGAGCTTGCTAACGCATATCCAAATGCCCAAGGCCACAATATAAATGATATTGTTTTCTTTCTTAGATCAGACACTTTTATAAAATTTGACCATATACAAATGCAAAAAACAACCATCAAATTAATAAAACTTACTAATAATGATGATAAATTATAATTGTAAATTACAAGAATCCAAAAACTTAACATAGCTATTATGATTGCCGAAAACATACCAATTAATTTTCTATACATATCAGTTTGAATCCTCATTAAACCAATGTTTATTCATCTTCTCAAGGAATTCTTTTGTAATTGGGTAACCGGAGCTTTCGCCAATCACCGAATCAATACTGCAGTATGGGCAAAGCGCTGTCTGCTGGTTATCTATCCACTGATGTATTTCAGTTGGTGAAAAAATCGATAGGCAATAAAAGCAGCCGCAAATTATATCATTTTTGAGTTTTTCTCTATGATTGGTACAGCTTTTATGAGCTTCGATATAATCAACCACATTATTACTCCATTTATCGGCTAGTTCTATTACTTGAATATTTTCAGGAAGTTTTTTTGATAGATTTTCTAATGCTTCCATTGGTGTTTCACCACCACCATCATATCGTTTGCCAAAAAAGTTAAGTGTTAAAATAACTTGCAGCGGTCCTGATTCGTCCTCGCGTATTACCATATCAATGGGTAATACCGTTTTCTCACCATTTTGAATTATCGAAAGCTGTTTTACATATCTATGAAAATACTCATACCAAGCCCAACCATCATACGAATCCCATTCAAAACTCACAGAATCGTATTGAAGCTCGACTTCAAGATTCGGGGAACAGATAAATCTTACGCTATGATTATCTTTTACTTTACAATCAAGTATCTCAATAATATTATTTGCAATAAGATTATAAAAGAAATCCCTCGCTTCGTAATTATAATATACTCTTCCTTCTTCGACTTGTAAATACCTACCATCAACCATTTGGTATTTCCCGTCTGTCTTAACGCAAGCAGAGCTGATGCCGCCTAATTTCATAATAGTTTTAGTGATTTTCATATCATGTTCTGAGGGATTAAAGTCATTTCCGTGATGGATATTGAGGTCTGTTAGTTCGCAAATTAAATCGTTTTCTATTATTTTTGCCGAAGCAATAAAGAATCATGAAACTCAAACAAAGAAAAGTCGCCGACAACCATATATTTACTCACAATCCTCACCCTTCATTACAATTTTACGTGTCTCTCTTTCGCTGTCGTACTGGGCTTCTGCAATAATAGCATCCGTCAGTAAATCGTGCCTTTTCATTATTTTAACAGCATTACGTCTACAAGCAGCACAGAGAGTCGTCTCGTAAACATAGAAAAGCAGATCTACCGGTGCATCATTGGGACGCGTCTCCCACATTCCGAGCACTGCAAAATTTGCCGTATGCCATGCATCGTTTTCAGATAGTTCTACGGGAATGCTTTTTACATAATTAATAAAATCTTTTTTATCCGATGACTCATATATCTGCGCACGAAGCCCGACAAGTACATTATCAGAATAGCCCTTTGATATTAATTCTTCCGCATATTCGCGAATTTCAGGTGTGCTGCTATAAGTTCTACCGAGCTGTTCAATCAGTCTTACTGCCAATAAATATTCAGGGCATTGCCGATCGCTAAGCGCATACTCGTATTTTTTCGCTTCTTCAATCAATCTTTCAATTGGTATTCCAACAATATTTGGAATTATAGAATACAATACGGTCTTCCGTTTTATATCGGTTTCCTCATATGCAAGCTCAGAAAGCTCCAAATCATGAGCTGGGGCGGTATTTTTTAGATATTTTCTCATTCCAAAATTAATCGGTTTACCTGATTTGATGTGTTCAATTAAATAATTGACATCTTTAAATTCATTTGTCTTTTCTATATATGTTTTTGAAAATTGCTCTTCTCGTTCTTTTTCTTCATTGTAAGCTGATATAAACCTTTGGATATTTTCATCGTTCTTTGTCAATGCTTCTTCAAAGTCAGATTCGATTGTTTCTTTTATATCCCATAAATAAAATTCTCTAATACTATATATATCTTCCTTAGCCAATAATGCGCCAATATCTGAAAACAGCGTTTGCGTTGTTATAGTACTAATCTTTATTGCAGCTGTTGCAGAAGCGACATAGTCGTCGCGCTTTGTGTCGTATCCCTCGGGTATTTCTTTTCTTCCTAAAAGCAATTTGTATGTTTTGTTATAGAAATTTTTTATTATACTTGATGAATATTCATCATCATTTTGAGCGAAAATCACAAGCATATCAAGGTAATGCGCAAAATTATCGCCAAAATCATTCTTGTAATAGCTCGTAATATCTCTTATCAATTCTTCTTGGTTTTTGAATGTTTTTATAAGCTCATAAACAAACGATGCTTGATCATCCGAGCACTGCGAATCATAGCGGTTATCATTAAGTGCCGCATTTATTACAATCCGCTTAAATGGTGACTTATCGGTTTCTTTTTTTAAGCGTAAAACTGCCTCACCGCGCCCTTGACGAACAAGTAGCTCGAACTCTTCTACTGTCAGTTTATCATTCTTTATTTTGTTATGCTTGTATTTCGCTAAAGAAATTTCCGCGTCTCTTAAGATCTCATTAAAATCACCCCTCTCCATCAGGTCGTTCGTATTAAACTGCTTTAAGCAATAGGGAAACTGCTCGAGTAGTGACATATCATCGGTTTGTTGATGGATTAAGCAATCAAAAACAGGTGCGGTAAATTGGCCGCTCTCCATTTTATAGCTTTTTGCAATTTCAAGTGCTTTGCGAATAGCTTCAACTGCTTTATCTAATTCATTATTCAGAACGAAAAATTCTGCGCGGCGTATTGCTGTCGAAAAGAGTAGATCGTTATAATAAATATAGTTGTTATCAGGTATTGCTGCTTTAATTATTGCTTCAGCTGTGTCTAAAGATGACAAGTCAAGCCATGTCATTTCTATTATCAAGTCCTGTAGCATTTTGTCAATAATTTTTTGCCTATGTCGGCGAAGCTCTTCACCGGTTAGACAGCGTTTAAGTAGTCTATCCCTGTCTTCACTCTTTTTGCTCTTATAAGCCCACTCGGTCGCTTTATCACGCATTCCACGGCTTACATATATGTCTACTAAAGAACCTATGATTACATCGCTATCCGGGAATTTCTCTTGAAATTCCAATGCGTGTACCATTGCTAAATCAAGATACCTTGACCTTTTATCGTCAGTAAATTTATCATTTTGTGACAAAAAATATTCATCACATATACGGCGGTAAAGAAATGTTTCGTCGTTTGGAAATTCACGAAGTGCTTTATTTGTAAATTCAAGAAGTTCGACCGACAAATCTCCGTACTGTCTGAGTGTATTTATCCAACCCATCTCGAGCTCCTTGCGGCGGTCTTGATTGCCGAGGATTTCATCGGTTGTCATACTGAGAGCCGCAGAGAGGGGGAGAATTTGCGAAATATCCGGCATACCGCTGTTTGTTTCCCATTTTGATATCGCTTGAGATGATACGCCAACTTGCTCTGCAAGCTGAATTTGGGTAAGACCTTTTTCTTTTCTTCGGGATTTAATTCTTTCACCAACTGACATTGTAATGACCATCCCTTTCTTGTTTTCTTGAAGCTTGTTCTTGTCGCGTCTTTTGCGATTCATACCTGCTTTTGGAACAAAAGCATATGTATGGCACTAAAGAAAAACTTTCCTCCAGGTGAATTTGTTAAAACAATGTTAGCATAAGGATTATATGTTGTCAATAAACCAATTTAGTACCAAATTCAACGGAGCGTGGGATTTTGTTAAAAGAGTCCAGGATAGTCAGAAATAAGCTTTTTTATCCCTTCCGCTGTCGGTTCAAAATTTATACCAAAGCTTTTTGCCTTTGAACAGTCCATACTGAGGTTTCTCGGTTTTGCGGAATCGATGGGTTTCACAAGCTCCGGTATCTTCTCCCCTAACCCCATCTCTTCAAGAAAGCCACAGGCGGTGAGGTACATATTCTGATCGTTTTCACTGCCGTAATTGTAGACACCGCCGGGGAGAGCAAAAGTTTTAACGATGTTCTCTGCAACAGAACGGACATAGGTCAATCCGCGAAAATCTTGTAACGAAAACTGCATCTGCCTGTCTAAAAGTGCTGATTTATAAAGCGACAATACAAAGTTTTCGTTGGTTTTTGTTCTATAAACCGGCATGTCATACATCCATGTGAGCCTGAGAGAAACTGCATCGGGGTAAACCTCGGTTAGCTGTTTTTCAGCATACAGTTTGTGTTTTCCATATACATTTGTCGGTTGGAGTTCCTCATCTTCGGCAATCCCCTTTAGGCCAACAAAGCCGCTGTAAACCTGATCGGAGCTGCAGGATATTAATTTACTACCGTTTTCCTTCGCGATTTTTGCCATAATAATCGGAAGTTCAACATTAGCTTGATAGGACTCTTCGGGGTGATTCTGCGCATAAGTGGTGTTCGAAATAGCAGCAGTATGAATAATAACCTCCGGTTTTGAGCCTTTTATCAGCTCGGAAAGCGCAAAATACCTTTCGGTTGTGATAATTCCCTTAAGTATTTCAGAAGAAATACATATAACATCATGCCCCTCAGAGCGCAGGGAATATAAAATTCTCGACCCTACAAATCCTGTGGAACCAGTTAGGATGATTTTCATTTCAATCTCCATATGAAATTCATTTTATAGAATTTTGTTATGTGAATTTTGCTTTATTAAAGTTCAGCTGATTAAACTACACACCACCTCATTAATTAAATATTTTATCTACCTCTACCGCAATATATCTGAACGGTTCGGTGCAACCTTCGGTAGTCGCGTCGATGGTGGTGAATATTGACAGCACAAAAGGTTCGGATGCATAAACAATTGCGACATCGTGAAAACCAAAATTTAGTCCCTGGTTGCCGTACTTCTGAGCAACTTTATATTCGCTGAGTGCCTTCTCAATCTGTTCGCTGTATTCTGTTCTAAGCAGACAGTCTATAAGAAATTCAGCGTTTTCACCCCTGTATTCGTAAATCTCATAAAACATCTTGCCCATGTCTTCCGCTGTGCAGTAGCCGTAACCATTGTTCGGTATCAGGCGAATCCCGTAGCCCTTTGAAGAGGCGTATTTATTGAATCCTTCTGTCCCGAAACGGTCTATAAGCATCTTATATGCGGTATTGTCGCTTACTTCAAGGGATAGTCTGATTAACATACGAACGCTAAACTTTGTTCCGATAGGACTATCTTTCACAGTTCCCCCGCCGTCCCAGATCTGTTCCTTTTTTAGTTCAAGTTCCTCGTCAAGACTGAACTGCCCAGCATCCGCCATTCTTAGAAGATAAAGAGCATAAGGAGCTTTTATTGTACTGGCGCAGAGGAGATTTTGCTCTTTTCCTGCAGTATAATACGAACCGTCAGAGGACCTAAAGTAAACGCTGATTCTACCGTCTGATTCTATGTAATCAGTCAACTCTGCAAGTTTCGCAAGCTTTGTTTTATCTGTTATATTCGTCTCAAAGTTCAACTTTTTGCTACCCGGAGTAAGAAGTCCGTCCTCGCCAACCACGACATTTTCTGAAATGCTCTCGTAAAACTTAAGTAATGTTTCCAAGTCCTTGCCGCTTCCGCGAACAGACTTGAAACTGCTCTCCCTGCCCGGAATTATACGGTAAGAGGCAGAACCATCACCGCTTATTGTTATCTTGAGCATCCCTAATTCTTCGTTGCTTCCAGAGAACCAGAAGTTCCCGAGGCTGTAAATAATCGGCTTTCCTTTGTAATATTCCGCGCCTTGTAAGCAGTGGGTGTGCGAACCGACAACCGCGTCCGCTCCTGCATCTATGTACTCATATCCCTGGGCTTGTTGTATGGAGTTGAACTTGTGAGCGAATTCATCGCCCCAATGAAGGTAGGCAATCACATAATCGGCATTTTCTTTTGCTTCTTCAATTGCCTTTTTCATAAGCTCTGTTTCATAACATCTGAGAACACCCGGCACGCCTTCCTCTGCGGCTGGTGTACAGATATATTTTTCGGACCTGTTTCCAGCGACAAGAGCAATCTTTCGACCGTTTATTATGTAGTAATGTGGCTTCATCGCCTCATCTAAATCCTTACCCGCACCGACATAAGGTATACCGGCAGCTTTAAGATGGTCTAAAGTATCAAGAAATGCTGTTTTACCGAAGTCATATACATGATTGTTGGCAAGAGATACGATATTAACACCCAATTCTTTATATAAATCGAGATTTTCAGGCTTTCCTCTGAGGGTGTAAAGCTTTCCGACCATCGCTTTTCCACGCTCGCTAATGGTAAACTCGTTGTTTACAGCAGTTATATCTGCTCCCTTCATCTCTGAAACAAATCCGGGGTCGATAAGGTCCGTTATGCTCTTTTTATAATTTGTCAGATACTGCATAGTCGTCCAGTTGTCTGCAAGTCCTACATCACCACAGATGACTATAACCGTATCATCTCCGTTTTTGGAGTCTTTTTTTGTTATATTGTCAGTAAAAGCAGTGCTATCCGGGTCAAGCGCTTCGATATATTCATCATACAACACCTTCCCAGACATTCCAGTCAGCTCATAAAGAAAATCATAATCATAACTGCCGTTTTCTAATTCATTCGTGATTTTTTCCAACACATCAACACCGAAGTTATCATAAATCCATTCTGAAAAGTCGACATCAAACTTCTCCGACATAAAAGCGTCGAGTAGTGTCCTACTTTTATCAATCCTTACAAAAAAGTCTTCAGCAGTAGGTATAGGAATAGGCTCTGAGCTCTCACCCTCTGATGCAGAAGGTGATTCAGCTGAAACTTCTATAGAGTTTTCAACACTTTCGAAAAATGAAACGAGTTCTGAGCCTTCCCCACCGGTTCCAATGCTTTCATCTTGGGGTATATTTGCAATACAAGAGGTTGCAAAAAGAATTATTATAATATAAACGAAAATCGTCTTTAAAAACCGCATTTTTATATCCGTTCTGCCGCAAAGCGGCTTATCAATTATATAGCTGAATATGCTGTAGTTATGTTTTATCTGAATTAAATTTCACGCTACTTATATTCTTTTTTATCATCATCTTAACCGCTTCAACTGCTGTTTTAATAGCGGCAGACTGATCATCATATTGGAGGTCGACAATTCCCTTATCTGCTCTCTCCTGATTCCAAAGGGTATAAAACACCGCACCGCAGCGCACTCCTAAAGATGCTCCTACTGTGAATAGAGCAGCCGATTCCATCTCACTTGCAAGAACACCGAGTCTTTTCCAAGCTTCCCATTTGTTCAAAAGCTCATTTGAGATAGGCATTCTATCAGCTTCGTGCTGTCCATAAAACGAATCCTTACTTTGAACGACACCGACATGATAAGGTAGTCCAAGAAGCTTTGCAGCATCCGCAAGTTCTCTTGTTACAGTAAAGTCAGCTACTGCCGGGTATTCTACAGGTGCGTATTCGCGGCTTGTGCCTTCTTGCCTTACTGAAGCGGACGCGATTACACAGTCCCCAGACTTGACCTTCATTGAAATACCACCGCAAGTGCCAACTCTGACAAATGTGTCAGCTCCTGCAGCAGTGAGTTCCTCTATCGCAATAGCAGCAGATGGACCGCCAATACCTGTTGAGCAGACAGTGACAAGCTCACCGCAGAGCTTGCCTTTATAAATTGTAAACTCCCTGTTCGTGCCAACAAAAACGCTCTCATCAAGGTATGCTGCAATCTTTTCGCAGCGAGCCGGATCGCCCGGTAGAATGCAGTATTTGCCTATGTCGTTATTGTCGCATTTGATGTGCCTAAAGGATTTTTCTTTCATTTTGATTTCTCCATAAACTAAAACGGCAGATGGAATCATCTCACCCATAAATGAGTTTGACCCGTCTGCCGTTAAAACATTATCTTATTTGTCCGTCGCCATCGATTAGATATTTAACGGTTGTCAGAGCATCAAGCCCCATAGGTCCTCTTGCGTGGAATTTTTGAGTTGAAATTCCGATTTCAGCGCCGAAACCAAACTCTTCACCGTCCGTAAACCTTGTGGATGCGTTTACATAGACAGCGGCTGCATCTACATTTGTTTTAAAATACTCCGCTGAATTAAGGTTTTTTGTTATTATTGATTCACTGTGCTTTGTGTTATGTTTGTTGATGTGGTCAACCGCTTCAGCTACATTATCTACGACCCTGACTGCAAGGATATAATCATTGTACTCGTTGAACCAGTCCTCTTCTGTTGCAGCATTTATGCCGGTAAGAATCTTTCTTGCCCTCTCACATCCGCGTAGTTCAACACCGGGCATCGCTTTTTTAAGTTCAGGTAAAAACTTATCGGCCATATCTGTATGAACAAGAAGCGTTTCTGCGGCATTACAAACGGAAGGACGCTGTGTCTTTGCGTTATTTGTTATGGAAAGCGCCATATCGATATCAGCATCATAGTCGACATATATATGACAGTTGCCCGCACCTGTTTCAATTACCGGAACTGTTGCATTATCAACAACGCTTCTGATGAGCGAGTGTCCGCCACGGGGGATGAGTAAATCAACATAACCGTTTAACTTCATTAGCTCTGTCGCTGATTCTCGTGAAACATCTTCTACTATCTGGATGCATTCACCGTCAAGTCCGAGTGATGAAACTGCTTCTCTAAGGAGTCCTGCAATAACGATATTTGAATCTATTGCGGAACTTCCACCTCTGAGGAGAACAGCGTTTCCTGATTTAATACACAGCGCTGCCGCATCGCAAGTCACATTCGGGCGCGCTTCGTAAATCATTGCAATTATGCCAATCGGAACCTTAATGCGCCTTATTGTAAGTCCATTCGGTCTGTTCCAGACTTCACCACCACCTAATGGGTCAGGCAATGCCGCAACTTTTCTGAGTGAGTTAGCAATTGCACCAATTCTAGTTTCAGTAAGCCTAAGCCTGTCGACCATTGATTCTCTCATACCTTCAGCTTCGGCTCTTTGAATATCTTTATTATTCCCTTCAAGAATAGCAAAGGAATTCTTCACGAGAATATCGGCCATAGCTAAAACAGCTGCGTTTCGTTGTTCACCCTTTGATGAGGAAAGAACAGTGAAAGCTTTTTTTGCTGCTTTGCATTTTTGTATAAGTACATCCTTCGCATTCATATGCTTAGTCCTCCTTGCCGAGTTTAGAATATATAAAAATTACGTCTTACCCCACAGCATCCGGGTTCAAATACAGTTCCGGAACATCCACCTTCAAAGACATCATACAGTACCTTGATATTCGAGCCGTTGACAATCAGCATGGGTATGCCCGCTTCTCCTGCCATTTTTGCAGCTTGGAGCTTTGCCTGCATACCACCCGTACCTCTACCGGTTCCGGCACCGCTAGCCATCGCTTCAATTTCCGGTGTTATGTCCTGAACATGCTCGATAAGCTTTGCGTTGGGGTTTTTTCTCGGATCTTCTGTAAACAGTCCGTCTATATCGGATATATTAATAAGTAGTTCAGCTTCACAAAGCCTTGCAACTATTGCAGCAAGAGTATCGTTACCGCCGAAATTTATCCCCTCGGATGAAATAGTATCATTTTCGTTTACGATCGGAATACAACCAGTATCAAGCAGTACGTTAAAGGTGTTTATTGCATTTGTTTTGCGGACATCGTCCTCGACAACATCCTTTGTCAAAAGTATTTGCGCCACCTTATGTCCGTAGGTTGCAAACAACGAGCTATACATCGACATAAGCTCGCACTGTCCGACAGCTGCTGCGGCTTGTTTTTCCTCTGTTTTAATTTTATGTGTCGGGAAGCTCATTTTTGCGAATCCCGCAGCGACTGAACCGCTTGAAACAAGCACAATTCTTTTACCGCTGTTTTTTAAGTCTGCGATACATTTAACAAGATCCTCAAGTTTACGAAGGTTGAGCATTCCTGTCGAATAGGTGAGTGTTGAAGAACCGACTTTGATAACAACACAGTTTGCATTGAAAACTAACATACTTGTATAATAACCTTACTTTCCATTTTTTTATTTTCTTTTTTCAGCAATAAGCTCAATTTCTATTTTTGCTCCGAGTGGAAGTGCTGAAACTTCTACTGTTGACCTTGCTGGGTATGGTGACGAAAACATTGTTTTGTAAATCTCGTTCATCGCTGAAAAATCATTCATATCAGTTAAAAAAACATTTACCTTTATAACGTTTTCAAGAGTAAGTCCAGCTTCTTTTAAAACTGTTTTTAAGTTATTAAAACATTGAATTGTTTGTTTTTTGATATCCCCTTCTACTAATTTACCCGTTGCGGGATCAAGTGGTGTCTGCCCTGACAGGAATACAAGACCGCCACTTTCTACCGCATGCGAATACGGTCCAGCTGACGGGAGGTTATTTGCTGTAATTGCTTTGCGAGTCATAGTTTGTCTCCGGTTTTTATTTCGAAAAAATTGACAAGTATTAAAAAAAATACCCAGATAATAATAATGTTGTATCTTTATCTGAAGATATATCTTTCGGAAAAGAAAATTAGAAAGGTATGGTCACAATAATGAAAACTAAAAAAATAATAGCCGCGCTATTCCTTGCATGTTTAATGGCTGTAGTGACTGTCAGCGCTGAAACTGTCAAGCACACTGTTATCAAAGGTGAATCGATGTGGCTGATTGCGAAGAAATATCAAGTCGGGCTCGACGAGATTATAAACGCAAATCCTCAAGTCAAAAACCCCAATCTGATTTACCCTAACCAGATTCTTTATATACCTCTCGCAGATCAAGCTGTCAACAGCTATGTAAAAGAAGTTATAAGGCTCACTAACGTAGAAAGAGCGAAATATGGTCTTAGAGCATTAAGCGAGGATTGGGAACTATCAAGGGTGGCGCAGTATAAGTCACAGGATATGAGGAATAAGAGATATTTCTCCCACACAAGCCCAACTTATGGTTCGCCGTTTGATATGATGAGGAGCTTCGGAATTAGCTTCAGGTCCGCCGGTGAAAATATTGCGATGGGTTATTCAACGCCTGCACAGGTCGTTAACGGCTGGATGAACTCTCCCGGACACCGTGCAAATATACTGAACGCATCCTTTACTCATATAGGCATCGGTTATGTGGCGGATGGAAACTACTGGACACAGATGTTTATAGGTAAATAATCAAAAGTTTTGGTTCGATAAAAACCGGAGGGGACTCCGGTTTTTTACTGTTTTCTTTTGTATATTCTAACAGACGGAGCATTTTGTGTCAATAGTGGTTTTAACAGATGAATATGTGAAATTTGTCGTAAAAGGTATTTACATAATGCATTATGCATGTTATAATTACCGTGTATATAATCAAACGAAACAAAAAGCTTTTTTATTATTTTGAGGAAATTAAAAATGAAAATATTCGGTACATATTTGAAAAACCAACATAACAAGGAAAAAAAGGTTTCAAAAATGAAACGGCTTTTTATTATATCTGCCGCTTCTGTTATTTCCGTCTCAATGGCTGCTGTCTATGTTACCGCGGCTTATGACCCCGGCACTGATCCTTTGGTAACGGTTAGTTATTTGAATGCCGAAAAAACAAAAATCAAAAACGAGGTTGAACTGAGCATACTCTCAAAACTCGGGTTTTCGAGTTTTACCGAAATGAAGAACGCCATCGGTTCCGGCGGTGGTTCTGGTGGCACGGTGGATACTGCAGCAATTGTAGCACAAGCTAAAAACAGCGTCGTTACGGAACTCGGATTCAATTCATACGCAGATCTCAAAAAATCAATTCTTACCGTTTCAAACTCAGAGAGGGACAAGCTCAATACATATATTCAAAACTCTGTTCTCTCACAACTTGGTTTTAACTCTATGGCTTCTCTTAAAGCAAAGATAAACCAAAATTACACCCTATCCGATTCCGATTATACGCTCATTGTAAGTAAAGTCAAGTCAGAACTGCTTAAAGAGCTCGGTTATGCGAGCTTTGAGTCACTGAAAAAAGATATATCTAAAGACATTAATGGCGTTGGTACAACTCCTGCTGATGCGGTCGCTTATTTCTTAAAGCAGCTTGGATATGATTCTATAGAAGAACTTCAAGATGATATAAAAAAGAACAGTGAATCATCAACTCCCGATACCTCCGATCCTGTTGTTATCCCTCAGCCAACTGGTGGCGAATACAAGACAGTAACACTTCGCCGCGGTGAAACACTGATGGTCGAGAACAACTGCGAAGCTGTACTTGCGAGCGGTATTATGGGCGTTACTGGCAATTATTCAAGCGGTGGTATCGCAGATATAACAGCAGGCGCTATAAAAGAGTACAACGACCTCCTTGATGTCGGTCACTCATATCTGATACCAAAACCTGAAAATTCTTATGCTTTGATTTGCGTTTCCTCCGAAGCGGTTATTTTTGTGAGGGGTGAATATGAAATCAACTAAAAGACTTGTAGCAGGACGAAAACCCCGACTCAGTCTAAAACGTGTTATCGCTACTTTTCTGATATTCGCACTCGCTTATATACCTCTTGTTTCAATGCTTGGCACAAATACCTCTGCTGCTACATACGATAACAATCAAATTATTTGTGTCGGACTTTATTATGGCTCCAGTGCGCTGTCAACTATAAATGTAGCAGGTGGTACAATAAATATTGGTTCATCTTCAACCACTTTCTCCGCTTCTTCCCAAGCTCTTGAAGTCGGTTACAGTGATGGAAGTACTTTTACTAAGCTTGGCAATGCATCAAGTTCTACACTTAATTTTGGCTCATTAAATAATTTTGCAGCCATTGGTATGAGCGTCAAAGCTTATAACAACGAGAATGCATCTGTAGGTAAAACTTTTGCTCTGCGTTTTCCTGATGGTGCAATAAGAATCAATGCTAAAAATTTTTATACTGGATTTCTTGAAATCCGCACAACTTCCTCAGGTTTTCTTGAAATTATTAATGTCCTCTCCCTCGACGAATATCTAAAAGGTGTAATCCCTTATGAGATGAGTACCAGCTTTCCCGTTGAATCCCTCAAAGCGCAAGCGATAGCTGCAAGGTCATGGACATTTTGCAATTTAACAAGAAAGCATAAATCAAACGGTTTTAACCTCTGTTCTAAACCAGATTGTCAAGCTTATCTTGGCGGTGCAAGAAGAACAACAAAAACCGACAATGCTGTTGACATTACAAGCGGTCTTGTTATGTCATACAACGGTAAAATCGCCGAAGGTCTTTACTTCTCCTCAAGCGGCGGTTCTACTGTAAGCGCTCACAACTTCTGGGGCGGCACCTACACTCCATATCTTACAGCTGTTAGAGTACCTGAAGAAACAGGCTACATGTCTTGGAACTTTACAATATCGATGAATGAGCTGAGTACATATCTTAAAGCTCGTACAGAATTTTCATCACTTAATGGTACTATAAAATCATTTGAAATAACATCTGTTGAGCAAAATTCGGACCATGTTCTCGCACTCAAGGCGACCGACTCCGCAGGAAAATCCGTCACTATTTCAGGTGGTCTTAAGGTTTATTCTATAATTGCTTTTCTTGGTAGAGAGAAAGGAAAACCCAACACAAGCACAAATTTTAATTTTAGTTATGCATATAGTATGAATATCGCAGGTTATGGCGAAACAGCTTATTCCGGAAACATCGCTGTCGCAACTGCTGACGGTACACAGTCTTATACAGGTGCCCCTTCTGAGCTGAAGGTTGCCACAGCAACCGGTGTCGAATCCTCAGGGATGGAGGCAAATTCACTTGTTGTAAACGGCAAAGGTTGGGGTCACGGTGTCGGTATGAGCCAGATGGGAGCAAAATCCCTTGCTGAAAAAGGCTATGATTATGAGTACATCCTAAAACGATTCTACACCGGAATCGAGATAAGTAAGCTGTCTGACCTGTAACAACAAAAAGGACTACAAAACGATGTTAATTAACGACAGACTTAACGATTACCTTTCGAAAAAACCTGTCAGTTTTCATATGCCCGGACATAAAGGACGAGAGATCGGCGGAGATTACTCCGCTGATTTTGCGTCCTTCTCTTTTATTCGGTACGATGTCACAGAAATTGATGAAACGCTCAACATTTACGATACTACAGATTTCAACCGTAAATTATTTTCTGAAACGGCGAAGCTTTTCGGTGCAGATATGACACTTTATTCTTGCGGCGGTGCGACGCTTGCGATCCAAACCGCTCTTTTTACCGCCGCTGCCGGGAAAACAGTAATCTGCTGTAAAGACGCACATATAGCGGTCGAAAATGCCTTTGCGCTATCTTCAATAAATCCAGTTTACGCAGATAAAATTGATACCCAGCTTTTAGAAAAACACAAACCTGCAGCAGTATTTATTTGTACCGAGGATTATTACGGACGGATAAATACCACTCGCACCGTAGAAATAGCATCTATTTGCAAAAGTTATGGGATACCTCTTATTTGCGACAACTCACACGGAACTCATCTTGCCTTTCACGAAGGTGGAAAACTTCATCCGCTATCACTGGGAGCCGATATCGTTATCGATTCGGCACATAAAACCCTTCCCGTCCTTACAGGTGGTGCTTTTCTTCACCTGACCGGGCAATATGCTGAAAATTGGCGTGAATCTATGTCATCTCTAAAGCTGTTCGCAACTACAAGCCCCTCTTATCTAATTGCAAATTCTCTGGAGAGAGCAGCACATTTTATGGATTCGGAAAGGAAAGCTCTTGAAACGCTTTTAAATCATTGTGATATGGTTAAGTTCGTTATTAGAGAAAAGGGTTGTTGCTTTTACGATGATTTAAATATTGCAACAGACCCATATAGAATAACCGTATTAGCAAAAAACGCTTATGAAATTGATGGTGTTCTAAAAGAACATAATATTTTTTCTGAATTTTTGAATGAAAATCACATTGTTCTAATCCCTTCTGTGATGAACAATAAAACTGATTTTGAAGCATTGATTAAGGCATTGAATAATGTAAAATTCATTCCTTTGAATGAGAAAGATAAGATTTTACTATCGAGAAACTATAACTCGGCAGATAATACCCTGATACCTGCGTTAAGCCCAAGAGAAGCTGTTTTATCGCAAAAGAAAAATGTCTCTTTAAACGACAGCGTTGGCTTAATTGCCGCTTCTCCCGTTTATAAATACCCTCCTGCGGTTCCAATGTTGCATATAGGGGAAAGAATAAGAATCGAACACTTAAAGGTGCTTTCGGAAATTTGCGATACAGTAACGGTTGTGGATGAAAATTATCCTAAAAGAGATTGATTTAATTGCGAGTAGGATATATAATACTATGTTAGAGGACTATATCATTAAGGATGGTTAAAATAAATGCTTGATATTAAAATGCTCCGAGAAAATGCGGAGCTTGTAAAAGAAAACATTAAAGCGAAGTTCCAGGATGAGAAACTTGTGCTTGTAGACGAGGTTATTGCTTTTGACATTGAAGTGCGCGAAGCAAAATCTCGGCGCGATTATCTGCGTTCAAGACGCAACACCATAAGCAAGGAAATCGGCGGTCTTATGTCAAAGGGCAAGCGTGAGGAAGTTGAAGCAGCAAAAGCTGAGGTCAAATCCATGGCGGACGAGCTCGCCGCTACTGAAACAAAAATAGACGCTCTTGAAGAAGAAATTCGTAAGAGAATGCTTGTTATACCAAATATAATTGACCCGTCTGTTCCGCTCGGTAGAAACGACACCGAAAATGTAGAACGTGAACGATTCGGCGAGCCTTTTGTTCCGGAATTTGAAATTCCTTACCATGTAGAAATAATGGAAAAGCTAAACGGAATCGACCTTGACAGCGCAAGAAAGACAAGCGGAAACGGCTTTTACTACCTTTGCGGTGATATTGCTCGTCTTCACTCTGCTATCATCTCTTATGCGCGTGACTTTATGATCGATCGCGGATTCACCTATTATATACCGCCATTTATGATACGAAGCAATGTTGTTACAGGCGTTATGAGCTTTTCCGAGATGGAAAACATGATGTACAAAATAGAGGGCGAAGACCTCTACCTTATCGGCACAAGCGAGCATTCAATGATCGGCAAATTTATCGACACGATAACACCGGAAGAAAAGTTCCCTCAAGCACTGACAAGCTATTCGCCTTGTTTCCGCAAAGAAGTTGGCGCACATGGTATTGAGGAGCGTGGCGTTTACAGAATACATCAATTTGAAAAGCAAGAAATGATCGTTGTTTGTAAACCTGAGGAAAGTGCTGAATGGTTTGAAAAGCTATATCATCACACTGTTGACTTCTTCCGTAGTCTTGATATACCCGTGAGAGCTCTCGAATGTTGTTCAGGCGACCTTGCTGATCTCAAAGTCAAGAGCATTGACGTTGAAGCATGGTCTCCGCGTCAACAAAAATATTTTGAAGTCGGAAGCTGCTCGAACCTCGGTGATGCGCAGGCAAGACGCCTTGGTATCAAAATCAGAAGTGTGGACAAGAACACATATTTCGCTCACACACTGAACAACACCGTTGTCGCACCTCCCAGAATGCTTATAGCTTATCTTGAAAATAACCTAAACGAGGATGGCTCTGTAAAAATCCCCGAACCTCTCCGTATGTACATGGGTGGAAAAGCGAAAATTGAACTGCCGAATTGAGGTAATAAATGAATAGAAAGCTTTTAGCGTTATTTCTTTGTGCTGCTTTGCTTTTTTCAATTGTTTCTTGTGTTTCAAATGCTAATGTGTCGGACAATAATTCGGAGGTTTCCGCTATGAATGATAAGCAAGTTAACTTATCTCTTGACACCTTCTACGGTTTCAGCTTTACTGATGCGCTGGAAATAAAAGGCGATGACGGCAAGGTGCTCACCAATGGTGAAACTGCTTCAATCCTCTGCAAAGTAAAGGATGTACCGCTAACTCATGGTGACTGGTTCGGTGGTAGTCATTCAACAAGCCTTTTCGATGAAAAAGAAGGCGCATACTATCTAAAAAACGACTTCGGATTCATCGCATCACTGGAGAAATCGTCTCTTAGCTTCAGTAAAGGTAAAGATATACCCGAAAGAGTTGAACTGTTCTACTCCGACGACGGATATAACTTCAACCTTTACGTAGGCGAGATGGAAAACTCAGAAATAGATGGTAATGTTGTTTTCAGCATTAAATTTGATGAACCGATAAACGCAAAAGCTGTCAAATACTATATCTTTTCTGCTGTTGGCACAACTAACAACATCGTTAGCATCGAAAATTTAGGTGTTCGCCAAAACGAGCGAGTTTTACTGTCAAAAGGATGTTCATACACCCACGACGGAACGGAAAGTGCAGCAGCTAATAATAAAGATGAAGAGAAAAAGAAGCTGACGGACGGAGTTTTCGGCAGTTATAAAGAAACAGATTCAAATTATGCGCTTTTTAAATCAACAAAGAATGATCCCTTGACAACACTTCCAGTTATCTCTTTTGATATCGACCTAAAGGATGTTTCAAATGTATCAGAAGTTCACTTGTCGTCTTATGCAGGAACTGGTGCGGGAAAAGAAATTGATTTTATCAGCGTAAAATATGAAGAAGCCAGCGGCAATTTCAAGGATTTTTGCACTGCTTTTGCTGAGAGCAAGAACGGCGGTAGTTTAACTGAAAGAGTTAGATTTTCAGCAATGCGTAACCACACCGTTCAAACTAAAAAGCTTAGAGTTCTGGTTTTCGCCAGTACTTTTATAGCGATTGACGAAATTGAGGTTTACGGTAGTGAAAAAGCTGTCACCGAACCGGAATATCAGTTCCGCCCTATTCATGAGACGAATAAGCCTGTTATTGCAGGCGGTTTTTACGGATTTTTTATAAACTACATTCAAGGTTATAACAAGCACCACTTTTTTGATGAATATAGAATCTATCTCCTGCTCAAAGGATGGCGCGAGCTTGGAATGGAGTATATTGTTGCTCCGAACAATTTGGATTATAACGCAAAACAAATCCTTATAGAGCCTACGAAAGAGCTTGCCGAAAAGGGCTATAAAAAAACATCGGGGCAAGGTGCCACAGATGTAAACGAAGCAATTTTATCCGCTTGTGATAAGCTTGGAATGAAAGTTTTTGTATCTACTTTAATCAGCACAACCTATCCTGATATACCTGGAACCCCTGATGATAAAATTAAGTTTTACGGAGAAGTCGCAGAAGATGCTGAAATGCTTATTCCGCTGCTAAACGAAAAGTATGCATCTCATAAATCCTTTTACGGTTATTATCTAACAGATGAAACTTGTGACTATTGGATGACGGCTGACGGTGGAAAAGGCACAGACGCTTACCGTGTATTATACGGTTCTCAGAGCAGTATAATCCGTTCCGTTAATCCAAATGCAGAAATAATGATTGCACCTGCAGCTTGGCGTTCAGATACACCAAAGAACTTTGCTTCTAATATGAAAAAGCTCATTTCCGCTGACAGTTCAAGCGAAAAACCGATTATAACGATTGTCGCTATGCAGGACTGTTTAGGCAGAGAACCGACACTGAAAGTTCCAGATGAGGTTTATTCTAAATTTGAAGGCTATTTATCAGACCTTTCGAAAGCAGTTTCGGAAGCTGGTTCGAGATTTTTCAGCGATGCTGAGGTTTTTGATGTAGGTTACAAGGGTAAGAGGTTTAATGAAATTATTAAATCTCTCGAGCTGGAAGATGAGTATTCCGAATCAATAATTGTCTATGATCTACCGCATTATTTTTCTGCTCAAGGTCGTGGTAGCTTTGATTCATATATGTATTTCGACTACGACTACATTACATCCAGCTATGCAAAGTATCTAAATCAAATTAACTAAATAATAAAAAAGAGCCGAAATCGGCTCTTTTTTATTAGATTTTGACCACGCCATAAACGCACCTTGTGAATTTATCGAGTGCTTTGGTCCTGTCGTCATAGATTGTGCTGCGTTCTTTGTAGAATTTGCTCATTAATGAGTCAGCAGCTGATTTCTCTCCGTGAACAAAAAACCCGTCAAGTATGCTCTTTTCGTAATCTGTCAACGACTTATAACCCCGGTTTATAAGCCTTAGCTCTCGTAGTATGACATTCTTTCTGAATGTCGCATCGTCGAGTTTTGCGATAATTGCAACAAGCTTTTCTTCATACTTGTTTGTTCCGCTGCCCGTTATCGGCACGGAATCTGAGATTGACCTGCACGCTGTCTTTTCGTTTTCGAGAGCGATCATTTCCTCTCGAACCGCGGTGTAAGCGTTCTCCAATGCCATCTTCCTTCTCAACAAATCCTTAGCAAAAACTGTATAATCCATCCTTTACCGTCCTTTCTCTACTTCGAATGGAAACGCTCAAACGAACATTTGTTCGGTAAAGGTATGATAACATTTTTAATCGAATTTGTCAATCCAATAAAACGGACATTACTGTGCTAAAGTCTTACCAAACTGGGCGCATTCTGCTTCGCCATCTGCATCTGGTGTTTCCATGAGTATAAGGCTCTCGCAAACAAGAACTGCACCATTTCTCGAACAGCTTCTTTCCCAATCTCTCATCCATTCCCCGTCACCCCAGCCGTAAGAACCGAAGAGCGCTATGGTCTTTCCCGACAGCTTCGGACGGCAACTATCAAACATCGGCTCAAACTCGCTGTCCTCTAGCTGTTCAGCCCCCATTGATGGACAGCCAAAAGCAATAACGTCAAATTCGTCCATCATATCCGCATTAAAATCCGATGCTACGAACAGTTTCGCTTCAGCTCCGGTAGAAGCAGCGCCTTCGAGCACTTTTTCTGCCATTATCTCTGTGTTACCGGTCCCGCTCCAATAAACAACAGCAACTTTTTTCATATTATCAAACCTTTCATATAATGTTGATTATTATATCTTTTCAAATAATACATCATGATATACATCAATTCAGTTAACCTCCGCTAACCTTTTAATACATAATATCACTTGATTTCTAATATGTCAATGGTTTTCCAGTGAATTCATATTATTTTTGTATGAATTAAAACATGTCATTGACACTCCTTGGTTTTTAGTATATAATGTTATAGATTTGAAATATAACTTAGATTAAGTTCAACTGCGTGAATGTTTTGTGTGGCCGCTTAGCGGCAGAATGGACATTTTTATGAAAAGCATAAAACCGGGTCGAGGTCCTTCAATGATGTCTGGTATAAGCAGTATTATAGTTGCCGTGGTTGGTGTTGCATGGACTATTGGCGCTGTTTCTATGGGAGCTCCGCCGTTTATGGCGCTGTTTGGCGTTGCATTTATTGCCCTTGCTGTAATACAAGCAGTCTACAACCTGAACAACGCAACAAGAAAGAATCGTTTTTCCGCACTTGACATAACTGACAGAGACGAAGAACCCGATGAGTTCAACCTTAAATATAATCCTGAACTGCATGATGCCATAAAAGAAGAAACAGAGTCCAACTTCTGCCCTTATTGCGGAACTGCAACAGCTGAAGACTTTGAATTCTGTACTAAATGCGGCAAGAAATTGCCATAATAAAATATAATACCCGTTGAAATGAACTGGTTCATTTCAACGGGCTTTTTTCTACATTTGTTTTAGCATCGAATCCATATTGTATATTCCAGGACCGCAATTAACAAGAAACTTTGCAGCTCTTAGAGCACCTTTCGCGAAAAGGTCCCTGTCGTGAGCTTCGTGACGAAGTCTTATGCTCTCTGAGCCGTCGGATATGATAATTTCATGGTCGCCGACAACATTTCCATAACGCAGTGAACTTATACCAATTTCGTTATCTTCCCTCTTATGCATTCCTGCTCTTCCCTTAACAATCTCAGCACCGGGTATGACTTCAAGTAGCGCGTCAGCAAGCAGTAGCGCTGTTCCGCTGGGCGAATCTAGTTTGTTCCTGTGGTGGGTTTCGACAATTTCTATGTCCGCACCTGTCATCATCGATGCCACTCGTTTGGCAGTTTCCGCAAGGAGTGCTATTCCAAAGGACATATTAGCAGATTTAAAAATCGCGATTTTCTCACTCGCTTTTTTTATAAGTTCCATTTCTTCGTCTGTATGTCCAGTTGTTGCTATGACAGCAGGGATGTTTCGTGTTACTGCATATTCAAGCAATGAGCTGACGGTTGAATGCCTTGTAAAATCGATAATTACATCTGCTTCACCGTCAAAATCCGAAAGTCTTTCGTATATCGGAAAGCTCGCGTAAGCTACACTATTTATATCAACCGCTGCTGCAAGACTTGAACCATCAACCCCGTCAAGGATCATAGGTGTCAGCGTTTTACCCATGCGGCCGTTAGCACCGTTTAGTATCACTTTCATCTATATGACCATACCTTTCTTGGTTTCAGAATGAAAAGATTTATCTTTTCATCCTTTCAACTTATAATACCGCTCTTCTTCATCTCACCGATAAGGAGTTCATAATGTGCATCCTCAATTTCAGTCAGTGGTGAACGCAAATAGTTTTTACAAAATCCCATCGCAGCGCAAGCAGCTTTGACTGGTATCGGATTTACCTCGCAGAAAAGCGCGTGTATGAGGGGAAGCATTTCAAGCTGAAGCTTCGCGCTTGCTTTTGTCTCACCCTTAAAATAAAGGTTGCAAATTTCTGTTGTCATTTTTGGCATTATGTTTGAAACAACCGATATACACCCTATACCGCCAAGGGAAAGGATCGGGACAATTTGGTCGTCATTGCCGGAATAAACTTCAAGATTATCTCCGCACATTGCGATTGTGTCGGCAATTTTTGATATATCACCACTCGCTTCTTTTATTGCCGAAATATTAGGATGCTCAGAAAGTGCAAGACAGGTTTTGGGCTCAATAGAAATACCTGTCCTCGAAGGAACATTATAAAGAATCAGCGGTATTTTGCTAATATCCGCAATCTCTGAAAACATCTTTACAAGCCCTTTTTGCGTGGTTTTGTTATAGTACGGGGTTACTACAAGCACACCGTCAGCGCCTGCATCACCTGCAAATTTTGTCAGGTCGATAGCATATGCTGTATCGTTGCTACCCGTTCCAGCAACTATCGGAACTCTACCTGCAGACTTTTCGACTGCGAACCTGATTGCTTCGCGATGCTCTTCATCAGTAAGTGTTGACGCCTCGCCCGTTGTACCGCAGACAACAATAGCATTGATACCTTCTTGTATCTGCCATTCGATATGTTTTTCAAATAAACCGTAATTAATTCCGTCCTCTTCAATAGGTGTTACTATTGCAGTTCCGATACCGGTAAATATTCTCTTCTTCATAACTGTTTCAACCCTTTCTTTTGCGTTTGACGGTAAACAAAAAAACCGGCATATGCCGGCTATCCTAAAAGATTAAGTATAAAATTCTTTCACCGTTTTTGTTTAGTCAAGTAAAAGAGATCTTTCAGATAGCACTCCGCTAAACGCGACAGTCCGACCAATCTTATTTGGTCAAACCAGAACGACCTTGCACCTCAACCGTCTTCGGCACCCATGCCTTCCGCCTGCGCTACATGTTAGTGAAACATGCTCCCCGTTTCGGGGCAAAACGCGCGGCTACTTATCATAAAGTGCGCCTCTACCATTGATATTAAATTGTAGTATAATGATAACATACATAACAACCGCTGTCAAGGACAAAATTCACAAAGAAGACTGAGCCTTCTCAATCCGAGAAGGCTTCTCCAATTCTCGCAAATACAGGTGCCATATTTTCTCTTTCTGCATTCGTTTCCGATACATTTTTACCTGTTACCGGGTCAAAATAATATTGATAGCAGAAAACAAATAACCCAGCGTTATCTTCTCTCTCGTCAAGATATTCAAGGCAGCGCTTGATTATATCGTCGTGTTCACTCCATTCGAGCTTACCTGTACCGGCGTAATTATCAACACCGCTTTTTGCTTTACCCAGTGAAATACCTACGCAGTATTTTAAATCGTCATGTTTTTTGAGCTTCTGCCATGTTCTATAAACCGAGATAAAGTCATAGGTCTGATGTTCAAGCCCGAAATATATCTGTGGTACGATGTAGTCGATATATCCCGGCTCTGCACACCATTTAACAACGTCTGCGTAAAGGTCGTTGTAGGTTGTATTGAAAACGCCGGCAGGACTAATACCGAAAGGGACTTCTTCAGAAACTGCCTTTACAGAGCTGTTTATAAGCGCTACCATAACACTCACATTATCACGCCTATAGTTATCAAGCGACAGCTTGCCACCATCTTTTTTGTAATCGGAAAATGATGCTGAATCAAAGCTTGTATCTTTTGTAGGATAGAAATAATCGTCCATATGTACACCGTCGACATCGTACCGCCTAACAATCTCAGCGGCACCATCAGCAATCAGCTGCCTTACTTCGGCATAAGCCGGATTAAGATACCAGCGTTCAGCGTCCCCTGTTCCTGATTTGACGATATACTTTCCTCTTTTGTTGGAGTCGTTGTACCATTTCTTAATAGCATAATCGGAGCTGACTTCTATAAGCTGTGCGTCTGTCATCCCACGCATAGGATTTATCCAAGCGTGAACCGACAGATTTTTTTTATGGGCTAATTCGATTAGTATTTCAAAAGGATCATAGTTAAATCCCTTTGAATAACTTCCGGTTACAAATGACGAGGGTGGATACAGCTTAGAGGGATAAAAGCTGTCAGCAAAAGGCCTTACCTGAATAACAACCGTATTATAACCGCTGTCTGCTATGTTGGAAATAACCTTGTCTGCAAGTAGACGGAATGAAGCGAGAGAGCGCTGCGACTGTCCGTCACGATAAACAGACTGCATATCGTATTGTGACAACCACATCGCCTTCATATACTCATAGTTCACAGCTCTGTACTCCTTTTTTTCTACAGTGGATGAAATTTCTGATTCTATAACAGAAACCATCTGAGAAATATCGTTCGATTCATCTTTAGCCGTAAAATCGCATGAACCTAAAGCGAGAAGGACTAACAAGCAGGCTAACAAAAACGTGGCGGTTTTTATTGATATGGTTCTCATACTATTCTCCGTCTGCCGCGAAGCTGATGCACAGAGAATTTAGTGGTGTGAATGCTTCGTAGTTGGATTTCTTCTGAATTAAATTTCACTTTACTATTCCTTGCTAAGCTTTAGTTCGAGAATCCTTCTTTGAGGAACATAGCCGAGTCTTTCATAAAATGAGATCGCATCTTTGTTGAATTCCCAAACATTCAACTCAACTGCTGCGCATCCAAGCTTTTCCGCTCTCTGCTTTGCAGAATTCATTAAGGCTTTTCCGACACCTTTTGATCTTTTCTTTGTAATTACGTAAATGTCGTCGATAAACAAAGTGCGGCGTTCAAAGCGGCACCCATCTTCATCCGTCTCTCTTAAAAACTGAATGCAATATCCAAGCCTTATTCCCTCATCGCTTTCGCAAATGTCGATAAAAACATCTTCCCTTTCAAGTATCTCGATGATGTCCTGATCGGAATATTTTCTACCGTTTGGCTTGAAAATTTCGCTCCGTCCGTGATGATGCAGCTCGCATGTTTCTTCAAGCTGTTCTCCTATGAATTCAAGATCCATAACGGTTGCGGAACGTATGTCATATTCCATGATTTTGACCATACCTTTCTGTGCATTGTAATTTTTTTATATATGTTTGGTAATTTATTGCATAAAGAAGGTTGCAGGGGTTTGTTTCTGTAAAATATTCAAAATATCTATTGAAAAGAAGCGGTGATTGTTGTATAATAGCCGCACATCAACATCACTTTATGTTGTAACTGCGAATCGGTGCGGCCTGTTAAAAGCTTCGCTTTTGTGAACCAATAAACTAAAGTTGTTGTATAATAGCCGCACATCAACATCACTTTATGTTGTAACTGCGAATCGGTGCGGCCTGTCAAAAGCTTCGCTTTTGTGAGCCAATAATCTAAAGTTGTTGTATAATAGCCGCACATCAACATCACTTTATGTTGTAACTGCGAATCGGTGCGGCCTGTCAAAAGCTTCGCTTTTGTGAGCCAATAATCTAAAGTTGTTGTATAATAGCCGCACATCAACATCACTTTATGTTGTAACTGCGAATCGGTGCGGCCTGTCAAAAGCTTCGCTTTTGTGAGCCAATAATCTAAAGTTGTTGTAAGGTTAAAAAAGGATTTGAAAAGGTTGTGTCATAGGTGAATACAAAAAAAATCTCAATCGCCATAGACGGACCATCTGGTTCAGGTAAAGGCACTTTAGCAAAGAAATTAGCTAATAAACTTGGTTTCATATA
>JAQWDK010000002.1:223041-227998 GCA_028705495.1 Eubacteriales bacterium
AAAAAGGATTTGAAAAGGTTGTGTCATAGGTGAATACAAAAAAAATCTCAATCGCCATAGACGGACCATCTGGTTCAGGTAAAGGCACTTTAGCAAAGAAATTAGCTAATAAACTTGGTTTCATATATGTAGATACCGGTGCGCTCTACAGAACTATCGGTCTTGACGTTCAGAGAAAAGGAATCGCATCCGACGACACTGAATCGATAATTAAAAACCTTTCTCAAATTGATATTAACATGGTTAATGTAAACAGTCAAGTCCAAATTTTGCTTGACGGTGAACCAGTTGATGACGAAATACGCACTCCTACCTCTTCAATATACTCTTCCTGCGTTTCTAAAATACCCGAAGTTCGCCTTTTTCTGCTGGACCTTCAGAAAAATATAGCTTTGAAAAATAATGTTGTAATGGACGGTAGAGATATCGGAACTGTGATTTTACCAAAAGCTGATTTAAAAATTTTTCTCCATGCTGATGAACATGACAGAGCGCAAAGGCGTTACAACGAACTTATATCAAAGGGTGAAGATGTCACTTACGAAAAAGTGCTCGCTGATATGCGCTGGAGGGACGCAAACGACAAAACAAGAGAAATTGCCCCCGCTGTACCTGCGGCTGACGCAGTTATGCTTGATAACTCCGGTCTTAGTCCTGATGAAACTTTTGAAGCAGCTTTAAAAATAGTAAAGGACAGACTTGCATTATGAAACTTTATTCCACTCTGGTATGGATAGCAAAATATCTCGTGCTGTGGATTTTTCCGGTTAAACTCGTCGGAAACGGTGTACTGCCAAAAGGCAGCCTCGTGTGCTCAAACCATATCTCAAATTGGGACCCTATTTTTATTGCAGCTACAATAAAAAGCAAACTTCACTTTATGGCAAAAGCCGAACTTTTCAAACACAAGCCTTTAGCTTCATTTTTTAGAAAAATCAACATATTCCCCGTGCGCCGTGGCGGACACGATGTACAGGCGATGAGAGATTCTATAAACATCTTAAAAGAAGGTCACAATCTCCTTATGTTCCCCGAGGGAACAAGAGTGATGGACAAAAAACCTGATCCTGCGAATGCAAAAGCCGGAGTTGGTTTAATTGCCGCAAACACAGGTGTTGACATTATTCCCGTGGCGGTATATAATAAATGGTACCGGGTAAAGCTATTTAGACCCGTATATGTTGTAGTAGGAAAACCTATTCCCCACTCCGAATATATGTCTTATTCGGACGGTGACAGGAGAAAGATCGCCGAATTTGTTTTTATAAAGATCAATGAGGAGCTCGATCGATTTGAATCAGAAAAAGCAGCCCGCGCTGGAAAACGGCGTTAATATAAACGGTAGTATAACCGTCGCAAAGAACGCAGGTTTTTGTTTTGGCGTAAAACGAGCGGTTGAGTTTATGGATGCTGAAATCGAAAAAAAGAGTCTGATTTATTCCGTAGGCGAACTTATTCACAATCGAGTATTTAACGAAAGACTTAAGAAAAACGGAGTCCGTTTTATCACAAGAGATCAACTTTCTACTATTTCTGAAAAAGATTCAACAGTATTTATCCGTGCTCATGGTGAACGGAAAGATGTTCTGAAAAAACTTTCAGAATCAGATGTGAAAATCGTTAATGCAACTTGTCCTTTCGTCACTAAGATTCACGACATTGTTTCAAACGATTCGAAAACTGCTGACCTTATCATAATCATAGGTGACAGAAATCATCCTGAAATCGAAGGCATAATTAGTAATGTAGAAGAAACTTGTCAATGCGTTTGCTTCTCCGATTCAGATGAACTTCGACAATTCCTCAGCGAAAATCCCGACATTTACAAAAATGTAACTGTTGTTGCTCAAACTACTCTTAATGTCTCCGTTTGGCAAGAATGCTGCGATTATCTCAAAGCTAAAATACCAAGCGTAAAGATATATAACACAATCTGTTCAGTCACCGAAAAAAGACAAACAGAAACAGAAAAAATTGCAAAAGAATCCGACATCGTCATAGTCGTCGGAAGCCCTGGCAGCTCAAACACAAAAAAGCTTTTTGAAATTGCAAAGAAAAACTGCGAAAAGGCTATTTTGATTGAGACTTCTGAAGGGCTAAAGGATTACCCCCGTGAAATTTTCCGGGGCAAAAATATCGGAATAACTGCCGGCGCTTCAACGCCGTTCAGCATTATACAGGAGGTTATTTACACAATGACGGATCTTATCAACGAAGAGCTCAGTTTCGCCGAAATGCTCGACAGCACCTTCATTACTTTAAATCAAGGGGAAAGGGTTACTGGTACGATATCCGCCGTCACACCGGCAGAGATTCATGTTGATCTCAAGATAAAGCATACCGGCATAATCCCATTCGACGAAGTCACTGACGACTCCTCTGTTGATTTGATGAAGGAATACAGCCCAGGCGATAAAATCGAAGCTATCGTCGTAAAGTTCAATGACAGCGAAGGAACCGTTCTTCTTTCAAAAAAAAGGATCGACTCAATCAAAAACTGGGAAAGAATTAACGATACCCTCGATTCCGGCGAAATCGTTAACGGAAAGGTCAAAGAAGCCATTAAAGGTGGATACATTGTGCTGTATGATGCGTTACGTGTATTTGTACCTGCTTCTCAGTCCGGTGTTCCGATGAACGGAGACGCAAATTCGATCGTAGGCAAGACAGTTCCAATGAAAATCATTGAGGTCAACAAGTTCAAGAAGCGTGTTATCGGCTCGATTAAACAAGCCTCACGCGTAATTAACAAACAGCAAAAAGAAAACTTCTTTGCAACAGCAGAAATTGGTCAGAAGTTTACTGGAACTGTTCGTTCAATCGTACCTTACGGTGTATTCGTCGATCTCGGCGGTGTTGACGGTATGGTACATATCTCGCAGCTTACATGGAACCGTATCAAAGACCCCTCAGAGGTTGTTAAGGTCGGTCAGAAGCTTGATGTTTACATCCGCGAGATAGACAAAGAGAAAAAGCGCATATCCCTCGGCTGCAAACTTGACGAAGACAATCCCTGGACCAAATTTGAAACGAACTTCAAAGTTGGTGATGTGATTGATGTTAAAGTCGTCAACCTCTTCCCCTTCGGTGCGTTCGCCGAAATCATCCCCGGTGTTGATGGTCTTATCCATATTTCACAAGTCTCCGACAAACAACTTAAGAGTGTTTCAGAAGTACTCAACCCAGGCGATGTTGTGGAAGTTAAGATTACAGCTATAAACAGCGAGGAGAATAAAGTTTCTCTTTCGGCTAAAGCGCTCTTAAATGATTCCCAACCTGCAATCCATGACTCAGAAACAGAACAATCTGAATCAGAAACAGACCGTACCTAATAACATTTTAAGATAGGAACTAATATGGACAACAAAGACGATATCTTTGAAAACGAACTTTTTACTTTGACCGACGAGAATGGCAACGAAAGCCAATTCGAAATGCTCGGTTCTCTTGAACTTGACGGAAAAAACTATGTTGCTTTAATCCCCGTAGAAGGAGATGAATCCAATGATGAGTATGTAATACTCAGACTGGACAACGATCCCCAAGAGGGTGAGATTCTCGTCACAATCGATGACGACGAAGAGTTTGACCGTGTGGCAGATGAATTCGAAGATGCTTTTATGGAAGAGCTCGATTGTGACGCACATGGATTTTCTGTTGAAGATGACGATGACTCATGCTGCGGATGCGCTGACTGCGACGAAGAAGACGAAGTCTAATCCGTAAAAAACGGTAAGTTTATCCGAAAGAAAATTTGTATCAAAAACATGGTGCTGCGTATAATAGTATTGTAGTATCAAAGACAAATCATTAAAAGATTTCCTGCGAGGCCCGTGAGCCTGCATGTAAAAACCCACAATAACGAAAAGGAGTCTTAGCTTCCGTAAGCGGGAACGCAGACCTCCCGGAGCGGCAGTAGCCCTCCGGATGTTGGGAGCGCAAAGCCTCGGAGCGGACACCGTCCTGCACAGCAGGGTTTCGTTCGTACAGGCCACGACCGTGCGGGTAAAAAATGCCGCTGTCTGCAGCATAAGAAATTATGTTGCTCGACAGCGGTATTTTTATTTTCTTTTTTGGCTTATTTTCTTTTCTTAACTATGAAAACAACAACAGCAGTAACAATTAACACCGATAAAACTCCAATTGCAATCCAAAGGCTTGTTGCTGCACTGGGTTCAGACTTGGAGCTATCGTCTTCTTGGCTTTCTGCTACGCTCTCCTGCGCACTGACAGAGGACTCCTCTTTAGTAACACCCGGATATACATCCTTCTCAGCATCCTTGGACATAATCACTATCTTTGTCAGTTTTGCAAGGTCTGCTTTAATGGCATTTTCTCCTGCGATACCGGATATTTCAGCTTCAAGTTGTTCATTGAGAGTAGCTATATTTTCACTGTCTAAAACAGCGTTTTTAAGTAAAGCAATAATACTGTCTGCTTTTTCTTTTGTTATACCTCCTAATGGAAGAATAACATCATTTATGCGTCTTATCATAAAGTCTACCTGAGCATCAGCCGCAGCAGATGCGTCAAGAGTAGGTGTTATAGCCTCTTCTCTATACGCGTTTGTCTTGAGAAAGTCAGCATAACCGTGGGAAAGGTAGGTAAAATACTCAAAGTATGCAATTCCGTCGGCTTGATATCTTGAATCGGTTGCTTGACGGAAAATCTCAAATTCCGAAAGCGTCAAGTATGCTCCACTACCCATAAATAAATACGTGTCATCTCCGGCATAACCGCTAAATTCAGGTATCTTGCCGCTGAGTACATTTTCGCCGTAACTCATCGGATAAATAACATCAAGTAGCTCTTGTTTCGACCATTCTCTTATGTCTTGGCAGTAATAGTGTAGCACAGTGTCGTTTGCAACAGCGGCGGAAAGGTAGATATCAGGTCTTACAGTTTCACAAAGCTCTTTGATATCGGCAACATAAGAGGTTACGATATCGGCTTTGAA
>JAQWDK010000025.1 GCA_028705495.1 Eubacteriales bacterium
GCGTACTATCCTCTTTTTGAACTCGTCTTCGTAATGTTTCTTTTTGTTTTGTTCCATTGTATTTCTCCCTTTATAGTTATTATACTATATTAGGGTAAGCTGTTACAACTCTATTATACCATGACAAGCAATCAAGTAAACCTACTGATATAAGACTAATAGCTTTACAAAAAGACAACCATTTGTCTGATAATAAACTGACAGAGCTATATTGGAATTTTGCTAAATACTTAATGATATCAGGTAGTCGCGAGGGAACTTTGCCACAAACTCTTCAAGGAATTTGGAATAAGGATATGTTACCTCCATGGGGTAGCAAATATACAATTAATATAAACACAGAGATGAACTATTGGGGAGTAGAAACCTTAAGGCTTGGTGAGTGTCATACTCCCTTATTTGATTTAATTGAGCGTATGAGACCAAATGGACGAGAAACAGCTCGTGACATGTATGAGTGCAAAGGTTTTACCGCACACCGCAATACTGATTTATGGGGCGATACTTCTCCCCACGACTTATGGTCACCATCAACTCAATGGCCAATGGGTGCTGCTTGGCTATGTCTGCATATCTGGGAACATTATAGTTTTACCCGTGATAAAATATTTTTAACTGAAAAGTTTGATACTTTAAAAGAAGCAGCTGAGTTTTTTGAAGACTTTCTCATCGAAAACGCTCAAGGCGAATTAGTAACCTGCCCCTCGGTGTCACCGGAAAACACATATGTTACCGACAGTGGTGAAAAAGGCTGCATTTGTATGGGTCCCACAATGGATTCGCAAATAATAAGAGAACTTTTTACTGCAGTTATCAAAGCGAGTGAAATACTGAATATTGATTCTGATTATGCTGAAAAGCTTAGCGTTTTATGCTCAAGATTGCCTGCAAATAAGGTCGGAAAATTTGGACAAGTTATGGAGTGGGCAGTAGATTATGATGAAGATGAACCGGGGCATCGACACATTTCACAGCTTTTCGGATTATATCCAGCGGATCAAATTTCAATTTACAACACACCTGTACTTGCAGAAGCTGCAAGAGCGACAATTAATAGACGATTGTCTTTCGGTGGAGGTCATACAGGTTGGTCAAGAGCGTGGATAATAAATTTTTGGGCAAGGCTGCTTGATAGTCAAAATGTTTACGAAAATATCCAGCTTTTATTATCCCACTCAACAAATCTGAATATGTTCGACAATCATCCTCCTTTTCAAATTGACGGCAACTTTGGCGGTGCTGCCGGTATTACGGAAGCTATTGTACAATCGCATTCTGGAAAAATAAGATTCTTACCCGCTTTACCGAAAGCATGGAAAACCGGATATCAAAAAGGAATCGGTGCCCGTGGTGGTTTTACGATTGATATTTTTTGGGATAACAATATGCTTTCTTCTGCAAGGATAACTTCACTTTATGATACAACTTGTGTAATTTATAGTGAAGTCCCTATAACAGTCGAATGCGCAGTTGAATGTTCAGAGGTGATAACCGAAAACAATTGCTATTGTTTTAATACTTATGCAGGTAAAACATATACGATAAAGCCGACCACCTTATTACCTTGATTGAATGCCATATAACTACCTTTTTACAATTTACAATTTGTTAACATATGCAAGTTAATAGTGGTGTATTATAATGGTAAATATTACAATTAAAGGAGTTGAAAATAATGCCACGTGGTAGAAAAAAATCAGAAAAAAATGCAGAAAAGCCTGTTGGTGTAAAAGAGAAAGTTAAAGAAAGAAAACCTTATCCTTCTATTGATGAACGCATTGATATGGCAAATGAGAAAATTGAAAAACTTGCGGCTTTAAATGACAAACGGCAAGCTCTTATTACAAAAACTGAAAAGAAGCTCAGTGAACGAAAATCATCTTTTGAGAAAACAGAAGAAGTGCTAGTTAAGGAAAGAGCAAAATTAGAAAGACTTAAAAACTCTAAAATTAAACCCGCAACTAAAGAAGAAAAACGCGCACAAAAAGCAGCTCAAAGAGAAAAGATTGCAAATCTATTAGAAGCTCTTAATGAAAGCGGTAAATCAGTTGATGATTTATTAGAATTTCTCGGAAAGTAATAGTAATGAAAAACGGACGATTTTAAACCGTCCGTTTTTATATTAATGTACATTCTGCCGCGAAGCGGACGCACAAATAATTCATGAAATTCAATTTATTAAATTTTGGGGCGTAAATGCACCGCAGTTGAAATTCATTTAAGTTAAATTCACGCTAAAACATATTCTTTTTACGCATTATGAGTGCTACAATAACTGAGATTATAACTGTTGACGAAGTAAGTATGATAAAAGCATAGGGGTTATCCTGCATCGGAAGAGGGACATTCATTCCCCATATACTTCCTATAATGGTCGGTATTGACATTATAATCGTTATAACCGCAAGAAGCTTCATAACTATATTAAGATTGTTTGATATGACTGAAGCATAGGCATCCATGGTTCCGCTTAGAATATCACGGTATATATTACACATTTCAATTGCTTGGCGGTTTTCTATAATTACATCCTCAATCAAATCAAGATCTTCCTCATACCTTTTTATAAAATCAAACTTCTTAAGTTTTTCATATATCATATCGTTACTTGATAAAGATGTCGAGAAATAAACAAGTGATTTTTGAAGAGCAAGCAATTGAAATAACTCTTTGTTTTTCATCGATTTTGATAAATCATTTTGGATATGTGTGCTGGTCTTATCGATTTGTTTCAGATATTGCAAGAATCTTGTTGCATTACGATAGAGCAGTTGAAGCAAAAAACGTGTTTTTTTATGTGGATAAAAGGTTTTTACCCTTCCTTCAGTAAAATCGTTGAATAGCGGTGAATCTTTTGTGCTAATGGTAACAAAGGCTTCATCAGTAATAATAACACCAAGTGGGATTGTTGTATATAGATAGTTCTTTCCTTCAGTCTCTACTACAGGTGTGTCAAAAATTATTAAGTATTTCCCGTTTTCAGTTTCTATACGGGAAGTTTCTTCTTCGTCGAGTGCTGCACGAACCCAATCTGTTTCGACTTGTAGTCTGTCAGAAACTAATTTGATTTCATCCTCTGTAGGTGAGCAGAGATGAACCCATGTGCCTTTTTCAATCACTTCAATAGTTGTCATTTTTTCATCGGTCTTTTTGTAAATTGTAAGCATAGTAATAAATCCTTTCAGCAGAATTTAGAATAAGAAGTTCTATCGCTGACACTTGTATGTGCGCAACGATTTTTCACAGCGAACCATAAACCAATTCTTCTGAATGACCAGCTATTTTAGTGCAAAGTATTAGAGTGGTTGACAGAACTCTGTGAATATATTGAATTACAACTTCGCGGATTACCGTTACCCGCAGGATCGCCTTCCATGAGTCTGCCTCCCTTTATATTATTGGGTGTTTCTCCCTATCATCATAGCACAAATGTTATTTTAGTGCAACTTTTTTATTCCACATAATTAATAAACCGCAGAGCAGTAAAACCACTCTGCGAAATATTATCGACGTGTTATACGTCCTGTTTTTCCGGGTTGACAAGCTCAGAGGTATACTCATGCTCGCTTAACCGCTTTTGCGGATTTTCATATTCCGAAGCAAGTACCTTAGCTGCTTGATCATCAGGAAAAATATCACCATAAGGTAAATCATCACCGACGATTGTAAGGTCATATGCTTGGAAAATTGCTCCGCTTTGTCGTCTTCTTAACCTTTCATCGGGATAATAGAAGTTATTCAATCCTATAGGCCTTTGAAAGGCATCTCTCTTTTGTCTTCTTCTCATATAAACCGTATCTTCCTTATCGAGTTTACGGAAACAAAACGACATTTTTAGCTTTGTCCGGATTGCCCCCAATACTTCAGATCATACACACCTAAATATCTATGCTTAAAAGAGCATTGACTCGATGTCTGAAACGAATGTCTTTTGGGAACATTCATATTATGTGTCGGTGTTTTATTTATATACACGATTTTGTATGGAAATTATTGTTGAGTTTTTATTGTTGTTTCGATATAATAGACTTTACAGAACAGAGGTGATCAGCTTTGAGAATTATTATTACAACAATGTCTATGGATGCTGGTGGTGCTGAAATGCATGTTTACGAAATTGCAAAAGAACTTGCGTCTCGGGGCTATGAGATTATGCTTATTTCTTCCGGCGGGCGTCTCGCTGACCGTCTTTCTTCGAATCATCCTCTCATTACTGTTAAAAAATTAATTCTCGACAAAAAGTCACCTTTTTTATTAGTTTCTTTGTTGAAGCTTTTATATTATATTTTATCATTTAAACCGCACCTTATTCATTCTCATGGGAGAATACCATCGGCTGTTTCCAATATAGCTGCTAAAATTTCCAGATTACCGCTTGTAGCAACAGCACATGGAGTCTATAAGATATTTCCCGGTGTTTCATTTTTATCTTCTTGGGGAACCAAAACCACTGCTGTTTCAGATGATATAGCGAATTACCTGATATTAAATTATAAAATAAAAAAAGAAAATATCTACATACAAAAAAACGGTATCGATGTTTCAAAGTTCAGGAAGCTGAGCGGTTCAGAATACGAAGTAAAAAGAAGGGAAGTGCTCGACTATTTAAATATAGAAGAAGATAAAAAAATTATTTTGTCAGTCAGCCGCCTCTCATCCGATGCATATCATTGTGTATATGAACTACTTGAAGCTTCAACCAGTTTAAGTGAGAGATTGAAAGATTCCGTTCTACTAATCGTCGGAGGAGGAGAACTTCTCGACGACGTAAAAAGACAAGCAGCAGTGATTAATCAATCTCTTGACCGAGATTTTATTATAATACTTGATCACAGAGACGATATAGAAAACTTTATGACTATTGCTGATGTTTTTATTGGTAGCGCTCGTTGTGCAATTGAAGCCGCAGCTTGTGGATGCCCGGTTATTATTGCAGGTGGTGGCAATTACCTCGGCCGTCTTACTAAAAGTACATTTGATGAATGCATCGAAACAAACTTTACGGCAAGGAAAAGAAACGGTTTTGATATTTCAAAGATGGTTAAGGACATAACATCAGCAAAGCGTGGTGGTTTTGAAGATGTTATGGTTGAATATATTAATAATAATTATTCAGTTCGAGCTTCATGCGATTCACTTTTAACCGCTTATAATTCTGCGATGAGGGTTAAAGGAAAAATAAAATGCTCAATATTAGGCTATTATGGTTGTGGTAACTTCGGTGATGATATGCTTTTGTCTGTGATTTCTAATAATTTAAGGCAAAAGATGCCGTACTTGCGTATCGCTGCTTCCGCTGGCAATTCTCGTCTGACTAATATTAAAAATGTTCATTTTTTTCAAAGATACAATCCTATTTCAATACTGCATTCTTTGGCGTCATCAAAAATAATAATTTTAGGCGGCGGTGAACTTCTACAAGATACAACTTCTTCTCGGTCTTTTTATTATTATTATCTAATCCTTCGAGTTGCTTCGTTATTAAAAAAGAAAATTGTACTTTATTCGAATGGGATTGGCATGTTAAATAAAAAGAAAAACATTAAACGAATGGCGAAGCTCCAAAACAACATTTGCCTTGCGATAATTCGTGATGATGGTTCATATAAAAGATTATATGGCTATATGCCAAAATTCAGTGATATATCATATCTAAGCTCGGATGAATGTTTAACCATAAAATATGTCTCTAAGACAATGTCAGCCGACAGACATCGAAACAATTTTTGTTTTATCCCAAAAAATATTGATGGTTGTCAGTATGATATTTTTTTTAGGGGTATGAAGAAGTTTATTGATGATTACTCTTTGAATCCAATAGTAATTGTTGCAGATAGTATTGAAGACAAAGAAATCTCCAAAAAATCTGCGGATGCTCTTGGTGGTGCGAAAATTGTGAATGCATCTGATATTAAAGAGCTTTTCAACATCCTTAGCAATAGTGCGGTTGTCGTTTCCTCAAGACTCCATGGACTTATATTTTCAACAATAACTGGTACAGCGCCAATCGCTATATCAAATGATAACAAAATAATTGAGTTTATGAAACAAATAGAGCAGGGAAGATATGTGATGTCTCCGTCGGAAGTTTCTGAACTAAATGTAATAAATATGCTTCATAATGCCTTTTCTGATAGACTTGAAAGAAACATCATTACAGAAAATGCTTTGATTGTTTTGAAGCAAATCACTGAAAAAAATTCTGATTTATGTGCAGAACAGATAAAAGAAGCTTATCAACTAAATAGAAACGAGAATTTATAATGAAAATAATATGTTTTGATTACGGCGAGAAAAGAATAGGGGTTAGTGCTTCAGATGACAGTGGCACACTTGCAGGTGGTATAAAGACCTTGACCGTCAGAGGGTTTACTCATGCTGTAGAGCATGCTATTTCTGAAATAAGACAGCAGAAAGCATCCAAAATTGTAATCGGGCTTCCAAAAAATATGGATGGCAGCGAATCATTCAGCGCAGAAAAGGTAAGAAAATTCGGATCAGCTTTATCTGAGGGTACGGGACTGGAAGTCGTTTATTATGATGAACGTATGACTACTATGCAAGCTCATATATATTTAAACAGCACTGAGTTTTTCGGTAAAAAGAGAAAAGGTGTCATTGACACCCTTTCTGCTCAAATAATTCTACAAGACTATCTTGATTCAGAAAAAAATAAAAAATAGCTAAAGCGTTTGACAATTAGGACAAATATAACCTGAATTACTTCCGGTTTTGATTTTTATAATTATGTTTTCACATTCAGGACAAGGCAACCCTTCTTTGTAACCAACTGCGAAATCATTAATTGTGAATTCTCCATGCTGTCCAAAAAAATCGAGATCATATTGAAATGCGCCTTTTTTGCGGGCTGACTCGAGAACAAACTTTACTGAAAAATATAAGTTCTCGATATCTTTTTCTGTAAGAGCATTCAATTTCTTCTGTGGATGCAATTGCGCTTTAAATAAAATATCGTGGACATACATATTTCCGATGCCGCTTATAATTTTCTGGTTTAAAAGGAATGCTTTAACAGTAGTATTACTTTCTCTTATCTTAGTTCGTAAGTAGTTATAGGTGAAAATTTTTGAAAAGGGATCAGGTGCGAATTTGAGCTCGGCGAATTCAAGGCTCTTAATTAGATGGAATTTACCGAACCACCAAAATCGTATGGTAAAGCCTGAACCATCTTTGAGCAACAAATTAATATTCGCTTTTCCAGGTTTTATCCTATCAACCGCATCAAAATATAATACATCCGCTCCCATACCGGTTGAAATAATTATTAACTCATCATTCGTCAGTGTTATAATAACAATCTTTCCACGATAGAATACTTTAACAATTGTTTGTAATTTTATTCTGTTAGCGAATTCATCTGTACTTAAATTCAAAAACTTATCGCCATTGAACGATATGCTTGTGATTTCTTTCTCCGATAACATAAGGTCCATTTGATTTGACAGTTTTTCAATTTCTGGTAGTTCCATTATCAATCTCCATAATTTTTTTCTTTCTGTATTCTGTTGGTGAACACCCAAATTTCTTCTTGAACATTTTTGAAAACAGAAATACATCATTGTAACCTGTTGAGAGCGCAGCCTGCGTAACAGAATAACCTTTTTCGCATATTAGTTTAGCAGCTTTTTTAAGCCTAAAATCGAGCAAATAAGCCTGCGGAGAGACACCAGTATGTTTCTTGAACACTGTGCTGAAATAGCTTCTGTTAAGGTTGAGTCTATTCGCTATTTCTCCTATGCAAAGCGGCATCATGTATTCGTTTTCAATGCATGAAAGAGCTTGTTCGATATAAATTTTACTCTTATCTTCATTTACTTCTTCTGGACCGTCAAGTTCTGAAAATATCTCCCAAATACGCGCACAAACAAAAGCCTCATGCCCCTTATCAAGCGTAGAAAGCTCATAAAAACGGTTGAAAATCACCCCTAAACGTCTTGAAGTGACAACACGGTTATTGAATGCCGGAGGTAGCGTAACACCACATTCAAATCCAACCCAGATATAATGCCAAGGTGAGTCTTTGTCAGCTTCATAATAAGTGAATTCGTATGGTTTTATAATAAAAACCTCACCTGCTTCAACGTGGTATCTTTTGTTATCTGCAACAAATACTCCTCTGCCTGACACAACATAATGCAATAAATAGTATTCTCTTGATGATGGACCGAAACTATGAGAAGGTAGACATTTTTGCTGCCCACAAACTAAAGGATTTATGTCCTTAAACTTGAGATTTTGAATAAGATAATTATGCGGATTCAAAATATTTCACCTCCAATACATCCAACATTATAACAAATATATACAACACAATGCAATTCATTTTTTAAATAAATGATGTAAAATAGTAGTGAAAGAAAAAATTGATACGTGCGTATCAATAATAATGGGAGGTTCAATATAATGCCGAAAATTACCTTTATGGGAGCCGGAAGCACTGTTTTTGCAAGAAATGTTCTTGGGGACTGTATGTGCTCTCCTGTACTCCGTGACAGCGAAATTGCACTTTACGATATCGACGGGGAAAGACTGAGAGATTCGGAAGTTATCCTCAGTGCGATTAACAACAACATAAACGAGGGTAGAGCAAAAATAAAATGCTACCTTGGAGTTGAGAATCGCAAAGAGGCACTAAGAGGTGCTGATTTTGTTGTTGATGCTATTCAGGTTGGTTTATACGATCCATGTACGATCATTGATTTTGAAGTACCGAAAAAGTATGGTCTTCGTCAGACCATAGCTGACACACTCGGCATAGGCGGTATAATGCGCGGTCTCCGCACAATTCCAGTGCTTCGCGATTTTGCTCGTGATATGGAAGAAGTTTGTCCGAACGCATGGTTCCTTAACTATACTAACCCTATGGCAATTCTATCTGGTTATATGCAAAGATACACTGGTGTTAAAACTGTTGGCCTCTGTCACAGCGTACAGTGCTGCTCAAGCGGACTTTTAAATGATTTAGGTATGCAAGACAAGCTCGAAGGTCGAAAAGAAGTAATCGCTGGTATAAACCACATGGCATGGCTCCTTGAGATATATGATAAAGAAGGTAATGATCTTTATCCTGAAATCAGAAGACGCGCTATACATAAACTCGAAAACGAAAAGTTCTATGATATGGTTCGTTATGAGTACATCCGCCGCCTTGGTTATTACTGCACAGAATCAAGCGAGCATAACGCTGAGTATAATCCTTTTTTCATAAAATCTGAATACCCTGAATTAATTGAAAAGTACAATATACCGCTCGACGAATATCCGAGAAGGTGCATTAATCAGATTGCGGGTTGGAAAAGCGAGCGTGATAGAATACTCGCTGATGGTAAAATAACCCACAACCGCTCTGGTGAGTATGCTTCCTATATAATGGAATCAATGGTAACAGGGAAACCGTACAAAATTGGCGGAAACGTTCTCAATACAGGGCTCATCGAAAACCTACCTGCTGATGCATGTGTTGAGGTTTCATGTCTTGTTGATAACATGGGTGTTCATCCGACTCATGTAGGTAGATTACCTGTACATCTTGCCGGAATGAACATGACAAACATAAATGCACAGTTGATGACAATTGAAGCTTCAGTTACCAAAAAGAGAGAGGATATTTATCGCGCAGCCATGCTTGAGCCACATACAGCAGCTGAGTTGTCCATCGACGATATTGTAAGCATGTGTGACGAACTTATAGAAGCTCACGGCGACTACATGAAAGAATATCGTTAATAAATATTAAGTATACTGTCCGGATCGTTAGAACACCGACTAAACTTACAAAAAGAATCGGTAGGAAAGCGATCCGGCTCTCCCTTTTCGTTTGCGTGCCTATTATATAAAATGCAAATTTTATATAATAGGATAGGGGTAGTGAAAATCAAACCTCTAAATCCTTGAAATGACTGGTTTTCTGTAGATTTAAATCATTTTACGGAATAAAAAATAGCCTTATAACAAGGCTATTTTTTATATTGTTTTATATTCCTAATTCTGCTTTCATTGCTTCAAGCTCATCTTCAACCGAAGCATTCGCAGATGATTTACCATATTTCTCGGCGGGTGCTTCTGCTTCATCAATCGGAGCTTCGTTCAGTTCTGTCATTGCATTTGCTTTATCAAGCATATTGTCGACCTTTTGTTCCATATCCTTGAACTTAGAAACTGCATTTGCACTACCAGCGCCAATTGTGTTAAATTGATTGACTTTTTCCTGTGTTCTTTCAATAAAGGCTATTAAAATTATTAATGATACAACAATAACAAAAACACTGCCGCAACCATAACCTCTTCCGGTTATTCTTGGACCGCCAAATCCCATATAAGGTCTGTTGTAATGGCCGAAACGAAATACAGGACCTCCTCCAAAACCGCCAAAGTTTCCTGAACTATGTGAATTCCCTGCTCTGCCGAATGAACCGCCGCTTCTTCCGGAACTTCCAGAACGACCGCCTGAAACACGACCACCACCGAAGCCAGAAGATCTTCCGCCCCGGAACCCGCCGCCGAAACCACCGCCTCCGCGACCTGCTCTACCCATCTTAGACCACCTTCTGCCGCACAAGCGACTGTGATTACCATGAATTTTATACCTGTTTTTATAATAACATATTATTATTCAAAAAACAATATAAGTAAAAATAATTTGCCCGGAAGAATGTATCTTCCGGGCAAAAAATGTTTTTTATATTTTTATTTGAAGCTAAATGTGTTGATGCCGTTATAGACCTGAGTATCATCAAGAGCGTCACTGATTCTAAGGAGTCTATTGTATTTAGCAACACGTTCGCTTCTCGAAGGAGCACCAGTCTTGATCTGACCTGCATTGAGAGCAACTGCAAGATCAGCAATTGTGGTGTCTTCTGTTTCACCCGAACGATGTGAAATAACAGCTGTATAACCAGCAAACTGAGCCATACGGACAGCTTCGATGGTTTCGGTAAGAGAACCAATCTGATTGAGCTTTATAAGGATGGAGTTAGCAACACCAAGCTCGATACCTTTTTCGAGACGTTTTGTATTTGTAACAAAAAGGTCGTCTCCAACAAGCTGCATTTTATCACCAAGTTTATCAGTGATTAGCTTCCAGCCGTCCCAGTCATCTTCAGCGATACCATCTTCAAGGGATACAATCGGATACTTCTCAGCAAGTGCTGCCCAGTAATCGACGAGCTGTTCACGTGTAAACACTGTTCCGTTTTTGGGAAGTTTATATGTGCCTTCTTCTGTATACCATTCGCTGGAAGCAGCGTCAATAGCGATCATAAAGTCCTTACCAGGAACATAACCTGCAGCTTTAATAGCTTCAATTATAACAATCAGTGCATCTTCGTCGCTGCTAAGGTTGGGTGCAAAGCCGCCCTCATCGCCAACAGCAGTCGAAAAGCCTTTGCTTGTAAGAACCTTCTTAAGTGCATGAAATACCTCTACACAGTATCTGAAGCCTTCTGCGAAGCTCGGTGCGCCGGTAGGCATAACCATAAATTCTTGAATGTCAACGTTGTTAGATGCATGTGCGCCACCATTGATGATGTTCATCATTGGTACAGGCATAACTTTGACGTCACAGCCGCCAATATATTTGTAAAGCGGCATATCAAAATAGTCAGCCGCAGCTTTTGCACAAGCAAGTGAAACAGCAAGAATTGCGTTTGCGCCGAGTTTAGATTTGTTTTCTGTACCATCAAGAGCGAGCATAGCTTTGTCAATAGCTACCTGTTCTGTTACATCGTAGCCAACAAGTTCTTCTGCGATAAGGTTGTTAACATTGTCAACCGCATTTTGAACACCTTGCCCTGCAAAACGGCTCTTGTCGTTATCGCGAAGCTCAACAGCTTCAAATATACCTGTCGAAGCACCAGAAGGAACTGCTGCAGTGCCAACGATACCGCATGCAAGGGTTACCTCTGCTTCTACTGTGGGGTTTCCGCGGGAATCAATTATTTCTCTCGCGAAAATGTCTGTTATAATTCTTTCGTTCATTTTATTTCTTCCTTTCAATTGATAGCAATTATATATAAGCGAAGTGATGAGTTATTTCAGCTCAACGCTTTTTTCAAAATTATCGATCCAATCAGTTACTGTTTTTACAAGACTGCCTCCAAAAACATCACCGAACGGTAACTCAAAACCAGCATCAACAACTAGTTCTGAAAAAGTTAACTTGCCGGCGTTTTTAACAAAGTGAAGATATTTTTCCCAAGCTTTATCTCTTGAACTTTGCATATCAGCCCAGCATTGCAATGCGACTGTTTGAGCAAGGCAGTAGTCAATATAATAGAACGGACGTTGGTAGATATGTGATTGACGCTGCCAACCCTTCCCTTCTCCGTAGAAGGTTATTTCACCTAACTTCATCCAAGGCATATATATAGCAAGGAGCTTTTTCCATTCTTCATGACGCATTGCAGGTGTCATTTCAGGGTTTTCATAAACTATATGCTGAAAATGGTCGACCATAGTTCCATATGGTATAAAGGTTAGAGCAGCGCTTATATGATGATATTTGTACTTATTTGTATCTTTACCGAAGAAGCCCTCCGCCCAATCCCAAGCTAAAAATTCCATGCTCATAGAATGAACTTCACAGCTTTCATTTGTAGGTTGTCTGTAGACTGATGGGTAAAAATCGCGAGACATATAGAAAGCGAAGGCGTGACCTGCTTCGTGAGTCATAACATCAACATCGTGAGATGTGTTGTTGAAGTTTGCAAATATAAACGGCATCCTGCAGTCTGGAAGGAAGGTGCAATAGCCGCCTCCTGCTTTCCCTTTTTTGCTTAGAACATCAAAATATTCACCATCGTACAGCGCATCAATGAACTCAGCAGTTTCTGGGGACAGCTCATGATAGAATTTCTTTGCATGAGCTAATATATCATCAGATGTACCCTGGGGTTTTGGATTACCTGTTCTAAAACTAAGTGCTGCATCAGCGAAAGTTAGAGGATAACTAACACCGAGTCTTTTTGCTTGCGCGCGGTAAAGTCTATCAGCTACAGGGACAAGATGATCCCTTACAGACTTTCGGAAAAGCTCGACATCGTTCTTATCATAGCTTTCTCTTGACATTTTATTATATCCAAGAGGGATATAATTTTCATAACCCATTTTTTTTGCTTGGGTATCACGAAGCTTAACGAGATCATCATAGAGATTATCAAGCTTGTCCGCGTTATCAGCATAAAATTGACCTTCTGCATTCCAAGCAGCTTCTCTCACTTCATCATCTGCGCTTAGTTTATATGGTGATAGCTGTGATAAAGTACGCTTTTCACCGTCAAAATCAATCTGTGCTGATGCGATAAGTTTAGAATAATCGGTTACAAGTTTATTTTCTTCTTGAAGTTCTGTTATTATTTCGGGCGAAAATGTTTTTAGAGATATTTCAATTTTTTTGAAAATTAAGCTTCCGTAGCTTTTTTCAAAATCGTTTCTGAAAGGAGAATCGAAAAAAGCAAGACTGAAAGTTTGCATAGCTTCTTGAAGAAGCGGCAATTTTTCATCAAGGTATCTCATTTCACCATCGTAAAACTCGTCTTTGGTGTCAATCATATGCCTTGTATAAGCGGTTGAATACATCGTTTCAACATTATCTTGAATTTTTTCAAGATTGTCAAAAATATTAAGCGCTTCATCAAAGCTTTTTGCTGACTTGAAATTTTCGGTAAGAGAATTAATTTTCTCTACCAATAATGCTGTATCGGGTCTGCTGTAGTGGATCTCAGAAAATTTAATCATACGCTGAAACGAACCTCCCGATTTCATATTAATCTCTATCAACATTTATTGTAGCATTAAACTTTGTAAATTGCAACAGAAATTAATTTGTTAACAACATTTGTCGTTAAGCGATGCTAAAACTTTGTCTGTACTCCAGAAGAATTTATCTTCTCCAGTCTTTTCCACAAAACCACATCTTTCGAACATACGCATAACCTTTGGCTGAACTCCTGCAAAAAATACAGTTGTGTTATCTTTTTGGAGTTTTTCACAGAAATTTGTGAGTGAATTTACAGCAGACATGTCTGCAATCGGAACCCCTCTGAGTGAAAGAATAAGAATATCCTTACGCTCATCACTGCTGAGTTTTTCAATCAGCTTATCCACTGTACCAAAATACAGCGGTCCGACAATGTATGCGACTTCTGTTTTCCTGTGGAGATTACAATAAGAACCCTCACAGAGCTTTTCTTTATCTATGTCGCTAATTGTAACCTGAACATTTGAAATGCTTACCATAAATAGTATGACAGAGAAAATGATGCCGAGCATTATAGCTATGGTAAGATCAAAAACAACTGTAGCGATCATAGTTATTGAAAATTGAAAAATAGCGCCTTTAAAGCGTTTCCCGAATATTATTTTAATCGCATCCCAGTCATTCATTCTCCACGCCGTTACAATCAAAACACCAGCAAGAGCTGAGAGAGGTATTTTTGATATTACAGGTGATAGCAGAAAAATCGACAAAAGAAGTATTATGGAATGTATAATACTAACCAGTCTTGTTTTACCACCGGTTTTAATTGATACGCTTGTCCTTGCTATCGCAGCAGTAGCCGGCACACCGCCGAAAAACGGGATTATCATATTGCCTATACCCAATGCAGTTAGCTCAATTTGTGCATCGAACTTTTCGTTTCTTATCCTCCCAGCGCTTGCATCGCAAAGCAAACTCTCAACAAGTGCTAAAGCAGCTATTGAAATAGCCGGTATGATGAATTTATTCAAATCGGTAAAGTTTATTGATGTTAAATTTAATCGATCAGGTAGCAAAACAGTTTGAGGAATCACTCCTACAACTGAAGTCTTAAAGCTAAATATTATATTTAATGCAGTGACGATAATAATAGCAGCTAAAGATGAAGGCATAAATTTTGCGAGCTTTTTTGGATAAAAGATCATGAAGGCAATAACTGATAAACCAATTATAAGCGACGTCACATTAATTTGATTCGGTATTGTAAAATAGTTTAGTATTTTCTCCATCAAAGAGCCACCTTCCGATGTTAAACCGGTGAGGTTATTTATTTGACCGAGGGCTATTATAACAGCTATACCCGAAGTAAAACCTGTAATAACAGGCATTGGTATGAAGGTTATAATATTTCCAAACATTAATATCCCTGCAAGAATTAGAATTATTCCTGCCAAAAAAGAAGCAATGAACATACCTTGAATACCATGAGCTGCAATCAGTGGAAGTAAAATTGCTGTCATAGCACCGGACGGTCCTGATATTTGGAACGATGTTCCCGAAAGGCCGCCTATAAATATACCAGCAATTATGGCCGATATCAACCCAGCAGCTGCATTAGCTCCATTACTGACACCAAAAGCCAGAGCAAGAGGGAGAGCGACAGCAGCGACGGTGATCCCGGCCAATAAATCACTACCAAAGGTTTTTTTATTATAACCTTTGAACTCATTTTTTAACATCCTTAGAAATTTCAACAAATCACCTTATTTTATATTATACTTTATTATATCCCTAAAAACGGTTATATTCAATATGCAAAAAAACGAGCAGTAAATAAAAAAACATCTTTTATTGGGCTATTTCAACAATACCTTATATTTCTCTCATGAGGTTGAACGATTGAAACAAGTTAAGCTTGCCATATCCCCATTGTGTGTTGGGATAGACAATTCCTTCAGAGCGCGATGCACCTCTTATTAAGTAAGCTCGAATTTGATAAGTGCTCATCGCGATGTCGTTTCTTTCGACGACACCCCACTGCATCATAAGAGCTGCAGCTCCTGCAGTTATTGCTGTAGCGGCACTCGTTCCGCTCATTGTACCTAAACCACCAGGAAAATATCCGACAACATCAACCGCTGGAGCAACAAAGTCCGGTGACATAGCAGGTAGTCTTGTTGGTCCCCACGAGGTTTGCGTGTATAGACTATTGTCCCGGGAGTTGTAACCTCCGCATGTTATTGGTCCTATTGCTGTACTCGGCACAACAATTGTATAATTAGGATTAGGTAAAAGAAATTCAACAGATGGGGATACTAATCCTATGATTGGTAGCCATGCATGGTATTCACCACTTAAAATCAAGTCACCATGGACCATTATTGTCCATATCCCCGGTGTTGCATTTATCAGCTTAACTTCACTCTGCTGGCCCCCACTTCCTCTTGTAGGGAAATAATATTCTATTACAACTGCAGACTTCTCTAAGACAAGCTTCGCCTCATACCTTGAACCTGATTTAGCTGGTACCCGTCCAATCACCTCACCGGTAGGAGATCTAACCGAAATCGACATCCTGTCGGGTGCATTATTCCAAATACATACATACACACCTGTCGCATTTTCTCCGATGCGCAATTCGATATTCTGAACTTCGTCTTCCTTCAATATAACGCCCATTGTGTGATGCCTTGCCTGGCTTTCGTTTCCTGCAGCAGTACAAACACAAACGCCGGTGTTATTGCTAATTTTACTTAAATATTCTTCAAAAATCGAAAAACCATCATGACCTCCTTTATTTGTTCCAACTCCTATACAGATAACAACAGGCCTTCCAAGCTCCTGAGATTTTTTTAGTATGTACTCAACTCCTACCATTACCGCTGAAGATTCATAAACGTTTTCCTGCTCCGGAGGTACTAAGTACTTCTCACGATAATAAGGTCTTGCTTGCTTTAATTTAACGACCAAAAGTTCAGCATCCGGAGCTGCACCAATAAAATTGCCTGATTCTCTTCCGGCGGCAACAGAAGCAAGAAATGTACCGTGGCCTACAGTATCATTTTGAGGAACAATAGAAAAAGGGTCACTTGATTGCAAAGCTTCATTTATTTGTTCTTGAGTGTACTCAGTTCCTGCACTAAGATTGTATGGCACTGTCCCTCTTACTGTTTGATCATAAATAGCTTTTATCTTTGTTGTACCATCCTCGTACTTAAAAATATCCAATGTATAATCAATTCCCGTATCAATAATACCAATAAGAACACCTTGACCACGGAGATCAAGAAATGGCTGCTCTTGAACCTGTATGATTCCTGAAGCTTCAAGTTCCTGCCTTCCAAGAAGACCGCATATAAAGGATTCAGAGCTAATAAAAGACGATCCAAGATCGACCATAATTTTATCGATAAAGGACCGGTCTACATAAGCAACCAGATAACCGCCGGTCAATAAAGTAGTCGGTATAATATAGGGTTTATCCTTTATGTATTCGATGAAATTTTCGCTGTTCTGTGCTATAAAATCAACGGTGTTGGGTGAATCGATGAATTCGTTTATATCTACTATGTTATTCAATTACTAACCCTCCGAAGTTTTTGTTTTTGTTCATCAACTCTATGTCATTCATTCTGCATCATTTTAAAAGTATTTAGAAGATTAACCCTTCCATACCCCCACTGTGTATTCGGGTAATCTATATCTGGTGATCTAAGACATCCTCTGATGAGATATGCTTTTATTTGCGAAGTGCTTATTGCAGGATCAAAATTTTTAACCACACCCCATTCAAGCATCAAAGCACCAATCCCGGCAACATGAGCGGCAGCTGTAGCTGTCCCAGACATAACTCCGTAACCGTCCGGGAAAACACCGGGAACATTTACTCCAGGTGCCGCAAGGTCTGGAAGCATAACGGGAAATCGCGAAGGACCCCATGATGACTGATTATATAGTGTATTGTTTATCGAATTGTAAGCTGCAACGCAGATTAAACTCAACGCTGTCGCAGGAACAACAATTGTATAATTAGGGTTAGGTTTTGTAAAAACAGTTCCTTCAGCTCCCAACCCGGTCATTGGAAGCCAAGCATGTATCGATCCGTCAATTATAATATCACCATAAGCCCTGATATTCCATATACCAGTTCCCGCATTTACAAGTTTTATAACAGTATTTTGTGCTCCGGAGCCTCTTGTCGGGAAGTCATACTCGACAGTTACATATGTGTTTTCGCTTATTAGCCTAACAGAGAATACCGATCTTGGTCGGGCGGGTATCATACCTATTACTTCACCGAAAGGCGATGTAACTGAAACTGAAATTCTATCAGGCGCATTGTTATATATTGACAGATAAACATTGGAATTTGGCTTTTGCACGTTTATATTTATATCTAAAACTTCTTTTTCGTTAATTATATAACCAAGAAAGTGTTTCTCAGCATTTACCTCATTTCCTCCGCCAATCGTTATACATACCCCGGGTATCTTGCTTACATAATTAATATACTCTTCGAATATTGATAAGCCATTATGGCTGCTTAAGTTTGTTCCTACACCTATAAGAATAGAAACCGGTTTACCAAGTTCGTTTGCTTTTTCTAAAATATACTCAATTCCCAAAATAACAGATGTGGATTCGTAAACATTATCTTGCTCTGGAGGAACAAGGTATTTGTCCAAATAATATTGTCTTGCTTTCTTCAGCTTAACAACGACGAGTTCTGCATCGGGTGCTACACCCTGAAAATCGTCTACCTCTCTCCCTGCAGCTACTGATGCAAGAAATGTACCGTGTCCTACCTCATCTTTTTGTGGGACGATACGAAAAGAATCGTCTGATTGAAGCGCTTCATTAATCATTTGCCTAGTATACTCAGTACCCGGGAGACTGTAGGGTTCTGTTCCATTAACATTCTGATCATAAATCGCTGCAATTTTTGTTGTGCCGTCAGCGTTTCGAAAAACATCCTTCGTATAGTCAATCCCTGTATCAATAATGCCGATAAGTATATCTTTCCCTCTTAAACCAAAGCCATTTGTTTCTCGACTATATGAAATTCCTGTATAGTCTGATTTTTCTGTATCTAACAGACCCAAAACAACAGGTAAATTAATAAAATTTAAACCTAACTCATCGATCAGTCCATGAATTAAACTTGAATTAATAAATCCAATTCTATAATGCCCACTTAACATTTCTGTAGAGCCTATATCTGGATTTTCTTTTAGATAACGATCAAACATAACACTATCCGGTACAATAAAATCAATTTTATCTTCATCGAAGAATAAGTCATTAATGTTTCCGTTTTCCATGTAAGCACCTTTCCGTTTTATATTGATTAATGATTCATATAAAATTTGTATAGCGATAGTTTAGTAATAGCCTATCACACTACTAATAGGGATTATTCGATGTGACCATTGCTTTTTGTCCCAAATATAACCAACAAAATTGTTTCTTTCTATTTCATTCAGGTAATACCAAGAAGCCTCATTACTATCAAGCCATAAGTAAATATACTTATCTGCATACTGATTCATACCTTCTTTATCTAAAAGCGGATAAGAACAGCAGTAAAATGGTATTGTATTTGGTGGAGGTGAGGATGGAGCAATCCTGTTCCTCGGCGAGTCTTTCGGCATAATATCCCTTGCCCTTCTGCACGGTAAAAATTATCTTCATAACAGTATATGAGTTTTCCCTCTCAAAATTACGCATTTTTTGAATATAACCCGTTTGTAAAGCATATTATTTAGAGAAAAACTCTGATTTTACTGATAATTTATGCATATGCCACACTCACAGAAAGGTTGATATGTTATGAACGGAAATAACGCACAATACCCCGAAAACGGAGCTCTAAAAGTCAGTGTCAATGAAATTAATATAGCAAGACCTATCGAAAACGCGTCTGTGAGAATAACGGGATTAAACGATGCGAGTAATGTTTTTTACGATATAATAACAGATTCATCTGGACAAACAGAGGAAGTTTCGCTTCCGGCTCCGCCGATAAGTTTTTCACTTAACCCAAATGAACCCCGGCCATACAGTGAATTTGATGTTTACATAGAAGCTCCGAATTATATACCCGCTGTAATCAGAGGAGTTCAGATTCTTCCTGAACGCATTGCATATTTGAATGTTAATATTTTTCCTGTTGAAGTACCGGGAGTAGCTTCTGAAGAAGTCGATATCGAGGCACACACACTTTATGCTGAGTTTCCTCCTAAAATACCTGAAGAACCAGTAAAAGAGTTACCTGCTTCTCTCGGTTTTGTTGTCCTCCCGAAGGTCGTTGTGCCAGAGTTTGTTGTTGTTCACGATGGTGTCCCCTCTAATGCTAGTGCGCCTAATTACTGGATTCCGTTTACAGACTATATAAAAAATGTAGCGAGCTGTGAAATTTATTCTACATGGTCAGATTCAGCGATTCGCGCAAATATTCTTGCTATTACATCCTTCACTCTCAACAGAATTTACACCGAATGGTACAGAGGTAAGGGATATAATTTTACTATAACAAGCTCAACCGCTTACGACCAAGCTTTCAGTTATGGAAGAAATATTTATAACAATATTTCGGTTATAGTCGATGAGTTGTTCACTACATTTATAACTAAACCTAACATAAGGCAGCCTTTGTTTGCACAATACTGCGATGGTTCGAGGTCTTCTTGCCCTGGCTGGCTTTCACAGTGGGGATCGCAAACGCTCGCTAACCAAGGATATTCAGTGATAGAGATACTGAGAAACTATTATGGACAGGACGTTTATCTTATGGGAGCAGAAAGAGTTGAAGGTGTTCCTGTTTCATACCCTGGTGAAGTGCTTCAGGTAGGTTCGAGCGGAGCAAATGTCAGGACAATTCAATTACAACTAAATGCAATTTCAAACAACTACCCCGCTATTCCAAAACTTGCAGTTGATGGACAATATGGGCCACTTACAGCAAATTCAGTAAGAGTCTTCCAAAGAGTATTTGGACTTCCCCAAACAGGAACAGTTGATTATGCAACCTGGTATCAGATTTCTAATATTTTTGTTGCGGTCACACAATTGGCTGAATTATAAAAAAAGGCTGTCGATCTAAGATCGACAGCCTTTTATTTTAGAGAATAATTCTTACCTTTTCTTTTTTAGAATTGACGATACTGTAAAACCAGCAATACCTACAACTGCTACACAGACAATAGCATATACATACCACTGAACCCCGGTTTTGAGGGAGGTATCGATGCTTGTGTGAGATTCAACAATCTCTGAAACATTATCAGTCAGTGTTAGCCTAATCACTGGTGAATAAATATATATATCTTCTCCAACATCGGTATCACTTTTTTGCAGTTTTGTTTTATAACGGATATAGAACGCTGCTTCACCTGCTGCGTTAGCAGTAAATGTTGTTCCATCAATGGTGACGAGATCATCGCCCCACAGCATTACGAGTTCAGCGCCACTTCCAAGCTTCTCTGCTACATTTGTTTCCTGATTGTTATAATTCAAAGCTTTGAGTAAAATTTCTTTTGATTCACCTACTGTAAGGTTATAATCATAACTTTCGCTTACTATCTTCTTAGCCATAGTACTCGACCATTGAGCATAATCAGTTGTCAAACCATATGTGCCATATAAGTAATACTGTTGGAATATGCTGCGGTCTCTATAAGTCCACGGCCATACAGTAATACCTCTATGGTTTGATTCAATAATGAAATCTTCATTCATACCCGTGTAACTTTGGTTAAAAGTCGTATTATATAGCTGTGTTAGCTCTAAGGTTGCGCGAACGCTTGCAACGGGATCGCTGGAGGTTATACCGCCTATAAGATAACCCATAGACATACCTGGAAGAACCTTCTGTAAAGCTAATAGCTGTGATGCGTTAAAAGAAATTACACACATTTGATCGTGAAAATCGTATTCATTAACTAGCTTTGCTAATTCAGTGATTAAAGCTGGCTTTCCTGATTTGATTTCAACGAAAAGAAGTATTTCTTTGTCTTTGAACTCTTTAAAATAATCTTCAAGAGTTGGGATTTTTAAATTTGGATATTTTGAAGCGTTTTCGTCGATTACAAACTCTTGCAGCTGATCATAGGTATAGTTTTCAATATTTCCTGTTCCGTTAGTTGTTCTCTCAAGTGTACCGTCATGAAGCACGACAATAACATTATCTTTAGTTATATATATGTCGTTTTCTATTATCTGAGCTCCGAATTTTGCTGCGAGAACGGAGCCTTCAATTGTATTTTCAGGTGCTTGAGAGGGTACACCTCTGTGACCGATTATGTATATTTCTCGTGTAAATGAGTTCTGTTCAAACTTTGTAAAGCAACCTTCTGCTTGACCTCTGTTTGTAACTATTATACCGTTTGCACCGCTGAGTATGAGTGCTGTAGCCTGAGCTTCGGTTTCGTTTTCAGGAGCGGTTACCCAAACAGTGATTAGTCTTTCCTGAAGATAACTTACAATTTCTTTTCTCGCCATCTCGTATGGGAGGATTGCGATTTTTGATAAACTCGAATTAATATCCCCACGAATCTGCATAAGTGCTTCTTTCGTGGTAGCATTATCTTCCGGCACAATTATAGCTCCGCGCAGCATCTTATGTTTCTCACGAGCATATTTAACAAGATCTTTATCTGAGGATGCAAGCATAACATCATCAATTTGTTTCTCAGCAAAAAATGCAGTGAGTATATCTACCGTAGCTTTATCAGCCGGTATAAACCCAGCGATAACTTTATTTTCAATTTTTTTATACATCTCATCGATTGATGCAAGTTTTGTTCCTGATTTGTCTGTAATATCACCAACAGCATTCACATAATAAAGTGCAGTTGCAGGTGAATCGATAAGAACATTATCGTAATCAGACTTTGTATTGATATATGAAACAACAGTGGGAGTTGTTTTAAGATTTGATTCGAAGTTTCTAACATCAACTGTTTCAAAATACGGCTTTGGAGGAGTGCCAAGTTTTAGAGTTATCTTTATGCTATAAACAAGCATTGTACTTGATGAAACTTGGAATCCAACACGCCCTTTTTTATAAGAGGTTGCGTTTTTTGCAGTTATTAACAGATTGCCATTGATGCTTTCTTGAACTACTCCACCAAAAGCATCTATTGTAAATATATATTGTTTAGTTGGGTCAAGAGCTTCTTTGTAAGGAACCTTGCTTGGAACACTCCACTGTCCTTCCGGTGTGCATTCGGCAAATTCAACACCATTTACAGCTGTAGCATTCTGTCTTATTGCCATTTGGTAGTAAGGATAGTTGTCTTTCTGTACCCTAAACATCACCGACATCCATCTTGTTCCTTCGTTCGCTTGAGTCATCTGAGCTATTGTATCAATTTTATAATCACCAAAAAAGCCAATATATTCAGGAAGTAGGACTCTAGTAGAACCTGTAACCTTTAGCTTTCCATCTTCAACAACTGGTTTTGTGCCTGTAACTGTCTTAAAATCAGCTATTGAGTCAGCGTCATCAAATGTGTTTTCGTAAAGTATGTACTCTTCCTCATCGGTGTTCTTTACAACAATAAAGAATGTATAATTCACACTGCCCTTGACACCGTCGAAACGGTATACACCTTTTTCTTCTGCGCTAAAGGTACCGCCTTCGAGCACAGCGCCATCTCCAACACCAGTCCATGTTATGTCGCTGCACTTAACTCCACTGATTGTATAATCAGCAAGTTTAATCTTATCGCCTACTGTGGCCGCAATAGCGGGTGATGTGTCGCTGATTGCCAAAAGTTCTTCAGCAGTTGATGTTACGCTAAGTAGTGGGAGTAGCATAGCGACGGTTAGAATAAGAACAATTAGCCTTGACGTTCTTTTACTCATTTTTAATACCTTCCTTTCGGATATTGTTAAATCTGCGTTAAGTAATTTTATTATATAATATATTTTACATAAAATCAACTGCTTGACTTGAATTAGACTTATTTTTTAGATATAATCTTTTATAGTTAATTATTACTGCATTTTAGAGGTAAATATGCGCGAGCTTACAGTAAACAAGAACGACAGTGGGATTCGAATAGATAAATTTATGTCAAGGTGTTTCCCCACTATGCCGAAAAGCCTGCTTTACAAGTATATCAGGCTCAAGTGCGTAAAAGTAAACGGTAAAAAGGTTGGAGAAGATGCTATTATCAACGAAGGGGATAAACTTACATTTTATATAAGCGACGAATTCTTTGGTAAGCGTGAAAAAGAAGCTTTTCTCGATGTAACTCCAAACTTAAATGTTGTTTATGAAGATAGCAATATCCTTATTGTAAGTAAGCCTTCGGGGCTTGTCGTTCATTCTGGCGCAAACGAGGACTTCAATACCCTAATCAACCGTATCAAAGCATATTTATACAAAAAAGGTGAGTACAATCCCGCAAACGAGAACTCATTTGCTCCCGCACTTTGTAACAGAATCGACCGCAACACTGAAGGGCTTGTTGTTGCCGCCAAAAACGCCGAAGCACTTCGAGAAATGAATGAGATTATCAAAGAGAGGGAGCTTGAAAAAAAATATCTCTGTGTTGTCAGGGGAATACCAACACACAAAGAAGCTGAACTAACCGATTACCTCTCCAAAATATCAGAAGAAAACCGTGTTGTTCTTTCAAAGAAAAAACTCCCCGGTTCCAAAATTGCTATTCTAAAATATAAGGTTGTTGATACAAATAAAGCTAAAAATCTAGCTCTGCTTGAAGTAGAGCTTATCACAGGCCGCACTCACCAAATCCGCGTTCAGCTTGCTTCAGCTGGTTTTCCCCTCCTCGGCGATGGTAAATATTCAGAAAACCGTTATGACCGTAAAATGGGTTACGGAACTCAGGCTCTCTGCTCCTATTCACTCGCATTTAAGCTTAACAACACTTACACATTGCTTGGTTATCTTAACGGAAAAACCTTCACAGCCGTAAAACCTGATTTTTTAGAGCTTTTTTTATCTTGACTTTTTAAGAGCACTGTGATAAAATCCTTATGCTCTACTTGCGGATGTGGCGGAATTGGTAGACGCGCTGGTCTTAGGAACCAGTTCATTTCGAGTGCAGGTTCAATTCCTGTCATCCGCACCAGTAATAATCCGAAAATCAAAAAGCCCGGTGTGCTGCATAAAAGCTGTTTTCAAATGACGACAAGCTATCTTTTGCTTGCGGCAGAATTAAAGAAAAACGGCATTGATTGTCCGCAAGCAGAAGGTATCGCAAGTTATTTTCTTGGTCGTGACGTATTATATCGTCACGATGATCCTAACCGTTTTGTACAAGACTGTCATGCCTCTACTTTTCACCCGCCCGTCTGCACCCGAATTGGATTACATATGATACTCTGCGCTTTATCTACATTGGGAGAAGGAAATACCCCCGCTTGTAAACGGGCGTGGGATTTGCTTGACGCCAGATGCGGTGGCGATGGTAAATATACGCTCGACGGTTCGCTGACAAAACCCTATATAAAAATAGAAAGACCCAGCAAACCCAGCAAGTGGGTGACGTTTTACGCATTGTTGGCAAAAAAAGGAGCGAAATAATTAAGATGAATAACAACATAATAAACTGGCTTCTTGATGAAAACGAACCGTCCATACGCTATAAAACATTGACTGAACTGCTTGATTATCCGAACGATAATCAAGAGGTTCTTTCTGCAAAGGAAAAGGTTGCTAACTGTAAAAACGTGGAACGCATTTTTTCAAGACGGGATGAACGTGGTTTGTTTCCGCATAAAGCTGAATATTACGGTAATTGGACTACTTTCAATCACCTGACAATTCTTGCCGAACTTGGTATCGCAGGTGATGACCCGCGCATATGTCCGATTGTTGATTGGATATTGACCCCCGGAGATGATAAATGCGAATACTTTGTGCAAAAAGAATTTAGTTATGCCTACATACTGGACGAAGCAAATTTAGGTAGCTGCGGTCAAGTGAAATTTTTAAGTACGCTCGTCAGGCTGGGCTATCTTGATGATCCGCGCGTTAAAAGAATGATTGATGTGGTCGTAGACAAAGGGAGATTTGACGGCGGATATTTATGTAAGTGGAAAAAGAGCCGACATAAAGGACAGGAGCCGAAAAGTTGTTATGTTGCAACTGTTCCGGCTTTATATTTATATTCCGTATTACCGGATAGTTATAGAAGCGGGAAAAAGTATGATGACTTGATAAATTATTTTACAAGCCGAGATATCATTTATAGTAAAACTGAACCGGGGAAAATTATAGCCGATATACGAATAGCCCTTTTTGATGGCAGTTTATCACATATTTTGATGATAGCGCATTCAATGTGCAAGCTGGGGCTGGGCAATATTCCTCAAATGAAAGGTGTGTGGGATATATTAAATAACAAGCCGCAGATTGACGGCAAATTTATCCTTGAAACTGCGAACACGAAAAAAGCCATATTGATGGATAAGCCGGGTCAACCGAATAAATGGATGACTTTTTATATGTTATTATTTCAAAAAACAATGGAAGCCTATGATTTAAGATAATAAAAATCACATAAGATAAGGACTGAGCACTTTTGTCCTCAGCCCTTAACTGTTCAATCGTAAATCAATTCATTTCTGACAATCTCATCAGCGCAGTTACGGATATTGTTAACCATTCCAACCCATTTCATCATATCGTCAGCTTTGAGGTGCTCGGTCACGTTTTGTGCTTCCATCATCTGCTTAACAATAAGTTCGTGCCGTTCAAATGCGGTAACATCAATGTTATGTAGATGGGAGTTAAGTTTACCGGAAGTCAGCAGATTTGTATAAAGCCCACGCTTATGTTTTTTCAAATAGTCAAGCCGCCGCTGCCCCCAGATGCCGATGTGATATTCCGGCTCGTTCGGTAAGATTAGGTTTGGGATTTGATAATCACCCACCGTACTGTATGTACCGCCATTTTGTTCAAATAAAGATTTCATTGTAAATCACCTTTCTTAAAGTCTATTGTTTTGAGTTATTGAACACTGTCTAACTGACTTTAAGCCTTGATTTTACTTGGTTTTCCGTAAATCCTATATCGCCACTCGCACCAGCAGCTTGAAGCTGCACCCAATGTCGCGCACCTTTCACGGTGCGTGATTTTTTTGTTCACCCACGCGTTTTATTTGGCTTTATTTTTGTCATTGAAACACAATAGCATGAAGCTGTCGATTGCTTTGAAATTATGGATGAATTAATATCAGGTGCAGAAGTTTATTCATGTTTCCATTCAACAGATAAAGCAACAAGTGCTGATGATTTTATTAATAAATGGTTCAGCAGAAACATTGACATCTAAAAATTACCTGATATAATAAAACTATACCCTTTAAGTATTTTGTAATTTTTATGAGGTAAATTTTACATGAAAACAAAAAGAAAAATTATTATTATTGTAATACTCGTTACCGTTGTTAGCCTTATTGCATTTTTATTAAATAAGCCCTTTATTAAAGTCAGGTTGTACAGGGGTGACCGTATTTCAGTTACTTTTAATATGTCGGTTAACAACCAGGAATATGATCCGATGGAAGCTTCAGTTGAATATGAAAATAATGGCACAAGCCGCCTAACTCAAGATGGAAAGAATTTTTCAATTAAAGGTGGTGAATATGGTTAATACGATATAACGTTTTACTTAGATAATGGCGTTATTGCTGATATAGCTGATGATAATTCATTTAAGAGCTATCCGGAAAATACTCCTTTAAGCTTCTTGAATCTTAACGCAAACAATTGGAATATTTCCAATATTGATATAAATGTAAAACTTGAAAAAGAAGAAAATGAGTGGAAGCTTATTATCAACATATCTTTTAAATATTTGGTTGAAGATTATAAAACCTACATAACTGAAAATATAAATAAAGTCTTCACTTATGAAGATGTAGTAAACACTGGTGCAGTAATACAGTTTGGACTTTAATAACTTAATGTAATTAACAAAAAAAGGAGCTATTGCAAGCTCAAAAATTGAACTTGCAATAGCTCTTTTTTCCATTATTAAACATGCTTATTTAACTTTTCAACCAACCTAATAAACCTTTCATCAGATCGAATAACATCGTATCTTTCTTGTTCTAATTTATCAAGGGTTACTTTACACCAGGTTTGAGAATAATTCTTAGATGTATTAACGACATCATGTTCTAAAGTATTTACGAGCAGAGATGTATGCTTTATTTTAGGTGGTAGGGTATCAAACGCAACAGCGTGATCAACAGCTTTTTCAAGATACATAAGTGTTTGCTCCTTATCGTTGTCAAGTAGTGATAAAGCTGCCATTACACGATATGTTGTTGAAAGATAAACATTGTGAAAATGATAATCACCGTTATCATATATTAATTCAAGAAGCTTATTGCTCTTATCAAGAATAGCAATACGTTCGGAATTGGTCCATTGAAGCCCTCTTGTATAATTTGCATCTGCTAAATCCCTTAACTCTAATGTAATAGCTCCCACAAATTGAGCTATTGTATCTTGAGTTGTCTTGACTAATTCGTCGCCATTTAAAAATGTTGATATCGTTGCTTACTTACTATCCCAAAAAGTCGGTAAGTTTTGTGCTTCTTTTGCAGCATTTTCGTTATCTTCATTCAAAAAGTAATTATAACAAATATATTTTTGAGCTGTAACGCGTATATTGCTATCGGTACAAAATTCCAATATTCTTCGGCAAATCTGCATAGATTCGATATTGTTTTTCTTTTTGGTATTATCATCGACACCATTGTAAGTCAAAAAATGCGCAAGCTCTAAAAGTAGCTTGTAATTGTTCGGGAAATGCTTTATTTCTTCTCGAACCAGTCGAATGTTTTCTTCAGTTTTTCCTACTGAAGCATTTTCCTTTAATTTAATGAAAACACCTTCAAGCCGCTTTGAATTTTTTATTTCATCCATCCCCACATGTTCATCGAGTGTCACATCAAAGAAATTCGCTAAAACAGGCAAAATTGTAATATCAGGGTAACCCTCACCACGCTCCCATTTTGAGACAGCTTGAAAGGAAACTCCTATGAAATTTGCCAAATCTTCTTGAGTAATTTCCCTTTGCTTTCTTAACCTTTTTAAATTATCCGCAATGTTGATATTCATCAATAACACCTCACAGTATAATAGTAAACAACAACGTTGTTTCTGTATATAGTTTATATTTGAACCCGATAAAAAACAATAACCGCTTATTTGAACGAATTTCTACGATTAATTGAATAATAATACTATAAATTTAGATCATAAACAATATTTTCCTATTATAAAATCTTTATTACATTTTCACCTTTTTTCGTTACTTCTTTACAGAACAAAAATCCTGCCAAATGACATGACAGGATTTTTGCTCTGTTCTATATATTTTTACGTTTAGTTCTTACTGCTCATTCTCTGCTTCATACGCTCTGAGTTGTTGAGTATGCGTTTACGAAGTCTAATAGATTTGGGAGTAACCTCAATTAGTTCATCGTCTGCAATAAATTCAAGCGCTTCTTCAAGCGAAAACTTTTTCGGTGGCACAAGTCTCAGTGCTTCATCAGCACCTGTAGAACGGATCGCAGTCAAATGCTTCTTCTTGCATGTATTGACAACTAAATCCTCGCCTTTGGGCGAATAACCTACGAGCATCCCGGTATATACCTTTGTTCCAGGTTCAACAAACATAATACCCCTGTCTTGTGCATTGAAGATACCGTATGATGTCGCTTCGCCGTCTTCATGAGCAACAAGCGAGCCGGTGAAGCGTTTGGTTATTTCGCCCTTTTCGGGTTGATAAGAATCAAATGTGGCGTTCATAACACCTTCGCCTTTTGTATCGGTGAGAAATTCTGTTTTATAACCAAATAGGCCTCTTGTGGGAATCAAAAATTCGAGATGAGTTCTTGAACCGACTGGCTTCATTTCAGCAAGTTCACCTTTGCGGATTCCCATCTTCTCCATAACAACATTCACAAACCCTTGCGGAACGTCTATATAAACTCTATCGATTGGCTCACATCTAACACCATCGATTTCTCTATAAATGATTCTCGGAGTGCTAACCATGAACTCATAACCCTCACGGCGCATGTTCTCCATCAAAATCGAAAGGTGCATCTCGCCTCTACCGCAAACATTGTATGAGTCTGCGTTGTCAGTCTCATTTACACGAAGGGACATATCTTTAATAGCTTCCTTGAAAAGATAGCCGCGAATATGTCGGGTTGTTACATATTTGCCTTCTCGTCCAGCAAAGGGGCTGTTGTTGACAGAAAAGGTCATCTCCATTGTAGGTTCGCTGATCTTGACAAAAGGCAGAGGTTCGCACATACCTACATCGCATATAGTCTCACCGATCGATACATCATCAAGCCCGGATATACAAACGATATCACCAACTGTCGCTGATTGGACTTCCCTTTTTGCAAGCCCATCAAATTGATTTAGTGAAGTTATTTTACCACGGTATCTTGTATCAGTGTGATAATTACAAACTTCGACTTCTCTTTTTGTATATATTGTTCCACGCTCGATTCTTCCGACTGCAATTTTTCCTACATAGTCATTGTAATCGACTGACGAAACAAGAACCTGGAGCGGTGCTTTTTCATCACCTTCAGGAGCTGGAATATGTTCAACAATCTTTTCAAAAAGTGGTTCGAGGTTTTCACTTTGGAACTCTGGTGAAAACGAAGCGGTTCCGTTTCTTCCCGAGCAAAAAACAACCGGGCTGTCAAGCTGATCGTCGCTTGCATTGAGATCAATGAGCAGTTCCAAAACCTCATCGCCAATCTCATAAGGTCTTGCGTCGGGTTTGTCAACTTTGTTTACGACAACGATAACACGGTGGCCAAGCTCAAGCGCTTTTTGAAGGACAAATCGTGTCTGAGGCATAGGTCCCTCCGCAGCGTCAACAAGCAGTAGAACACCATTAACCATCTTTAAAATACGTTCAACCTCACCGCCGAAATCTGCGTGACCGGGGGTGTCAACAATGTTGATTTTTGTATCTTTATAATACGTAGATGTGTTTTTTGCAAGAATTGTTATTCCTCTCTCACGCTCGATTGCGTTCGAGTCCATCATACGCTCTTCAACAACCTGATTTTCACGGAACAAGCCGCCGAATTTTAGCATTTCGTCGACAAGTGTTGTCTTGCCGTGGTCGACGTGGGCAATTATAGCAATATTTCTTAAATCTTCTCTTTTCAAATTAATACCATTCCTTATATTCGAATAAACCATAATATAATACCACAACGCGAGCAGATATTCAACCGTCGAATTTTACGGAAATTTAAGATAAAAATCGCTATAGTTGAAAAATATGTCATATAAAGCAAAAAGGAAAAAGCGGTTGACTTTTTTTGTTTCTCAATATAGACTATACTTATACAAGAGTTAATATAATTACGGAGGATGAAATGAAGCTTATATCTTGGAATGTAAATGGTATTAGAGCATGTATAAAAAAAGGTTTTCTCGACTTTTTTGATCGAGAAAAAGCAGATATATTTTGTTTGCAAGAAACAAAACTTTCCGAAGGTCAACTCACTCTCGAACTTGAAGGATATCATCAATATTGGAATTACGCTGAGAAAAAAGGTTATTCTGGGACCGCTGTTTTTACAAAAGTCAAGCCTGAATTTGTATCATATGGAATCGGAATAGAAGAGCACGATAAAGAAGGTAGGGTTATAACTCTCGGTTTTAAAGATTTTTTCTTAGTTAATGTATACACACCAAACTCACAAACGGAGCTTGCAAGACTTGACTACAGAATGATTTGGGAGGACGAGTTCCGATCCTATTTGAAAAATCTTGAAAAGGATATGCCTGTCGTAGTCTGCGGCGACCTTAATGTCGCACATAAAGAAATCGACTTAAAAAACCCTTCCTCGAACAAGAAAAACGCTGGCTTCACAATAGAGGAAAGAGAAAAGTTCAGTTTGCTGCTTGAAAGCGGTTTTATTGACACATTCCGTTACTTTTATCCCGATGTTTCCGGTGCATATACCTGGTGGTCATATATGTTCAACGCAAGAGCAAACAATGCAGGCTGGCGTATTGATTATTTTTGCGTTTCCGATGTTCTAAAGAATAGAATTCAAGACTCAGTTATTTACGCTGAAGTTGAAGGTTCAGACCACTGCCCTGTCGGACTTATTATTGACTGAAAATAAAAAACACGCATATCATCGTTGTAACTACGATCTGCGTGTTTTCTTTTTCTCGTGTATACAGTTTTGTCTTTGTGAATCCTGCTAACAGGCTTCATGCTTCCCCATGTATTTCTCTGAACAAGATCAAGCTCTCGGCGTTTCTTCTTGCTCAACTTTTCCCGGGGAATAAATTTATTGGGTTTATTCATGTGATGTTCCTCCTGTATTTGTTTGTATATCTTTCTCATACTTACTTTTCACTATTACCTCATATTTATTGCTTCCCCAAATTTTTAGTTTGCGAATTTAAGTTATAGTGAATAGTGAAGGGGTAAAAAGTAGAAATTCCGTCTGACATCGCAGACGGAATTTTTGGTGGGCCTTCAGGGACTCGAACCCCGGACCGACCGGTTATGAGCCGGTTGCTCTAACCAACTGAGCTAAAGGCCCCCATATGTCAGCATCGACCTATCTTCCCGGGCGGCTGCCCGCCAAGTATTGTCGGCACAAGCGAGCTTAACTTCCGTGTTCGGAATGGGAACGGGTGGACCCTCGCTGCTAAAGACGCTGACTGGCTGCCCTGCTATTGGACAGCTTTGATATAATACCACATTGTTGACCGCTTTTCAAGTGTTTTTTCAAAATTTTTAAAATTGTCTTCTGTGGTTGTCAAACATATGGTCTATTTTTAATTTAAGAAGAATGTGGATAGGTAAGTTCTATCGGGTATTCGGCTTTTCGGAGTGGAGCGTAGCGGAACGGAGAAAAGCCGAATACCCGATG
>JAQWDK010000051.1 GCA_028705495.1 Eubacteriales bacterium
ATTTATTGATTGTATTCAATGAAAATATAATTATGCAATTACTAATGCTTTGCATACCAAGAAGAGAGAAATAAGGAGAAGAATACAAAAGAAAAAAAGCCGCAAGTAAGCGACTTTTTCTTTTTGGTGCGGGTAACAGGAATTGAACCTGCATGAAATTGCTTTCACTAGAACCTGAATCTAGCGCGTCTGCCAGTTCCGCCATACCCGCGTATAAATAATGCAGAATGCAAAATGCATAATGCAGAATTATTTGTTTGAGGTTTTGCAAATGGAAACAAGAAGTTTAATTATTTCCGTAATATCTTTTTCGAGGCTTGTAAACTGAGCCTCAGTTAAGTAATCGGTTTTATACAATAGTTTAATCCAATATAAAGACTCATTCGCTTCTTTGAGAGAAATGCTCATTTTCGCAGTGAAGTCAGCTTTACTTTGACCGCGCTGAGCCTCTGAGATATTTGCACCGATACTTGTGCCGGAACGCAACAATTGTTTCGAGAGAACAAACTCTTTCTTCTCATTATTTATGTGTTTATAGAGATTTACTATTCTGACTGCAAAATCGAAACTTTTATTTTCAATAACATTGTCAGCCATAACCGTACTCCAATTATGCATTCAGCATTATGCATTGTGCATTATTTCGCCATACCCGCGTATAAAGTTAAAAAATAAAATGTTATTATAATGTGACCCAGGCAGCATTTTTTATTATAACAATCCTATTGGTTTTTGTCAAGCGTTTTTTGTTAAGCATCAACTATTTGTTATGTCAAAAAGGTTTCGCAAGATAGTTATAGTAAAAATTTGCAACCGACCGCTTGAGAAACTTCAAGCGGTCGGTTTTTATGAGATTTATTTGTTCCAGTAATCAAGTGTTTTAAGTTTATCGCGCAGCCATTCTGACATTTGTTCCGGTGTTCCCCAGTTCCAGCGTGGTACAACATCCTCTACAACTTCTTCGATTTCAAAATATTTATGAACACCTTCCACATAGCACCATTTACAGTACATTTCATTAATGCTTCCGTCCTCTTCACGGCTGAGAACTTCATCATTGTCCAAAGGAGAACCGCAAACCTGACAAGTCGTGTTACGAGTTTGCCCTAAAAGAACATTAATAGCTATGCCAAAGGTTTTCGATAACAGCTTTAATGTTTCTGTATTTGGAACAGTGTCACCTGTCTCCCATCTTGAGACGGCCTGCCTTGTAACAAAAAGCTTTTCATCCATCTCATCTTGAGTTAAATTATGTTTTCTTCTTATATCAAGAAGAACTTCTTTCGGTTCCATAATCGTCACCAGCCTTCCATAACTCAGCTTAACAAACTGTATCTTTAATATCAAGCAACTCGTTGTTGCCTTTTCCTTAATCAATACGTTATTTTTTCAACTCTCTGAATTTTTCTATCGTCTGTTCGAACTCTACATCAGCTTTATCTTTTATTTTTTCCCAAGCTGAGGCAAAACCTATAGAAGAGTTCTCCGCAAGGTCGTTTAACATAAAGCACATATTACCCCAATTATATACATGCCCGATGTCGCAACCAATACTATTTAAGATAATATCTAAATTATAACTGCTTTCCGGGTCTCTTGATTTTTGCTTTTTTAACATAGTCTCATAAAACGCGGGGGTTATTGTTTTAGAGGTTTCTTCACCCATTCCGTTCATTACTGTGGCTGCGATTCCCGCTTTTTCATCACCTATGTAACCGGGGATAGCAAGGGCGTTGCTGTGCCAGATGTTCAGCACGTGTGAGTAATCTTCTTGCTCTTCGTTAAGTAGAGGATATGGTATTATACCAAAGTCATCCTTCATTGTTGCAATATGATCGATTTCTTTAAGCCCCGACATAACAAATAACGCACGACCATCAATAAATGAGTCTCTGATCAATTCCGATGGTGAGAAAGTGAACTCAGATGTTCTTCCCCAATAATCGTTAGCACTTAAAAAGTATTCTTGATCCATCAGCTCAAGTATCTGCGTTATAATAAAGTTGTTATTGTTATTATAAAAGTTGATATTAGGCTCGCCGCTTTCGTTTTGTTCTGTCATACGCCCACCAAAGCAATAGAACCAGAAATAACTCAGGTCAACTTGGTAGCCAAAACCATACTGATCGGAATAATCGATAATACCGTCATTGTTTAAGTCTTTTGTGTACTGTTTTGCGTACATATTCAGCTTATCCAGCGTCCACTCTCGATTTTTAACGAGTTCGTATATATCATTTATGTCATAGTTCGCCGCTTGAGTTTTATTAAAGAACATTACTGGTATGCCGATTCGTGCATATATTGCCATGTCACCAGTGACGAAATAAAGCTTGTTGAACAGAGACATCTCCTCAACAAAAGCTTTGTCCCACCATTTATCTTTTAATCCGCCAAGGGCTTCAAAAGACATTAAATCATACAGTTGTCCTTCTTGAGCAAGTATCGCTGCAGTATAAATTGAGGGACAAATCATATAGTAATCATCAGAGTCGCTATTTATTACATTCAAAAGGGTTGTATAGGCTTCTCCGCCCATTCTTGCAGCATCATATACTTCATCTTCAATTATTTTAATATTATACTTTTCCTCAATAGCTGTGTTTCTTAACTTAATTGCATCATTTACGACGCCCTCCTGTTGGTCTTCGGTATAGCTGAAATGTGACCAGCCATTATCACATAAATCGTTAGTAAATGTCATAATTTTAAACTCTAAACCATAGAAATCATATTTTACATCTTCTTGTTTTGATTCTACACCCGACTCTTCAGACATATTTGAGGACTGTTCTACGCCATCGATAATACAGGCAGACAAAAGAGACAAAACTAATATAAGTGCTGTCAAAATACTTAATTGCTTTTTCATAATGCAAATGCTCCCCCATGTTTTTCTTAATGTTGAATCAAGTTAATTTTATTTTAACATTTTCCATACATTCTGTCAACGTACAGCCTCATCATTTTTCGACTTTTTTATAAAAATAAGAACATAAGAATTGCGATATTGTTTTTAGTATAAACAAAAATCACCCCTTGGCGTACCTGCGATAAAGCAGGTGCACCAATTTTAATATTTTCCACTTGACATTGACGCAACGTCAAGTGGTATGATAGAATATAGAGGGGGTGAGGATATGTATCAAAAGCAAATGTATGATATTACAGAGGTTTGCAAGATGCTTGGTACTACATCAAGGACGCTTCGCTTTTATGAAGAGAAAGGCATTATTCAAAGCACCATGGTCGGAACTTCATCTCGCAGACAATATACCGAAGAGCAACTTTCTCATATTAAAAATGTTCTTGTTCTTCGCACATTGGGATTGTCCGTGAAAGCGGTTGCGGAGTTGCAAACCAAAGGAGCAGATCTGAAGGATGCTGTCCTTTCCAAGCGCGCAGAAATATATGCGTCTATTGATTCTCGCATTCGTGAAATCAATCTTTTGAATGAAGCTTTATCTGTGCTTGAATCCGGCAAAGATATATTTGCTGAGGATTGGCAGCTTTCTTCTGCCATGAATGAAGAAGAAAAAGAAATCGCTCGAATTTGTACAGATGCCATTTTAAGCGGAGATATTGATACGCTCTATGAGTATCTAAGTTCTCGTTTGGCAGAATATATGCCAAGAGACGTATACCGTGTTGTTCGAAAGGACACTTTAGCTCCACTTGGTGATTTTGTTTCGATTGATAAAACAGTTGCAGACGATAGGTTTTCAAACAAATTATATTGTTTTATCAGATATTCGAAACTTGGTCTTAAAATTACATACGTATTCCACGGTGGAAAAATTGATGGGCTCTGGCTTGGATATTATGATATGAATGCGAGGTGAGACGATGAAAAGAATTATATCTATAATTTTACTTATGTGTATCTTTGCTCTATCCGGATGTAATACCGAAAGCCCTGATACAAATAAAACAAGTAATAATACTGCGACGATTCCAAATGAATCAACGAATACGTCTAACCAAGATACTCCCCAAAGCAGTATTGAGGAGAAGCGGTTTGTTTTAGAAAGCAACGGATACAAATTAAATGCAGTTTATACTTATATTAACGACGGAAAATCGCATCCTGCTGTTCTGTTGATTGCAGGTTCCGGTCCGAGTGATTACGATGAAACCATCGGAGTGCTGAAACCGTTTGAAGATATAGCTCGCGGACTTGCTCAAGAAGGCATCAATTCTTTGCGAGTGGACAAAAGAACTTTCGGTTATGCCGATAAGTTTGATATGAAGTGCGGTATCGAGGAAGAATACCTCGATGACTGCAATGCTGCCATTGAATTTTTGAAAGCACAAAATATTTCCGGCTTGTACTTACTCGGTCACAGCCTCGGTGGTCAGATTGCAACCGAACTTGTGGTAAACACGGAAGGGATTGATGGTATGATCCTTTTCAACAGTTCTGCTCGACATCTTGCAGAAATTGCATGTGATCAATGTTTGGACGCTGATCCTGCTAATAAAGAGTCCTACATCACTTATGCAACTGCTGCAAAAAATGCAAGCGCTTCTTCGGCAAAGGGATACTATTATTACGGCGCGACTGACTATTATTGGGCATCATATAATAGCATTGACACCGCTCAAAATATTGTTGAGGCTAATATCAACACGCTTATCATTAATAGCAAATTTGATAAACAATCCTTTGATGCAGACCTCGGTTTGTGGGAAACACTCTTTTCGGATTCGGCAAATGTTTCCATGTGTGTATATGATGATATAAGCCATCTCGGATATAAGATCGATATGTCAGATCCTTCGTCAATATATACCCGAGTTGATTTTCCGAGTGAGGTGATTTCCGACTTTGTCAATTTTATTAAAGGAGAGTAATGAAAATGAAAAAACTTGCTATTGTTTTTATAACAGTAGCTTTGACTTTTTCTTTGACCTCCTGCAAGGTGAATTGGTTTGATCAGCAATATGATGTTCCGTGGTGGGTTATTGCTGTTCCGGTAGCCATCTTTTCCGTGATCGTGTGGTTCGCCGCCGGAAAGCATATCGCATCAAAGAAATATATCTGCCCAAAATGCAATAAATCTTTTTATCCCAAGTGGTGGCAAGCGGCGTTTTCTGTTCATATGAATGATGACCGAGTTTTCAAATGCCCGAATTGTGGAAGAAAAGGCTTTTGTCCTCTTTCAAGGGAAACGGAGGATTGACCATGATTATATATTACTGTATAACCATCATCGCAAACATTGTGGCTGCCATCGTTTTTTATAAAAACATAAATGTCACGGTTTTGTCTGTGATGCCGTTGCTTTTAATTGCATTGATGATTTTTCAAGCACTCCTATTCAAAAATGAAAAAGTGGAAAATGGATTCAGAACGGCATACGGCTCAAATTTAACTGCTGATGAAGAAAATAAAATGCTTGATAGCGGTTCGTCTTTTCTTCTTGCCACGATTCCTTGTATGATACCGTTTGTTCTGTTCTTTCCCTCAATTGTAAAAGTTCTTTCTATCTTGGTTTACTTTATCGGATTAGTTGGCGGTTTGATACTGTACAGAATTAAGAACAAAGGAAAAATTGTTAACCGAATTAACGCTGAAGAAAAAGAGCGTCAAGAGCAAGAAAAGAGAGAACAATATGGAAAATGGAAATAACTCTCTTGCCCCGCCTTGCGCGGGGCTTCGTTTTTGTGTCCACAAAAGCAGTGCTTGTCAGGAAAATTGACGGACTTTCGGGGCGCACAAACCAAAGGCTCCCTTGTGTAAAGGGAGCTGACGCCGAAGGCGGCTGAGGGATTGTTTTGAACAACAATCTAACCTTTTACAATCCCTCCGTCACGCAAAGCCGTGCCACCTCCCTTTACACAAGGGAGGCTTATTACCGCCCGACAGTACACCTCAAAGGTGTAACACACTATACCTTGCAAGGCGTGTGAAAAGGAGTACGAACAAAATCGTCCGTACTCCTTTTGTCGTAGAGCGGGGGTTCATCTCCCGCCGTTTTATTAAATTTATGCTGTTTGTAGCGGCGGCACCAAGGCGCCGCCCTACGATGTTGTCGGTCAAATCTGCTTTATGGCAGGCACCCCTTCGGGTGATTTTTGTATTATTGATAAGATTGTTTCTTTAAAGTCATGCAGACATAATTAATGCAATAACCGCAAAGGATACGACCAAAATAAACTTCAAGTTGATAATTAAACACTAGCTTAATTGGTTGTTATGTATCAATGAAATAATGTCGATATTCTCACCGGCGGGGCTATCGCCAAGATTAGATATCTGCAGGTTCTTTATGTTTGAAGCCTGAGCAGACCAGACATAGTCAAGATGCTCATCCGTCCATGGTTTTGAATCTATCGTAAGCTCCTCCATCATAGCATCAAGGTATGTGCCATCAGCATTGTCATCTTCTGCTTTCCCTGTGCGGGGTACAAGCGACATGAACCTTACAAATCTCGCCTTAGGTAAACCATTATCTCTCTCAAACACCATACCAGCTGGTTTGGTCATTGTCGCAGTTATTTCACCAAGTATTTCCATGCCCTCGCTGAGGAAACGGTATACACACTTTACAACATCCTCATCCTTCGTACACATACCGATATCTACTTCCGTTTCAAAATACCTTGCATTAGTAAATTTGTCAGTATTGAACTCAGACAATTCTTTAAACGTAACTTCCTTTGGCTCTCCCAATCCAAAATCGCATAAAAATGCTGACCAGACATCTTTTTCTTTATTATTGCATAATCCCGTGTCAATATGCCACAGTTTCCCACCTGAAATATAACCTAAACATAAGTAAGCGTTGCGACAAGCTCTGCTGTTGTTGTCACGGCGGTTAATTTTTAGTTTTTTAAGGTCGATGAGTGCTTTTGTATGAGAAAATCTGCTTGTATACGGACCATTGGCATAATAATGGGCTCCAGCATTTGCTTCAATCATACATTTGATATGATCCTTAAAAGGTACATCGAAACCCAGATCACACTCGCGGCTTTTGTAGATATAACCATCTACATCTGCTACAACTACATATCTCCCTGTGATGATATTATCATATTTATCAGTAAAATCGCCTTTTTCAAATGTGTATTCTTTGGCCATGATCACACCTCCACCAATTTTTACTCATTATACTGCACTCATAATACGGTGTCAATGCTGTTTAGTCTTATCACAAAAAAATCCTGGTATATACATAGCTATTGACCTAAAAAAGCGTAAAGCAGCTTAAACCATTTTTCCAAGAGGTTGCTGTATTGGACGAGTTCTTTTAACAAAGACATTGTATTATCGTAAATATACAAAGCGCACCTCGCTGTTGCGAAGTGCGCTTTGCATTCAGCTTCAAGATGGTTTGACCCACTGACAAATAAATATACGCTTGATGCGGGTTTTAGACATAAAAAATATCGCACAACTATGTTGCGCGACATTGGGTGCAGGCTCAGCCTGCTGGCAGGGGCAGAAGGATTTGAACCCTCGGCACGCGGTTTTGGAGACCGCTGCTCTACCAGCTGAGCTATACCCCTGTGTTGTGTGTATGTATGTTTTTTAATATACAAATGCCGAATAAGGAAACTTATTCGGCTGTTTTTAATAAACCTCAAAAAATGAATAGGAAGCTTAATGAATGAAACAAGTTCATCCATCTCACAAAATCGGAACGAAATTGTATAGTAGTTCAAGCCCTCGGTCAATTAGTATCGGTCAGCTGAGCAT
>JAQWDK010000003.1 GCA_028705495.1 Eubacteriales bacterium
TTGAGAGCGATATAGCCTTGACAGCGATGTTTCTTATAATCGCATGGGTTGTCGGCTACTATGTTAAAAACGAGTCCCAGCGTGTCGAAAAATTAGAGAAATTCGCGAATATAGACGGTCTTACTGGGCTTTACAACCACCGCTATTTCCACGAATACATGAAATCCATTTGTTCCAGCGACTACACCACTGAGCACTCTATATCTCTTTTGATGATCGACATAGACTATTTCAAAAGCTACAACGATGTATTCGGGCATCAGAAGGGTGACCTTCTCATTATGCTCATCTCCGACCTTTTTCAGAAGCATTTTGGTAAAGACGGCATGGTTTTCCGCTACGGCGGAGATGAATTTTGTGTTGTTATGCTTGACCGCGGCATAGAAATAGCTTATAATGCAGCTGAGGTGCTCCGTAAGGAAGTCCTCAAAATCGAATACAACGAAAAGAAGATGCTTAGAGAGCGCATATCTGTTTCGATCGGTGTTTCCCAACTCTATCCCGAAAATGACGATTACCTCTCCCTTATCGAGAGAGCAGACAAAGCACTCTATAAAGCTAAATACCTCGGCAAAAACCGCGTTGAAATGTATTCATCTATTTTCGACCAGTTCAAGGAGCTCGAGCCTGAGCAGACGAACGCAACCCGCAGTGTTAAACAGCTTATCACCACCATCAACTCCCGTGACAGCTATACATACCACCATGTTGAACGTGTCGTCCATTTCTGTGAACTGTTCGCGAAACACCTCGAGCTTGACAAAGCCGCAGCAAAACAGCTCATTTATAGCGCATATGTTCACGACTTAGGTAAAATATACATTCCTAAAGAAGTGCTTATCAAAGAAACTCCTCTTGTAAAAGAGGAAATTGAGATGCTCCGCAGCCATGCTACATACAGCGCGCAGATAGCTCGTGAGTTCAAGGGCATGGATGAAATCGCCGACATAGTGCTACAGCACCATGAGCGTTATGATGGTAAGGGGTATCCCAACGGCCTAAAAGGAACCGAAATATCGTATCTTGCAAGGATTTTGACTATTGTCGACAGCTTTGATGCTATGACAAGCAAGCGCCCATACAACTACAAACGCAGTAAGTCATACGAAGAAGCGATTGAAGAGTTCAGAGACCACAAGGGTACTCAGTTCGACCCATATCTAACCGATCAATTTATAGAAGTGCTTGAGCTTGTGTTTAACAGCACAAAATGCGGCGACCACAAGAGCATTAATATAAACCAGTATACCGGTCTGACTGCATACGCAGAAGAATCAGAGCGTGAAATCCAACTCAAATAAAGTTCAACTGCGATGCGTTCACGCCCCCGAAATTCAATAAATTGAATTTACGAACTTGATTAAGCCGTTTTTCGGCAGAATGGCCATTATTATGAACAACAATAAAATAACCTCGTCCAAAAAATCCGGAAGCTTAGGAAAGAAAATTCTTGCAGTCATTTTGATTATGATTGCTCTGCTCTTAGTTGTCGGGTTGACTGTAGCAGTAATTGTTTATTTCCGCCTTAAGTCTATTCACGACCCGAATGTCACAATCTCCGAGAGAAGTGGCGAATATTCCGCACCTATCGAATATTCGGGTGATGATTTTTCAAAAGCTGAAAGCTATGAAGAAAGCGACTGGGATTACTCCGAGCCGTTTTATGAAGAATCAGAAGCAGAACCGGCAGAGAGTAAGGGCGGAAACACCTCAGGTAGCGGTGGTGGAGGCGGCAATTGGGTATGGAGACCGAAGAATATCCCGATTATCAAAAAAGCCCCTATCGACTCTGATATAGTAAATGTGCTGATACTCGGTGTAGACTCAGCGGATGCAGTCAAGAGCGGCGGCAGAACGGATACGATGATCGTTGCCTCACTCAACAAAAAAACCGGTGAAATAAACCTCGTCTCTATGCTCCGCGATTCCTTTGTGCCGATTGAAGGCTATAACTGGAACAGGCTCAACACAGGCTATTTCTTCGGCGGTGTCGGACTTTGTATCAACACAATAAACGACGTTTTCCTTTTGGATATACAAAGCTATATAATGGTTGACTTTGAATCCCTCCCGAAGCTTGTCGATAAAATTGGCGGTATTGAAGTTGAACTAACTAAATTTGAAGCCGACTACTACAACAGCAGATATTCATGGAATGTTTCCGCTGGTAAGGTAACGCTTGACGGGAAAAAAGCGCTCATTCACGCAAGGAACCGTTCTGTGGGCAATGCTGATTTTGCACGCACAAGCCGTCAACGCGACATGCTTGAGAGGATTATTAATAAAATACTCGACAGAAACGACCTCGCCGCAACAATTTCAATGATAAACAGCTCCCTTGATTTAGTTAAAACAAATATCGAACCGGGTGCGCTTGTTTCCCTTGCTACAACGGTGTATACTGGACCAAAAACCACAATAAACTCAATGCGTATGCCTATCGACGGAAGTTATGAAGCATACTGGTACCGAAAAAATATGCTCGTGACTAAAATTGACATACCCAAGAACCGCGATGCCATAAGAAAAGCTATATATGGCTCTTAAAGATGGATAAATATATGCACCTCGCAGAAATAGCGAGGTGCTTATTTTTTTATTATTTTTTCTTAAATAGCTTTTTGATTGCCTCAAAGCTGTCTTCGCTGATAACATGTTCAATGCGGCATGCATCTTCTGCAGCGGTTTCAGGATTTACACCGAGCCCCTCAAGCCATTTTGTAAGCAGTGTATGCCTCTCGTACATGGTTTCGGCAATTTCTTTGCCCTTTGCGGTCAGGTTTATAAATCCGGCGTCGTCCATGGTGATAAATCCGTTTTCTCGCAGATTTTTCATAGCAACACTGACACTCGGCTTTGTGACTGACAGTTCGTTGACGATATCAATCGAACGAACCGGAGGGTTTCTGAGATTTAATATCAATATTGTCTCAAGATAATTTTCTGCGGATTCCTGGATAATCATTCTATATCCTCCTTAACGCCGATTTCTTCTGTTTCCTTTACATCTGTAATAATCACTTCCGTTGACGCTTTAACAGCTTTTTTCTTCACAAAGATAATTGCCACTACAAGCACTATTGCTCCGCCTACAGTTATAATCCATAAGACGGGATTTTCAAACCATTTCAGCGGCGGTAGCTTTTCTATCGCCTGTGCGTCTACAATATTGCAGACAGTGCACAACCTTTGTTTTTCACCATCAACTTTGCGATCAGGTTCTCTAACTACTGCCCATTCTCCATAATTGTGGATATTTGTTGCAGCAATAGATTCGACTTTTGTTTCCGCACATGTAGTGCAAGTGAGTTTTTTTTCGCCTTCATTTATGCAGTCAGGTTCTTTTTCTATCTTTTCGTCCCAATTTTCATGCAAGCAACTGAAAACTGCGGTAAATGTCAAATCCTGCGCAGGCATCTTTTCGGGTATTTCGGGCGACCAACCTGTAAACTCATAGCCTTCCTTTGTCGGCGGTTCAATGGGTTTTATCTTATCTCCATCCCAATATTTTATATCGGAAATAAGCTTATCATCCTGCATAAAGCTCACTGTGGATCTTTTTGGAATGTCATCGAGGGAAACCTTTACATTCCTTTTCACCTTAGCTGTCGGGTCTTCTCTTATGTAATAAATGAGTTCATTTTCATCAATTGAAAAGCAATAGATATAACCCTTGTCGCTGTTTCTTGTAATCGTCTTCCTCGAATTGGAGTCTGGGTCAAGTAGCATCACCGTGCTGTCAGTATTGTATATATATAGCCCATCCACTATCGCAAGACCGGAAAAGCAGCCATCCCAGTATGATTGGGGGTCCATGTCCTGCCATTTGTTCGAGATACTAAAAACTTTTTTTGATGTCCCAGCTTCGAAATCGTACTTAAACACTCCACCAGCAACTGAATCAACAGAATACCAACAATTTTCATAATAGACGAATGGTATTATAACATCCCTCCACGTGTAATCATCGTATTTAGTTGAATCGCAGTCAAAGTCCTGCTCCCAGTCGTCGCTTTCGTGATATTTTCTTGTCTCGTCATCGCTTTGCAGAAAACTATCGTGATAAACTATACCTGGTTCATCGGAATCATCCCAGGTTACATCGACATTATACCATTTGCCGTCTATCTGTACGATATTCCACATATGATTTAACTCATCACTTACAACACACGAGACCGGTATGTCGAGCTCTCTCATCGCAGCTGCAAACGCAAGTGAGTAAGCTTGACAGACACCTTCACCTGACAGAAAAAATCTGTACAAATTATATATTTCAAGCTCGTAGTCATACTTGAAATTTGAGACTAAATAGTCGTGAATATAAAGTGCCTTTTCAACATCCGACCAGCTGTCTTCCACTCCTTCAACCATCGCTGCTACTCCGTTTTTGTAAGTGCGATCAGCTTTTTTTATCTCCGCTGTAGATAAGCTATAATGGGGACTTAATTTTATATAGTTTGTGTCATACTCATAATTGAACCCAAATTCAACATAGTACAATTCTGGGTTATCATAAAGAACCTTATAATATAACTTGAGTAAATTGTTTATAATATATTCTTCGGTAAATTGCCTACCGTCAAGTAAAAACGAGGTTCTCCTAAGAGTCAACTCACTATATATTTTATTATAATAGCCTTTTTCTTCAGCAGTTAAACTCGCTAAACGATAGTCTTCGTTCGATATTGTTTCCGCTGATACCGCAATTTTTACAAATGATACAGCTGGACCAAAAGATATAAATGCAGCAAGGATTAATGCGATAAAAGGTTTAAACTTGCACTTCATTTTCTTGAATTCCTTTTCCATATTTTTTGTAGGGGAGGTTCTTTCAAGGTCTGGTGCATGGTTTTGTGTATTTAGTTCTTCTTTACCACTTCAAAGGCTTCGTTTGCCACTTGGACGGTTTCTGCTATATCTTCGTCCGACAGCGCGGCGTTGATAAAATGATTGTGGTGGTTTGTGAAATAGACGCCTCTCTTGACACATTCTGCAACCCAACGCTGATGCAGGGATAGTGTCGGATCATCAGCAATTCTTAGGTAGAACAATGAAGGCGCGCCGGTGACACGCAGGTCAAATCCATGTGATTTTGCAGCTCCCACAAGTCCGTCTCTGAGCTTTTTGCCCTTTTCGTCCAAAACTTTTGCGATATCCATCTCTCTCATCTTGGTAACACAAGCAATTCCAGCGGCAAATGGTACAGCGGACAACCAGTAGCTTCCTGTGAATGTCATACCTGAGATTGTGTTCTTGAGGAAATCCTTGCCGCAAAGTGCCGAAACATTGTAACCGTTCGCAAGTGCTTTGCAGAAACAGATCATGTCAGCCTCGAAACCAAAGTAATGGTCGCTACCAGCGATATCAAGCCTAAATCCAGCTCTGACATCGTCGATTATAAGAACAGTGTCGTTATCATCGCAGAGCTTTCTGACTCTCTGCCAGAACCCACCGGCAGGAAGGACATTGTCTTTGAAGTTGCCGTGCATATAGGGTTGTGAAATAACCGCGGCTATTTCGCCCTTGTATTTATCAAATACTTCTCCGAGAGCGTCGGAATCGTTCCATGGGATATATATATTGTTGCAGACATCTTCTTCTATGATGCCCGGATAATCGAGCTTTTGTGTCCACGGGGAAACACCATGGTAATAGCCTTTGAAGAAAACGATCTTTTTGCGTTTTGTGTAGGCTCTTGCTGCCATAATAGACAGCGTGGTTACATCGTTTCCGTTTTTGGCGAAAAACGCCCAGTCAGCCGAAGCGACAGTATCCACCATCAGTTCAGCAAATTCAATCATTTTAGTTGATGGCGCTGTTATACAGTCACCTTTTTTTCTTTGCTCAGCGGCGGCAGCATCAACATCAGGGTCATTGTAACCGAGTATATTCGGGCCATAGGCGCACATGTAGTCTATGAACCTATTACCGTCAACATCCCAAAAATAGCTGCCCTGCGCCTTTTCTGAGAAGAACGGAAATGCTTCGACAGGAACAAAGCAGCCTTCAGCTGGTCCCTGATGACCGTAAACGCCTGAAGGGATAACTTTTGATGCTCTTTCATAGTATTCGCGGCTTTTATCGTAACGGTTTATTTCACGCATAATTTTTTCCCATTCCTTTCGCTGCTATTTATACGAGATAGTACGAGACTCTGTCGAGTATTCTGTTGAGGTTATCTACCTGCGAAATAAATCCGCCGATTCTAACCTGACCAAGACCAACAGCTGCGACGGAATTTACCTTACCATCAAATATATTCCGTGCAAGTTCAATCGATTCAAAGCTCATGGATGAGGTGTATTTCGGGGGGTTCGTGTGTATAGCCTTGAGTTTACCGCCTTTGCCTTCTATACCGACGCAGTAATTGCCGATCATAACAGCGGTTATTCCATCCTCAAAATTAGATGCGCTGACTTTTCCGACCTTGTCTTCGTTGCCGATTCTTGCGGCAGCTTCAACAATCAGATGCAGCATAATAAGTGTTGAGGTACGGAAAAAATCTGGGTTCTGAAGGTCAGATTCTGATGCTTTGAGGTATTTGGTAAGTATGTCAGTAAGCTTTGTAAACTTCTTTGTCAAAAACCCGAGTTTCGTAAAGCCCTTTGACGGGAAGGGTTGGACTGTGCCGTCAATCATACCGTTGAATTTTTCCGGTGATGCGAATGGCAGCTTGATATCACAATTATCTGCACCGTCTTCAACGCGGCATTTTCCATCCTCGAAGCAAAGTGTTGCAGACGGGCCGCCCTTGACTGATATGCCGAGCCTTACCTTCTCGCCGCGTATAGTGTCGGCAGCTTCCGGAACAAGCTCACAAAGAATCGGGATATTGCCTAAGATAGCATATAAATTTATATATGCGAGAACTCTGCTGTCCTTCATAAAAATATCCACCTTATCTTTTTATTTGGAGTAAATAGAGCCTACAATTTTATTGACTAATGAGACGGGTAAAATCCTTGATGCTATAACAAATAGTTTGTACTTAAATCCTATAACACAAAGGGGTTTAAGGCTTTTCCTCGTTGCGATTGCGCTGATAAATTTGCCTGCTTTTTCGGGACTGACACCATTTCTCTCGTCCCTCTCCATCAGTTCCACCGAACGACTTATTCTACCGCTGTAAACATCGTCACCCTTATGCAGCTTTTTGCGGGAATCTGAGAAACCTGTCTTAATATCACCCGGCATAACAGCGCAGACACCGATACCAAAAGGCGACACCTCGTTTGCAAGAGCTGCCGCAAAGGCATTAAGTGCGGCTTTTGTAGCTGAATAATAGACCTGAAACGGGATAGCTAAAGCGGCAGCGACGGAGCTTATGATGATTATATTACCTTTTCCCGCTTTTCTCATATGAGGAATAACGGCTCTGACAGCGCTTACGACACCGAAGAAATTGAGGTCAAACAGCCTTTTCGCTTCCTCTTCTTCCGTAAATTCCACAGCACCGGATATTCCACCGCCAGCACAGCAAATCAGTGCAGCAATCTCGCCCTCTGACGCGGCCCTGTCAATCGCAGCCTTTAGCGATTCGGGGTCGGTAACATCGGTTTTTATATGTACTACATTCTCGGAAGGCTCTGTATCTCTGCGACTAAGCTCATAAACAGTGTACCCTGAGGAGACAAGCTCTTTTACCGTAGCAAATCCGATTCCTGAGCTTCCTCCTGTGATAACAGCGATTTTTTTCACTTTTCTAAAATCCTTAAACTATCGCTTCTTGCTCTTGCTTTGTAACAAGAATCGAAGCTAAAATATCCATCGCTTCGTCGAGGAGGGCTTCCGTATGGGATGCCATATAGCTGCTGCGGAGCAGACATTCACCCGGGAGGGTTGCCGGAGGAAGAACAGGGTTCAGGTAAACTCCTGCTTCGTAAATCTCTTTTGCTTTGACGAGGGTGTTGATGGTTTCGTATGTATAAATCGGTATAATCGGGGTTGTCGATTCAATTATCTGCATTCCGCGTGCTTTAAGACCGTTTCTCGCATAATTTGAGAGATTTCTCAGCCTTGTGACAATTTCGGGGTGCTTTCTTAGATAGCGAAGTGCGGCAAGCGCGACTGCGCAGTTTGCCGGAGGAATTGACGCGGAGAAGATAAACGGACGGGATGTGTGACGAACATATTCGCATACTTCTTTTTTAGCTGCCATATATCCGCCAAGGCTTGCAAGGGATTTGCTAAAGGTTCCCATATATATGTCAACTTCGTCCTCAAGACCGAAATGACTTGCGGTTCCCCTTCCGCCTTTGCCGATAACACCAAGTCCGTGAGCGTCGTCAACCATTACTCTCGCTCCGTACTTCTTTGCTAAAGCGACGATTTCAGGCAGCTTTGCAATGTCTCCCGACATGCTGAAAACACCGTCGGTGACAATCAGTATTCCACCCTTACCATGAATTATCTTCAGCTGGCGCTCAAGGTCTTCCATATCACTGTGCTTATAGGAAAAAGTTTTCGCATAGCTCAGACGACAACCATCGTAGATGCTTGCGTGATTTTCCTTGTCGTTGAGTATGTAGTCACCATGCTTTGTGATTGCGCTGATAATTCCGAGATTGGACTGAAATCCTGTGGAAAAGGTTATTACCGATTCTTTATTTAGAAAATCGGCAAGCTCCCTTTCTAGCTCAAGATGCATTTCAAGGGTTCCATTAAGAAAACGCGAACCCGAACAGCCTGTGCCGTACTTTTCAAGTGCTTTTATACCCGCCTCAACAATCTCCGGATTAGTTGTTAAACCGAGATAGTTGTTTGAGCCGAGCATTATGCGGCGCTTGCCTTCCATAATTACTTCGATATCCTGTCTTGATTCGAGCGCGTGAAAATATGGATAAATACCCTTTTCCTTCACTTCATCTACAAGAGATCTTTCGAAGCATTTGCTGAACAAATCCATAAAAACGATTCCCCTTTTTATTATTGATGCTAAGCTCCTAATCAGCTCAGCGGAGAGACAAAATATTTGCTAATGGGTAATGAATGCTGTGCGAAAGCGACTGTGAGAAGCGGAAAAATGACCGCTTTCTCTTACCTGTATGCAAGTTTATTTTTATTATTTCTATATTACTCTAAAATGTAGCTTTTGTCAATGAAACAATGCTTTGATATTCAAAATTTTAATACGCTTTTACATATTTATAATATTCGGCAAAAAAACATATATGCTTTTTCCCCAAAAAGCAAAAAAACAACCGGCTTTCGCCGATTGAGTGATTTTGATTAGATTTCGCCCGGCCGCACCGGGTATGCCGCTGCCGCTGGCATACCCGCCGGACGTGCTATGGTTAGGAAAGGAGGGGAAATATATTCTTCGCCGGTCGCGGGCGCGTGTCTTTGCTTTAATGCGATCATGTATAATACTCGGGAGAGGTTGTTTTTGTTACATTTAAATTATTAACTTTTTGTAACTATTGAAATGTGGCTCTCTAAAGCAGTAACACACCTTGATTCTTTGTTATTTACAAACAAATCCGGCCATGTTATAATAGTCGTGCATATACCAAAGCCTAATTAATAACAACCAATCGGCACGACCCGACAAAATCTTCAATTTTGTGAAAAGGATGGTAAAAACAATGCCTGCAATGAGTACATTCCTGACAGTAAGAATATTTGTTACGGTTGCTTTCGCTGTTGCCGCTTTTATATTTTTCAAAAAGAAGTTCAAGAAATTCAAGGTGATGGAATACCTTTTCACGGTTACAATTTTTTTCGCGCTTTCTGCTTTTGTTCCCGCTGAGAATATCTTCAAATTCGCGACTCCTGGTGCCGCTCTCCAGTACCAGACTACAAGACATGCTACTGATGTAATCAATTCTGAAAAGTTTTCTGTTGTCCTCTACAAGAAAAACGAAAGAGCGGTCGGCGTTTTCCAGACCGGTAAAAGCGGAAACAAATACACCTTACCCATGCTTTTTAACGACACGGGTAAGATGCTCGATATGCCTTACGATTATCCGGGTTTGACAGCTTATATCTGCCGTGCGGGCGGTTCCGACAAAGCGATTTTGGTAATAATCGAATACGATGCCCTTACCGAAGGCGATAGATATAGCTACACCGACACCCAAAACAGCCTCTTTAAACAACTTGATAAGCGTTTGCTGACAAAAGATGATGAAACAATCGTTTCAATCCACTATGCCGAAATTGACGCTAATGACAAGAATTACAGCCTTTCAATAGATAATAAGGTTGTGTTTAGGGATTTGAAAATTAAATAACAAGCGCTATTGTTATTGCGGTTACTTTTCTTCCATCTTGTAAAAGGTTATATTTTGGTTTTTATCACAAACGGCTAAAAAAACATCCTTCGCTGAGTTAATCCTGTTTTGCTTAAGTTGCTTAGTAAGCCAGTTGAGGTCAAGCCCGAGGGACTGTAAATTCTTTTCCAATATTCTACCATCCATAATAATTTCCGAATACAATGTTTCCTGTTTAGGTTTTATTTGAAAATCTTCCGGAATTGCCGGGCGGCGTTCGCTGACAGGTAAGATCGTCAGTTTACCGTTGTATTCGAACATAGCCGTCTCTATACTGCTCAGATCAAAATAACCTTGTTCTCGGCACATAACCAAAAACTCATTGATATCAAGCTTGACTTTCTTCATATTCTTCTTATCGATTTTTCCGCCGTTCATTATGATTTTCGATGTACCATTGAGGCACTTACGCGCACGCGTAAATTTTCTCGATATAATACCTATCGTAAGCGTCGCTAGCGCATATAATATCATCGCCAAAAAAGGTTTCCACGGTGCTTCCAATTCCGTAGCAAATTCCGCGGCTATCGAACCGATTGTAATACCGGTGATGTAGTCGAAAAAATCAAGCTGCGAAACTTGCTTTTGTCCCATAAGTTTGGTTAATAAAAACAGTGTCGCATAAGAAAATATGCTTGTTAAAAAAATCGAAATAAACTCCATAATCCCCAACCCGAATTCATTTATTGTGAAATTAGTTTGTGTAGTTTAGGATTATAAATTCATTGTACGCTTTGACGCAATTATGGCAAGGTTATCACCTATAGCGCAAAACAAGCTTGACAAGATGCTTAAATCTTCGGCGCTTATATTTTCTGAAATAATTATGGCTATTATTGATGCGAGAAGTACAAGTTCATTGCCTGAATTACAGTTTTGCATATAACAATTCCATTCTGCCGTAAACAGCCACACAAAAATACACCTATAATCATTTTATGACTAAAAGGTGAGTTATGATTGTTCTTGACAACAAAAAAGCACTCGGAAAATTCTCCCGAGTGCTTTTTTTATTTAGTTTTATTACTTTGTGAGCCCGAAAACAGACCCCCATATCCTGCTGAAGATAACTGTAAAATCGATTTTGTCGTTTGATTCCATACAGAACACCGGAGCGTTCCCGACCTCAGTGCCGTTGACATAGTATCTGACAACTCCTGCGGTTTCGCCTTTTGCTACGGGTGCATTCATACTCTCCGCTAACTCAAACTTCGTTTCAACCTTCGCCTTACCTTTTTCTAAAAGAAGTGACGGCGGTGTGTAGTCGAGCGGGCAAGTCAGTTCAACTCCGCCGTTTATTTTCATAGGGTCAAGGCTGACTTTTTCAGGTTTTACAACGGAGTAATTTGCGAAAGCAAAATCCAGAAGGCGTTTTGTGCATGCGAATCTCTCGTCCGAAGTCTCTCCGCCTAAGACAACGGCAATAAGCTGCATCCCGTCACGCTTTGCCGTACCCGACAGGCAGTATTTAGCCTGGGATGTAAACCCTGTCTTCATCCCGTTTGCACCTTGGTAGAATCGGATTAATTTATTGGTGTTAGCGAGCCCGAACTCACCGTTCCTGATTGTGTCCATCCATATTGTCGAATATTTGGTGACAAGCGGATATTTGAGCAGTTCCCTTGTCATCAGTGCGACATCGTATGCAGAGGAATAATGCCCCTCAGCGTCAAGACCATTCGTGTTTACAAAATTGGTATGGTTCATACCTAACTCTTTTGCACGCTTATTCATTTCAGCGATGAAGGTTTCCTCGCTGCCGTACACATGCTCCGCCAGCGCTACCGTTGCATCATTTGCAGAAACAACGATCAAAGCTTTGAGCATATCGTCAACGCTCATCTGCTCGCCGAACTCTAAGTAAACCTGAGAACCGCCCATACTCGCTGCTCTCTCACTGACGGTTACCTTGTCCGTCAGCTTCAGCTTACCTTCCGTCATCGCTTCCATAACAAGAAGTGTCGCCATAATTTTTGTGACGGAAGCGATCGGCACTTCTTTGTTCTCTTCTTTCGTGTACAATATCCTGCCGGTTGAAGCCTCCATAAGAAGCATTGACCGTACCGGGAAATCCCCTGTAAAAGTCACGCTTGGAGAAGCGGGCTCATACCAAAATTCTTCCCACGCGTACTCAAGAGGATAAATTGACGCCTGCTTTTCCTCGTAAGCGGTGACAGGCAGCGCTGAAAAGCAGAAAATTGCTGCGAATATAATTATCGCAATACTATTCTTTTTCATTTTCATATCCATTCTGCCGTAAAACGGCTGCACAAAAAAATAATGAAATTCATTTTATTGAATTTCGAGGCGTGAATGTTTCGCGGTTTGAATTCAGCTGAGCTTACTTTCACGCTGTGTCCTTTCGATAAGGTTCTTATGGATAATTATATTCGCCTTGTTCCGCCTTTAGAATAGAAACAATCTTTATCCCATATGGTTTTATGCATTGACATTGTTTATCATATATAATATAATAACAGATAGTACATCTGAATCCTAAAAGGAGTTCATAATGATTACAACAGATGAAGCGCGAGAAATTCAAAAAGAGCGAACAAGAAATTGCATTATCATATCAGTCATATCGTTTCTAATCCTTGCTGCAGCGGCGGTTCTGCTTTCAAAATATGTTGCAAAAAGCACAGGTGAAAAATGGTTCTTTGTTGTTTTTGCTGGGACAATTGAGCTTCTGATCTTAACAAAAATTCGTTTTGAGCAGTTTTTTAAGCCCAAAGAAGTGCTTGTAAAGGTGGTAAAAAATGAAGCAGTAACTGTTACACAGAAAAATTATAAAGGTGCAAGCGGGCCCGCTGCAACTTACGGTCAAGTTGAATACAACCTAATTCAAATGACTCTTGTTGACGAAAAAGGTGTTGAGTTTATAAAAAGGTTTCCTTACCGTTCTGAGCTTGGTACTATCAAAGAAGGAGACGAACTCAGCATTTTGAGCTTTGTTTACGAACCTGTAGTCGTAAAGCGGTCAAACAATAAACAGAATCCATAGTCATTCACAATAATAAAATATATAAGGATTATATAGTTCTTAACCAAGGGGATAAAAATGGTCTGCAATAAATGTGGAGCAAAAACACAGTCCTTAGTCTCATGTCCTGTATGCGGGAGTAGTGATATCATCCAAACTTCTGCGGCTGAATTAGCACAAGTAGAGGAAAGCCCTCATAGAGTAAGTACCAGGTTAAAAGTGTACTCGATTATTGTTTTTGTCGCCAGCGCTATAGCAATAATTTTGTATTCCACACTTATATCGGCAACAACCTCTTATCCAAACGACGAGTTCTTCTCACCCAATGTCAAACTTGCAATTTACTATATAAGCATCGTCCTTATCTTGTTTGAAGTAACTCTGATGATTTTCATACTGCGGCTAAAAAGATGGGCGTTAAATACATATCTCGTCTTAATAATCATTTCCCTTATATTGGATCTATTTCAAGGAGACTTCTTAAAAATAATTATTAATGTCGCACTGCTCGCATTCGTCTTTCAGAAGGATTACGATTACTTTACATAATAAAAAGCCGGGACGAAATAAATCGTCCCGGTTCTCTGTTTTAGTTGATTTTATCTTAGCATCCTTATTGCGTTTAGTATTGCAATAACTGCAACACCAACATCCGCAAACACCGCAGCCCACATTGTGGCAAACCCTGCCGCGCCGAGGAGCAGTACAATCGCCTTGACTCCGAGCGCGAGAATTATGTTCTGCGCCACAATTCGCATTGTCTTCTTTGAAAGCTTTATCGCGTCCGATATCTTCGATATTTCATCCGTCATTATCACTATATCAGCGGCTTCAATCGCCGCGTCAGAACCGAGACCGCCCATCGCGATACCTATGTCAGCCCTTGCAAGTACGGGCGCATCGTTGATTCCGTCACCAACAAACACAAGTTTTCCCTTCGCCGACTTTTCCTCAAGGAGCATCTCAACCTTTTCAACTTTATCCGCGGGTAAAAGCTCTGTATAAACCTCATCGATTCCAAGCTGCTCTGCGACTTTTTCTCCAATCGCCTTTGAGTCACCTGTTAGCATAACTGTTTTCTTTATCTGACCTGCTTTCAGGTATTGGATTGCTTCTTTTGCATCATCCCTGACCTCGTCCGCTATCAGTACATACCCTCGGTAAACCCCGTCCACCGCTATATAAACTACTGTTCCGACTTCGTCCGCCGCTTCATCAAAGCTGACATTAAGCTGCCGCAAAAGCTTTGCGTTACCCACAGCAACTGATTTGCCGCCCACATTGGCGACAACACCGTGACCTGAAATCTCTTCAATTTCAGCGACTTCTGTCGGTTTTATTTCCTTGCCGTAAGCTTCAATAAGAGAACCGGAAATCGGATGGGTTGAATAGCTTTCAGCATGAGATGCAAGTTTTATGAGTTCATCCCCGCTGATACCTTCCGGTCTAATCTTTTGAACCTTGAACTGACCTTTTGTCAGCGTTCCAGTTTTGTCAAATACAACAATTTCAGCCTTTGCAAGCGCTTCAAGATAATTGCCACCCTTCACAAGTATGCCTTTTTTGGAAACGCCGCCGATTCCGCCAAAAAAGCTAAGCGGTATCGAAATTACCAGCGCACACGGGCAGGAGACAACAAGAAACACAAGCGCTCTGCCAAGCCACTCTGAAAACTCCGCTCCCGGTATAAAAAGCGGAGGCAGAACAGCAAGAAGCAGCGCGAAAATTACAACCATCGGTGTATAATACATAGCGAATTTTGTTATAAAATTCTCCGAAACCGACTTTTTCTCGCTTGCGTTCTCCACAAGTTCAAGAATTTTACTGACAGTGGACTCGCCGAACTCCTTTTCAACCCTTGCTGTCAGAGCACCGGTTATGTTGATGCATCCGCTAAGCAGCTTATCCCCAGGGGATACCTCCCTTGGCAACGACTCGCCCGTAAGCGCTGATGTGTCAATGGCGGAAGTTCCCTCAATAAGTTCAACATCAAGAGGTATCTTCTCACCAGGCCTTATGACAATTATATCGCCGACTTTAACCTCATCGGGGTCAACTCTTTCGATAACCCCGCCACGCAAAGCGTTTGCGAAGTCCGGGCGTATATCCATCAGTTCCGCGATCGATTTCCTTGATTTGTCTACAGCATAGCTCTGGAACAGCTCACCAACCTGATAGAACAGCATAACCGCGACACCCTCGCTGTAATCACCGATGTAGAAAGCTCCGACCGTTGCTAAGCTCATCAAAAAGTTCTCGTCAAATACTCTGCCTCGAAATATATTTCTAACGGCTTTGAAGAGTATATCACCGCCGATTATCGCATAAGAAGCAAGGAATATCGCAAGTTTTATGATTTTATCATCTGTTTTATATATAATAGCGAATGCGTAAATTGCAGCTCCGATAATAATTCTAATCAGCCGTCTTAAGTTGCTGTTGCTTTTCATCCGCTCACCCTACTTTTACTGTTACATCCGGCTCATATTTTGCTACAATTTTCTTTACTGATTCAAAAAGTCCGTCAACCTCTTCTTTTGTCTCAACTGTTATTTTTGACATAATAAAATTGACGCTCGCTTTTTCAACACCTTCGAGCTTATTCAAAGCTTTTTCTATTTTAGCTCCGCAGCTTGCGCAGCCGAGTCCTTTTAATCTAAATGTGTTTTTCATATATATGACCATTCCTTTCTCACTGACCTGGAAGTTTATCTTTCAATCTTCTACCCTTTGGCGTTTTTTGTATTGTATGCGCATGGTTGAATTATTGTTCAACTACATTATAATTGAACGACCGCTCAACTGTCAAGGGGTAAGGTAAAATATTTATTGAAAAAATCTCAAAACATACTTCTCCAAAAATAATATACTTGTAAATTTGGCATTATTTGTGTTAGAATAGGTTGTGCTTATATTATTATTACCCATTACTTATTACTCGCTTTATAGGAGGGAACAGGCTTGAAAAAAGATGAAATTGTTTGTGATTGCGATGTGATTCACGCAGATGTCGTCGAAAGCGTCAGGCAGAGGATGCCCGACGAAAACGAGCTCTGCGACCTCTCCGACTTCTTCAAGGTGTTAGGCGACAGTACAAGGGCCCGCATACTTTGGGCACTAGACGAGAGCGAAATGTGCGTTTGCGACCTTGCTGTACTCCTCAATATGACAAAATCCGCTATCTCCCACCAACTCAGAGCCCTCAGGGAGGCAACACTGGTTAAAAACCGCCGTGACGGCAAAAATGTCTTTTATTCCATAGCTGACGACCATGTCAAACAGATAATCGAAAAAGGTCTTGAGCATATTAGAGAGCAAAAACAAGAATAAAAGTTACTTCAACCTATGGTTGCATATTTTGCAACCATAAAAAAGCTAATTCAATCACAAGTTTATTGAAACTTTGGCGAATATTGTTTAGAATAACATCAGTGGTAGTAGCTACACCCATCATAATTATGCTTGGGAAACAAGCATAGGATCGGAGTTAATATGTTTGATATGAAACAATTCGCCGATTATATTTCAGATAAAAGGCGAAAGCTCGGACTTACCCAAGAACAGCTCAGCGACCTTGTAGGTGTCACCCATCAAGCGGTTAGCAAATGGGAGCGCGGTGAAGCAATGCCCGAAATCAGTAAGCTCGGCTCACTAGCAAAAGCTCTCGGAGTCCAGACTGACGAAATTATCGCAAATATGTACACAGAAACCGAAAGCGCGGCGAATGTAAACCAAAGCGGAAAAGCCGATGCTGAATATTATGCCCTCGCGGACAAGTCAAGCGTGGGTGATGTTTACTATCTTGCACCCGATTTATCTAAGTCCGTCCTGCGCGAAGCGATAAACACCATCATCGAAACCAAAGGACCGCGTGCCGCATCGATGCTCCTACAGTTCGCGGACGAGGAATATTTAGCAACTGTTGCAGCTCCTATGCTAAGAAAAGGCGATTTAACGCTTGTCGAATACCTCGACGAAAAATCGATTAAGCGCGAAGTCATCAACCTTATAACATCCGCCGACCTGAGCCCTGATAGGAATTTCCTGCTCCAAAGCTATCAGAAAGCGGGCATGATTTTAATCCACTCCAAAGATGAAGCATTCATCAATGAAACATTTAATCACGCAGTCGAAGCTACTGGAAATTGGAATATCTGGAAGGGCTTCATCAATAAATTTCCACCCGAAGTACTTGTCACTCAGGGGACGGATTATATGATAAGGCAAGGCACAAGCGCATTTAACGCATGGTGGGGACTTCTTGGTAAGCGTGTTATCGCAAAAATGATGCTTGGTTACGCCGATCATTTTGCCAACAACGACCAGGCATGGCGGGATATTTCTATTTATCTCGAACATGCTGACCGCCAAATAATGGAGAGCGGAATCAAAGAACGCCTTCTAAATTGCAATCCAAATGTTTTCGCACCGCTTTTCCCAAAGTTAAGCGACGAGATGAAAAAACTTCTTGAAGAGAAGGGCGTTAAGTACAAACAGCCTGTAAACAATAATAATCGTAACAACTCATATAACTTCAATTTCGGCAACAAATCAGGAAGAGCAGGAAATTTTGTCGATTCGATTATGAATTTAAGCAACCTGATGGAAAACATAAATAGCCGATTTGAAGAGCTTGAAGGTAGAATTGACGATCTTGAGGGCAGAATCGATGATATTGAAGACCTAAGCGACCAGATTGAGGACATAAAAGACAGCTTTGACGACCTGAAAGAAGCTTTAAGTTAGGAAGGCATAATGTTACGCAAGCGAATACTTATAACTTCGATTATCATTTTTTTGTGCTCAGCAGTTATAATTTCTCTGTACTTCACGGGTGTTTTGAAGTTCAATAATCCGTCAAAAACAAAATACCCGATAAGAGGTGTTGACGTATCATCATATCAAGGTGTAATCGATTGGGATGTTTTGAGCGCTGAAGGTATCGATTTTGCTTTTATCAAAGCAACCGAAGGTTCTGATTTTGTTGACCCGCGATTTTCTTATAATTATGAGAATGCCGTCGGCACCAATTTACGAATAGGTGCATATCACTTCTTCTCTTTCGATTCATCCGGGGAAACTCAGGCTGATAACTTTATAAATAATGTTTATCAAATCGAAAAGATGCTCCCGCCAGTTGTTGATGTGGAGTTTTACGGTAAATACCTGTCTTCACCGCCCACTGATGTCGAAACAATAAAAACTGAGCTGCGTATGATGCTCGAAAGGCTCGAAGAGAACTACCGAATTACTCCAATTATTTATGCAACTGAAGAATCATACGTCCTTTTTCTTAAAAACGATTTTATGGAATACCCTATTTGGATACGGAATGTCATCACCAAACCGTCGCTTTCAGATGGCCGTGAATGGACTTTTTGGCAGTATACAAATAGAGAAACGCTCAAAGGCTACAAGGGAACAGAAAAATATATTGATATGAATGTTTTTAACGGTACTGCTGAGGAGTTCGAAAACCTCTTTGGTAAAAAATAATTTTACCGCTAAAAAATAATTGTTGACAATTTTCTCTGATAGTGATATTATGCTATTAAGTTAATAAAACCGTTGATTAAGAAGAGTAAGTACGGAAGCAGTTTCCCAGAGAGTGCCGCATTGGTGTGAGCGGTGCAGACGATACCGTGCCGAATGGACTTATGAGGGCGGGACGAACGGAGCTTTTGGCTCTCAGTAGTGCCCGACGGGGTTCGCCCGTAACAGCGATAGCATATTAACGTATGCGAAGAGTGGACGGTTTACGTCAATTATGGGTGGTACCGCAGAAGCGATAGCTTAAAAGGCATCGGCTTTTGTCCCTGATTTTTTCAGGGATAAAGGCCGATTTTTTGTTGTCACTTTGTCTTCGCAAAAAAATTATTCAAATGCCAAATATGGCAGAAAGGACATTATTATGTCAAAGAAAGTACCGTACAGAATCTATTTAAGCGAAGATCAGATACCGAAGTCTTGGTACAATTTGCGTGCGGATATGAAAAACAAACCCGCACCGCTTCTAAACCCCGCAACCCATAAACCCCTCGTTTATGAGGAGCTCATTCCTATTTTCCCTTCAGCATGTGTAAGTCAAGAGCTTGACAACGATACACGCTATATCGAAATCCCGGATGAGGTCAGGGAGATGTACAAAGTGTTCCGCCCCTCGCCGCTAATAAGAGCCTACAACCTTGAAAAGGAGTTAGGAACACCCGCGAAAATATACTACAAATTCGAAGGCAACAACACCTCCGGCAGCCACAAGCTAAACAGCTCACTCGCTCAGGCTTATTACGCTAAGGAGCAGGGGCTCACTTCCCTTACAACCGAAACAGGTGCCGGACAGTGGGGAACCGCAATGGCGGAGGCGTGCTCATACTTCGGACTTGATCTAACCGTTTATATGGTTAAGTGCTCCTACGATCAAAAACCCTTTAGAAAATCGGTTATGGGGGTGTTTGGCGGCAAAGTTATTTCATCGCCCAGCAGCACCACAGAAGTCGGAAGGAAGATTCTCGCTGAAACACCTGAAACAACCGGAAGCCTTGGCTGTGCAATTAGTGAAGCGGTGGAAAAGGCCGTCACAACCGAAAACTGCCGTTATGTACTCGGTTCTGTACTCAATCAGGTTGTCCTCCATCAGTCAATTATCGGACTCGAATCAAAGACAGCTCTTGAAATGTATGACGAATATCCCGACATCGTAATCGGATGTGCTGGAGGCGGTTCAAACCTCGGCGGTCTTATCGCACCATTCGTGCAGGATAAGCTAACAGGCAAAGCTAACCCCGAAATTCTCGCTGTTGAACCCGCATCCTGCCCTTCGTTGACAAGGGGCAGATTTGCATACGACTTTTGCGACACCGGCAAAATAACACCGCTTGCAAAGATGTACACCCTCGGCAGCGGATTTATCCCATCTTCAAACCACGCCGGCGGACTTCGTTTCCACGGTATGTCCCCGATTCTCTCACAGCTCTATTACGACGGTTATATGAAGGCGATTTCCGCAGAACAGACAAAAGTCTTTGAGGCAGCAACATTGTTCTCAAGGGTTGAAACAATCCTCCCCGCACCCGAATCAGCTCATGCAATTTACGGCGCGATTGAGGAAGCTAAGAAGTGCATCGAGACGGGCGAAGAAAAGAAGATTCTTTTTGGCCTCACCGGAACTGGTTATTTCGATTTAACAGCTTACCAGTCCTATATGGACGGTACGATGACCGATTATATCCCCTCGGACGAGGATCTTGAAAAAGGATTCGATTCACTTCCGAAGGTTGATTAAAAGCACAAAGCAGTTCCCCCGTAAAGAAAAGATTCTTTACGGGGGAACACCTTTTTAGTTTGTTAATCGTTTGAAAGGGTGTAATAATGATTCCGAATCGCCTCTTCGCTAATATCCTCAGTTAAAAGATTTAGTTCAACTGCAAAAGGCATCGTTTTAAGTATCTCAATATCGGATGCTTTTATATAAGCGATAAAAAAGCCTTCTATTCCATCAACTTCTTGCAATTCTATCTCTGTTTTCAAGCTCTCGAGTCCATCGAGGTAGATATTATGGAGCTCAGATCGCCATAGTTCCCAATACTGTCTATCGAGTTCGATCCATATCTCTTTTTCTTTTTCCAGTACTTTTTCGATCTCAAAATAATCCGAATCAGCGGTCAAATCGTTTTCTTCCCATGTAACTGGTAGACCGCTTTCTTCAACTAACTCTTTGTATATTTTCTCAAGTTCTGGTGCGATAAAGGGTTTGTAGTAATCGGTACAGCAGAAAAAGTACGGGTCGATTTTGTTCCAAATAACGTTCTTTTTTTCTATGAAGCTTTTATATTCTTCGACTGTTACAGTTTTTCGAGTACCATAACCTTCAATTGTTTTACCAACAAGAAAATTTTGGTCAGTTTTTGATTTATAATCAAAATGATAAGGCATGTGCGTCTTTATGAGTACATAAAAAAGGCTAGCTTGATTTTCAGGATTTTCGAGAGCTTCTTTTAAATCATCGTCATACATAACAGCCCCCGCAGGTAATACCCAGTCAGATTGTAAATTAAAAGGCAATGTAATGCTATTCGCGTAAACAATTCTCTGCGGAAGAGGTGCCGGTTCTGAAATGCTTATCTGGCTACTTTCTGCCATTTCGGATTGGTCGATTACTATGGGGTTAGGGTTAAATGAGTTCATCGACAAAGATACCGCTACAACAGGAATTAGAATAACCAGAGAAAGTGTAGTTATAAAGAGCTTTTTTTGGATTTGCTTTTTATTATTACGGTAATCAGCTGCTTTTTTTAATATATATTCTTGCGCTTCTTTGTTGTTTTTCATAAGATATCCTTCCTTACTTTATTATCTGTAAGTTTGTTTCGTTCGCGTTTTGCGCGATTCGTGCCATGATATACGGCACGAAAGGAACAAACTTATTTACTGAGTGATTTATCACTCAGTAATATGCCTTCTTTCTCAAGCAGAGCTTTCAAGGTTGTTTTGACGGATTGACTAATGTTATACAGTTGTTTTTTCGTTTTTCCGAGTATTTTTGTGATCTCATCATAGCTTTGATTTTCAAAATACATCAGATGGATGAATGCTCTTTGTTCGTCAGGGAGTTTATTTATAGCAGCATTAATCTTTTCGTCGCGCTCACTGCGGATAAACTCTTCTTCCAGCGACGGTAAATCATCAGGTATTTCAGCCTTTTCATCGAGGGAAACGGGGAGGATGTTCTTCCTTTTTCTGATATAGCTGACCGCCTTATTCCTTCCGATTGCGTAAAGATAAGTCTTTAAAGGCGTTTTAAAACTATAACGCTTTGGATGGATTATCAGCTCAAAAAAGGTGTCGTCCGCAATTTCTTCGGCAGTATCTATATTCCTCACGAACCGGTTTACGAAGAATATAAGACCGCTTCGGTATAAATCCAGTATTTCGCCAAATGCTTCGTTTGCTTCAAAGGAGAAGTTTTTACTTCCGGTTCCGTATTCAAGAAAACGGCGGTAGCTACTCTCACCGATATCTTTGTTCAGAGCCTTTCCCTCCCCTCGCAGCTGTAAAGGTTCTTCATCTATTAGTCGTTTTACAACCTTATTTTACTATGAAAACAACAAATTATAATGTAAACAATATATGAACGCAGAAAATCTCCCGCACCTTAAAAAGCACGGGAGATTTTGTATTTATTCGTCCGGAATAATCATTGTTTTGATAGGATAAATATCATTTATTTTAACATTGTCCTGTTCGACAATAAGCTCAAACACTATCGGTCTTATCGTGTCACTTTCCACATCCGAACGGAAAGTGCCGTTGTTGCCCCTGATTTTGTATCTTACCTCAAAAGTGTCAAGGTAGATAATCGGAGCGGCGTTTGTTCTTTCACGACTGTAAAGGCTTACTTCGATATCGTAAATCTTCTGCATAGTAAATTTTTCGGGCAGATGTTTTTTCGCGATATACTCGTCCGTAAAATACGACGGATAGCCCTCGTAATTGCCGTTTATAACATTGTTAAAATAGTTGTAGAAAAATCTTGCTGTAATATCGTAATCATCGAGAATGTTCTCCGTCAGAGAAATTCCATAACCACCGCTGACATAGGTGACATTGCGATCATAAGAGGTATAGATCACATCCTCAAAGATGTTTTCGCTGTAGTCTGGAGGAAAGAACGTTATCTCCGCTTCAGAGATGGTATCCTTACCACCGCCTGGGTTATTTTTCAGAAAGTCAAGTATGACCGTCATCGAATACATCAGGAGCGCAAGTCCGCCAAGCACCACCGTTACGATAATTATCAGCTTTCTTGCTTTCGCTTTTTTATCTTCCTGCATAACGCTTGAGGTTATTGAATCCGACGCTTATACCTCTGAGCGGATCTTCCATGCCTTCAAACTCGATTGCGAGATAGCCGTCATAACCTGCACGCTTGAGTGTGTCAATGCACTGGCGTATCGGAACAGCACCGTGACCGATTATTGCACCGCGGCGGTAGTTGCCCGCTCTCGACATAAACCAGCCTTCGCCGGGGCTGTCAAGACTGCCGCATTTAACATGAAAATCTTTTGCGTGAGCGTGACGAGCATATGGAGCCATGATGCCGACGGAAACAGCAGGATCTTCGTCTGCGCAAGTGAAGTTACCCATATCAACGAGAGCGCCAAAGTTCTTTTCGTTTACCGCATTGATGAGTTTTTCAACGCGCTGAGCATCCTGGGAGAAGAAGCCATGGTTTTCAACAGTTGTTACAACGCCTTTTTCTTCAGCGTAGCGTGTGATTTCTCTGATAGCGGGAGCCATTAATTCAATAGCATTGTCAAAGCCCCTGCCCACCTTCATCGATGCGGGGAAACCGCCTGTAACGTCGTGGCGCATAACCGAACAGCCATATGCTGCTGCGATGTCTACATTGCGCTTTACTTTTTCGATTTCGGACTTGAGGTCGCCGGAAGGTGTGTTGATAAAATCAGCTCCGGTGCAGAAGCAGACAGGTTCGATTCCCGCGCTCTTGCAGTGCTTGTTGATGTCAGCAGCATAAGCGAGGTAATCCTCGTAGCCGAGACCGACTTCGATAAAGTCAAGACCTTCGATGCCCATTTCGACAGCTTTGTCGATACAACCCTTGACACCGAGACTGCCATCTGTTGCGTATTGGTGGAAGCTGTATAAGCTTACGCCTATTTTCATGATTTTTATTCCTTTCGCTTTATGACGGCGGTATTGTCCGTTCCGTCTCTTATTTTTCAAAATATCATGTTGAAATTATATCATGTTCTTCACGGCATTTCAAGTAAAAACAATTAATAATTGCAGTATGCGAAGAATAGTTATGATTATACGGGGAAAACCTAAATACATAAATAAAAAGATAAATCTTTCAATCACGAAGTTTGGTTATTCGCAAAGGACGCGATTTTAAAGGAAGGCAAAAAGATGGCGGAAATTAGAAGAACAGACCTTGCGCTTGAAACGCATGAGCTAAATGCTGAGCAAGGAATTGACGACGGTATTATTACCCGCGAAGAGACAATAAGCGGTGTTCAGGTAACCACAGCTGAGATAAAACCTGGTAAGGGCGAGGAAATGTCGGGCAAAAAAGCCGGTATGTATATCACCGTCGACATCGGTCGTGTGTGGCAGTTCGACAGCGTCCGTGTAAAGGAGATCGCAACTCTGCTCGCAGACAAAATCAAAGCACTGCTCCCAAATTGTGACGGTCCAGTGCTTGTTGCAGGACTCGGCAATGAAAATGTTACACCTGACTCAATCGGCCCGAAAATCGTCGAAGGTCTTTTAGTCAGCCACCATATAAAAGAGCTAAACACAAAGCTTTATGATACAATCGGTTTCGGTGATGTTGCCGCTTTTGCACCGGGTGTCCTTGGTCAGACGGGTATCGAGAGCGCGGATATAATAAAAAGTGTCGTCACATCGCTAAAACCTTCTTGTGTAATAGTCATCGATGCCCTCTCATCCCGCAGACTCGCACGCCTTGCAACAACCGTACAGCTCGCTGATTCCGGCATATCTCCCGGCTCCGGTGTCAACAACAGCCGCAGAAGGCTCGACAAGGAGACGCTCGGCGTTCCCGTCGTTTCAATCGGCATGCCGACAGTTGTCGATGCGGCGACCCTTGCATACGATTTGCTTGAAGAGATTGCAAATCGTGAAAAGCTGAGCATCAATATAACGGAAGAGGTAATAAATAAGTCGCTTACGGAAAACTCGAGAAACTTTTTCATAACACCGAAAGAAACCGATATAATTATTATGTCAGGTTCAAAACTTTTGACTATGGCGCTCAATATGGCGCTCCACCCGAACATTCCGCCGGACGAAATACCGGAGTATTTGTAAGCGCTATTGTTACGGTATTGTAAAAACGGTTCAGATTTCGATCTGAACCGTTATATTTTTTTCCTCTCGCGAATATATATATACCATACGGATAAAATTCCCATATTTTGAATGTGAGGATGGTAATATATGAGCAGGAGCCGTAAATTTCTTCTTTTGACAGTCGCACTGACCTTTATTCTATCCTTTTCTTCAATTTACATAACCGGAGCCCTTTATGACAGGGTGATGATGACATCGGAGGACGAGGGAATAGAGGAACATTCGGAGAACCCCGGCGAAGGTTTGATTGACCTGTTCCCTGTAAATGATGAGAATGTAGGCGCAATCCTCGGCTACAACCACGGTTTTAAGGGTACGACGGATGTTAAGTTCGTAAAAGCAGTTAATCTTTCGATGCAAAATGTTTTTGACGAGCCGGAGCTGCTTGTTTTCAATTCCACAAGCTACAGTATCAATATCGACGATTATATAAATGCAACCTACCCCGTAGGTAAAGCGGTAATGCCCAGCGATCAGCCGGTGGTGCTAATCATACATACGCATGGAACAGAAGCATACCTTAGCGAAGAGAAGGAGTATTACACCCCCAGCGAGACATTCCGCAGCACTGACACCTCTAAAAACATCGTGGCTGTTGGCGCGGTTATGGCGAAGAATCTCAACGAACTCGGTGTACCCACACTCCACGACAACCGCATGCACGACCTTGACTCCTACAACCGCTCATACCTTAATTCTTATAGAGCCGTAAAAGAGTATTTAGAGCTTTACCCTTCGATTCGTTATGTAATCGATGTACATAGGGATTCGATTTTTACAGAACAAAACGAAAACCAAAAACCTGTCACTATTATCAACGGCGAAAAAACCGCGCAAGTGATGCTTGTCGTCGGCACAAACCAAAGCGGCGGGCATGTGAACTGGCGCGAAAATATGACGGTTGCGGTTGCACTTCAAGCAAGATTCAACAATTACCCGACACTTAGCCGCCCGATTTATGTCCGTACCGGCAACTTCAATCAACAGCTTACACCCGGTATGATGCTGCTTGAGGTCGGTTCTTGCGGCAATACACTCGAAGAAGCCAACTGCGCCGCAGAACTTACAGCAAAATGCCTCGCAGAGCTTATAAAAAGCCATTAGCGAAGCGACATAATAGGTAATGAATAATTATGCAATAGAGCTGTTGCAAATTTAGCGATTTGCAACAGCTCTAAGTTATTTATAAATATTTTATTTAGAAACTCTTCTCTTAGTGAAGACTACAGTTGAAAATCCGAGTATTGAAACAGCTGAAATTATATAAAAATAAACGCTACCGTCGCTTGTATCGGGTGTTTCTGAGTTTTCGGTTTGGGAGGTTTCATCCGAAGTTTCATCGGAAACATCTTCAGTTTTTTCTGTTACGAATACCTCATAATCGGAAGTGAAAGCGATATCATCGAAGTAAAAAACTTTGTCGGAATAATCACCGCTATCATAATCAAAGTAGAAGTATACACCGGTTACTTTTTGGGTTGCAGTGTCGAAAGGCAAATCAGATGAATCCCACGATACGAAATCGGATATCGGAAAAGCCATGTAACCTTTGTAATCCTTTACGGACGAGTTCTGAGCGGTACCGAAACATCCGTCATCACCATGAAGCATTTCTTTCCAATCGCTACCGTCCTGAATAAAGAACTTCAATCCAGAAACGCCGTCCCTCTCGTCTGTTCTGTACAAAACATGGTTGTTGCCGATGACTCCGAAGCAAGCTTTACGGAAATCGACACCTGTGAAGTCCGCCCAGACAACAAGATAAGTAGCTCCGTCAATGGAAATGGGTTCTTCTGTATAAAGATTAACACCGACATTAGATCTGTCAGCGCCGCGGTTCTGCTTTATAGAAAGCGCTTTGCTTCCGTCAATACCTTTGCTGTCAGCTAATGCAAGATCCGCTTTGTTGGTTACTGTACTGCTGTCATATGCACCTGCGAAGTAATCCTTGTACTTGTCCGCAGTTACATCGGGTTTATCGATGATGTCCTCTCCCTCTGCTAAAGCTGTGACATCGTCAAAATCGTTGAACGAGACATTGGTCTGTGCTGCTATTCCGGTTGCTGAAAGAGAAAGCACCATCAGAGCCGCAAGCGCGAAAACGAGTACCTTTTTCATTTCTCTTAATCTCCTGTTATTTTTTTATTTTACAAAGGACTTTTGCAAACATAGCTTCTTCTACGGAATATTCCTACGCGTGCGTGGCATTAGTTGTAAAATTATAATAACACAATGTATCAACTGTGTCAACACTTAATTCACAATATGGGTTTATCATTTCAATGTTTACATAGATTACATTTATTTGGTTGTGAAGTATATTGTATTTAAATTATTAGCAGACAATTTATAAAGGATTCGTGAAAGAGTGTAGTGATAAGCTCCGGCTTTTTCTGTTGACGGAAGGGGATAAATGGTATATAATGAAAAGGATTGAAAAGGGAAATATATCAGTAGGACAATGCATTGTTATTCATAACTCTTTGGTATAATAGTCGTGCATTTGCTAAAACCTAATTAATTACCACCAATCAGCACGACCATCAAAATCTTCGATTTTGTGAAGGTTAGCTTTATAATATTCTTGTGCATTCACTATAACCTAATTAATCACCACCAATCAGCACGACCATCAAAATCTTCGATTTTGTGAAGGTTAGCTTTATAATATTCTTGTGCATTCACTATAACCTAATTATTTACCACCAATCAGCACGACCATCAAAATCTTCGATTTTGTGAAGGTTAGCTTTATAATATTCTTGTGCATTCACTATAACCTAATTATTTACCACCAATCAGCACGACCATCAAAATCTTCGATTTTGTGAAGGTTAGCTTTATAATATACTTGTGCATTCCCCCGCGAGAAAGGACGGTCATAAATTGAAGAGATTTATTGTTTTCGACGGTAACAGCCTTCTTAACCGCGCATATTACGGAATCCGTCCTCTGACAACAAAGGACGGTCTGTTCACCCATGCGGTTTACGGCTTTTTCAATATAATAAACAAACACCTAAGCTCCGGTGAAAAGTACGACTTTGCCGCCGTTGCATTCGACCTTCCCGGTCCAACCTTCAGACATACGGCTTTCGACGGCTACAAAGCAACCCGCAAGGGTATGCCCGAGGAGCTTGCTGTTCAGCTTCCGTACGCAAAAAAACTGCTGCCCGGGATGGGTATAAAAATAATAGAAAGCCCCGGTTACGAGGCTGACGATGTTCTCGGCACAATCGCATCCCTTTGCGAGAAGGAGGGCGTCCTTTGCGATGTTGTCACCGGCGACAGGGACAGCTTTCAGCTTGTTTCACCGACTGTTACGGTGCTTCTTGTAACGACTAATGAAACGAAAATATACGATGTGGCTGCTATCAAAGAACAGTATGGGCTAAAGCCCGAGCAGCTTATCGACGTTAAAGCTTTGATGGGCGACCCCTCCGACAATATACCCGGTGTCGCTGGAATAGGCGAAAAAACCGCGTTAAAGCTTATTACAGAATACGGCGATCTCGACAACCTTTACTCCCATGTGGATGAGGTGAAGGGCAGCGTCGGAACAAAGCTGAAGGATGGTAAAGAAATCGCTTACCTTTGCCGCGACCTCGCAAGAATTTGCAGAGCTGTACCGATTAAACCCGAGCTTGAGGAGTACATGCTATTGCCCGCCGACAAAAAAGAGCTGCTCGAGCTTTTTACAACTCTTGAATTTTCAAAGCTAATAGAAAAATATGAGCTTAATAAAAATGATAATATAGAAGCAAACCCGACCGATACTTTGCCGACTGAACTTTCCGCAATCAAAATAGTAGGCATTGTAGGCACAAAAGCAGCTGCGGTATCTATCGAAGGCGAAACCGTCACCGTCAGCCTTGGTGGACAAGTTTACACCTGCCCGCTTTCCGCCGAAATAGCACCGCTTTTCACAGAACCAAGTAGGGATATATGTGTCTGGTCTTATAAAGACACTGCTCACCTTCTCGAAGAAAAGCTTGAGATCAACTTTGTTAGCTGTCGCGATGACATCTCCCTTATGGGTTATATACTCAACCCGATTGAAAACGGTTACGACCTGAAGAGGCTCTGTGTTCAGTATGGAATAACCGAAATCCAGTCCGAAGCTGCTGCCCTTTCGACACTTAGAGCGGAGCTGAAAAAGCAACTTGCCGAAAGCGCTCAGGAAGAACTATACTCTTTTGAAAGAAAGCTCAGCTATGTGCTTTTTGATATGGAAAAAACCGGGTTCAAGGTTGACAAAGAAGGCCTTGATAAATACTGCGACTATCTCGCAGAAAACCTCGCTCTCGCCGAAAGCAATATCTACTCAATAGCTGGTTGTGAATTTAATATAAACTCACCTAAACAGCTTGGAGATGTGCTATTCGAAAAACTTGGACTGCCCCATGGCAAGAAAACAAAGACAGGCTACTCAACAAATGCCGAGGTGTTAGAAGGCCTTAGGAGTTTCAGTCCCATTATTGATGAGGTCCTGCAGTACCGCCAGCTTGCAAAGCTCAAGAGCACCTATGCTGAAGGCCTTGCAAAGGTCATCTCACCCGTTGACGGTAGAATTCACACCACATTCAGGCAGACACTCACGCAAACTGGGAGACTTTCCTCCGTTGAACCTAACCTTCAGAACATCCCCGTCCGCACGGATGCGGGAAGGGAACTTCGCAAGTTCTTTGTAGCCGATGAAGGAAAGGTTTTAATTGACGCCGACTATTCCCAGATTGAGCTGCGTGTTCTCGCCCATATTTCAGGCGACGAGGCGCTTATCAACGCATTCCGTGACAACGAAGATATCCACACAATAACCGCCTCTCAGGTGTTCGGCGTTTCTCCTCAGATGGTTACATCGGAGATGAGAAAGAGCGCGAAAGCGGTCAATTTCGGTATCGTTTACGGTATATCCGACTACTCGCTGTCGGTTGATATAGGTGTTACAAAGAAAGAAGCCGGTGACTACATTGGCGGCTATTTCGCAAAGTACCCAAAAGTCCGTGAATACATGGATAGAACTATCGAAAACGCAAAGCGCGACGGTTATGTTGAAACACTCATGGGCAGGCGCAGATATATACCCGAACTTCACTCTGCGAAAAAACCCCTTATTCGCTTTGGCGAGCGTGTCGCAATGAACACCCCCATACAGGGAACTGCTGCGGATATAATCAAAAAAGCGATGGTTGACGTTTACGATGCACTGGCTGAGGGAAATTATAAATCAAAGCTTATTTTGCAGGTGCATGACGAACTTCTCATCGAAGCTCCCGAGGAGGAAGCGGATGAAGTTTATAAGATGCTGATAAAACGGATGGAAAATGCGTTTCCACTCTCCGTACCCCTTGATGTGGACGCTCATGTGGGCAAGAGCTGGTACGACGCTAAGGGATAGTAAATGAACAATACAGACGGAAATGCAATAGAAAAAGGCGCGCTTTATGTTGTCGCGACACCAATCGGCAATATGATGGATATATCAGACAGGGCTAAAAAGGTGCTGGGCGAGGTTGATTTTATTGCAGCTGAGGACACAAGGATTTCTGGTAAGCTGCTTATGCTTTTGGATATTAAAAAGCCTTTTGTCAGATATTACGAACATAACAAAGAAGCGATGCACGAGCCGATAATTGAAAAACTAAAAAGCGGACAAGCAGGTGCAATTATAACAGATGCCGGAACCCCCGCAATTTCCGACCCCGGAGAGTTTCTTGTAAAAAGGTGTCTTGGTGAAAACATCAAAGTTATCCCCGTGCCCGGAGCCAGTGCGGCAATCGCAGCCCTATCCGTTTCAGGAATGCCCTCCCGTAGTTTTGTGTTTGAAGGTTTTCTGTCTGACAGAAACTCAGAGCGAAAAAAACAGCTTGAAATGCTAGCCGGGGAAAAACGAACCGCAATACTCTACTGTGCGCCGCATGATATTGTAAAAAGGCTCGGTGAGCTTTATGATGCTCTCGGCGACAGAGAGCTTTTTATTGCGAGAGAGCTTACAAAGCTCAACGAAGAGACGATAAAGACCACCCTTTCGAAGGCAGTAGAAAGCCCGCCCGTCGAAAGAGGCGAATTTGTGCTGATTCTCGGCGGCAAAAAAGATGATGCGGAAGGTGAATTCTGGTCGTCAATGACTATACCCGAACATGTCGCATACTATGAAAAGATAACGGAAAACACAATGGAAGCGTGTAAGCTCTGCGCAAAAGACCGCGGACTTTCAAAAAGCTCCGTCTACTCCGAAATCATAAAGTCTAAAAGCAACCCCTGAAAACGGAAGGAATGGAAAATTAACTTGAAGTATATAGTTCTTGTGGGCGACGGAATGGGCGACCACCCAATCGAAAAACTCGGCAACAAAACACCGCTGGAAAAAGCGAAAAAGCCAAATATGGATTATATCTCCGAAAGGGGAATGCTCGGTCTTGCAGAAACCGTACCGCCCGAAATGGTTCCCGAAAGCGACACCGCAAACCTCGCACTTATGGGCTATGACCCCCGAATCTACTCAAAGGGGCGCTCCCCTCTTGAGGCGGTTAGTATGGGTATTGAAATGAAGCCCGAGGACACCGCATTCAGATGCAACATCGTAACGCTGACAGACCGTGGTGAGAGCTATGACAATAAGCTCATACTCGACCACAGCGCTGGTGAAATCGGTGACGAAGATGCAAGGGAGCTTATTGCGACAATCGATAAAGAGCTTGGCAACGATGTCCGTAAATTCTACGCAGGTGTCAGCTACCGCCACTGCCTTATCTGGAAGGATTGTCCACCTGTCTGCAATTTTACAAGACCGCACGACATCCTCGGAAAAAGGATCGGCAACTTTTTGCCCGAATGCGACGACTATAAAAAGCTGATGGTCGAGAGCTTTTCAATTTTACAAAAACACCCGACGAACCTCAGACGAATATCCGAGGGTAAAGAGCCCGCAAACTCCATCTGGCTCTGGTCAAGCGGTAAAAAACCTCAGCTCCCAGCGTTCTATGACAAATTCGGTATCAAAGCTGCTGCGATTTCAGCTGTGGATTTAATAAAAGGCATCGCAATCTGTGCTGATATGGAGTCGATTGATGTAGAAGGCGCGACCGGCACACTCCACACAAACTACCGCGGTAAAACAGAAGCGGCAATAAAAGCGCTTGACAGAAGCCACCTTGTCTATATCCATGTAGAAGCGCCTGATGAGTGCGGACACCGTGGAGAAGCGGAAAACAAGGTGCTTGCTATTGAATACATCGACGGGATGTTAGGTTATCTTATCTCCGAGCTTGAAGCGAGGGACGAGGATTACCGCATTCTCCTTTGCTGCGACCACCCGACACCAATCGAGCTTCGCACCCATTCCCACGAGCCTATTCCCTTCGTGATATACGAACGCGGCAGTGAAAGCGGTAGCGGTCTGCGCTACACTGAAGCTGAAGCCTTCAAAACCGGGATTTATATAGAGGACGGAACCTCTCTGATTAAGCTGTTAACCGGAAGACAGTGAAAGGAACAACATGATGAAAAAACTTTGCGGAAAAAGCCTTGCGCTTCTGCTAAAAAAACTCGCTTCAGCAACCCTTGCCGTTGTAATCGGATTTATGACAGTCTCAGCTGCGACTCCTTCTGCTAACTACGAGAATTTACAGTCGATGCAGACCACTGTGCAAACTGTAAATACGACACTAGCTGAAAGAACCAAAGCTCAGTTCTCTCTGATGTCTTTTATCGAGGAGAACAATTTGAGCGCGGAGGATTTTCCCGAAACCCTTCCGGAAAAGACACTTGAAGCGCTCGAAAAGCTCTGTGACAGCCGCCCTTATGCAATTTCATTCTACTACTACGACCTCACCACAGGCTTTACGATAAGCTATGAAGCTGACCGCACCTTCAGAGGAGCGAGCAGCATAAAAATGCCCTATATCGCTTATGTTTTCGACCTCATAGACAACGGTAAAGCGAGCTTCGACGATAAAATCGCGCTAAAATCATCCCATATCAAAAACGGAACAAGTGAAATTCGTGATAAAAAGTTCTCCTACGGAACTGAGTTCACCGTCAAACAGCTTGTAGAATACCTTATGATAAACAGCGACAACACCGCTTTCGCCATGCTCAGCGAAACATATTCAATTAGCAGCTTCGTCACATGGGCGAACGGCAAATACGGAACGGATTTTTACAGAGCAAGGAATAAAAACGGAGTCTCCGTTAACTCTATGACCGCAGCAAGCGGGGGCAGGATGCTCAGACTAATCTATGAGAGAGCCGCCGCAGGTAATGAAAAGTACATATGGCTGCTCGAAATCATGAAGACGGCGAATAAAAACACCTTTGTTAAATCCGGACTTTCCGATAATATCGCTATCACCTGGAGCTCAAAGGTTGAGCCAGAGTGGGAAGTTTCTCACAAATACGGCATGGACGTTTACGCTTCCAACGATGCCGCAATTGTTCACTACGCCGACAGACCATATGTTCTTGTGATTTTAACCGACTGGGTAGGCACTTCAAGCGACCGTTCGTGGTGGAACGAGACAGAGATGAGAACCGTATCTTATTACATCTATCAACTTCATAAATATATGGTAAAACTTCAATCATGACAGAAATTGTACCTTTAACCCCTCGCCTGAAACTTGCTTTTGAGCGTGTGCCACAGGACGCTGAATATATCGATGTGGGAACAGACCACGCATACCTGCCTGCCGCTCTTATAACGGCAGGCAGAATTAAATATGCCACTGCAACGGATGTGCGCGAGGGACCTCTCGAAAGAGCAAAAAACACCGCCGAGCGGTTTTCTCTCCTCGACAGAATCCGTTTTGTCACAGCAAACGGTCTTGACTTTGACTTTGGCAACCCTGATGCTGTCAGCATTTGCGGCATGGGCGGTGAGCTTATTGCGGAAATTATAGAAGCAGCTGAGCTTCCCGAAAAATGTCTGCTGCTTTTACAGCCTATGACAAAAAAAGAGAAGCTGCGCAGATACCTCTGCGAAAACTCCTATGAATTTAATGAGAGCTATGCTATCGAAGGCGATAAGGTTTTTGTGATGATTAGGGCAAAAAAGTCCCGGAAACCAAACGAAATTACCGACGACGGCATTTCACTTTTATCTGGATACCCCGAAAAAGGACTTGAAAAAAGCGCAGAATATAAAGCTTATCTAAAAAATGTTTTATTTACGCAACAAAAGAGGTATAACGGGCTTCTTCGCTCAAAAATAGAAAGATCAGATTTGGAAGAAGCAGAAATAATAGTTAGTGTGTTACAGAAAAAGTTGGAGGAGATATATGTCATTTGACGGAGGATTTTGTAAAGCAGTAACTGTCAGTCTCGGAAATATTCTGACAGGCGCGAAAATTGAAAAAATCCACAGCCCCGAAAAGGACAAGCTGCGGATTTCAGTCTATCTGCCTGAAAATACATCAATTGGCGGCAATGAGCCAACCAGACGGGCAACACTAATCGTTTCTATCAATCCAACCCTCCCACTGCTGTTTTTCGGCGAGCCCGAAAGCGACAACCCGTCAGCACCTTCACCGTTTTGTATGCTGCTTAGAAAGCATCTGACTTCAGCCGCAATCACAGCAGTTTATCAGCCAAAGTTTGACCGTGTTGTTTGCATAGAGATATCAAAAAGAGATGAACTCGGCTATTTTGAGACGAAAACACTCTGTTTTGAAATTATGGGTAAGTACTCTAATATGTTCTTGCTTTCCGGCAGCGTCAGCGAAGGAAATGCGAAAATTCTCGGATGTGCGAGAGCCGCAGACCTTACGGAGTCGAAGCGCATCACCCTCAACGGCGCGATATATGAGCTTCCTGAACAGGATAAAATCGATCCGTCCTCAGTTTCGCACGACATCTTTTTAGAGCTTGTCACCTCACCCGATAACAGCGAGAAACGCACGGACAGCTTTCTTCTGCAGACTTTTACGGGGTTTTCACCTCTTATTTCCCGCGAGATAGCGTTTCGTACCGCAGGTTCTACAGACAAAAGCCTAAACGAACAAAACCATGAAAAGCTCTGGGATGCTTTTGAGTCGGTTGTTGGCGATGCAATTGGTGGCGGGAAGAATCCTTGTATTATTTACGGCAACGAAGGCAAAAGGATTGCATACTCTTTCACAAACCTATATCAGTACACAGGTTTTGAAAAGCGTGATTTCACCGATGTTTTTTCGCTGCAAGCAGAGCAGTATGAGAAAACTAAGAACAGTGAACTGACGGGCGGTAAGAAAAGAGAGCTGCAAAAACTTGTCGCATCAAGAATTGCAAAGACGGAGAAAATCCTGTCCCTAAGACATTCAGAACTTGATGAATGTCGTAAAATGGACGAATACAAGATGATGGGCGACCTTATCACCGCCTCAATTTATATGCTAAAGCAGGGGCAGGAAACAGCAGAACTACCCGATTACGAAAACGGCGGCACGATAAAAGTTGAACTTGATCCAAAGCTTACACCTGCTGCAAATGCACAGCGTTATTATAAAAAGTACCGTAAACTTCGCCATGCTGAAGAAAAACAAATCGAACTTATCGAAATAGCAGAAGCTGAGCTGAAATACCTTGAGAGCGTCGAGTATTCACTGATGGATGCGCAAAACGAGAGGGAGCTTGAAGATATACGAGAAGAACTTGCCGAGAGCGGTCATAGCTCACAAAAGAAAAAGAACGGCTTTGTCCAAAAGACTAAAAAAAGTGAGCCGCTAAGGTTCGTTACCTCCGGCGGCTACACTATTAGGGTCGGGAAAAACAATGTGCAAAATGATAGACTAACCTTTTCTGCGGACAAGGACGACTTATGGTTCCATGTAAAGAACCTGCCCGGTTCTCATGTGATAATGTACACCGACGGAGCCGAACCATCCGAAGCGGACTACACCGAAGCGGCTGAGATTGCCGCATATTATTCCCAGGCGAGGGAATCTGCGAAAGTGTCTGTTGATTATACTAAAAGAAGGTTTCTTAAAAAACCGGCAGGTGCGAAGCCGGGTTTTGTGACATACGATAAATACTATACCGCTGTTGTTTCACCAAAGTCTGGAACTAATGAGTGACGGTTATTTCAGACTTTTCCGCCACAAGAAGGACAAAAACCTGGTCCGTTTACTGCAGTACCACAGGTCGGACAGAATTTACCTCCGCTAACAACCTCTTTCTTTTTGCCATTTCTGACAACTATGTAGATGATAAGACCGATTGGGAAAGGAATGAAAAAGCACAGTAACGCCCAAAGACCGGGAGAATCAATATTGTTTTTCTTTGCGTTCTTGTAAACCCAGACAGTAACGATAATTTGAACTATACCCAAAACTAATGCAAATATTAACGGGACTATTATTGCCAAAAGCCATGCTGTGCCGAAGTCGCCGGTTGATGGAGCATAAGTATCGAAACCCATTGTAAGACCTACCTTTCAAAATATATTAATCGTTTTTAGTGAAGTCTGAAAGCCTTTCTTTCAGACTTTTGTTCCGCAATTAGGGCAGTTGTTCCAGCCTTCTTTTAGTTGAGAGTTACAGTTGGGGCACGACTTTTGCAGTGCAGTACCGCAATTTGGGCAGAAAGCGTTTCCATTTGTCGGAGCTTTACACGAAGGACAGTATTGATCGCTGATAATCGGCTTATTTTTGTTGTTGTTCCTAACAACAACGTAGACGATAAGGCCGATGAAAAAAGGAATAAAAAGACAGAGCAGGACCCAAAGACCCGGGGAATCCATATTATACTTTTTAGCGTCTTTATAAACCCAGATAGCTATCCCGATCTGTACTGCTAAGACAGCGATAAGAATTATAAGCACAATGCCAATAATAGCCCAACCCATTCCCATTCCCACTCCTACTACGTCCTCATAATTAAAAAGATGATTGTAATCCATTTAATCTCCATTCTGCCGCTAAGCGGCCGCACAAATTTCGGGGTGTGTGAACGAACCGCAGTTGGTTTTAGTCTGAGGTATATTTCACACCACCTCTCTTTAGTTTTATATTTCATCCTAAGCTGAATCGCCCGTAAAGGTTGCAAAGCCGGAAATCTGCTTTAGCCCTTTATCAATCAGTGTTAAAATGAAAGCCCAGCCTATAACAGTCAAGATCAGTGGAATGATAAACGAGTTCCTGAAAATGTTAATCGGCATATCCCATACCGAGTGGAGAACCACCGGTACCGCAAACAATTTTAGAAAATCCAACTTAAAGAGCATTCCGAATTCGAAGGGTTTGTCTTTTTTAACAAGGCAAATAGCCGCTCCGCTCATTGCTGCCCAGATTATATGACCGCCGGATGCGAGAAATCCTCTTAGGTAGATAATCTCAAACATAACCTGAAGATTAAATCCGGTTTGAACAAAGAAAACAAATGCGTAACCTGCGGATTCGAATACAGAAAAACCTGCACCGATCGCCGCACCGATTAGAATCCCGTTTAGAATATATTTTGAATTAAGCTTAGATATGAACAAAGCGACGACAATAAGTTTACCGACCTCTTCAATTATGCCTACAAGAATTGCATCGATAAAAGAAAACTGCTCTGATATGTTGACGTAGCTGAACAAGAAAAGCGTCAGTAAAAGCGATGCACAACCACCGAGGAAAAACAACTTTGAGACGGTTATCATGCTGATATTTCGTGGTGCGTTAGCTTCAAAGAAGAAGATAACGAGTGTAAGAGGAACAACAAGTGAGCCGATAAAAATTGTTCCCGGTATCATAAGGCTGTTTGAAAAGTTGACAACAGTTACCCGAAGTATGAAGAACACAAAAGCAAGGAACGCGAAAACCCTCGAAAAGAGCCAAGACTTCTGCCATGAGGCGCAAATAGCCCATTCGGGAGGTGTTGTTTTTGTTAGCCCCGCTGTGAAAATCTCCTCAGTTTCCTCAGTGCTGTGCTTTTTTATCACATTAATGACAAGGTCGCGCAGTCTGAGTATATCGCTGCCTTTATTCCTTTTTCCTCTGAAGCGGTTGACTACATCGCCAAGGATTTCGTCGCTTTCTGTCTTACTCTCATTCTTTTCTTTGAGTTTCATGCCACAGTTAGGGCAAAAATCCGAACTTATATCCGTCCTGTAACCGCAACCGGGGCAGTTTAAACCATAACTCATAGCTTTTTATCACACCTTGGTTTTTATATTATTCTGTGTCGGCTACTGTGTTTTTCTCAATAAAACGTTTTACTTCTTCCGCATCCGGTAAGGAAGTATATGCTCCGGGTTTTGTCACCGTCAAAGCACCCACTGCATTAGCATACTTACAAGCTTTAAATATATCCTTACCGTTTCTTATGTATTCCGTTGCAAGAGCCGCAGTAAACGCATCACCTGCCGCTGTTGTGTCAACTGCATTCACGAAGTAGGACGGCACTATATCAAAATACTTACCATCATAGATGAACGCGCCCCTGTCGCCGAGTTTTAAGACAACATATTTTATATCGCCCTTTGAACATAAGGCGGAAGATGCTCTCAGGCAGTCCTCTACACTTCCGGGCTGTATACCGGTCAGTATATTTGTTTCGCTTTCATTTGGTGAAAAAATCTCGATTCTGCCGAGCTTACCGATCGGATAATCCGCTCTCGCAGGCCCTGCATCGACAATAAGCGGCACATTATTTTCATTTGCCGCCCTTGCGGTATACACAACTGCATCCTCACCGATTTCGAACTGAGTCATAACTGCATCAGGATATGAAAGGAACGCATCTTCAATATCGCGGTCTGAAATTTTAGTATTCGCGCCTGGATAGACAATTATCCTGTTAGTACCGTTTTTTTCAACCAAAACAACAGCAAGCCCTGTCTGTTCGACTTTATCCGTATAAACGCAGCGCATATCGATACCTATACTCTCATAAAGTGAATAAAGCTTTGATCCGTTCGTGTCCTTGCCGATACGGGTACAAAATACAACATCAGCACCCAGTTTTTTCGCAGCGCAGGCAGCATTGGCACCCTTACCGCCGGGGGCGTAGCCGTAGCTGTCATAAGAAAGCACAGTTTCGCCGGCTGAAGGTATCCTCCCGCAACGTAAGAGCATATCCATATTCGCACTGCCGACAACAAGCAGACGATTATCCATATTTAATGATCTCCTTCCCTAAATGCAGAAATTTCGGTCTATGACAATAATCGGCTGACATAGGGAAATGTGCGTTTTTCCGTTTTGTCCGCCGAATCATACCGTAAACATATTATCACAATTTGTAATAAAAGGCAAGGAATTAGTAGAAAATCCACTAAAAAGGGAGTAAAAACTAAGATTGACTTATCAATGAGTCGCGCGACTTATAAAGCTCAGAAATAAAGAGTTTGTCGACTGCATTCAGATGGGTTCCCTTGCGGTAGATTAGCACATCCCGATACTTCTTTTTATTTGCCGGACATTTTCGGCATGTTAGTCCGTACTGCTTTAGTATCCTCTCCGGCATCGGCGACACCCACATAAAGCTATCTGCTAAGCTGTCGAGCAGCGCAAACTGACTTGCTCTCTCAAATACAAATACACGCTTTGTCACAAAATCTGAAAGCTCAGCCTTTTTGACATCAATCAGCGGCAGTGATGGAACGTAAGGGTCCGGATGGGCGATTTCTATACAATTTGAAAGATCAGAAAATTCAAGAATATCTTTTTTGGCCAACGGGTTTTTTTCTGATATTAATACATTATAAGAAAACTCATAGACCGTCTCCGCCATAAGGTCCTTTTCATGGAGCATATTTTTGAAATACTGTTCAAAAGTGGTTTGATAGCGGATAATACCGAGTCGATAATCAGCTTGCAGAATATTTGTGACCGCACGCATCGCATTGGTTTCTTTGTAAAATATCTCAATATCCCGGCCCCTTTCAAGCTTCCCGACAAATGCCGCAAATGCTTCACCGACATAGGTTGCGCGAGGGACTGAGATGGAAAAAAGCTGTTTGCCGTTATCTGTGTTTTTGAAAATCTCCTCAACCTCGTCTACCTGGGCGAGGATTTTCTTTGCGTGATGAAGGAACTCCTCCCCTCTCGGTGTCGGCGAGATGCCCTTTGAGGTTCGCTTGAATATCGTTATTCCGAGAGAATCCTCAAGCTCCTTGATTGCACGGCTTAAATTCGGCTGTCCCATGAATAGGTTTTCAGCCGCTTTGTTTATCGAGCGCGTTTTTTCCACTTCTACAGCATATTTTAAATGCAATAAATTCATCCCTGTCCGCTCCTTCTAAAAATCTATAATCCATCAATTGCCCAAGCAGTAAGTTCACTCAGAGATGGGTGTATAACCATTGAGTTGCGAATCGGTGAAAGGGTGCCGGGTGAAACACAGTCCTTGCCGAAGAAGGAGAACAGACCCTTATGCGACTTTTTGCATCCGATACCGCAAGCCATCAAATAAACAAACGGCTGAACAAGTATTGCCGCCTGCGGTCCGACAATATGCGCCCCTAAGAGCTTTCCTTTGCCGTCGGATATGAGCTTCACAAAAACCGCATCCTCGTCCTTGCTTCCGTAACCCATTGCGATACCACCTGCGATGGATGAATAGCTGTTTCTCGAAACCTTGTATGATATTCCGCGTTCCTTAGCTTGCCGCTCCGTTATACCGACATGAGCAACCTGCGGATGTGTGAAAATTGCCCATGGAACACTATCATAAGAGGCTTTTCTCTTTTCTCCACCGCCGAAAAGGTTATTTATTAGAATTTCCGCTTCATAGTTTGCCTTATGGCGGAACTTAAATTTACCGTTAATATCACCGATTGCATAAATGCCTTTTCTTGTGGTCTGCATATATTCATCGGTGACAATCCATCCCGCGCTATCCGTCGCAACTCCGGCTTTGTCAAGTGACAAGGTGTCGCTATATGGTCTTACTCCGGTTGCAATAAAAATTTCCTGAGCGGCTATTTGCGTTTTTTCGCCCGTCAGCTTGTCCTCGACTATCATTGTTTTTTGTTTGCCGTCAGATGATGCGGACAGAGTGTTTTTGTTCCTAAGCACCTTTATACCGTTTTTCGAAAACTGAGCGCTAACAGTATCGCTGATTTCCTCTTCCTCGGAACGAAGGATTCTTTCATGCTTTGAAATCAGCGTTATTTTTGTTCCGAAGGCTGAGAATATATGCGCAAATTCCGCTGCAATAGCACCATCGCCTACTATTATCAGGTCTTCCCATGGCTTTTCGTGGGGATATTTATCGCCGAAAAAGCTCTCAGAGGTGATATATCCCGTTTCCTCAAGCCCTTCTATTTCGGGGGTAAATGAATGAGCGCCCGCTGCAATTACAATTTTGTCTGCTGTGAGAAGGTCATATCTTCCGTCTTTGTTTTTCACCCTTAAAGAGTCGGGTGAAACAAATTCAGCAAAGCCTTTATAAACTCCTAAACCTTCTACCCTGTCAAGGCTTTTCTCCATTGTTTCGGAATAATTTATCTGCTTCCACATACGCTCGGAGATAAGTTTCCAATCGACGGCAGGCTTTTCAAAGTTCAGCCCCACACGACCAGCTTCCGCCGTTTCTCTTATGACATCAGCAGGATAAACAAGCATCTTTGAAGGAATACATCCCTTTGTTAGACATGTTCCGCCAAATCTCGATGCTTCAATGAGGGCAACGCGCATACCAGAATTAAGCGCAGCTTCTACAACCATAAGCCCTGCCCCACTGCCAATTACAGCTATATCGTATTTTTTTGCGTTCATACTCCCGTCCCCCTTTTTTTAAAATTATGTTTTTTCGCCAGAAAAAACTTCCACACCTATTCACTCTTCACTATTGCCTATTCACTGTACTTATGGTATTCTTCAAGCGTCCAACCTTTCTCATATATCACCGTTGCAACACTCCTGCCGACAAAGCGAAAATGCCAGGACTCGTACATTATTTTAGTGACATCCTCCTTGCCCTCCGGGTATCTGAGGATAAAACCAAATTTATGTGCGTTCTCAGCAAGCCAGAACGAACCGGGTGTACCGGTAAATTCTGAGTTTGTGTCTGTGTCGTATATATCGACTGCAAGCCCTGTCTGATGCTCGCTATGACCGGGTTTCATACTGAATGTGTAGACATATTCCTCAAGTTCCGATTCTGTTTTATAGTTTTGGCGGTATTTGTCCTTATAATACTTAAACCACCAGTCTTGGAGTGCATAAGAACGGTAACCGCTCGACATACGGATTTTTGTAAACCCATTCGCAGCTGCTTCTTTTATCAGTGCTTCAAGAGCTTTATCAGCAGTTGCGTTTATTTCCGTATTCTCATATCCCTTTTTTGTGTTTTGTGATTTAACCAAATTAGGTGGTATGTAATTTTGGGCAACACTTTTTTCTTTATTTACAAGAATCAGCCAATAATCATTTTTATCGCCACTGCGGTCGGGTTCGATATAATCAAGATACGGCGTTATATCAATCGAATAACTGTACTCGGGTAAACTGACTTCTCCGCTTTCTTCATCATTTGAGATGCTGCTTTCGGGACTACTTGCGTTATCGTTACTTTCAGAAAGGGACGGAGTACTGGAATTTTTTTCGCTATTTGTAGATATAAGACTGCCGCTTTCATCCCCTTTACTCGACAACTTTGAGATCAGTGCTGTTATTAGTAGTATTATAAGTGTCAGGGCTAAAAGCGCGACTGTTATTTTTGCATAATTAGGCGTTCGGGGTTTTCTTCTCTTAACTTGCTTTCTTTGCTGCATATAATAAGCGGGATTACCGCTGTTCCTTCCGTAATCGTTGTTATAATGTATTAATGCCTTCAGATTAATATACACAAAAGCGTAGCTTTCGAATGATGTGCTTAATGACGATGAGCTTAAGAAACATAACTGCTCGTATACTTATTTTATACCGTATGGAGTATAAAGTCAACTAAAAAGGCGAACAGGGTGATGTTCGCCTTTTAAAATTATTTAGTCTTCGTCAAGCTTCAGGACTGCCATAAACGCTTCTTGAGGTACCTCGACAGTGCCGAGCATTCTCATGCGCTTCTTGCCTTCCTTCTGCTTTTCAAGCAGCTTTTTCTTTCTTGTGATATCGCCACCATAGCATTTCGCAAGAACGTCCTTGCGCAGTGCTTTTACGGTTTCGCGGGCAATAATTTTGCCTCCTATTGCAGCTTGAACCGGTATTTCGAACATCTGTCTCGGTATATGTTCCTTGAGCTTTTCGACAATCTTCCTGCCCCTTGCGTATGCACTGGAACTATGGACAATAAAGGACAGCGCATCGACAACATCACCGTTAAGGAGTATATCAAGCTTTACAAGTGAAGAGAGCTTATAGCCGGTCATCTCGTAGTCAAGTGATGCATAACCCTTAGTGCGAGACTTTAACGAGTCGAAAAAGTCGTATATAATCTCGTTGAGAGGAAGCTCATAATGAATCTCCGCCCTGTCAGCTTCGATGTAAGTCATATCAATGAGCGTACCGCGCCTTTCTTGGCACAGCTCCATGATACTTCCGACATAGCCTGAGGGGGTGATAATCGTCGCTTTCGCCATTGGTTCGAAAACCTGTTCAATCTCATCGGGTTTCGGATACTTTGTCGGGTTGTCGATGAATTCTATAGTTCCGTCCTTGTGTTCTACCTCATAAATAACGCTTGGTGCTGTTGTAATAAGGTCAAGGTTGAATTCACGCTCAAGTCTTTCCTCAACAACTTCCATGTGAAGGAGCCCCAAAAATCCGCATCTGAAGCCAAAACCGAGAGCCGCTGAGGTTTCGGGTTCATAGATGAACGATGAGTCGTTGAGAGCAAGCTTTTCGAGTGCATCCTTTAAATCGCCGTATTTCGCACCATCTGCAGGATAAATACCGCTGAACACCATCGGCTGCGACTTTTTGAATCCAGGCATCGGTGCCTCTGTTGGGTTTTCCGCATCAGTTACAGTATCTCCAACCTCTGTGTCGGCGATATTTTTTATGCTTGCCGTAAAGTAGCCAACTTGTCCGGCGAAAAGTGCTTCCCTCTGCTGGAGTCCGAAGGGGCGGAGTACACCTGTTTCCACAACTTCAAATTCTGCGCCTGTGTGCATCATTCTGACGGTTTCTCCGACTGAGAGCTTTCCGTCTAACATTCTTACATAAACTACAACACCCTTGTAGGAGTCGTAATATGAATCGAAAACAAGTGCCTTAAGCGGTGCTGTGGGGTCGCCTTTGGGTGGCGGAACATGTTTTACCACGCTCTCAAGCACAGCTTTGATATTGTCGCCTGTTTTTGCTGATACGGCAGGTGCTGCGTCAGCCGGAATACCGACAACCTCTTCAATCTCGTTTCTCGTTTTTTCAACATCTGCACTCGGCAGGTCGATTTTATTGATAACAGGAATTATCTCAAGATTATTGTCTATGGCAAGATAAGCGTTAGCTAGCGTCTGCGCTTCAATTCCCTGAGTTGCGTCAACGACAAGCAGTGCACCTTCGCAGGATTTTAAAGACCTTGACACTTCGTAATTGAAGTCCACATGACCGGGGGTGTCGATGAGGTTTAGATTATATTCGTTGCCGTCGTCAGCCATGTAATTAAGACAAACAGCACGGGCTTTAATCGTTATCCCCCTCTCCCTCTCAAGGTCCATGCTATCGAGCATCTGCTCAGAAAGATCCCTCTTTTCGACAGTTTGTGTCGCTTCAAGGAGTCTATCGGCAAGGGTTGACTTACCGTGGTCGATATGAGCTATTATTGAAAAATTTCTGATTCGTTCTTTGTTATATTCCATTGGATTCCATTCGTTTATATTATTCTTGCTTTATACTATTTTCAAATAAAAGTGACGATAAAATTATCGTTCAAAACACATTCTCTTTAAGAATGCATCACTCTATTTTATCAACTTTTATAATTGAAAATAGTCTTAGTTATTATAACCTTTTGGGTTTTTAATTATAAAATTATAGCTGTCGCGGCACATATCCTCAAGTCCCAGTTTCGCTTCCCAGCCGAGTTCCTCTTTTGCCTTTGTGCAGTCGGCGTAAAGGCTTTCAACATCCCCCGGTCTCCTTGGCATACTGACTCTCGGTATCTCAACATTGTTGACTCTTGAGAAGGTGTCGAGAAGGTCCAGCACACTGTAGCCGGTCCCGGTTCCGAGATTGTAGGTAAATACACCCTTGTCGCTGTCGCACTTTTTCAAAGCGGCAATATGACCCTGTGCGAGGTCGAGTACATGGATATAGTCACGCACACCGGTGCCGTCATGAGTTTCGTAATCAGTTCCCCAGATTGTCATTTTGTCCATCTTGCCAAGCACAACGCTGCAAATTCTCGGCATAAGGTTGTTGGGTATGCCATTCGGGTTTTCTCCGAGCATTCCGCTCTTGTGCGCGCCGATTGGGTTGAAGTATCTGAGGAGCGCAATACTCCAGTCGCCATCGGACACAAAAAGGTCTTTTAGTATGTTTTCAATCATCAGCTTTGTTGAGCCGTAGGGGTTTGTCGTCGATGTAGGCATATCCTCGGTAACCGGAACCTTTTCTGCAAATCCGTAAACGGTTGCGGAAGAGGAGAAAACAAGTTTCTTTACACCACGACGTTTCATTATCATGCAAAGGTTGAGCGTTCCGGTGATATTGTTGTGGTAGTATTCGAGAGGCATTGTAACGGATTCGCCGACCGCCTTAAGTCCCGCAAAATGAATGACCGCATCGATTTTATTTTCACGAAATACCCTGTCTGTTGCCACATAATCGAGCAAATCAACATAATAAAAAGGAAAGTCCTTGCCTGTGATTGACTTTATTCTCTTCAGCGATTCTTCAGAGCTGTTGCTGAGATTGTCAAGCACTGCAATTTCATAGCCTGCCTCAAGGAGTGCTACAGCTGTATGGGAACCGATAAAGCCGGCTCCGCCTGTGATTAATATCATACCAATGTCCATTCTGCCGCGAAGCGGCCAATCAAAAAATCATGAAATTCAACTAATTGAATTTCGGGGGCGTGAACGCTTCGTAGTTGAACTTTATCTAAGCTGAATTTCACGCTATATCTTTGAAATGATTATACTAGTCGAGATTGAGTTTGTTTTTTAGAAGTTTAATGTTGAAGATATATAAAACCGTTGCGATTAGTGCAGCTGCAAATATCATTGCAAGCAAGAAAGAATGTACTGTCACCATAGAATCTAAATCAGCATTTGTCAAACCTGCGTTTATGGCAGCAGTGCCGAAAAAAGCACCCGCAATCAATGAAGTAACGAATTGACATGCTATATTAATGCCATAATAAACACCTACACCAAGAGCCACTTTATGTTTTTTGGCCGATATTGCGCCGATTGTAAATGATAGATAGAATAGTATAATTGAGTATAAAGATGTTAATACCAAATAAACGATGATTTCAATGACAATTAGTAAGACCTCAAAAGATTTAATATATCCTGTAATTTCTTTTATAGCTTTGCCTATCTCGTTTATAATAGCCATATTTAAGAACTGCCCGCGTTCGGATGAGATTATCATAAGCGATAGTATAAAAACAATAACGCTAACAACTGCACTGAATAAGAGAACAATCGCACCGGCGAGCAGCTTTGCATTGTAAAGCTGAGTTACTTTTACAGGCAAAGTAAAGGTTAGATAACCTTCATCCTTAAAGAAGTTGGTGTAAAACCTGTTTATAATCAGCACAAGGACAATAAATGTACTAGCTGCGATAAGTATAAAAGATATTCCGGAAATAAGAGAAAATATACTGCCTAAGATATTAACTTCTCCAGAAAAAAGGCTTCCTGTGAGCTTTGTAATTACCGCACTTCCGAGCGTTACAGCGACAATGAGAAGAAATATACTAACGCATTTTCTGAACAGCGCTTTGAATTCGTATTTCAACAGTTTACCAAACATGATTATGACCATACCTTTCTTGTCAGGATTGAAAGATTTATCTTTTGGAAAGATTTATTATACTCTAAACATCTCTCTGAAGAGAGCGTCAACTGTCTGTCCGTTCTGTTCTCTGTATTCCTTCGCATTGCCTGTTAAAAGCATGCTTCCGTTTTTAATAAAAACGAAGTCGTCGAGGGTCTGTTCAACATCATAAATCAAGTGGGTCGATATTAAAACAGTTGAGTTTTCTTTGTAGTTTGAGATTATTGTATCGAGTATATAATCGCGTGAGGCGGGGTCAACACCTGCTATAGGCTCATCAAGGAGATAGAGCTTCGCTCTTCTTGCCATAACAAGCACAAGCTGAACTTTTTCTTTTGTTCCCTTTGAGAGTTCCTTTAGCTTTCTTTCGGGCGTAATCTGAAGCCTTGTGAGCATTTCTATTGCTTTTTCTCTGTCAAAATCAGCGTAGAAATCGGAGAAAAACTCGATAAGATCGTTTACTCTCATCCAGTCGCTGAAATATGTCCTCTCTGGAAGATATGAGACAATTGCCTTTGTTTCCGGTCCGGGCATCTTACCGTCAATAAAAATCGCACCTTCAGTCGGGGCGAGGAGTCCTGCGATAAGCTTTATGAGGGTTGTTTTACCGCTGCCGTTAGGTCCGAGCAGTCCTACAATCTTTCCGCTTTCGAGAGAAAGGTTGAAGTTGTTGAGCGCAAGCACATTTCCGTAGTTCTTGTAAAGGTTTAAACAATCAAGCAGTGCCATTCCCGTTTCTCCGTTTCTATAAATCAGTAATCCATGTTCCATTCTACTCAACAAAGCAGTAAATGTCAAGGCTTACTGCAATACATTGGTGATTTTTTCTTGACTAAAGCACTTTACTGTGTTATCATACTTTAGATATAGTCGATCATTAGATTTCGGCTATAATGCTCCTATGGAAAGGACAGATTTCAGATAAATGAGCTATAAGGGTACAGAATCAACAATAAGCACAACTTGCGCACATCGCACTCACACCTGCGGACAACTTACGACTTCCGACATCGGCAAGCGCGTCTGCGTTTCGGGTTGGGTCGATACAATCCGCGACCATGGCGGTGTCAAATTCGTCGATTTACGCGACCACTACGGTGTAACACAGGTAGTGCTGCATGACGACGCACTTTTAGACGGTGTCGGCAAGGAATGTGTTATCAGCGCAGAAGGCGTTGTGGAAAAACGTGACGACGATAAAATTAATACCAAACTCGTCACCGGTGAAGTCGAAGTTAAAGCCGACAAATTAACTTTACTTGGCGGAGTCCGTGAAAGTATTCCTTTTGAGATTGGCGACAGCCGTTCTACAAGAGAGGACATAAGACTAAAATATCGCTTCCTTGATTTACGAAACCCTGAGGTTCATAATAATATAATCCTTCGCTCTAAGGTTATCTCGTTTATGAGACAGAAGATGACAGAGCTGGGTTTTCTCGAAATCCAAACACCGATACTCACATCCTCCTCACCCGAGGGCGCGAGAGACTATATAATTCCCAGTAGGAAGCATAAGGGTAAATTCTATGCTCTTCCTCAAGCGCCCCAAATTTTCAAACAGCTTCTGATGGTCTCCGGATTTGACAGGTATTTTCAGATCGCTCCTTGCTTCCGTGATGAGGATGCAAGAGCCGACCGTTCGCCGGGCGAATTCTATCAGCTTGACTTTGAGATGGCTTTCGCCTCCCAGGAGGACGTTTTCGCAGTTGCAGAAAATGTGCTGTCCGCTGTGTTCGCTGAATTCTCCACTAAAAAAGTAGACAGCGCACCATTTGTCAAAATCCCATACCGTGAAGCTATGAAAAAGTACGGCACAGATAAACCCGACCTTCGCAATCCGCTTGAGATTGTCGATTTAAGCGAATTCTTCCAGAAATGCACCTTTGCGCCATTTAAGGGTAAGACAGTTCGTTCAATTACTGCCGATAACTGCGCTGATAAATCTAAAAAGTTCTTCGAGGAAATGCTTGCATTCGCCAACGGAATAGGCATGCCCGGACTCGGCTATATTAAAGTCGGGGAAGATATGTCACTCGCAGGTCCGATTGTCAAATTCATCCCCGAAGAAAAACTTCCTGAGCTTGTTTCTGCCGGTTCACTGAAACCCGGTTCGGTAATTTTCTTCATCAGCGATAATGAAGATAAAGCTAATGAATACGCAGGTCAGATCAGATCTGAACTCGGCAAAAGACTTGAACTAATAGACAGCGACAGCTTCCGGTTCTGCTTTATAACGGATTTCCCGATGTATGAATATGACGAAACAGGCGCAGTCGCTTTCACCCACAACCCGTTTTCAATGCCCCAGGGTGGACTTGAAGCGCTAATGACGAAGGAACCTACGACAATAACCGCTTACCAGTACGATATCGTATGCAATGGTATCGAACTTTCCTCCGGTGCAGTCAGAAACCACGATATTGACATAATGGTAAAAGCTTTTGAAATTGCCGGCTACCCAGAATCCGAAATCCAAAAACGTTTCCCGGCTCTTTACGGCGCATTCAAATACGGCGCACCTCCCCATGCAGGTATGGCACCCGGTGTTGACAGGATTTTGATGCTGCTTTGCGGCGAAGAAAACATCCGCGAAGTCATAGCTTTCCCGATGAACGGAAACGCACAGGACCTTTTGATGGGCGCTCCCTGCGATGTAACGGAAAAACAGCTTCGCGAAGCGCATATTAAAGTAAGGTAAGACTGATTAAGATAGGACTGATTTTAATGGTAACAAAAGAAGAAGTTTTAAAAATAGCAAAGCTCGCAAGCCTTGAAATTGACGAATCAGAACTCGAAGAAGCAACTGCGGGTATGTCGGAAATCATCGAGTTTGCTAATAAAATAAACGAAGCAGCTGAGTTTAATTTCGGTGCTGAAGCAGATGTTCCTGACGATGCACTAGTTAATGCAATCAGAGCTGATGAAGTCGTCGAATCTTTTACGAACGAAGAAATTCTGAAAAATTGCAAGACCGCGAGAGATGGATTTTTCTATATCGCGAAGTCAGGCAGAAAAATATAATATGATGAAAAACCGTATTTCTCAAATACGCTCCATGCTCGAGTCAAAAGAAATTTCATGCACGGAGCTAACAAAAAAGTATCTCGCCGCCATCGATGCGGAGAACAACTCTTTTCACGCCTTTACAACTATTTGCGAAACAGAAGCGCTTGCGACTGCCGCAAAGGTAGACCGCCGCATCGCAGAGGGTGAAAAGCTCATGCCGCTTGAAGGCATTCCGATGTCGCTCAAAGACAATATATGCACAAAAGATATAGTTACTTCCTGCTGCTCAAAAATGCTTGAGGATTTTGTGCCGATTTATGATGCTACCGTATGGGCAGCATTAAAAGCGTCCAACGCAGTGCTACTCGGGAAGACTAATCTTGATGAATTCGCTATGGGCTCTTCAAGCGAAACCTCGGTTTGCGGCGGCACTCTCAACCCCTACAGCAAAGACCATGTCGCAGGCGGCAGCTCAGGCGGTTCAGCTTGCGCTGTTGCAAAAAATATGTCGGTTTACTCCTTAGGCTCCGACACAGGAGGTTCCGTTCGCCAACCCTCAAGCTTTTGCGGTGTTGTCGGACTTAAACCCACATTCGGCGCAGTCTCCCGTTATGGCGCGATCTCCTACGCTTCGTCCTTCGACCAGATTGGTCCAATTACAGCAAGTGTGGACGATGCGGCTGAGGTTTTCAACGCGATTTCATTTTATGATGAAATGGACGCCACGAGCGACCCTAAAACAAAAAAAGTCGACCTCACAAAGCTTGACGGCAATGTCAGGGGAATGAAGATCGGCGTTATAAGGGAATTTTTCGAAAATGGTGTAAAGCCCGGTGTGCTTAGCGCAGTAAATAATTCTATTAAGACACTTTCTGATGCGGGCGCTGAGATTGTCGTATTGTCAATGCCCGACATCAAATACGCTGTTCCCGTTTATTACATCCTCGCCTGTGCTGAAGCTTCCTCAAACCTCGGTAGATTTGACGGTATAAGATACGGTTACAAAACCGATTCTTATTCCAACATAAATGAAATGATCGTCAAAACAAGAAGCGAGGGCTTCGGCAAAGAAGTGAAACGCAGAATCCTTCTTGGAACCTATGTTCTCAGTTCAGGTTATTACGATGCTTATTACAAAAAAGCGCAGGCTATGAGAGCCGCAATAAAGCAGGCTTTTTCAGGTGCATTCGCAAAAGTTGATGCAATAATCGCTCCGACCGTTCCCACCACCGCATTCAAAAACGGCTTTACGGAAAGCGATCCGATTGAAGCATATATGAACGACATCTGCACCGTTCCCGCAAATATCGCTGGTCTTCCTGCAATATCCGTTCCTTGCGGTATGGACGGCGCTTTACCAGTCGGCGCACAGCTTATCGGCAACCGTTTCTGCGAGCAAACTATACTCAATATCGCCAAAGCAATAGAACAATCTATAAAGTTTTAATTCGCTCACCTCATCCAATTTGAAAGAATGGTTATATATATGAAATACGAGCTTGTGGCAGGTCTTGAAACCCACATAGAACTCAGCACAAAAACAAAACTCTTCTGCGGCTGTACCACTGAATTCGGTGGCGAGCAGAACGCACATTGCTGTCCGATCTGTATCGGGCTCCCCGGCACGCTCCCGAAAATTAACGGTGCGGCAATCGACTACACGATTATGGCGGGGCTTGCAACTAACTGCGAAATCAGCCTTTATTCAAGGATGGACAGAAAAAACTATGTCTATCCCGACCTTCCAAAGGCTTATCAGGTTTCCCAGTTCGACTTTCCGCTTTGCAAAAACGGCTTTATTGAGCTATCGAGCGGTAAAAAAATCAGAATAAACAGAATCCATCTCGAAGAGGACGCAGGAAAACTCGTTCACAAGAACGGTGATGTCTACGTCGACTACAACCGTGGCTGTATTCCTCTAATCGAGGTTGTAACAGAGCCTGATTTCCGCAGTGCGGATGAGATTCTCGAGTATATTGAAAAACTAAGACTGACGATAAAAAATATCGGTGTTTCCGACTGCAAAATGCAGGAGGGTTCAATGCGGTGCGATGTCAATATCTCCGTCCGCCCATTCGGTGCTGAGAAATTTGGTACACGCACAGAGATAAAAAATATGAACTCCATAACCTTCATCGGTAAGGCTATCGAATACGAATATGCGCGCCAGTGTGAGCTTCTCGACGAAGGCGGCAAAGTTGTTCAGGAAACTCTCCACTACATCGAAAGCGAAAACATCACCACGAGCGCAAGGGATAAAGAAGACGCCCAGGACTACCGCTACTTCCCCGAACCTGATATTGTACCTATTGTGACAACAGCAAAACGTGTGGAAGAGCTTCGCCAAAGCCTCCCCGAAAACCCGTTTGTCAGAATGGTAAGATTCGAGAGCGATTACGGCATTGCAGCTGAGGACGCAAAGATAATCGTCAGGTACAAGTTAATTGCTGATTTCTTTGAAGACTCGGTCAAAAACATAAAAAGTCCAAGAAACGCAGCCAACCTTATTATCTCATCACTTTTCAGAAGGATGCCGACTGAAACCGAGAAAGAGGACTTCTCCTATCGCATCGATGCAGCGCATTTTAATGAACTTTTGACACTCCTTGACGAAGGAAAACTGAGTGCTAACCAGGCGAAAACGCTGTTTGAAAAGATGCTTGATGAAAATAAATCCCCACATGCGTACCTGACAGAAGCGGATTTAACCGCACCGGATGACGGTGAGATTGAAAAGCTATGCCGTGATGCGGTTGACAACAACCAAAAGTCCGTCGAAGACTACAAAGCAGGCAAGGACAAAGCTCTCCAAGTACTTGTCGGCTATGTTATGAAAGCGACAAAAGGCAAATGCGACGGCGCACTTGTGAAAGAAACAATACTGAAGATGATATCGTAATAACTCAGGCGCAAAGATAATCTTTGCGCCTGATGTTTTTTATGCTGTTTTCTTCCTGATTGATATCTTCGTCAGCCTTAGTAAGAAAGGTGTAACCAAAAGGCTTGAGAGCAGTTCCGGTCCCATGTAGATGATGTTGTAAACAAAGGAATAACCCCATGTTCTGTACCTATGAACCATGCTATCAGGGTCTTCTGCATCCCATACCTTAGTAAGTTCGTACCAAACAAGACCACCGCTTAAAAAATGGCTTAAAAAACGAAGTACGATAACAATTGAAACGCCCGCAACCATGGCTGCAAGCTCGCCGCGTTTTTCGCCAAAAAGCGACTTGATTTTTTCGCTGTTCTTAAACATACCCGCAAATCCGAGAACGGTAAAGGCGATGATGTAGTCAAACAGAATGCAAACCACAACGCCTTTTGCTCCCGCCGCCATTGCGTAACCGACATTTTTCCAACCTAAGATAAGCTGCAGTATGGAATAGGTAAATCCTGTTGCAAGCCCCCACTTTATCCCGTGTTTGTAAGCGGCAAGCAGTATCGGAACCATGCTAAGGAGCGTTATACCGCCGCCGAAAGGCATGGGTATTTCAACTAATGACAGCACTGTTCCGAGTGCGATCATAAGTCCGCATTCAATAAGAATGTATAGATCCTTATTTCTTTTTAATCTTGAGCTAAATGTACTTTCGTTCATTTTCTCTTCCTCCTTAAAATAAAAAAAGCGAAGCAATAATGCTTCGCTACCTGTTCTCTAACGAAAACAGAAAAGATTTCTATTCGACGGCAAGGGTTAAATTCCCGCCTGCGAAAAGCTATCCCTACGACGGCATTACCCGTATCAGGTTCATTGGGTGTTTCTCAGCACAAAACGGCAAGTATACATTACCGCTAAGGCACCCCATCAGGCTGCAAATTTGCAACCAGTTGCTTATGACGCATTTTGTGCGTTTTTATCTAAAATTATTCTACACTATTATTTTGAACTTTGCTTTAACTCTATGTCAATTATTTATCCAGCTTAACACCTGTTATAAATTCTTCAGCATAGGGAAGTGTTTCAACCCAATCACAGAACTGTCTCCATTCGGGAAGTCTATGGCTTTTACGCTGTGAGTAAACGGTTTTTAAGGCTCTGTAATTTGTCGTAAGCCTTGCGGTCAGCTCAAACCCGCTGGGATTGCTGTACAGAAGGCGAAGATAGTCCTCGCTGTCCTGTGTCTGGTTGTACTTGTCCCTAAGCTCCTCCATGATATCGATCATGCGAGGGTCAACATACTCGTTGTACTGACTGCGTAGGTCAAATCTTGCGATGCGGTGCATCGTCGACTGGGACGACACAAACTCTACAAAGCGGTATCTTTCAAGCTCCACCCACGCTTTATTGGTAAAGGTCAGGTCGAAGTTTATTTTTATACCCGTCAAGAACTGGTCGTGGCCTTCTCCCTTGCCGCTCTGAGCAAGGCTAATCTGGCGCTTTGTCAACTCTTCAGTACAGTCATCGGTGTTAACCGCCATCGGGTATTTCGACGCCTTTATACTGGACTCAAGTCCCATTATTTCAACATTCTCTATTTTCATTTATTATAACCAATCTTTCAGTATTGGGATGTTTTGATTTGCACGAAAGCACAAAACTCCGAGAAGACTGAAAAATTTATTTTTCAGTCCTTAGCCCTTCAAGCGCGAAACAAACTCATTATGATGCTCAGGCGGGTTGCGGTCGGGGGCATAGTAGTGGGAATAAGCGAAGGTTACATGCCCTGAAACATAGGGGTCGGTAAGCTCCATCTGTTTTATGAAGCGTTCAACCGGTGCGGGAATGAAACGCGGCCCGTCCTTGGGTGAGTTCTTAACCACAGCAGTATCAGTGAAATTCTCGTTGTTCGCCCAGAAAAGAAGCCCCGGTTTTTTATCTATCGCCTTCTTTATTTCGCGGAAATAGTCTTCGACATGCTCAATTTCCATCCATCCGGCACCAACTGCGTCTTGTGAGCAGTAGATATCGCCCGGGCGGAAGTCCGTCGTCGCGAAAAAGCGCGCCCATTCCTCGCCTGCTTCTTTTGCCGTACCGCCGTCAAGCCTTACGAAGGGCGACAGCATAAGTGGCATTGTAGGGTCAAGCACAGTAAGGTGGCGTAGGTTGATGTTCATCATGTCGGAGCAGGCCTTTTCTTTGCCGCTCATACCGTTGTACATCTCCCAAACATAGTACCATCCGTAAAATGAATCGGGGTATTTTGATTTATAAAGCTCGTAAAGCTCATCGGCGATCTCATTACCAAGCTCTGCTTGGGATGTGTTCCACTGTTCGTTATTGACAAACTGGGACCACCATTCCGGCGACTCATTGAGCCCGAGAAAAACCTTAATACCGTGTTTTTGTGCTGCTTTTAGGCATCCTTCAACAATATATTCGCTACCGCTCTTGTATTCCTGCGACGGATATTTTTCCGCCAAGGCAGTAGGATACGCAGCGAAGGTTACCTCAAGTCCGGGAGTGTTCGCCACCCACTGGATTATAACAGTGTCAATACCTGCTTCAAGCAGATATTTCATGTGGTTGCCCCATTTTTCATCGTCGTAGCTTGTGAAAGCCCCGGGTTGTAAAAAGGTTCCGGTAAGAGGTGTTCTTGTGTTGATCATATTACCCTTCCTTCTGCCGCGAAGCGGCTTAACAAACGTTAATGAAATTCAATTCATTGAATTTCGTGGCGTGAATGCATCGCAGTTGGATTTCGTCTAGGCTAAATTTCACGCCATCTTCCTTCTGCCGCGAAGCGGCTTTTACTTATCGCTGTAATATGCTACTATCGAATCAACAACGAGCCCATAACTTTTTATACCCTCGGTTTGTCCTTGGGATTGTAGAAAAGCATTGTTCACAGTTGTTGTAACCTTGGATACGGTTTTATTTTTGTATTTATCAAAGAAAACAGAATAGGCCCTGAGTTCGCCTTTAACTGTTCCGGGTATAGCAGAGTAAACAGCGTTGTACTTGTCCTTGTCGGCTTTTCGCAAGGCCGACAACACATATTCCTGAACATTAAGAAGCGCGCTGTAACGGATATAGTTGTCGGTGCTCTCCATGCTTACGACAAAGGCCAAGAGGTTCGCCTCATCTTCTCTTGCTATACCTCTCTGGTGCGCCATCTCGTGAGCGACTGTATAAGGTATAACATAGTCGGGGTAGTGGACATTTATATTCGCCTCGCCTGTAAAAAAGGTGTAGACACCCGCGATTTGACCGTAGGTCATGGGTATGGACATCGCAACAGGCTTCGGTTTCGACCAAAAGTTGTTTATAAAATCATGTTGGATTGAATAATCAGAATAAGCCTCATTGAGTCTTTCAATGAGCATATCATAGGAGTAGGGCATATAGGAGCTGCCGCCATAAACGAAGTTTACCGACTTTTCAATTTCCGTAATTTCGGCACTAATTTTCATCGCCGTTTCTGCAAGCTCATCTGCGCTTACTGCGGTTTTTTCAAGTCCTAAGTTCTCGTCAAGCGGTGTTCTGAAATAACCTGTAGCAAAATTGAGCATAAAGGTTGAGATAATAAGAAGCACAGCGCAAACCGGCCCCTTCATTTTCTTCACAAACATCCTTGTACTTGTGTCTCTCTTCATCGCTTTATAAGAAGACACAATATAGGCGACAGCGATTACAGGAGAAGCAAGCAGCAAAAATTCAGCAATCGAGAACGGAACAAGGGAGGTTATTGTTCCGAAAATCGCTCGCAGATATGTTGCGGGGTATCTTGTGAAAAACTCGGCAAAGGGTTGCCAAAGGCGGGCGGTGGTGTAGACCGAAACGCTCATCAAGGTTGTTAAAATGCAGAACATAAAGAAGCCGTCGAAAAGCCCGGAGTCGCGAATTCTGTCACGGAGAGGCTTTTTCTGCTTCTCGGCGGCATTTTTATCCGCCACAGCGGAGTTGGAGTTCTCTCTGCTGTGGTTTTCGTTTATGGGTTTTTGTCTTCTTTTAAACATAAAAACCTCAACTTACACTAAAGACATTGTACTACATTATAATGTATGGGTCGTGCTGATTGGTACTGATAATCAGGTTACCGTGAATGCACGACTTTTATACTTTAATTGTCCAGCCGAAGGTGTCGGGCAGTCTGCCCCACTGAATACCGGTTAATGTGTCATAGAGCTTTTGAGCCGTCTCTCCAATTTTTCCTTCGCTGACGACAATCTTTTCATCGTCCTTTGCAAACAGTCCAATCGGTGAAATAACAGCAGCAGTACCCGTTCCGAAAGCTTCGTCCAGTTTTCCTGCTTTATGTGCTTCAAAAATTTCATCTACCGAAATTTTGCGCTCTGTTACTTTATAGCCCCAAGAACGAAGCATCTCGATTGCCGACGCTCTTGTTACACCGGGGAGTATGCTGCCTTCAAGCGCGGGAGTGATAACCTCGCCGTCAATCTTGAAGAAAACGTTCATCGTGCCGACTTCGTCAACATATTTTCTGTGAACGCCGTCAAGCCATAACACTTGTGAATAGCCAAGCTCATAGGCTTTTTCCTGTCCCTTGAGGGATGCGGCGTAATTTCCGCCTGCTTTCGCAAAGCCTATGCCGCCTTTTACAGCTCTGACATAGTCGTTTTCAATGAGTATTTTTACCGGGTTGATGCCTTCTTTATAGTATGCTCCGACAGGAGAGAGTATAATACAGAAAAGGTATTCGTCTGCGGGTCTGACACCGAGATGTGGATCAGTCGCAAAAATAAACGGTCTGATGTAAAGCGATGCGTCTGCAACCGGCGGTACCCAGTCGCGGTCGATATTTACGAGAGTTTTTATCGCTTCGAGAACATCGTCCGGGTCAACATGAGGAATACAGAGACGTTCGTTGGTGTTATTCATACGCTCAATATTTTTTTCGGGGCGGAACAGAAGAACGTCCTCTCCGTTCGCTGAGCGGTATGCTTTGAGCCCCTCAAACATCTCCTGACCATAATGGAAAACCATTGAGGCGGGCGAGAGTGTGAGGTTGCCATATGGTACAATGCGCGCGTCGTGCCAGCCTTTTCCGGTCTTATAGTCCATCAAAAACATATGGTCGGTGAAAAGCTCGCCGAACTTTAGGTGCTCCCAATCGGGTTTTTGCTTTTTGACTGTAGCTTCAGTAAAGCTGATTTTCATTTTTATAACTTCCCTTATAAAATTCTTACCTCTATTATAATACCCAAAGCTGTTTTATGCAAGGGTATTTTACTAATCAGTCTTTTTGATTTTTGTACATATTTAATTTAATTTTTCGAAATATAGTTGTTGACAAGCAATCTTGTTTATGGTATAATTTGTTTGTAACTCATAAAATATAAAGGAGTGCAAATTGCCTTGAATTGATATCAAAAAGTATATGGGCGCGCAATTTCCCTGCATCATAATTATTTAATTATAATATTTTACAAAGGAGTATAACAATATGAAATCCCTTTATTCAATCTTCCTACAAAAAAATCGTTCAAATAAGTTAAAGTTTGCACTGGTATACTCGCTTATGATTCTGTCGATTGTTGCTCTTTTATTAACCTCGTGTCAAGTTACCGAACCTAATGTTTCAAATGTCTCAAAAACAGAAAGCGAAATTAATTCCGGTAATACCTCGGAAATTACTTCTGTTATTGAATCAAATCCTAATTCCGATATATCCGAGATTGATGAAGTCAGCGAAGTGTCTGAAGAACCGGTTGATATGCCTGTCGGTGTAAGTGAGGTTGATGGTAAATACTATCTTAACCTCGAGGGAGGCAATGATTATATTCCTGGAAAAGACCCTGTTGTTGAAGGCGGAGATATAAGTTTTAAAGACATAAAAGATTTCAAAGAAAAAATTCAAAGCTTGAATTTCACTGATGAAGAATTCTTAATAATGAAACGATTCCAGAAGGACAAATATGGTATAAAATTTTTAAATCATGAAACTATATATTCCCCTGTTGGAATAGTGTCTGATCTTTCTTTTGTTGATATAAGATATCTTGGATTTGAAACATATACATTCTGGTTTACAGGAGAAGGAAAGTATATCAATTTTCAACATCAACATCGTGACACATTGAATGAGTTTAAAAATATTTTTGCGAATGATATGGAAAGTTTAGAACTCAACCCAGAATTAAAAGCGGTTAAGTCAAAAGAAACCTTAAACGGGTTAGAAAAGACTGTTTTAAAATATCAAAACTCGATGGGTGCAGATGTTATCAAAAAAACCTTCACTTACGAGGTAAACGGCACTAAATATACTGTTTATGAGCATTATGTCGCTGATAAAAACGACCCAGAATACAACCTTGAGGTCCCAAAGTACTTTAACCTTTGTGCCGAACATGCTGATTATTGTTTTGGTATGGAAGCTGTCGGCTTTGCTCCCGATGTTGAATTCTTATCTGGACTGGGAATGGAGCTTGTGAAGTAATAATTCTTTAAATAATATTTTAAAGGAGTATCATAATATGAAATCCAATTATTCAAGCTTCCCGCAAAAATACCGTTCAAACAAAGTGAAGTTCTTACTGTTTTATTCGCTTATGGTTCTGTTGATTGTTGCTCTTTTACTAACCTCGTGTCAAGTAACTGAATCAACCGTTTCAAATGCCTCAAAATCAGAAAGTCAAATTAAAACTGACAACATTTCGAAAATTACTTCTATTATTGAATCAAATCCTAATTCCGACATATCCAAGATTGATGAAATCAGCGTTGAATCAAATCCCATTTCTGACATATCCGAGACCAGCGAAGTATCTGAAGAACCTGTTGATATGCCTGTCGGTGTAAGCGTGGTTGACGGTAAATATTATCTTAACCTCGAAGGAGGCAATGATTATATCCCTGGTAAAGACATTAAAATTGATAGCTCGGATATTATTTTCAATGATGCAAGTGAGTTTAAAAGAAAAGTAAAAGCATTGGATTTTACCGAAGAAGAGTTCACGATTATGAAGACCTTTCAAAAAAACAAGTATGGAATCAAGTTTATTAACCCAGATTCTATTTGTTCTCCGGTTGGTGTTCCTAAGAATTTAAAACTTGATCGAATGGGTTACCATGGCGGAGAGTATTATAGTTTTGCTTATGTTGAAAGCGCGAGTAAGAACTTAATGATACATCTAAAAAGTCGGGAAGATGCAGATAGTCATTCGAACTATATCGAAAACGAATTAAAGATATTCGAAGATTGGTCAAAAAACGGCACTATATCTAATCTACAAAAAAGTTCTGAATCAGTTGACGGTGTTGATACGCAAGTTTTAAGTTACACAACAAAGTACGGTAATAAGAGGGTTGCAAAGCTTTGGGAGTTTACCGTAAACGGTATCAAATATGGAGTGCAAGAATATTATATTGCAGACGAAACAGATCCTGAATTCAACCTTGATGTGCCTAAATTTTTTGTTGTAAAAGCCATTAACGAAGAGCATTGTTTCTCAATCGAAGGAGTCGGCTTTGCTCCCGATACCATGTTTTTATCGGGACTGGGTATGGAGTTGGTTGAGTGATAAGTTACAGACATAGACTATGTGAAGCAAGCGGAATCCGCTTGCTTCTTTTTTTGCCTTAAAATCTAAAAAAATCACATCTCGTTTCAATAGTCAAATTTTAACTGATTATTTTTTATAATCTTTTGGGTGTTGACAAAACGAATTCACAAAGGTAGAATTACATTATAATAAACCAAGGGTGGTATTTATTTTTATGAGTAAGTTAAAAATCGGAATTATCGGTTGCGGAAACATCAGCAACTATCATATCGGCGGCTATAAAGCTCTCCCGGACCTTTGCGAAGTCGTGGCAGTCTGCGATATCGACGAAGCTAAGGTTAAATCCTATGCCCAGCATAACGGGGTGGAAAGATGGTACACTGATTACAACGAGATGATGGCAAAAGAAAAACTCGACGCTGTATCTGTTTGTACATGGAACGCAGCACACAAAGGCGCCGCAATCGCCGCACTCAAGGGCGGTGCGAATGTTATCTGCGAGAAGCCTATGGCGATGAACACAGCTGAAGCGATGGAGATGAAAAAAGTCGCTGAAGAGGAAGGCAAACTTCTGATGATCGCATTTGTTCGCCGTTTTGGAAACGATGCCGACATACTGAAGAGCTTTGTTGATAACGGTTCGATGGGCGATATCTACTATGCGAAAGCTACATATCTGCGCCGCAACGGTTTCCCCGGCGGTTGGTTCGGCGATAAAGAATACGCTGGCGGCGGCCCCCTCATTGACCTCGGCGTTCATGTTATCGACCTTGTCCGCTACCTTGCAGGCAGTCCCAAACCCGTATCCGCATACGGTGTAACATACGCAAACCTCGGTCCGAACCGTGCTACAGGCGGTCAGGGATGGGTTTCCTCCACATCCGGAGTGCAGTTCAAGTACAATGTTGAGGACTTCGCGAGCGCCCTCGTCCGCTTTGACAACGGAATGACGCTTGCAGTTGAAGCGAGTTTCAACCTGAACCTCAAAAACGACACCGGTAATATTGAACTCTTCGGCACAAAATCAGGTGCGAAAATCGACCCTCAAATCGAATTCTTCACCGATATGAACGGTATGATGGTTGACCTTAAGCCGACGGGTAACACCGCGCTGAACTTCAACGGTCTCTTTAATCGCGAAATGGCACACTTTGTCGACTGCGTCAAAAATGGCACACTCTGCCGCGCGAAAGCTGAGGACGGTGTTGCTGTTATGCAGATACTCGATGCGATTTACAAGAGTGCTCAAACAGGTAAAGAAGTAAGTATATAAAAAATAAAGCGGGAGTTTCCGTGAAGAAACTCCCGTATCTTTTAGTTTGTTACATTAGATCGTCTGATTTTGTTCGATGTTGTCTTAACGAATGGTTCTTTTCGGATGATGACTGATGCAATTTGTTTATATAACGGAAGCTCTTCGCAGGTTTTACGGATATCTGCCAAAACCTCTTTTTCCGTTTTTTCCTCGTTTAGAAAAACTTCAGCTATCAGTGCACTTTCTTCGCCATGTTCGTTGCGTTCGCTCTTTACGATAACCTCAACGACATACTCAATGCCTTGGATATAGCTCTCGATTTCCTCCGGATAAATATTTTTACCGTTTCTGAGGACGATAATGTTTTTCTTTCGCCCGGTTATAACAAGCTGCTCGTATTTATTAATATAGCCGTAGTCTCCGGTGTAGAACCAACCGTCAATAAGCACTTCCGCTGTTTTTTCCGGCTGCTTGTAATAACCGAGCATAACTATATCACCCTTGACGCAAATCTCGCCGATGCCCTCTTCATTGGGTTCATCGATACGCCATTCAACGCAAGGCAGTCTTATACCCGTTGTCGTCCAGTCGTTGAAATAGTCGTTGTTTGCGCAAACAAGCGGCGAACACTCGGTTATGCCGTAGCCGTTTATTAAACTAATGCCGATGTCGTCAAAGAATTGACCGATCTCCGGACGAAGTGGCGCACCGCCGCAGACGACTTTTATAAGCCTTCCGCCGAACGCTGCATGTACTTTTGCAAACAGCTTTTTCCTCAGATCAATACCGACTTTTCTAAGCGCATTGCTTATTTTTATCATCTTAAAGAAAATTCCGCGCTTATTCTCTTTGTCGAGATTCTTCATTATACTTGAATAGAAAACCTCAACAAAAGCTGGCACAAGATAAATATACGAGGGTTTGTATAACTGCAAATTCCTTAAAACCGCACTCATATTGTCGTTTATGCATATTGTCGCATGATGGTGAAGCGATACAAGAATTCCGCAGACCGACTCATAGGTATGGTGGTATGGGAGAACAGAAAGGCAAGAGTCATACACCCTTGAAACCTGCATACCGTAGTAAACGCTTGAAACAAGATTGTGTTCGGAGAGCATTACACCCTTTGCTGTTCCTGTAGTTCCCGAGGTGTATACAATCATCTTCATCTCATTAGGGTCGCTCTTTAAGGCATCATAGGCGCTCCTATCAAGCTTTTTACCTTTTTCGAGCAGCTTTTTAAACGATAGTGAAGCATCGTCGTCCTCGGGTTTATCAAGACCGATAAACAGTCTTACATTTGGAAGCCTTCCGTCAGCAGCTGCGGCGGTAAAAAGCTCCTCATAACGTTTTGCATAGAAAACAACTTCGCTGTCGCTATTGTTAATGATATTAAGAATATCACCTTGAGGCAGTTCTTTATCAATCGGAACGAAAACACCTGCTGATTTAAGTACGGTAAGGTACACAGTAACCCAACTGTAGCTGTTCTCTCCGATGCAGGCGATATGGCTTTTGCCGAATCCAAGGTCGGTCAGAGCTGCACCGAGGTTTTCGGTGTCCTCATAGAAGTCATTGTAGGTGACATCAACCACCTCATCGTTTTTCTTGTACCTGAACGCAAGCGATTGCCCCGCTTCAGCTTTTGCCATTTCAAGCAGCTGCCTAATGCTGTCAAACTTTTTTACTTTGTAAAATACCGGTCCTTTTGCCATCAACCCGTCCTCCTCTTTTGAAACATTATGTTATTTTGCATAACATAGTTTATAATTTGTGCTCCGACAATGTCGTAACCCTTTTGTGTGGGATGAATTCCGTCCTCACAAAGGAGTTTGTCGTAGTTTCGGTTTTTGAGGAATTCTCCTCTGATATCTATAACAGGTGTTCCTGTTTCCACTGCAATACGCAGTGCGAGAGCGTTGTAATGCTCCTGCCAGCGAGCAAGCATATTTTCATCGCCAAGCCAACTGAGGATATTATCTCTATTTTGCCCGCGAGATATCCAGTTCATATATTTTACCGGATCGAGCGGAACAAGTGTCGCAATTGCAACTGAAGCACCAGTATTTTTTGCAGCTGTCACCGCAAGACGAAACTTTTCCAGGAAAACATCTTCTGTCGTAAAGGGCTCAAATTCCCCCGTCGGATTTGCAGAAACCGCAGCCCAGTCGAAATTGCAGTCGTTGCCGCCGAATTCGATTACGCAAATCGAATTTTGGTTTAGATCAACACAAGACTCTAAAAGAATCTCAAGACCTTTATCTACCGTGTAGCCCATACGGGAATGGTTGTCGTATTCGACACCGTATTCCAAGAGTGTATCATAAGCGAACTTACAGAGCTTATATTTTTTGTGTTCTGAAGAGAAGGTGACACCCTTCAAAATCGAATCTCCGAAAAGCTCAAGTTTTTTCATAACCGAAAATCAGACCTCCTGCTTAGTAAACGAATGGTTGTACACTAATTGTAAACCCATAATCGGAAATTATCCACCTACACCTGCAAAACCACCCTCCACAGTCGCCAATCGCTACGGTAGAGTGAATTCTCCCGAATTCTACTGCGAGTAGAGCCGCATTTTCTGCTTGATTTTCCTTGAATAAACTTTATATATATGTTATTATAATAAAAATACCGACAGATTGGACATTGTAATGAGCGATACTGATGAACTGAAATATACAATAGGAGAAAACATAGCAGAGCTTAGAAAAGCAATGCAACTGACGCAATTAGAGCTATCGGATAAGCTCAACTACTCCGACAAAGCGGTTTCAAAATGGGAGAGGGGTGAGTCGATACCGGATATCTCCGTTCTCAAACAGATTGCCGACATGGCAGGAGTCAAGGTTGACTTCCTACTTCAAAGAGAGCATCCTCCGGAGGTTGTTGCTGAGATTGTCACCGATGCTCACCAAAACCGAAACCACTTAATTATAACCTTACTGTCTTGTTCTGTTGTGTGGCTGATAGCGACAATAATTTTCGTCACTCTCGCCATCAACAGAAACGGCGTTGAAAACCTTGGAATTATTTTTATTTTCAGTATTCCCGTGACAATGATCGTTCTACTCGTGTTCAACTCTCTCTGGGGAAAGCCGAAACTTAACTTTCTTATTATTACCATTCTTGTCTGGTCAATTCTTCTTTCTGTTTATTTAGCGCTTCTTCCGTACAATATCTGGCTTATTTTCATTATCGGAATACCATCACAAATAATAATCATCCTATGGTCGGGCTTTAAATTCGATCAGAAAAAGATGATTTCAGCGATGCTAAAGTCCGCTGACCGATTTAATACAAGGCATAAGCATAAAGAAAAAGAGCCATCTTCGGACGAGCAATAATAAAAAGCAGCAGTCAAACGACTGCTGCCTTTTTGCTTTGTATGATTATTTTGTTTTTATAAAAGTTCCGTTCCTAAGCTCCCTAAATGCTTCCCTTAACTCGTCCTGGGTATTCATAACAATAGGTCCGCCCCATGCGACACTCTCTTTTAAGGTATCAGCGCAGTAGTAAATAAACCGTGAAGATCCATCTTCCGGAGCTGTAACGCTGATGAAATCGCCCTCGCCAAAAAGTACTGCAGTCTTTTCTGCAATCCTTTCCTCGCCAATAACGGCATCTCCGCTGATTAGGAAAACAAAAACCGTATCGCCCTTCATTTCAAGGTCGAACTTTTGCCCCTTCGGTAGATTTACATCGAGGATTGTTGCTTTGATATGTTCCGGTTCAAAGCCTTGCATATCTTTGTAGTTACCTGAAATCACAGCGACTTCTGCACCGTTATCTGAAACCTTTGGTATGCTATCACGCTCAAGTGCGTGATAAGCAGGTTCGCACATCTTTTCCTTTGCGGGCAGGTTAAGCCATAGCTGGAAACCGAGCATCTTCTCCGAACTTTTCGGCATCTCCTCATGCATTATACCGCTTCCTGCAGTCATCCACTGGCACTCCCCGCCGCCGATAACACCGCTGTTTCCAAGGCTGTCCTTGTGGTCGATTCTGCCATCAATCAGATATGTCACTGTTTCGATACCGCGGTGTGGATGCATGGGAAACCCGGCGGTATAGTCATTCGGGTCGGTTGAGTCGAACGAGTCAAGCATCAAAAACGGGTCGTATGATTCGATTGTTTCGTTGCCAAGGACTCTGACAAGCTTTACACCTGCGCCGTCAATCGCTCTTTTACCTCTGACTTTGTTTATAATCTCTCGTTTTTTCAAGTTGTCACCTTCCCGCTATTATTTATCTGCGAATTTTTCTACCCAGTTAGCGAATAGAGCCATAAAATCCTTAAGGAATCCGCGTGTCGACTCGTCGGTCAAGTTGTTTTTGTCATCAAGTAAACTCATAACCTTCGAGATATACACCTCAGGCTGCTGCATAACGGGCATATTTAAAAACACCATCGGCTGTCTAAGCTGATGATTTGCACCGAATGCACCGAGACCGCCGGGTGTTACGCTGATAATTGCCGCAGGCTTCCCGTCCCAGATACTTGAACCGTAGGGGCGTGAGCCTACATCGAGTGCGTTTTTCAAGACCGCGGGCATTGCACGATTGTACTCAGGTGTTGCAAAGAGGAAACCGTCAGCTTCTGCCGCTTCTTTTCTGAATCTAACCCAAGCTTCCGGCGGATTTCCACCATCGTCGAGGTCCTGATTGTAAAGTGCAAGGTCGCCGATTTCTAAAAAATTGAATTCAAGGTTTTCCGGTGCGAGCTCAGCGGCTGCTTTTGCAATCGCACGGGTGAAGGAGTCCTTTCTAAGACTACCTACTAATACGCCAATGTTTAACTTTTTCATAATTGTCTTCCTTTCATTTTCCTTTCGGGAAGCAGCTTAGCAGCTCCGAAAGCTTTATTTTTTTGAGTTCCGTTTCAAGATTTTGATAAATTCTACCGTATACACCCTCAAGCGTTTCCTCAATGCAGGCACCCACAGGACAATCGTGGTTCGAGCCGATATGAATATCGAATAGCGTTTTGTTGGATTCGACCGCGCAGAAGATATCGTATAGAGATATCTCGTCAGGTTCTTTTCCAAGTCCGACCGCTCCGAGTTTTGGGCTTGTCCTGAGTATGCCGGCATCCTTGAGCCGACTCATAAGCCGACGGACAAGTGCCGGGTTTGTGCCAATACTGGCGGCGAGCTTGTCGGATGTCAGTGGCTGCTCTGTTGAGACAAGACAAAGGATGTGAACGCTGACAGAAAGTTTCGTAGAATACATAATTAATCACCTGTAACCATTATAGTTACAACTAAGATGTTTGTCAATAGCAAAAGGTGATTTCATGAAAATTATTTTATACCAATAGTTCCATTGAGCTCATAAGACAAAGAGCGCCGTAGCCGCGAATTGGGTTTGGATAAGAAATTCCCTTGTTCCGCCTCGCCCCCTTACGCAGGTATGCCTTTACCTTTTGACCGTACAAAAACGGATCATTGCCGCGAACTACACCCCATTCGAGCATCAGCGCAGCAGCACCTGTAACAAAAGGTGTTGCAATGCTCGTACCGCTGAAGGCATCATACCCGCCGCCGGGACGCGCTGTCATTATTCCGACACCGGGTGCGACAATATCGGGCTTGACATAAACAATTTGTCTCGTAAATCCCCTGCCCGAAAAATCTGCAGATGCGTTGATTAATGAATTATACGCTCCAACTGAGATTACATTCAGCGCAGTCGAAGGAATCGACAGCGTTGTTTCTGGATTTGGCATTGTAAAAGCAGTTTGAGCTGTCACTTCCTCCATAACCGGAAGCCAGATGTCAAAACGCCCATCAACAACCTGTGAAGCGATGACTCTAAGCCGCCAAAGTCCGGGCGGAATTGAGTTTTCGGCCGCCTCAAAGTTAAAATACACTTCTTGCGAGATATTGTAATGAGTCGGCTGACCGTAGATTATAGTGACATCCGCACTTCCAAGCCTTTGACGGGAGATGGCGTTACTGGGTCTAATAGGTCCGATTATATCACCATTGGGTGCAATCAGCTCGAAAGCGAATGTGTCAGCGAAATTCTTCCACAGTGTCATATAAAAGCGCGGTAGAAGACCGGAGGTAACAAATTCAACATCGAGAGTTCCTCCTTGAACAGTGTTTCCTGTAAAATGGTGTCCGGAAAAGCCCTCGTTTCCAGTGGCAACACAAAAAACGGACTTCCAGCGTGTCGCCATTTCGTCGATAAAGGTTTCAAAAAGCGAGTTCCCGTCATGCGAGCCGTCGTTTGTGCCATAACTGAGGTTTATTGCAACAGGCATATTAAGCTGTGTCGCCTTATCTAAAATATATTTGTATGCTCTCATTATTTCCGTAGTTCGCGCAAAAAATTCACTGCCACGATTACCAAGTCTTACGACAATAATAGACGCCTCATACGCCGCGCCGATATTTCTTCCTCCGCTTGCTCTGCCGTTTCCTGCCGCCACAGCAGTCACCGCCGTTCCGTGGCCAACATTGTCAAGGCGTGGGATGATATTATAAGGCATACGGCTCTCGAGCGCTTCATTTAGCTGTGCGGCACTGTATTCAGTTCCTGCGGCAAATCCTGCAGGAGGAGTGCCGGGCGTAGTTTGATCCCAGATATATAAAATTCTTGTTGTCCCGTCGGGATTGCGAAAATCAGGATGTGCGTAATCGATTCCTGAGTCGATTATGCCCACAATAACACCGTTTCCGGTTAGGTTAAACCTTTCCTGAGCAGGGGATATGCAAGCGGCACGGGATGCTCTATTAAGCATATAGTAAAGTATTCTCGGCAGCTCGACATATTTGACCTCGCTGAAGTTCATCAGTTCAGGTATTTTCTGTGTATCAAGCGTCAAAATTGCAAATGTTTCACTGAGTATTTCAGCTTGTGCGCCAACAGCTGCAGCGACAGCTGCGATATCGCCGTTATATTTGACTATCACTTCAACATTACCGGCTTCTCTTGGGTAAAAGATATTTCCGATTAAAACATTACCGTTTATTGAAAACACCCCGATTCATTAATTTTACTAAAATATACTATAAAAACCGCGTTTGTATGCGAAGTTGAAAGAATCGAATATTTATGTTAAAATAATCTATAAAGGTGGGAATATTTATGTGGATTGCATATGCATTTGCTTCGGCGTTTTTTGCTGGGCTTACCGCAATTTTCGCAAAAAGCGGAATAAAGAATACTGACTCTAATTTAGCGACCGCCGTGCGCACTATTATTGTTCTGATTTTTTCATGGCTTATGGTATTGATTGTCGGTTCTATCGGCACTATCACAGCAATAAGTGCGAATACATGGACATTTCTGATTTTGTCGGGATTTGCTACCGGAGCCTCATGGCTGTGCTATTTTCGAGCATTGCAGATCGGAGATGTCAACAAGGTTGTACCAATCGACAAATTCAGTCTGATACTAACTATAATCCTTGCAACGATTTTTCTCGGCGAAGGTATAACTTGGACTAAAGCTATCGCCATTATTTTGATTGCGGTCGGTACATATATGATGATTCAAAAGAAAGAAACCAGCGGAGAACAAAAGTCAAAAAGCAAATTATGGTTGATTTACGCCGTTTTATCCGCTGTTTTTGCAAGCCTTACTGCAATACTCGGTAAAGTTGGAATTGAAGGGGTTGAATCCAACCTCGGAACCGCAATTCGAACGGGTGTTGTACTTATAATGGCCTGGATTGTAGTTTTTGCAACGAAGAAAAAAAGCGACGTGAGAAAAATACCAAAAAAGGATTTTCTGTTTATATGCCTGTCCGGTCTTGCTACTGGCGGTTCATGGCTTTGCTATTATAAGGCTCTTCAGGGCGGACCCGCCAGTGTTGTCGTACCTATAGACAAATTGAGCATTCTTGTAACAATCGCATTTTCATACTTTGTTTTCAAAGAAAAGCTAACAAAAAAATCTACCATTGGACTAATTTTAATCGTCGCGGGAACTCTCGCAATGTTGATATAAAAAAGAATGCAAAACTTTTTTAATTGTTTTGCATTCTTATTATTTTGTTGTTTTGGGAATAGCAACTCTAAATGTTGTGCCTTTGCCGGGAGTGCTTTCAAAATCGACTGTACCGCCGTGGAATTTAACACCATGTTTGACGATTGACAGCCCAAGACCCGTACCCGGGATATCCTTAGAACGGCTCTTATCAAAGCGATAAAAGCGCTCGTAAACCCTCTCTCTTTCCTCAAGCGGAATGCCAATTCCTGTGTCGCTGACGGATACATGAGTATGTGTTTCATCAGATTTTACATAAATGCTTACATGCCCACCATCGACATTGTATTTTACTGCGTTGTCGCAGAGGTTGTATATTACCTCATCAAGTATCTGAGGAACACCGAACACTTTAACATGCGTTCCTCTAACCGTTATCTTTACATTCTTGTTTTCTGCTGCTGATTCAAGCCTTGCCGCAGTCGCTTTAGCGATATCATAAAGGTCAACTTCTTCTTTTTCGAGTGCCGCTCCGCCCTCATCAAGCTTAGATAGTCTTATAATATCACCTATTAGCGTTACAAGTTTTGTAGCTTCTTCGTATATGATACCTGCGAATTCCGACACCTTATCGCTTTTTACCATACCGTTTTTGATAAGCTCTGCGTAACCCGAAATTGATGTCAGTGGTGTTCTGAGTTCATGAGAAACATTTGCTGAGAACTCTCGCCTTTGTCTTTCGGCGAGATTCTTTTCCGTTTCGTCCACAATCAGAATAATAACCCCGGATGCGCCATTATCACGCAGCAGCGGACTTGCAAGGAAGCGGTAACTTCTTTCTCCTACAAACGTTTCTGTTTCAGAAAAAACTCCGCCCAGTGCCGTAGCACAAATAGTATTCAACTCTGCGTTTCTATAAACACTTAGTATATGTTTACCTATAACCTCGAGTGCATTTGCACCAAGGAGTTTTGCAGCACCTTTATTTATAAATGTTACATTCAAGGTGTTGTTTAGGACTACAAGCCCCTCTCGCATACCGTCGGTTATTTGAATCAGCTCGTGCTGCTTCTCTTTTAACGCGTTTATATTGTATTCAATCTGTTTGTTTTGGCGGTCCAATCTTCTAACAAGCGGTGAAAGCTCATCATAGATTTTGCTCTCCATTGGTTTTTCAGGGTCAAATGAATTAATCGGCTCGATAATTCGCTTTGTGAAATAGTGAGCAAGAACCATCGCCAGAATTATACCAACAGCCGCGACTATAAAAAAGTACGGTGTCATATCGGATATTATACGGAAAACACCGCTTGTAGTGTTTGCCACTCTGAGTACATTTCCATCAGAGAGCCGTACAGCAAAGTAATATGTCTGTTCATCCCGAGAGTTTGAAACACGAACAGCTTCACCGTAGACACCGGAAATAGCTTCCTTGAATTCTTCCCTGTCGGAATGGTTTTCAGCTTTTGCTATATTAACTTTATTATCGTAAAGCAGCCTACCGTCGGGGTCAATGAGGCTAATTCTGTTATTATCGCCCAGACGGCCAAGCAGTGCTGCATCGTCACCCTTTGCTGCATCAAGCAGCGCGGCGATATAAGTTGCTTCATTTCTGATTTCTTTGCGAACAGACGAGAAAAGCCTTTCGCTCATAACGGTTATGGAAAGAAGAAGAGCTAATAATGTGCTGATGAACGCCACCACGCACATACCGTAGAAAATGCGTTTTTTCATACAGCATCAAAACCTTCTATTTAGAATATGCCGCTTTATAGCCGACACCTCTTACCGTTTCAACAACATCCGCACCATCGCCGAGTTTTTGTCGCAGCGAGCGCACATGGACATCTACCGTTCTTGTCTCTCCGTCAAAGTCGTAGCCCCATATTTTGTTGAGCAGAGTATCCCTTGTAAGTACTATTCCGCGGTTTTCAAGCAGCATCTTCAGTAGCTCGAATTCCTTGACTGTGAGGTTTACCTCCTCATCATTTACTGTTACTGTGTGTCTTTCGGAGTTAAGAACAACATTTCTAAGCCTTAACTCACCCGTTTCGGTTTGAGATTGGTTTGTCCGCCTAAGTAGTGCTTTAACTCGGGACACAAATTCAATCATAGCAAATGGTTTTGTTATATAGTCATCAGCACCCAAATCAAGTCCGAGCACTTTATCGAATTCCGAACCCTTCGCGCTGATCATTATAACCGGTATACTTGAGTATTGCGGCTTTCTCTTTAGGTTCTTGAGTATTTCGATTCCGTCACCATCCGGCAGCATTATGTCAAGCAGTATAAGGTCGGGCAGCTTTTCTTTCATTGCCGCCTCAAAATCTGCGACTTTCGCAAAGCCTTCTGCGGATAATCCGCCCATGCCCAAGGTGTAAATTACAAGTTCGCGTATATTTTTATCGTCTTCAAGATAATAGATCATAACTATAATACCTCTCCGCCCTTGTATTTGCCTGTTACTGCAAATAGCACCCATTCAGCGATATTAACGGCATGGTCACCGATTCTCTCAAAATATTTTGCAACCATAATAAGGTCGACTGCAAATTCACCGCCACGAGAACTTTCTGTACCGACACCGGATTTGATGTATTCGATCATATCTTTTCTTGCGCTATTAAAAAGCTCGTCAACAATATCATCTGACTCGATAACACGCTGAGCAAGCTCAACATCCCGTTTAACGAAAGCGTTTATGCTCTCCGTGACCATCCTGATGGTTTCCTTAGCCATCTCCTCAAGATGCCCGGTTTCGTTGTCAGGGTCGATATACCCCATTGCGATAATTTCTGCAATATCTGCCGCCTGGTCACCTATTCTCTCCATATCGGTTATCATTTTCATAGCCGCGGAGATAAATCTCAAATCCCTTGCAACAGGCTGCTGTTGGAGGAGGAGTTTGATGCAGAGCGCTTCTATATCATTTTCTTTGCGGTCAATTTCTTTTTCAACTGCTCGAACCGTTTCGGTATATTCCGGCTTGCAAGTACTTATAGACTTTGCTGCATTAGCTATTGCTGTTTCACAGAGCATACCCATAGCTATAAGCTCATTATTAAGTTTATCAAGCTGTTCGTCGAATTTGTTTCTCATCAACCAAACCTCCCTGTTATATAATCTTCCGTTCTCTTGTCTTTCGGCATAGAGAACATCTGATCAGTCTTTCCGTATTCAATAACATTACCAAGCAGGAAAAACGCTGTTTTATCAGAAATTCTCACCGCTTGCTGCATGTTATGTGTAACTATGACTATAGTATACTCCTTTTTAAGTTCCATCGCAAGGTCTTCTATTTTTGAAGTTGAGATGGGGTCAAGAGCGCTTGTAGGTTCATCCATCAGCAAAACCTCTGGTTTTACGGCAAGTGCTCGGGCGATACAAAGCCTTTGCTGCTGACCTCCGGAGAGTCCAAGTGCGCTTTTCTTCAGTCTATCCTTTACCTCGTCCCACATCGCCGCATCTTTAAGGGATGATTCGACAATCTCGTCAAGCTGGGCTTTTGAGCGTATGCCATGGGTTCGGGGTCCGTATGCGACATTGTCATAGATACTCATAGGAAAGGGGTTCGGTTTTTGGAACACCATTCCGACACGCTTCCTAAGTAAATTTACATCAACGCCGGTTCCGTAAATTGGCTCTCCGTCAAGCATAACATCGCCTGTTATACGGCAACCCTCGATTATGTCATTCATTCTGTTAAGCGTTTTTAAGAATGTAGACTTACCGCAACCGGAAGGTCCGATAAAAGCAGTGATCTCATTGCTCTGGATTTTCATATCAACATTTTTTAGAGCTTGGAAGGTGTCGTAAAATAAATTTAAGTCTTTTACAGTGAATTTTTCCATTTATATTTGTCCATTCTTCAGTTTTATTTACCAACTGTCCTACCACTTGTAAGCCTTTTTGCTAAGAAGGAGGAAAGAGCATTAATCAGGAAAGTGACAGCAAGCAGCACAACCGCCGTTGCATAAGCTTCTTTTGTATAGAATCCCTCGCTCGACAAGGCATACATATGAATCGCAAGTGTTCTGCCCGCATCCATAACTGACGGAGCAATCTGTGCAACAGAACCCGCAGTATAGAGGAGTGCCGCCGTCTCGCCGACGATTCTTCCTACTCCAAGAATTACGCCTGCAAGAATTCCAGGAGCCGCTGTGGGGAGAACAACAACAAATACAGTACGGAGCTTTCCTGCACCAACGGCAAAGCTACCCTCTCTGTAAGAGTCGGGAACCGCCATCAGCGCTTCTTCCGTTGTTCTTAGTACAAGTGGAAGTATCATTACCGAGAGTGTCAAGGCACCTGAAAGCAGCGATAAACGCAGTCCTAAAAACTGCACAAACATAAGTAGTCCGAAAAGTCCGTAAACGATGGATGGTATTCCCGAGAGTGTTTCTGCCATAGAACGTATTACCTTCACAAATCTACCGCCGCGCTTTGTGTATTCTACAAGGTAGACCGCACCTAAAACACCTGTCGGTACTGCAATCAGCAGTGAGAGACCGGTAATTGCTAAAGTATTAATGAGAGCAGGCACTAAAGAAACATTTTCTGTTGTGTACTCCAACTCAAAAAGCGAAGGTTTTAAATTTGGTATACCCATCACAAGGATGTAACCGACAACAAAAATCACCACTCCTGCGGTAATTAGCGCAGCGGCAATGACGAGCACACGAAGAAGAAGAGACAGTTTATCGACTTTTTTTCTTTTAAGTGTTATATTCATTATAACTTCATTTGAGTTAAATTTCACGCTTTAATTCTTCCTCCTGTTTTTAACTATCGAGAACAACAGGTTTATTATAAGAATAAACACAAACAGCACAACTCCCGTAGCGATTAGCGCACCTCTGTGAAGGTCTGCCGCATAACCCATTTCAAGGACGATGTTTGCGGTCATGGTACGAAGACCTTCGAACAGCCCCTTAGGCATTCTCGCCTGGTTTCCGGCGACCATTATGACCGCCATTGTTTCACCGAGTGCTCTGCCGACTCCGAGGATTATTGATGTCATGACTCCTGACACTGCAGCGGGAAGGGTTGTAAAAAACACACTTCTCTCATGGCTTGCACCCAGTGCAAGACTGCCTTCATAATAGCTTTCAGGGACAGCTCTTAATGACTCTTCGGAAACATTGATTATTGTAGGAAGTATCATAATAGCAAGTATTATCGATGCTGCGAGCATACTGTTACCATCGCCGCCGAAAACATTCCGTATTGTAGGAACAATAACCATAATTCCAAAGAAGCCGTATACAACGGACGGAATTCCGGCAAGCAGCTCAACCGCACGCTTTATTGGTTTATAAATTTGTTTAGGACAAAACCTTGCGAGGAATACAGCGCAAAGTACACCGATCGGCACACCGAGGATTATTGCTCCTGCGGTGACATAGATGCTGCCAAGAATCATAGGAAGAATTCCATAGATATTGTTTCCCGGCATCCAGTTTGTACCGCTGAAGAATTTCCAAAATCCGATTTCCGCCATTGCGGGTATACCGTTGGCGAATAGGAAAATGCAGATAAGAAGGACTGCGATTATATTCACAGCTGCAGCAAACATGAATACATATTTCATCGATCCTTCTAATTTTTTAGACTTCTTTTTTATGACTGTCGTTGTTTTCAATATTTTCAGTCCTTTTCCGACTTTATACGATAAAAACAGACTACGGAAAGCCTTTGAATTAATCCAAGGCTTTCCGGTCTTTAATATTGGCAGAGCTTATTTTATAATTTCGTTCCAGACCTTGATTTCACCTATATAGATTTTCATAACCTGTTCGCTGGTGATGTCGGTCGCTGTGTTGTCTTTGTTGACTATGACTGCTATACCGTCAAGAGCGATAACTGTATTTTTAAGACCTGCGTCAAGCTCGCTCTGCTTGAGTTCACGAGAAGCCATACCGATATCGCAGCTTCCGCTGATAGCCATGTTCATGCCTGTGGTGGAGTCGTTCTGGTTGATTTCGATCTGAGCATTAGTATTGATTTTACGATATTCTTCGCTGAGCTTTTCCATAACAGGAGTAACTGAGGAAGAGCCTTGGATTACAATCTTACCTTCGGGCTTGCTTCCTGCATAAGACTCGCCTTCAACGCTTGCGAGATAGCCTTTTCCCTCAACGACAGCTTGTCCTTCTTTGCTGAGGATATAGTCGATGAAGTCCTGAGTTACTTCGCTGACTTCGCCCTTTGTTGCGATATTGAACGGACGGAAGACTTTGTAAGTGCCATTCTTGATATTAACCGCTGTTGGTTCTACCCCGTCAACCTTAAGAGCTTTTACTGTATCGTTGAGGGAACCGAGGGAGATATAACCGATAGAGTGCTTGTTGTTTGCTACAGATGTCATCATAACGCCTGTGCTGTTTGTTTCCTGTGAATCTTTTGTTGTGTAGTCTACTTTTTCGCCTGCATCATTTTTCTTTTCGATGCCCATAAGTTCGATAAATGCGCCACGTGTTCCTGAACCGCTTTCTCTTGAAATAACCGATATTCTGGTGTCCTTGCTAAAGCCCTTGTCCGCACATCCGGCAAGAAGAAGCACTGCTGCAATGATGATTGCTGATAGTTTTTTCATATTTTTGACCTTTCCTTTGGTTCTGCGTGAATATATTTTTCACGCTTATTTTTTCTTTTTTCTTCTACGCTAACAATATACACTGTCTATGTAAATACCCAATAATGCAGAATGTTAAATCCAGGTTAAATATGAATATTAATTGTATTCTATGTAAAATCGGCCTTTTTATACATACAAACTCATCGAAATTGAATATACTAAAATAAATCTTAATTTTATTAATTTTATTATTGACATAATTAATTTCCTATGCTAATATGTCAATAATGAAACTGATAAGAACAGGCGGTAATATGATAATTAAACAACCCGGAAGCTGCCCGGTATGTAAAAACACACTAACAGTCACAAAGATATCCTGCGAAAGCTGCGGTACGGAACTTACAGGAAAGTTCCCTCCCTGCAAATACTGCACGCTTGATGAGAAACTCGCAGCGTTTCTCGAAACCTTTTTAAGATGCAGAGGGAATATAAAAGAAATTGAGAGGGAGCTTGGCATCTCCTATCCCACTGTAAGAAATCTTACCGACGAGCTGCTTTCCGCTCTTAACCTTGCCGACAAAACAGCAAACAACGAAGCGGAAAGTGTCGCAGAGTTGCTCGAAAAGGTCGAAAGCGGAGTGTTGTCTGCCGCTGAAGCCGCAAAGAAAATCAGGGAACTTAAGAACACATTATAATGGAGGGGAAAAGATTGAAAGAAAATCTTTCAATCTTTCGAAGCTTGTTTCTTTTGTGCCATACATATGACTTTGTTGAGGTCGATGCCGGAGACGGTGACGACAGGGTTAATGTCTGCGTTTCTCTTAGATAAAAGGAGGTAGCTCTTGAAAACAATCTTAAAATGGCTCATCTGCTGTGCTTCAATATTTCTTGTCAACGCCATAATGCCTGGAGAGCTGGTCAACACCGGCGGAATATGGACGATAATTGCGGCAGGCACAATCCTTTGGCTTGTAAACATAGTGCTAAAACCATTAGCACAAATCTTAGCGATCCCCTTTACGATAGTTACCCTCGGATTGTTCTATTTTATTGTAAACGCTTTGCTTGTGGGGCTAACGCTCTCGCTTTTACCGTCAATCAGCGGTACATTCTGGGCTTGTTTGGTTGTCGCGCTTTTTGTTTCACTGTTAAACACCGTACTCGGAGCTACAGCAGAAACAGCAAAATAAATACAGGGGTTATCCAAAGCGGATAACCCCTTAACTTTTTGTTATTCCATAACCCAAGAAAACTCGTTTTCGTCAATGTCACCAAATAGCGTTTCCCACGGCAGATTTTCTGCGTTTTTGCAGGACTCGAAGCTGCTCCTTAGCATTACGCTGTAAAACCTTGCTTTTTCTTTGAGGTTTTCGTATTTCTTGAATTCCTCAGTCAGCTCTCCTTCTGTGTATGAGAAATACATTTTCGAAAATATCTGGGCGCGGTCCTCAGTCGGGAAGGTACGGGAATAATTGTCGTAAAACCAAACTTCATTCGCACCGTTGTTGTATGGAGTGTAGGCATTGTCGGTAGTGTTGTAGTAGGAGTTGAAATATGCCTTTCCGGAAATGTCTTCAGGCAGCAGGTTGAACCAGCCGTTTAGCCATTTGAAATCGACGCAACTATCGATAAGATGCGATATTTCATGAACCATCGTTTCCTTAAAGACTTCTTCGCTGAATGTTACATCTGCAATAATCAGAGGATGTTTGAACTGTTTTGTTGCAAGTGCGCTGATATTGCGATCTGTTTCAGTATCGCGAAGCGCACCGCACAAGTAAATCCATGTGCCATGTCCGAGCCCTATTTCGTCCATCATACCATCAGGAAAATACTCGAGAAACTCATCCAAAATCTGCATCTTCTCGTATATAACCTCTTCATCAGCTTTCTCAGATGAGTAATTAAATGCCTCAGTATCAATATCACCATAATTAAAAAACACCCTGACATTGTACTTTTCAAACATTTCTTCTGCAAGGCTGATTAGTCTGGCATCACCCTTCCACTCAGGGATTATTTCTTCCATCAAGACGGACTCATCGGCTTTGGATATAACAATATCATTATAAGATGTCGTTTCGCTCAAATCATACAGGTAATACGAAATCGACTCAAAGTCAATGTCCGAGGAAACAATCAGAGCAAAATCTTCACCGATAAATAAAATCTTCTGGATATAACCATCAATAGATATAGCTGGTGAAACAGTGCTATCTTTTATATTATAAAACCTTAGAGTATTAGCACCGCCATCGCTGACAGTAGTAGCAAAAAAGTTTTCGCTTGCCGCGACTGGGTTTTCTCTTTCCTCATGCAATGCGGTCATCTTTGCATTTTCGGGGTCTTCGAGAGGAACAATCGAAAAATAGGAATTGAAATCGCCAATAGCATAAGAGGATGTTATAAGGTTTGGATTGCCTTTATTGTATATCGATTCTATCTCACGTTTTTGCGTTGATACCTTAAAAATGCCGCTTTCATAGCTGCGAACAAAAAAGAATCCATCTTTATAAGAGAAGGGAATGTATGTACCGGGTTCATTGTTTATCTCAGTCTCAATGCCCGTAGAAATTTCATACATTACAAGACGGCCGTCAATTGCTCTGTTATACAGCATATATTTTCCATCGGGGCTGATTGTAGCGTAACTCCAGGACATATTGGATTTAACCGCTTCTTTGTGGTGTGTTTCCTTGCCGTTTTTATCGTAAAAGCTGATTTCGTCATCAATCAGCGAAACAGTGTAAAAACCACCGCCATCAAGCTCACCGATTGACCATGCACTTTCGGGAAGGGACACCTCACCTGTTATTTTGTCCTCGGTTAGTGAATAAAGCACAATCTTAACGGATGTCATATTAAGTCCGGGGGTCATGAATTCAAAGCGTATTACATCGCCGCTAACAGATGCGTTTACCATCACTGTAACATCTTTAATCTCGTTTATAAAGCTGTAAAGACCGGGCACATCAGTTTTGACGACGGAATCCGGAAGCTTTAGCGGTTCTGGCTGTGATTGTTCTTCAGAAACTACGGTAGAAATATCTGCAGCCGACGAATCGTAAATCGGTGTTTTTTCGCATCCGACTGTGACAAAGCATAAAACAACAGTGAGAAGTAGTAAGATAATTTTTTTCATAAGGATCCTTCGATTTTAATTTATTGTAAGACAGTCCCTATACTATCATTTAAATATGAATTTTTATCCAGAAAAAACTAATCTCCTGAAAAGTTTTTTCAGGAGATTAGTTTGGAATTTGACTTATATAGAATCCTGCTACAAAGCATTCAAGAGTTTCCTCTTGTTTAATATTCAATTACGCCCGTATAAATCAAATCAGCGTTTCCGGTCAAGAGAACTCTTTCATCGGTGTAGTTGACAATAAGGTCCCCGCCTTTGAGCTTGACTGTGATGTCCTCGCCTTTTTTGCACTTACCGCTAAGGACCGATGCAACTACAGCCGCGCATGCGCCCGTACCGCAAGCCCAAGTCTCGCCGTTACCCCTCTCCCACACACGCATTTTTATTGTATTGCTGTTGACAACACGGATAAATTCGGTGTTTACACGCTCAGGGAATAGCGGTGAAGCCTCAAACTGCCTTCCGATACCCTCCACATCCACAGCATCCACCCTGTCGCAGAACACAACTGCATGAGGGTTGCCTAAGGAAACGCAGGTGATCGAATAGTTCTTACCACCAATCACAACTTCACGATTTACAATATTATCGCCGTCAAGATTAACTGGGATTTTCGCGCTCTCGAGTATTGCCTTCCCCATATCAACGCTGACGGAACGAACCTTGCCGTCGAAGGTGTAAAGCTCAAGGCTCTTGATGCCGCTTGCCGTTTCGATTGTCATACTTTGTTTTTGTCTAATATTGTTGTCATAAAGAAACTTGCCGACACAGCGAATGCTGTTGCCAGCCATCGCACCTTCGCTTCCGTCTTTGTTGAACATCCTCATTTTAGCGTCTGCGATAAGGCTGTTTTCGATTAGCACAATACCGTCCGCACCTATACCATAGTGTCGGTCGGAGAAAGTGATGCTCAGGGATTCAGGACAGCTAATTTCACCGTTTCGGTTGTCGATATAGATATAGTCATTGCCCGTTCCCTGCATTTTTGAAAATGCTATATGCCCTCTCTCAGTCCTCATATTGTTGATATCAACAAGCTCAGTATTCTGCTGTGTGTATCTGCTTGCGATAATATCAGCGAGTGAATTTGCGGTGTCAATCGAGGTAAGACAGGCGATTGAATGTCTGAGTGCGCTGCGATGAATTTTTAGGAAATCGTCGACCGCGTTTCTTCTTCCGCCGCCAATGAACACAATAAACGCTAATTTGCCTTCGTCGAGCAGTTTAAGCGTTGTCGCACCGCCATCGTCCTTTGGAACTATTGTGACATCAATTCCAAGCTCACGGACAACCCTTGCCGTGCCGGGTGTTGCATATATTTTCATACCAAGGTCGTCAAGCTTTTTCGCAAGTCCGACAATCTCGAGCTTTTCCATGCCTCCGGCTGTTATGAACACACCGCCGCCGCCATGCTCCGCAAGTCTTTGCGCACCGATTTTGTAACCTGCTGAAACTAGTCCCTTAAACAGTGCTTCCTCAAGGTTTTTACCGATACCCAAAACCTCACCTGTAGATTTCATTTCAGGGCCTAAGGAGGAGTTCACATCGAGCAGCTTTTCAAACGAGAAAACCGGAACTTTAACGGCAACATAGGGCGGTGTTTTGTAAAGCCCTGTACCATAGCCTAGCTCAGTAAGGGAATGCCCGACCATAACCTTTGTCGCAAGAGACACCATCGGAACACCTGTAACCTTGCTGATGTAGGGAATTGTCCTTGAAGCGCGGGGGTTTACTTCAATAACATAAAGTTCGTTGCGGTAGATGAGATACTGGATGTTCACAAGTCCCTTTGTTCCTAAAGAAAGAGCGAGGAACTCCGAACAATCCACAACCTTTTTCATAAGCTTGTCGTTTATTTTATACGCCGGATAAACCGCAATAGAGTCGCCGCTGTGCACTCCGGCGCGTTCGATATGCTCCATAACACCGGGGATAAGCACATTTTTGCCATCGGAGATTACATCAACCTCAAGCTCCGTACCCATAAGGTATTTGTCGACAAGCACGGGGTTCTCGATGCCTTGTGAGAGGATGATCTCCATATATTCGCAAACACTCACATCGTCATGGGCGATTGTCATATTCTGACCGCCGATAACATAGGAAGGGCGAAGCAGTACGGGGTAGCCTAACTCATTTGCAGCCTTCAGAGCCTGCGCCATTGTCATAACGGACTGACCCGCAGGACGGGTAATGCCGATTCTGCCAAGCAGAGCATCGAATTTCTCTCTGTCCTCCGCAGTGTCGATACTCTCCGCTGATGTACCGAGGATCGTGACATCCTGATCATGAAGAAACTTTGCGAGTTTAATTGCAGTCTGGCCGCCAAAAGCCACGACAACACCGATTGGCTTTTCGACCTTTATGATATTCATCACATCTTCTTTGGTAAGGGGTTCAAAGTAAAGCCTGTCTGCTGTGTCAAAGTCAGTTGAGACCGTTTCAGGGTTGTTGTTTACAATTATAACTTCATATCCAAGATTTCTAAGCGACCATACGCAGTGAACGCAGGAATAGTCGAACTCAATGCCCTGACCGATTCTTATCGGTCCTGAACCGAGCACAATAATCTTCTTTTTGCCGCTTTCAGGTACTGCGCGCGCTTCACAAATATCGTTGTATTCCGAATAGAAATACGGCGCTGCAGAGCCAAAATCAGAACTGCAGGGTTTGACTGTTTTGTAAACAGCAGGAATAGATGCAGCTATTTTTTTGCCTGAGATGCGGGCAATAGCAGCGTCGGTGTAACCGAGCTTTTTGCCTTTTAGGTATAGCTCATCCGGTACACTTTCACCCTCAAGGAGGGAAAGTAACGCTTCATATTTAACAAGATTGTTTATCTTCTCTAAAAACCATGGTGTGATTTTGGTTATATCGTTTATTTTCTCGACTGTTACACCCATTTTTAGCGCTTCAAATATAGTGAACAGCCTTGTGTCGTTGAGTTTTTTTAGTCTAACAAGGATGTCCTCATCGCTGTCGGGTGCTTTGTTTAGTGTGTCAAAGGATATTTCCGCACCCCTGACCGCCTTCATTAGAGCCGCTTCAAATGTCTTAGCGATAGCCATAACCTCACCCGTCGCTTTCATTTGAGTTCCGAGGGTACGGTTTGCGGTTACGAATTTATCAAAAGGCCATTTTGGGAACTTGACGACAAGATAGTCTAGAACAGGTTCGAATGTCGCGAAAGTTTTACCCGTAGCGTCGTTTTTTATCTCATCAAGTGTCATCCCTAAAGCGATCATCGTCGCAACTTTGGCAATCGGGTAACCTGTCGCCTTGCTTGCAAGAGCGGACGACCGGGAGACACGTGGGTTTACTTCAATAACAGCATAGTCAAGGCTGTCCGGGTCAAGCGCATACTGCACATTGCAGCCGCCTTCGATTCCAAGCTCCGTTATTATATCAAGAGAAGCCTTGCGGAGCATTTGAAGCTCCCTTTCGGCAAGAGTTACCGCAGGTGCAATTACAATGCTGTCCCCGGTATGTATACCGACCGGGTCCATGTTTTCCATCGAGCAGACTGCGACGACATTGGCCGCCTTGTCACGCATTACCTCGAACTCGATTTCCTTCCATCCGTATATATACTTCTCCACAAGCACCTGATGAATCGGAGAAAGCATAAGTCCGTTTTCGGCGATTGTAGAGAGTTCATCTAAATTGTAAGCGACACCGCCACCCGAACCGCCGAGGGTGAATGCAGGACGGATAATAACCGGGAAACCGATATCCGCCGCTGCTTTTATCACCTGATTCATATCGGTTGCAATTTCTGAAGGGATAACAGGCCGTCCGATTTTCTCCATCGTTTCCTTGAAAAGTAGCCTGTCCTCCGACCTGTCGATTGCATCCGCATTTGTTCCGATGAGCCTTACGCCATGTTTTTTCAAAAAGCCTTCTTTGTTTAGCTGCATAGCTATTGTCAGGGCAGTCTGACCGCCAAGCCCAGCAAGCACGCAGTCGGGTTTTTCTTTGAGGATTATACGCTTTACGGTCTCGGCAGTCAGCGGTTCAAGATAAATCTCATCAGCAAGTGCGCTGTCCGTCATTATTGTAGCGGGGTTTGAGTTGACAAGAACGGTGTTTACACCCGCTTGCCTTAGAATTCGGCAAGCTTGCGCTCCTGCGTAATCAAATTCAGCCGCCTGACCGATAACGATCGGACCCGACCCTATTACAAGAACCTTTTTTATACTTTTATCTATTGGCATATAAAGACCTCAATTTTTGCAGTTTATTGAATCAGTGTTACAAGTATCGCTTTTTGGATATGCAGGCGGTTTTCAGCCTGATCGAAAATCGATTTTGAATGTTTTTCGAATATTTCGGAAGTGATTTCTTCTTCCCTGTGAGCCGGCAAGCAGTGGAGGACAACCGCATCACTGTTCGCATAGGACATAGTTTTTTCGTTCAGTTGATAACCCTTGAACGCTTCTCTGCGTTTTTCGGCCTCATCTTCCTGTCCCATGGAAGCCCAAACATCGGTGTAGACTATATCGGAGCCGGAAACTGCGGTACGGACATTGTCAGTACATGAAAAGTCGCCATTAGCGGCAGCCCATTTCATAACCTCAGCATCAGGTTTATAACCTTTAGGACATGCAACGCTTACCGACATACCGACTTTGATACCGCCGATAATCAAAGAATTCGCCATATTGTTACCATCGCCGACAAAGCTGAGTTTCAGTCCCTTGAAACCGCCTTTGTATTCCCTTATTGTCATAAGGTCAGCGAGCACCTGGCAGGGATGGGAATAGTCAGTCAAGCCGTTGATTACGGGAACCGAGCCGTACTTTGCAAGGTCTTCAACATCGCTTTGCTTGTATGTGCGAATCATAATCGCATCGAGGTAGCGGGAAAGCACCCTTGCGGTGTCCTGGACGGGTTCTCCGCGTCCGATTTGAAGGTCGTTCGCCGACAGGAAGAGCGCACAGCCGCCTAACTCATACATTCCTGCCTCAAAAGAGACTCGAGTTCTTGTTGAGGACTTCTGGAATATCATACCGAGGGTTTTGCCCTCAAGCCTCTTCTTCATCAGTCCGTGTTTTTTCTCATACTTAAGCTGATCTGCCAGATTAAGGAGTCCTAAGATCTCGCTTTGTTCAAGGTCGCTCATTTTAAGAAGATGTTTCATCGGTTTATTCTCCCTTCGTTTCTGAACTTATTATTGCGTCTTTTAAAATACAAAGTGCTTCTTTTAGAAGCTTTTCGGGTATGTTCAGCGGTGGTAGCAGACGGACTTTATCTTTTGCGGTCAGCACAAGAACACCCTTTTTAAGGCATTCTCCGGCGATATCCTTTGCTTGACCATAAACTTCAATGCCAATCATCAGTCCCATACCTGAAAAAGACTTTACGCCTTTACAGCCCGAAAGCTCCGACTTGATATATTCGCCTTTTTGCTTAACCTCTTCAAGCAGCTTATCATCAAGCCTTTTCAGCACGCTTAGTGCACCAGCTGAGCAAATCGGGTTACCACCAAAGGTTGAACCGTGTTTACCTGCGCCAAGAGTCAGCGCAGTTTTATCGCCGAACATTGTCGCGCCGATAGGAAGTCCGCCGCCAAGCCCTTTCGCTGTTGTGATGATATCTGGGATGATGCCGTAATTTTCGTAACAGTAAAGTTTACCCGTCCTGCCGTTGCCCGTCTGAACTTCGTCGTCTATAAACAGTGTATCATACTTTTCGCAAAGTTTCATAGCGTCTTTTACAAAATTTTGGTTTAAAACTTTAACTCCACTTTCGCCTTGTATAAGTTCAACCATAAACGCTGCTGCACCTTTTTGTAACTCCTTTTCCAAAGCTGTAAGGTCGCCTGCCTCGATATGGACGAACCCTTCTGTGAAGGGCGCAAAGTCATGATGGAAACTGTCCTGTCCGGTGGCGGCGAGTGTTGTCACCGTTCTGCCATGGAATGAGCCCTTTAGTGTTATAATTGTATGCCTGCCAGCACCGTATTTATCATTAGAATATTTTCTTGCCGCTTTGATTGCACATTCATTTGCTTCAGCGCCTGAATTGCTGAAGAAAACCCGGTTCATCCCTGTCTTTTCACAAAGCATTGCGGCAAGCTCCGCCTGTGGTGTGGTGTAGTAGAGATTTGATGTATGTCCGAGCATTTCAAGCTGCGCGCTTACGGCAGAAATCCAGTCCTTGTCCGCTGCGCCAAAAGTGTTCACCGCGATACCGGAACCGAGGTCGATGTAACGCTTACCGTCGCTGCCAAAAAGCAGCGAACCTTCACCCCTCACAAGCTCTACACCATACCTTGCATAAGTCGGCGCAATATATTTGTCGGTCAGATTTATAATATCTCCAGAAATCATGGGAAACCTCTTTCATTACCTCTTCACTATTACCTAATACCTCTTCGCTGCCCTATACAAACATCGTTCCGATGCCTTCATCTGTCAGCATTTCTATAAGAATCGAGTGCGGCACTCTGCCGTCGATGATGAACACCTTACGCACACCGCGCCTTATGGCATCGACACAGCATTCAACCTTCGGTATCATGCCACCGGAGATAACGCCCTCCCTCATCAGCATCGGCGCTTCGCTTACATTAATTGAAGAGATAAGCGATGAAGGGTCGTTGCGGTCACGCAAAATTCCCTCGATATCTGTCATAGAAATAAGGCTCTCTGCCTTTAACTCTCCCGCAATCCTCGATGCGGCGGTGTCAGCGTTGATATTGTAAACATTGCCGTTGCCGTCAAAGCCAACGGTCGAAATTACGGGTATATAACCCTTTTCGAGAACATCGTCTATTATATCTGTGTTCACATGGGTGATCTCTCCGACAAAACCAAGCCTTTCGTCAAGCTTTTTCGCTGTAATCATCTGTCCGTCAATGCCTGAGAGTCCAATCGTCTTGCCGCCCATGCTGCCAAGCAGGTTCACAAGGCTTTTGTTTATTTTACCTGCGAGCACCATTTGAACCACATCAGCGGTTTCAGCGTCCGTGACCCGCAGTCCGTCAACAAATTCGCTTTTTTTGCCCATCTTGTTTAGCGTTTCGCTTATCTCAGGCCCGCCGCCATGGACGAGCACAACTTTGATACCTATGAGCGATAACAGCACAACATCACCCATTACCGCGCTTTTTAGTTCTTCATTGATCATAGCGTTACCGCCATATTTGACTACGACAACTTTATTGGTGTATTTCTGTATGTACGGCAGCGCGTGAATTAATACCTCAGCGCGCTGTGCATTTGTTAGATTCATATAGTCCTCACTTCTTCACTATTACCTATGTCCTATAATCTCCATTTATTTTCACATAATCATAGGTAAGGTCGCAACCCCAGGCTGTAGCGCTGCGTTTTCCGTCGCCAAGGGAGATATTTATAACAATTTCACTGCATGACAAGACTTTCTTTGCTTCTTCTTCGGAAAAATCAATGCCCGCGCCCATTCTACAGACCTCGATACAACCTGCGCCTGAGGCAAATTCAACTCCGACTTTTGTTACATCAATGTCCGCTCCGCTATAACCGAGAGCACAAAGCACCCTGCCCCAGTTTGCGTCAGCGCCAAACATTGCCGCTTTGAAAAGGCTTGAACAAATTACCGACTTTGCGGCGGTTTTTGCTGCTTTTACGGTTTTCGCCCCAGTAACACGACATTCGAGCAGCTTAGTCGCGCCCTCTCCGTCCGCTGCAATCATCTTTGAGAGCCGAGCCATTACCTCAAAGAGCGCTTTCTTAAAGTTTCTGTAATCGCTGTTTTTTTCGGTTATTTCTTCGTTGCCTGCTTTTCCGTTTGCGAGTATGCTCACCATATCGTTTGTAGAGGTGTCTCCGTCAACGCTAATCATATTGAAGGTGTCGTTTGTGACTTCCTTGAGCGCGGATTTCAGGAGATTCGGTCTAATCGCCGCATCAGTTGTTAAAAAGACAAGCATTGTCGCCATATTTGGGTGAATCATACCCGAACCTTTTGCAATACCGCCGATACGGCACTCCCTGCCACCGAGCATAAAGCTGACCGCAACTTCTTTTTTGTTTGTGTCAGTTGTCATAATAGCTTCAGATGCATTATCCGACGAAACACTCAAATCAGCGCATAAAGCTTTCATACCCTTTTGGATCGGTTCAATCGGCAGAGGCTGTCCGATAACACCAGTCGATGCGACAATTACATCTTTTGCGGATATTCCCGCATGCTCTTCCACAAGGTCGCACATCTTTTCGGCGATATAGATTCCATCCGCATTACAGGTGTTGGCGTTGCCACTGTTGCAGATAACTGCCTGAGCGAAGCCGTCGGATATATTTTCCTTCGTGACATATAAAGGCGCGCCTTTGACAAGATTTAAGGTGTAAACTGCAGCCGCTGACGCGCGAACTTCGCTTACTATAAGGGCAAGATCACGCTTCGACCTGTTCTTGCGAATTCCACAGTGCACACCGCCAGCTTTGTAACCTTTAGCAGCGCAAACACCGCCGTCAATAAAGTTGATTTTCATAATTGTGACCATATCTTTCTATAATTCAAGTCCTAATGTCTCATCGCAGCCGAGCATAATGTTCATGCACTGTATCGCCGCACCCGATGCGCCTTTACCGAGATTGTCAAACAGCGCGGTGACAGTGAGCCTGTCGCCATTACCACCCACTATTATAACCATCCCATCGCTGCCGCTCATAGAGTTTGCAGCAATAAAGCCGTTTTCCGCCGCCTCTTCCGCACTTTTTACTGATATAAGCCTTGAAGAGGCGTAATAATCGCTGTAAAAATTAATCAGTCCTTTGACTCCCAGCTTTTTTATCAGAAGATTTGTATGGAGCTGAACCGTTACTTCCATACCGCTGTAAAAGTCGCCTACAATCGGCGAAAACATCGGTGGAGACGAAAGCCCACAAACTGCAGTAATTTCCGGTAGATGCTTATGGGACTGAGAAAGCGCATACTGGCGAGGTGAGTCAAGAGCAGTCGATCTGTCTTTTGCAGTATAGTCCGCAATCATCGCTTTCCCTCCACCACTGTATCCTGTGAGAGAAAAACAGCAGAGCGGATAATCCGCCGGTATAATGCCGCTTTTCACAAGCGGGTAAACCGCTGCAACCACACCGCTTGCATGACAGCCGGGAACGGCGACTCTATTTGATGCTTCAATAGATTTTCTGTGAGAATCCGACAGCTCCGGGAAGCCGTAACTCCAACCTGGTTCAGTTCTGTGAGCGGTTGAAGCGTCGATAATACGAGCAGCCTCCCCAGCGAATGAAACCGCTTCTTTTGCCGCCGCATCGGGCAGGCATAGAAAGGTTATATCAGCCGAATTTATCAGCTTTGCTCTTTCTTCGCTGTCTTTTCTTAAGCTTTCATCAATTTGTAAAACCAAAATATCGTCACGAGACGACAATCTTTCGTTTATGCGCAGTCCGGTTGTTCCGGCACTGCCGTCGATATATATTTTTGGCATGACACTCTCTTTACTTATGATTTTTTGTAACTTTCAACTTTCAATCTGCCGCTTTCAATTTGCTTTACGACTTGTTCTGGTGCGGTACCGCCTTCGGATGTTCTGCGGTTAAGGCAGGTGTTCAGGTCTATTGCACCATATATATCATCCTCAAACTGCTCTGAAAAGCTTTTGTATTCCTCAAGGTTTAAGCTCTCAAGGGTTTTACCTTTTTCTATACAGTAAGCTACAATCTGCCCGACAATCTTATACGCAGTTCTGAATGGTATGCCCTTAGCGGTCAGATAATCGGCGCAGTCGGTGGCATTTATAAATCCTCCAGCGGCGGCAGCTCTCATCCTGCAAGGCAGAACCTTCATTGTCGCAAGCATCGGTGTAAACACTTCAAGGCAGAGCTTTACGGTGTCAAAACAGCCGAAAATCGCCTCTTTGTCCTCTTGCATATCTTTATTATAGGCGAGGGGTAGCCCTTTTAACATCGTCAGCAGAGAAATAAGGTGTCCGAAAACCCGTCCGCTCTTACCCCTGACAAGTTCAGCTATGTCGGGATTCTTCTTCTGAGGCATAATCGACGAACCTGTGGAATAAGCATCGTCAAGCTCGATGAATTTGAATTCCCACGAACACCAGAGGATAATTTCCTCCGAAAACCTTGACAGATGAGTCATTATCAGCGAACAAGCACCAGCGAGTTCTACCACAAAATCCCTGTCGGATACCCCGTCCATGCTATTGGCGCAGACCGAGCTGAAACCGAGTTTTTCAGCGACAAAGGCGCGGTCGGTATTGTATGTCGTTCCCGCTAAAGCACAGCTTCCCAAGGGCAGCACATTCGCTCTCTCTTTAGCATCCTCAAGCCTTGAAATGTCTCTTAGGAACATCTGAGCATAAGCCATCAGATGATGCCCGAAGGAAATCGGCTGCGCTCTTTGGAGATGGGTATAACCGGGCATTATAGTTGATGAATGCCTCTCTGCAAGAGTGCAAAGCGTTTCGCAGAGTTTACGGAGCAGTTCTATTGTCGTGTCGGTTTCATTTTTGAGGTACATACGAAGGTCCAGGGCAACCTGATCGTTTCTGCTTCTTGCAGTGTGCAGCTTTTTGCCCGCTTCACCGATTCTACCAGTCAAAGTCTGCTCGACAAAGCTATGGATATCTTCACAAGAGAGGTCGATCTCCAGCTTTCCGCTCTCCAGATCAGAGAGTATTCCAGCTAGTGCATCGCAAATTTCTTCGCTGTCCTTTTCTTCTATAATACCTTGCTTTGCAAGCATCTGCGCATGGGCAATGGAGCCAGTAATATCCTCGCGGTACATTCTTGCATCAAAGTGAATCGATGCGTTAAAGTCGTTTACTGTCCCGTCAAGCCCTTTCGAAAACCGTCCGTCCCAAAGCTTACCGCTGTTCATCTGTATGACCTTCTCTTTCTTCTTAACCTTACAATTTGAGTTTTGCGTCGAGTTTAGCCTTAACCGATATCGGAAGACCGAAGAGGTTTATAAAGCCCTTTGAGTCGTTCTGGTCGTAGACTTCGTCCTCACCGAATGTTGCAATTTCTTCATCATAGAGAGAATAAGGTGACGTAACTCCTGCATTTATTATATTACCCTTATATAGTTTGAGCTTAACTTTACCTGTGACAGTCTTTTGTGTACTGTCGACAAAAGCATCAAGTGCTTCACGTAGCGGAGTAAACCACTGTCCAAAATAGACAAGTTCTGCGTATTTGAGTGATACCTGCTGCTTATAGTGCTGTGTTTCCCTGTCAAGGGTTAGCGTTTCAAGCACCTTGTGCGCATGGTAGAGAATCGTACCGCCGGGAGTTTCATAAACGCCCCTCGACTTCATTCCAACAAGTCTGTTTTCCACAAGGTCAGTAAGTCCGACACCATTCGCTCCGCCTATTTCGTTGAGCTTTTCAACGATTGCAACACCGTCCATCTTCTCTCCGTCAACAGCTACCGGAATGCCTTTTTCAAAATCAACCGTTACATAGGTCGGTTTGTCGGGTGCCTGTTCGGGTGAAACACCCATCTCAAGGAAACCGGGTTTGTTGTAGTCGGGTTCGTTGGCGGGATCTTCAAGGTCAAGGCCTTCGTGTGAGAGATGCCAGAGGTTTTTATCCTTAGAATAGTTTGTTTCACGGTTTATCTTAAGTGGGATATTATGCGCTTCGGCGTAGTCGATTTCTTCGTCACGGGATTTGATATCCCATTCACGCCAAGGAGCGATAATCGCCATATCAGGCGCGAAAGCTTTTATTGTAAGCTCAAAGCGAACCTGGTCGTTTCCTTTGCCGGTACAGCCATGAGCGATCGCATCGCAGCCTTCAGCAAGTGCGATCTCGACAATCCTTTTTGCGATTACAGGTCTTGCAAAAGATGTGCCGAGGAGGTAATCGTGCTCGTAAACAGCTCCCGCTTTCATTGTCGGAAAAACATAGTCCTCAACGAATTCTTTCTTCAGGTCTTCTACATAAAGCTTCGATGCACCGGTTTTTATCGCTTTCTCTTCAAGTCCGTCAAGCTCCGTTCCCTGTCCGACGTCACCGGAGATTGCGATAACCTCGCAGTTGTTATAATTTTCTTTTAGCCACGGAATTATTATCGATGTATCAAGCCCGCCCGAGTATGCAAGGGCTACCTTTTTGATTTCGTTTTTCTTTTTCATTGTTATGACCATCCCTTTCTTGATAACTAATTGAAAGATTTTTCTTTCAATCCTTTAGATTGTTAAACTGCATTTCTTTCTGTGATGTTTTTATTATACACCAAATTATACGACTGTCAAGGGGTTTATGCGCATATTTTTCATTTTTTATGTATATTATGCACTTTTATACATCAACCCTGCATTTGATATAAATATTTGGATACAATGACAAAGGCCAAAACCTTAGCTTTTTAACCAATATACAGCAATTTTCAAAAGAGACAAAAAAATACTTGCAGAGTGAGCTTTTTTAGTGTATAATATGCCAGTGAACTAATTCCCATTTTCGCGTAAGCAGCATTTAACGCGATATACTAATTTGGCAACAGCATTAAAGCGATAAAGTCTACATATAATTCAGCTGCTGCTCGAAAGGTCCTATACATATGCTGGCTAAAATTAAAACCCTCATCAAAAATTTTGGGGAGAACAAAAAATACGCATTGGTTGCAGGTGCATTTATTGCCTTAACTGCAACAGCCGCTATCTCCCTCTCTCTGTTAAACGCAGACGAGCCGGAAGAAAAAGGCGAATTCTACAAAAAAGCGGAATATTCTATAAATCAAAACTCCATCGTCGGTAACAATCTTGTAAAAAGCTACGCCCTTTATGTGGACGGTGAATTTGTCGCAGTTTGTGAAAACAGCGAAGTAGCTGAAGAAGCGGTGGAAACAGTTAAAAACCTGAGTGCAGCTTTCTATGGCGCAGAACCCGAAGATGCGCAGGTAGTCAACGATATCCAGATAGCTGAAGGTTATTACAAAGCCGATGGTGTTGCAGACGAGGAAGAACTGCTGTCGATTCTCGGCGTTGAAGGCAACACAATAAATTCAGAAGGACTAAAACTTGATTTAAGCTATACTGTGCTTGAAACCCAAGAAGAAGTCGTGCCTTTCGATATCCTCTATCTTGACGCTAAATACAGAACCGAGGGATATACAAGAACCCTTCAAGACGGCAAAGACGGAGCAAAGCTTGTAAATTACTCCGTTACCTACATAAACGGCAGCGAATCAAATAAAGTTGTTGAATCCGAATATATTATAAATGAGCAAAAACCTGCAATAATCGAAAAGGGAACCGGTGGAAGCGCCACAAAGACGAGTGCATCGTTGAACTTGTTTTCCCTACCCTATGTAGGTCATATCACAAGCCGTTTCGGCTGGAGAATGCTATATGGCGCTCCCGACAATCATGACGGGATTGATATAACCCATCCGATAAACGGATTCACTTGCTACGGCGATCCGATAAAAGCTGCCGGAGACGGAAAAGTTATTTTTTCCGGATACTCGAGCGGATACGGAAACTATGTTATAATACAGCACGAAAACGGTATGCAAACCGGATATGCTCATATGAGTAAGATTGTTGCCTTCGCCGGGCAGGATGTTAAAACAGGCGATATTATTGGAAATATCGGAAGCACGGGCAAGAGCACCGGTCCGCACCTACATTTCGAGGTTATAATCGGCGGCGAAAAGAAGGATCCGATGATGTTTTTAAAAGACACTGATCTTCTGAACTAAAAAGCTCAGAAAATCAGACGGGGTATTTACTCCTTCGCTGATTAACTGCCGCAATTTTCGGCAAATTAGCAAAAGCAAAAAACTGTTTTGGTTTTTGAACCGAAACCGGATTGAGAGTAATAGAACCCCCAGTAAAAACTTTGTTTTTACAGCGGGGTTTTTTTATTATAAACTGTATATAAGGAATGGTATTTATGGTAATTCAAAACAAGCATCTTGCACAGGTATACGCTGATGTCGAGAAGAGAAACCCCGGTGAAAAGGAATATCTCCAGGCAGTACTCGAAGTTCTCGGCTCTCTGAGCGTGGTCGCTGATAAGCGTCCCGACCTTGTAGATGCAGGCATTTTCGACAGAATTGTTGAGCCGGAAAGACTCATCAGATTTAGAATCAGCTGGGTTGACGACAAGGGTAAGGTTCATGTCAATATCGGTTATCGTGTGCAGTACAACTCCGCGATTGGTCCGTATAAAGGCGGTATCCGCTTCCATCCCTCAGTCAGTGCATCTGTTATAAAATTTCTCGGCTTTGAGCAGACATTTAAGAACTCCCTAACAGGACTGCCCATGGGCGGTGGCAAGGGTGGTTCTGACTTCGACCCAAAAGGCAAGAGCGACAACGAAATTATGCGCTTCTGTCAGAGCTTTATGACCGAGCTTGCTAAGCATATCGGCCCCGACACCGACGTTCCCGCAGGTGATATCGGTGTAGGTGCGAGAGAGATCGGATATATGTTCGGTCAGTACAAAAGACTGCGCAATGAATTCACCGGAGTGCTCACAGGCAAGGGACTCACCTATGGCGGCTCACTCGCAAGAACTCAGGCTACGGGCTATGGCGCATGCTATTTCACAAACGAAATGCTCGCATCTAAGGGTGAGAGCTTTAAAGATAAGGTTGTAGTCATTTCAGGTAGCGGTAATGTTGCGCTTTACGCTTGCGAAAAGGTCTATGAGTTAGGCGGCAAGGTCGTTGCTATGTCCGACTCCAACGGCTATGTTTACGACGAAAACGGTATCGATTTTGCTTTGATGAAACAGCTCAAAGAAGTCGAGCGCGGCAGGGTTTCCGAATATCCGAACCGTGTTCCTACAGCAAAATACTTCGAAGGTTGTTCAAATATATGGAGCGTCAAATGCGACATCGCTCTACCCTGCGCAACCCAAAACGAGCTTGACGGCGACGCGGCGAGAACCCTTGTTAAAAACGGTGTAATCGCTGTTGCTGAAGGCGCTAATATGCCTTCCACGCTTGAAGCTGTAGAGGTGTTCCTCGAAGCAGGCATCCTCTTTGGCCCAGCAAAAGCGGCAAATGCTGGTGGCGTTGCTACATCGGGACTTGAGATGACTCAAAACTCCATGAGACTTTCTTGGACTTTCGAAGAAGTCGACGAAAAGCTCAAAGCGATAATGAAGGGCATCTACAAGAGCGCATCAAAAGCGGCAGAGGAATATGGCTGTAAGGGCAACCTTGTTGCTGGCGCAAACATAGCAGGATTCCTTAAAGTTGCTGAAGCGATGAAAGCTCAGGGCGTAAGCTACTAAATAAACTATTGGCGGCCGGGAAAGCTTTTCCCGACCGTATAACGTAAATCAAAAATACATTTTTGATTTGCGTTATACGGTAAAAATCATTAGCAATTACTCAAGGATGGAAACAGCATGAAAAAATTTCTTGTACTGCTCTTAGCCCTAAGCTTAACCATACCCCTTTTCGCCTGTGTTGTAGGTGGAAACGAATCCTCCGACCCCGACTACGTATCCTCTGAAGAATCGGCCGTCTCGCTTCAAATCGAGCTGCCATACGAGGAACTAACCTTATCGGTCGGGCGCACACAGCAACTTGAACCGATTATCACAGGTGCTAACGAAGATGACGATGTGATTTATGTGTCGCTTAGAGAACAAGTCGCATCGGTTGATAGAGACGGCAAAATCACAGCTCTGAAACCCGGTGACACCGAAATTTCGGTGACCGTCCGTCATGTTACCGCAAGCATATTTTTGACTGTTGTCTTTGGTGCTGATGGAATAAAATTAAACAGCGACAGCGCACTTCTTGCTGTTGGAGATACGCTCTCACTCGAAGCGACGGTTGAACCTGAAGATGTTTTAGATAAAGAAGTTTTCTTCCGTTCGCTAAACGAAGAAATTGCGACTGTTGACGATAACGGTACAATTTCTGCCCTTACAAAAGGCGAAGCGACAATAGAAGCATATACAGCAAACGGCAAAACTGCTCAGTGCCTCGTCACTGTACTCCCAGCAGCTGAAAGCATCGAACTTGACAAAGCCGAAATCCAGCTCAAAGAAGGCGGAAGCGCAACACTCAGCGCGAAAATCCTCCCCGAAGATGCTTTGGCAGAAAAGGCTGTGTTCACAAGCGATAATGAGTCCGTCGCAGTTGTTGATCAGAACGGCGTTATCACCGCAAAAGCGGTGGGCAGTGCAAAAATAATGGTTACTGCTGGCGACATAACAGCAGAATGCCTGATCACCGTAACCGAAACGCCGAAGGTTGTTGAAGTTACCTCCGTAAAACTTGATAAGAGCGACTCTGTGCTAACAGAAGGCACAACACTCAAACTCAACGCAATCATTTCACCTTCCAACGCCGACGACAAGAGAATAACCTTCACATCAAGCAATAAATCCGTTGCAACAGTTGATTCAAAGGGCCTTGTAACTGCTGTTAAAAAAGGTAGCGCTGTCATAACCGCAACCGCCACCAACGGCAAGAAGGCATCTATAACCGTCACCGTTGAAGAGCTGAACCTTACAGAAAAGCCTGTTGTTCAGACTTATGTTTACACTGAAAGCGATGTTTTTGTGGTTCTTGGAAAGTGCGAACAAGATGCGACAATCAAAGTTACAGATGGAAATAGTGTTATAACGACAAAATCCGACCACGGATTTTATTCAGCAAGGGTTAAAAATAATTCATCTACAATAGATATAAAAATAACCGCGACCGTTCCCGGTAAAGGCGAGTCTCAAGCAACCGAATACAAGGTTTCAAGAAAAGCACCCAATACCGCATCGGGCGGATGGGCAATGATACCTGGCAACGACTACCAGTTCCATATGCGCGACTATAACTATCTTGACGATTATTTGCGCACAAACTCCTTTAGCGAAAACAAACTCTCGAGGATTAAAAGCAATATAAACGAAAAAGTCGCAAACTTTAGAAAATACAACCCTAATACCCAGGTTATTTATGCGGTTGTTCCATCAGCAGCGGCAATTTATCCCGAAACCATGCCCGAATATTATACTCCGCTGAATAAACCCAGCCGCCTTGAGCAGCTTTATGAGGTAATTGAAGATAGCGATGCGGTACTTATCGACTTGAAAAAAGTCTTTACAGAACACAAGAACGACGACTTAAAGCTCTATTGGAAGACAGACACCCATTGGACTGACTACGGTGCATTTATCGCTTATACAGAGATTTTTAACCACATAAAACAGAGTTTTCCTGATGCAGCACCAAGGAAAATGAGCGAATTTAATTTTGTGGAAGATTATTACGAGTGGGGCGATGTCGCTGAAAACCTTGGTTTACGAAGCAGTCCTTTACAGATAATCGACTTTAAGGAATACAATGCGCTTCGTGTACCAAAATTTGATATGCCAGCGTCGTTTTCGTCAATAAAGCGATTCGTTTCCGACAGAAGGCTAACCTACAACCCATCACCCAATTCGGGGAATGTTCAAGATCCAAGACTTTTTAATACAAATAGAGACAATCTTCCAAACCTGCTTGTGCTTTGTGATTCTTACATCGGACAGATGTATGATATCCTCGCCGAGCGTGGCAACTCAACGCAATATGCGGGTATGTGGAGATATTCTGAATACCAGTACAATAATTACCTAAGTTCTCTTATGCCCGACTTTGTTATAATTTTGGTTGTGGAACGCAATTTAGGTAATATAGTAAACTAACTTTTTAGCTCCCGAGTATAATCTTATTCGGGAGCTTTTTTATATTAAAAATATTTTTCAAAAGTCTATTGACAAACGCAAAGTCTTTGCATATAATTATAACATACTAATCATATATGAATTACGGAAATTAAAAAACCGAAAGGAAAGATATTGTCATGTCAGAAATCAAAAAGAGCTTTTTAGAGCTTATAGGGAGAACTCCGCTACTGGAACTTTCCAACCTTGAAAAGAAGAACGATCTAAAGGCGACGATTGTCGCTAAGCTTGAATACTTCAATCCCGCAGGAAGCGTCAAGGACCGTATTGCAAAAGCAATGGTCGAGGATGCAGAAGCGAAGGGACTCCTTAGGCCCGGTTCCGTTATCATAGAACCAACAAGCGGAAATACCGGAATCGGACTTGCTGCTGTCGGTGCAGCAAAGGGCTACCGTGTAATCCTTACAATGCCTGAGACGATGAGCGTTGAACGCCGCAACCTTTTGAAAGCTTACGGTGCGGAACTCGTGCTGACCGACGGTGCGCAGGGTATGAAGGGTGCAATCGCTAAGGCAAATGACCTTGCGAAAGAAACACCCAACAGCTTCGTTCCCTCCCAGTTCGAGAACCCAGCGAATCCGGCTGTTCACAAAGCTACCACCGGCCCCGAGGTCTGGGAGCAGACGGGCGGCAAGGTTGATATCTTTGTATCCGGCATAGGCACAGGCGGTACGGTAACAGGTGTGGGCGAATACCTAAAATCAAAAAATCCGTCCGTTAAAATTGTAGCTGTCGAGCCCTCTGCATCTCCGATACTTTCCGAAGGTAAAGCAGGTCCTCACAAAATCCAGGGTATCGGTGCTGGTTTTATTCCAGATGTGCTTAATACAAATATCTACGACGAAATAATCAAAGTCGAAAACGAAGATGCGTTCGCAACAGGACGCGAAATCGCAAGGAGCGAAGGTGTTCTTGTGGGTATATCCTCCGGTGCAGCAGCATATGCGGCGATACAGCTTGCAAAGCGTCCCGAAAACGAAGGCAAACTCATTGTTGTACTTCTCCCCGACACCGGCGAGAGATACCTCTCAACACCTATGTTTGATGAATAAGATTTTTTGCGGGCGGTGGAGAAAAACCATCGCCCACAAAAAGGATATTGACAAAAGAACTTCGAATATGTATAATCATACAATGTCGATATGATTTATAACAATTGCTTTAAGGAGGCGCATTCACCATGTATTCAATTATATTTCTAATGCTAAGGCATAATTTCCGTAATGGGCGAATGTGCCGCGCAAGATAATCCCTGTTATAGAAAAAAATAAAATATTAAACGAGGTAACTTGCAAATGAGCAATAAAAATTATAAATTCGAAACGCTTCAACTCCACGTCGGACAGGAAAACCCTGACTCCGCAACAGACTCAAGAGCTGTACCGATTTACGCCACAACTTCCTATGTTTTCGCCAATTCCGCGCAAGCGGCAGGCCGCTTTAGCCTTTCCGAAGGCGGTAATATCTATACAAGACTTATGAACCCGACTTCCGATGTTTTCGAACAGCGTATTGCAGCGCTTGAAGGTGGTGTCGCCGCACTTGCTGTTTCGTCCGGAGCTGCTGCTGTGACCTATGCGATACAAAATATCGCCAACTCCGGCGACCATATTGTGTCGGACAAACGCATTTACGGCGGTTCCTATAACCTGATGGCTCACACACTTTCGGATCTCGGAATAAAAACAACTTTTGTTGATGGCAGTGATGTAACAGAATTTGAAAAAGCTATAAGACCTAATACAAAAGCGATATTTTTCGAAACTTTAGGTAACCCCAATTCTACAATCGTTAATGTTGAAGCTGTCGCCGAAATTGCCCATAAGAACGGCATTCCCCTGATTGTCGACAACACCTTTGCGACACCCTATCTGTTCAGACCGATTGAACACGGCGCTGATATTGTAGTTCACTCAGCGACAAAATTTATCGGCGGACACGGAACTGTCATTGGCGGATTAATTGTCGATTCAGGCAAATTCGACTGGGCGGCAAGCGGAAAGTTCCCGGGGCTATCCGAACCTAACCCAAGTTACCACGGTGTAGTTTTCACAGAAGCCGTAGGAAAAGCCGCTTATGTGACGAAGATTCGTGTCACACTGCTGCGTGATACTGGCGCAACCGTCAGCCCGTTCCATTCCTTCCTTTTCCTCCAGGGGCTTGAAACGCTGTCGCTGCGTGTTGAAAGGCATGTGTATAACGCCCTGAAGGTTGTCGAATACCTGTCAAAGCATCCGAAAGTCAAAGCTGTCAACCACCCTGCTCTTGAGAGCCATCCCGACCATGAACTTTACAAAAAGTATTATCCGAATGGCGCAGGCTCGATTTTCACCTTTGAAATCGACGGTGATGCCGAAACGGCGAAAGCTTTTATCGACAAACTCGAAATTTTCTCACATCTCGCGAATGTCGCAGATGTAAAGTCCCTTGTAATCCATCCGGCAAGCACAACCCATTCACAGCTAAAAGAAGAAAAACTGCTCGAACAGGGTATAAAACCCAACACAATTAGACTTTCCATAGGCACCGAACATATTGACGATATTTTAGCAGATTTAGAACAAGCATTTTAACGAAGAAATCCTCCGGCTTTACCGGAGGATTGCTTGTTGTATTAAAGTCTGATTTGGTGTAAAATAGATTCACGCTTCCTTCTTTTTGCGGATGGCTTCAAATATAGCTGGAATTAAAAGTCCTCCGACAAGCCCGACGAAAAAATACCTGATTAGCCCTTCCGGGAATAATGGCGGTAAGATGGCCTCTAAAACAATCTTCAAAAGCTCTTTAACTGCGACAACTGTCGCTGTACCGGCAATCAGAATAATCATGCGGAATATAATACTGCCGCCTACGGTGTACTTTATATATTTGTAATCTACAAGGAAAATTATCGGCATTGAAATGGAAAGCCCTATAATCTTGAACAAGTCAAGGAATCCCGATATAAACTCGGAGGGCAATGCGTTAAACTTTGTTTGACCAAGAATGTAATAGACAATATACGCAGCAAGTGTAAAGGTTATAACCGACAGCGAAATTATAATTGTAGGCTTTAAAGTTTCACCATATCGTTTGTAAAACCCGAAGCAAAGGAGCGACAAAACGGCGGATATTGCCAAGGAAACCCCAACATCGAGAGGTGTATGTACTCCGAGATACATCCTTGAGAAGGCTACTGCAAAGGGAATAAGCGAAAACACAATCTTGAGGGCCTTATTCTTCACATAAAGCGCAAGGCACCAAAATAAAAACGCAGCATTCGCCGTGTGTCCGCTGGGGAATGAAAAGCCAGTTGCTGATGCTCTTGCGCTTTCCACAACCGTAAAGGATGAATCGATTACCCATGGTCTATCGGCGGCAAAAACCACTTTTAATAGTCCGTTTAATGTGATGCTTAATACCCCGGTGAAAAGCATCATCCTGCCATAGTATTTATCGATGCACCAAAGTACACAAAGCATCGCTGCAATTATAACAGCTTCCTCTCCGAGCATTGTGATGTAGGTGAAAAGCCTATCCAAAAACGGTGTTCTGATTTTTTCGAGTAAATAAAGCAGCTCCATAATTTTCTCCAATCCTTTTTAACATCCGGAGGTTTAAATGAAAAACAGATGTGTTATTATAACAGCATATTGTAACAATAGTATAAGGAGTTTTTTTAATTTTCGCGCGGACGATTTTATAATCTGCGCTGATGCGGGTTATTCTCTTGCAAAATCGGAAGAAATTGTTCCCGATGTGATTATCGGCGACTTTGATTCTGCGGAAATGCCAAAAGATTCTGAGATTCCCGTTATAGTGCTTCCCGAAATGAAGGACGACACAGATACTGTGGCTTGTATTCGTCATGCGCTATCACTGGGCTGCAAAGAGATCACCATAATCGGCGGTGTCGGCGGTAGGCTTGACCACACATACGCTAATATCCAATCCCTTGCATTCGCCTATGATAAGGGAGCGAAGTGCCTATTGACCGACGGAGACAATGAAGTTACAATGCTTGGTGGTGGCGAAAAAGTGAGCCTTGAGAGGCGCGGCGGCTGGTCGCTGTCCGTCTTTTCGTTTTCAGACAAATGCAGCGGAGTCCGGGAAAGCGGTGTTAAATATCCGCTTAACGGCGAAACCCTGACAAGCGCCTTTCCGCTCGGAGTCAGCAACGAAATAACTGCTGATTTTGCAGAAATAAGCATTGATGAAGGAAAGCTGCTGATAATCTGTTCAAGAGTGTAACACTAATATATTTCATTATACCAATAATGTCAACCATATTTTTCAAATACGACAAACTATGCCCCTTTTCGGCTATTGTGCTTTCGGTATAAATATGTTAAAATAGACTTTGTACTAAAATTATCAATCGGAGACCAACAGATGGGCTTGTTCGGAAACAATGGAATAGATTTTATAATAGCCGGGCTGGGTAATCCCGGCTCTCAGTATGAGAACACCCGCCATAATGCGGGCTTTTTGTTCATAGATCGGGCTGCAGAAAAACTCGGATTTCGGGTAAACAAACTCAAACATTATGCCCTGACCGCTAAAGAAAATGTTGGCGGTCTTAAGCTGCTTTTTATGAAGCCACAGACTTATATGAATGAGTCCGGGCTTTCGGTTTCGGATGCAATGAGGTTCTACAAGCTTACTCCTGACAATGTAATTATCGTCCACGACGATATTGCTCTTCCGCCCGGGGGTATGAGAATACGCAAAAAAGGCTCGGACGGCGGACAAAAGGGTATGAGGTCGGTCATCAGCCACTTAGGCACTGATGAATTCGTGCGCATAAAAATCGGTGTCGGCTCACCGCAGCACACAAATTACGATGTTGTCGACTATGTTTTGGGACAGATATCGCCAGACGATAAAAAGTTAATTCTCCCCGTCCTCGACGACACCCTCGATGCTATAAAGCTGATTATAAACGGTAAAATAGAAGAAGCTATGAACAAATACAATAAAAGAGGCATTGGCGCAGAAAGCTAAAAAGACTTTTACACACCTTTTCATTCTTCACTACTTCACTCTTCACTGCCCTTAATAACCGGGAGGTTGCGCCCTAAGCGCTGTTTATGTGAATTATATTTTAGATGCAATAAAAAGTTTAGCCGAGTTTCGCTCGGCTGTTTTGTCTTGCAAAAAAAAGATACCGGCACAGGTAACAGGTGTCTCTGACAACGCACAAGCGGCGTTTTGTGCAGCACTTTCAGATGAAGTCGAAAAAAAACTGCTTATTGTTTGCGATTCGGAAAAGGATGCATACCGTATTTCCGAAGAGCTTGAATTTTACGGAAAGCGTTCCCTCGTTTTCCCCGCAAGGGATTTCATACTCGACAATGTCATCGGATATTCCCGTGAATGGGAGCATGAAAGGCTGCGCTCTCTCGGTACACTCCTTCGCGGGGATTTTGATGTAGTGCTTGCAGTTCCCGATGCTGTTATGCAGTACACAATGCCACGCGCGACTTTGCTTGCAAATACAGTTGAGCTTAAAGCGGGACAAAAGCTCTCGCCCGTCGAGCTTGCTAAAAAGCTAGTAGACATGGGTTATGTACGCTCCGAGCTGGTGGAAGGCAGAGGTCAGTTTTCGGTACGCGGTGGTATCTTGGATTTGTTTTCACCACAAAACGAAAACCCTGTCAGACTTGACTTTTGGGGCGATGTGATCGATTCGATGGGCTATTTCTCAGCAGATAGCCAGCGCAGATTTGAAAAAATCGAATCGGCAATGGCGGTTCCTGCCGAAGAAGTGTTCCTCGACATCAAAGCGCGCGAGAAGGTAAAAAACGAGGTCAAAAAGCTTGTCTCCAAAGCCACGGATGAAAAGGTGAGGTCACTCCTAACGAGGGAGCTTGACGCACTGACGGGCGAGGAAAGGTTCCACGCCGCAGACAAGTATTTCAGCCTTATCTACCCCGAGAAGGAAACCGTTGTTGACTATGCAGGAGATGTGCGTACCGTAGTTATCGATTCAAAGCGTGTTGCTGACAGAGCCGCAGCTTGCGCTTGGAAGTTCGAAAAGGAAACTGAAGGCTACTGCGAAGTGGGCGCACTTGAGCGCAGAAACTGCGACTTGCAGATGAGCGACACAGAGCTGATTTCTTCTCTGTCCCGCAGCTCTGTATGTCTTGATCTTTTTATGTCAAGCGAAGGCGCATTTACTTTCAGCGAACGATTCGGGCTTGACATAAAGCGAACAAATCCGTTTTCTGCAGGTGTGGACACGGTTATTGATGAGCTGAAGAGCCATATCACAGCTAATCACCGCATTTTAATGCTTTGTGCTACAGAATATTCAGCCTTAAATACAATCGGATATTTAAAAGATAAAAACATCCCCGTCGTTTCAGATGGAGTTCCCAAACCGGGAGTAATCACAGTCACATCCTCCGGTACCAACTCTCCGGTCGGAGGATTCGAGGTAACGGAAGCAGGTTTTGTCCTGTTCACCGATGCCCAGAGCATCAGAGGAAAGCTGAAGACCGCTGCCACAAGGGAAGGTATAAAGCGCAAGGACACCGAAAAAATCATCTCCTACGCCGACCTTGCCGAAGGCGATCTTGTGGTCCATGTCGACCATGGTATTGGAAGGTATGATGGGATAACAAACCTTACCGTCGACGGCGTTTCAAAGGACTATATAAAGCTCCAGTACCGAGGGACGGATGTGCTTTACGTTCCATGTACCAGACTTGATATGATCAGCAAATATATCGGAGGTTCAAGGGATGCGCAGTCGCTCTCGAAGCTTGGCGGCAACGACTGGCAAAATGCTAAAGCACGGGTAAAAAAGGCGGCGAAGAATATAGCGCGGGAGCTTATCGAACTGTACGCCGAAAGAAACAAAAAGCAGGGCTTCGCATTCACAAGAGATGATGACCTGCAAACGCAGTTCGAGTCCGCGTTCGAGTATGTCGAGACTGAAGGTCAGCTTAGCGCCACCGCCGACATCAAGCGCGATATGGAAAGTGTCGTGCCGATGGACAGACTCCTTTGCGGAGATGTTGGATTCGGTAAGACCGAGGTCGCCCTCAGAGCGGTTTTCAAATGTGTGCAGGACAGCAAACAATGTGCGCTGCTTGTCCCAACGACCATACTCGCATGGCAGCATTACCAGACGATGCTGTCGCGTTTCCGCGCTTTTCCGGTGAGAGTAGATATGCTCTCACGTTTTAAAACAAAGCAAGCGCAAGAAGAAACCCTCAGAAAGCTAAGGAGAGGCGAAATCGATGTTATCGTAGGCACTCACAGACTGCTTCAAAAAGATGTTGTTTTTAAAGATTTAGGACTTCTTGTTGTAGACGAAGAACAGCGATTCGGTGTAACACATAAGGAAAAGCTCAAACAGCTTGCAAAAAATGTCGACTCCCTGACCTTGACGGCAACACCCATTCCGCGTACGCTCAATATGGCTCTGTCGGGTATTCGTGATATGTCGCTGCTTGAAGAAGCGCCACAGGATAGGCGACCTGTTCAAACTTTCGTACTCGAACACGACGATGTTATTATAAACGAAGCAATAAAATCCGAACTGCGCCGCGGTGGACAGGTTTTTTACCTCCACAACGACACCGAAAGCATTTACGGCAAAGCATTGACGCTGCAAAACGCGTTCCCCGATGCTACTGTCGGTGTCGCTCATGGCAAAATGCCAAAGGATGAGCTATCGGAGGTTTGGGAGAGCCTTGTAAAAGGCGAGACGGATATACTTGTATGCACGACGATAATTGAAACCGGAGTTGACGTTCCCAATGCAAATACTCTCATCATCGAAAACGCCAACAACTTCGGACTCTCACAACTCCACCAGATAAGGGGCAGAGTCGGAAGGTCATACAGAAAATCTTACGCTTATTTGACATTCAGACCAAATAAAATCCTGACTGAAATCGCCGAAAAAAGGCTTGAAGCAATAAAAGAATACACCGAATTTGGCTCGGGCTTCAAAATCGCACAGCGCGACCTTGAACTGCGTGGTGCGGGCAACCTTCTTGGCGCGGAACAGCACGGAAATATGGAATCGGTCGGTTACGACCTTTATATAAAACTGCTTGAAGAAGCGGTCCTTGAAGAAAAAGGCGAGAAGAAGGCAGAAAGGCCCGATACAGTTATCGATGTGAGTGTGGACGGATTTATACCGGAAAGGTATGTCCATTCCTCGCGAATGAGAATCGATATTTACAAAAAAATTGCTGCAGCAGAAAATTCCGCCGATGCGGAAGACTTGAAGAACGAGCTTGCAGACAGATTCGGCAAACTCCCACAGAGCGTTTCGAACCTTATAGACATCTCCCTCATAAGGCGCAAAGCGTCCGAGCTTGGATTTACATCGATCGAGCAAAGGGGCGGCAGGTTCAACCTTTATTCCGATACGATAAATCCGGAGGATGTTATGATTATGATTCGCGAAAAGGAAATGCGCGGTAGGTTGACATTTTCGCCGGGAAACAAGAAATATCTTTCGTGCAGGGTGATGCCAAACGAACAGCCTCTTGATGGCCTAAAGCTCATCCTTGAGCTTTACACAAAAATATCACAAAAATAATATTTACTTATGACCTTTTATAAGTTATAATAGGTTGCACATATGCATTCAACTTGATTAAACAAATTTGGTGCAATGAGCTTCCGCACTAATTTTTTTGTAATAAAGAAAGGTTTTGTTTTAATGAAATTATTTAAAAGAATTATCGCTCTTGCTCTGGTTGCCGTTTCTCTATTCGTTGTCACCAGCTGCTCCAAATCTTCGGTTACACTGATGGAATACGATGGTGCGAGCCTCTCCTCGGGTATGTTCTCCTATGGGCTGTCCCTCAATAAGACTCAGGTGCTTTATAACTTCGGAATTGGCGCTGACAATGCTACCATCTGGGGTTATGATGCCGGAAATGGTAAGACCATAGGACAAGCGGTCTATGACAACTATGTCGAAAACTGCAAACTCAACTTAGTGGCAGATGCGATGCTCAAAGAGCTTGGCGCAAAGGAATCGGATGAAACCGTTTCTTATCTCAACTCTATTTACGACGCAAATGTATCGGTTCAAGGAAGCGTTGCAAAGCTTGATGTTTATCTCGCTGATTTCGGGCTTAATGCCGCTGAACTTAAAGAATATTACAGACTCTCGACAAAGTTCTATGATCTCATCGATTACTACTACGGCGATGAAGGTGCAGAAAAACTCACAGAAAAGCAGTACTACGACGACCTCACATCCGAATACAACCTTGTTCAGCACATACTTTACAAAAACTCGAAATCCATCCTCGAAGAATCGACTAATACTTCAAAGACTGTCAGCATGACTGAAGAAGAAGTTGCAGCTTTGAAAGAAGAAATCGAAGCAAAAGTAAAGCAGATCACCGACGGTGAGAAAACATACGAAGACTTTATCAGCGAAAACCAGGACGGCAACCTTGAATACCTTGTAACAGACAACGGTTCTTTTGTTCCTGAATTTGAAAAAGCCGCAAAAGAAATGACTGATGGCGAAATTAGAATAGTCGAGAGCCAATTCGGTTTTCATGTTATGAGAAAAGTCGCGATTACCGAAGAGAAGTATGCGGAAATGAAAGACGAACAAAGCTACAATCAAGAAACCGTGCTTTCTCAGCGTGCATATCTCGAACAGGATATGGCATATAAAAAGCTCGAAGAGAAGCTCAAGGATGTTACCGTTACAGAAAACGAGCTTGCAAAATTTGATATTGTCACCGCTCCAGTAATAGAGATGTAAAAAGTTAAAAATAAAAATCCGCTTCGAGGTTTCGAAGCGGATTTTTGCGTCCGGATATAATTAAATGATATCTACAATAACCTTTTTGTTGTTGAGATTGGCAGATGCTCTAACAATGGTACGGACCGCTTTCGCGATCTTTCCCTGCTTGCCGATGACCTTGCCCATATCACTCTTAGCGACGGACAGCTCGAGGATAACCATATCTCCGCTTTCTTTTTCGGTAACATAGACCTCGTCCGGGAATTCGACAATCGCCTTAGCGATGTCGGTCAAAACCTGTTTCATATTACCCTCCTTGCCAAACATCGTGAACTCTTCATAGCTGAAATTCAGCTAACTTAAATTTTACTCCAATGTCAATGCGTGAGTAAACGGGCGTTCGAATAAATCGAACCTGATTTTCATGCTACACCCTCGATATACAACGCTCATGAAATTCAGTTTACTGAATTTCGCGGCGTGAATAAACTGTAGTTGAATTTCAGCTAACTTAAATTTCACGCTATTACGCTATTACGCCGTTTTTCTTAAGCAGAGCGCGTACTGTGTCGGTGGGCTGTGCGCCGTTGGAGATCCACTTCTTCGCTTTTTCAGCGTCAACTGTGAACTCTGACGGATTTGTCATAGGATTGTAGGTTCCAATCTCTTCTATAAATCTACCATCGCGGGGATAACGTGAATCCGCAACGACAACTCTGTAAAAGGGAGCCTTTTTTGCGCCTATTCTCTTGAGCCTGATTTTAACTGCCATGTTTTTCCTCCTGAATATGTTGAAAATAATATATATATAAAACCTTTCGGCAAAACAGCCGGTTTGTTTTATCGATTTAATCAGATGCTATCCGCGAATGACAGGATTGTTTGTGTCAGCATCCTTATGTTTTCTGCGTCGAACCTTGTATCCGCACTGCTGTGGATTCTATTGATATAGTATCCGAACAGCGGAAGTTTCTTTGCCGCTACAACTCCGACACCCATCGGGAATAGAAGCTGGTCGGACATATAGATATTGGTAGAAGCTTTGCAAAATCTTATTTTCTTCCGGCTTCCTTGGGTAGCATTAACAGCTGACTTTTCAAGTAAGTCTCGGTAGTTTGATCTCCTGAACTTCTTTTTCATCACAAAAGTCAGATTGTCGCCGTCTGAAACACAGTCGAAGTTTATCATCGGTTTATCGGTGATATATTCTTTGTGATAGACTCTGTATTTATAGGAGCCGATAAGACCTAACTCCTCCTGGTCGAAGAACACAACGCAAACTTTGTCTCTGTCCTTCTCCGGTAGCTCCTCAAGTATAGAAATCAGCGTCGCTACACCCGAGGTGTTGTCGTTTGCCGTATTCTTGTTTGCAAATCCCACCATCAGCTGCACTGTATAAAGCAGCAAGAACAGCAAAAGCGGTATCGGGTTTGAGCCGCGCAAAGCATCATAGGTCAGAAATGTATAAAGAAAAGATATTACAAAAAACGGTATTACCGTAATGAACTGACTGATGATGAATGAAATCCAGTTGCTAAAGCCCATAATCACTGGAAAAAGTGCACTCGGTGCGGTGTCGTAATGAGCACCCAAGATGACTTTCGCTTTTTTTACATCACCGACAACAAGATTTTTCCCGTTTTTGGCATAAGCTTCTGTTTTAACATCATAACCGAATTTTGCGAGGTGTTTCTTCAGCCATGTGGCAAAATAAAGCTTTTGTGTTGCGGTTTTTCTTATCTGAAACTTACCAAGCAGTACCGCTGAGCTTTCTTTCATAGTTGTTTCCAATCTAAAAACCGAATGGCATACGATGTTTTCCGAACTTGCCCTTTGAGAGTTGTTTCATCATCTGCTTCATCTGGTCGTATTGCTTGAGAACCTTGTTTATCTCCTCAAGTGAGGTTCCACTGCCTGCAGCAATTCTCTTTTTCCTCGAATAGTTGAGCATCTCTGGACGGCTTCGTTCTTTTTTTGTCATCGAAAGTATGATAGCTTCGGTGTGTGACAGCAGCTTTTCATCGAACTTTGCATCCTTAAGCTGCCCCGGTTTAATGCCCGGTATCATTCCCGCAAGCTGTTCGAGGGAACCCATACCCTTCAGCTGTGTTAGCTGGTCGAGGTAATCGCTGAGTGTGAAGGAGTTTTTAAGGAATTTTTCCTCAAGCTCCGCCGCCTTCTTTTCATCAAACTGCGCTTCAGCTTTTTCAATCAGCGACAGCACATCTCCCATCCCGAGAATACGGCTTGCCATTCTGTCGGGGTAAAAGGGCTCTATATTATCGAGCTTTTCGCCCGTTCCTATAAACTTAATCGGCTTTCCTGTGACATATCTGACAGACAAGGCTGCGCCGCCTCTTGTGTCACCGTCCATTTTTGTAAGGATAACACCTGTTATTTCAAGGAGTTTGTTGAAGCTTTCTGCGACATTGACTGCGTCCTGTCCGGTCATCGCATCGACAACAAGGAGAATTTCGGTCGGTTTTGCAGCTTCTTTTATCTCTTTAAGCTCATTCATAAGCTCTTCGTCAATATGAAGTCTGCCAGCAGTATCGAGGAAAACAATATCGTGACCGTACTTTGTTGCGTGTGCGAGGGCTTCGCGAACAGTTTTAACAGGGCTTTGCGTTCCTCTTTCGAAAACCTGAACACCAGCCTGTTCACCGACGATTTGTAGCTGTTTTATCGCCGCAGGGCGGTAGATGTCACAAGCGACAAGAAGCGGGTTTTTACCGTGCTTTTTCTGGAGTTTTGCGAGCTTAGCGGAGTGAGTTGTCTTACCGCTTCCCTGAAGTCCGCACATAAGCACGACTGTCGGCGGCTTTGAGGCGATTGTCAGCTTTGAGTTGCCGCCGCCCATTAGTTCAATGAGTTCTTCGTTGACGATTTTTACAATCTGCTGTGCGGGCAGAAGGCTCTCAAGAACCTCTTTACCTTTAGCGCGCAGGGAAACCTTCGCGACAAACTCTTTTACAACATTGTAGTTTACGTCGGCTTCAAGCAGCGCAAGTTTAATCGCACGCATGCCTTCTTTTATATCAGATTCAGTTAAAACACCTTTATTCTTAAACTTTTTGAATGCATCCGCAAGTTTTTCGGCAAGTCCTTGAAGCATATTTATACCTTTCGATAAGCGTTATATGATCTTAAGTATTTTGTCAGCAAATTCTCGTACTGACTTTTCGCTGCTTGTTTTTATAATATCTTCCGCAAGGAGAGCAATTATTCGGCTTTTCTCTGCTATACCGAGCTTTTCTTCAATCTCAGTCAAATTGTTCGCCGCTCTCGCTATCGCATCTCTGACACCCTGACGGGTGATTCCAACATTTTCGCTGATTTCAGAAAGCGAAAGGTCCTCGTCGCAGTAAAGCTCAAGCATCGACCGCTGTCTTTCGTTGAGCAGAGAGCCATAGATGTCAAGGAGGGCGGAAATTTCGATCCTATCCATTAAAATGCTCCTTTTTTCCTTCATCATAAAGCATTTTCGGAGGTCTTATGCCTCGTGTAAAGTAAATCGCTTTACACCTGATTATTATAATACTCTGCCGCTTATTTGTCAAGTGTTTTTTATAACCTTAATAGTGTCTTATTGACGGAAAGGTTAAAAGATGATATAATGACTTTGAGATAACATACGCAAAAGCGGAGCTTTTGAATGACGCGCCAGATAACAATAAATTTTATAGAGGTAAATGCGCGTCTACAATAGGGAAAAGTTAATTTTCGCGTGGAAATAAGGAGTGTTTGTGAAATGAAGCTGATATTCGCTATCGTGAACAACGACGACAGTTCGATCGTTACCTCCAAGCTTACGAAAAACAAGATAAATGTCACCAAAATCGCGTCCACCGGCGGGTTTCTCTCTGCCGGGAACACTACATTCCTCTGCGGTGTGGAAGACGACAGAGTCGACGAGGTCATTTCTATAATAGCACAGTATTCGAAAAAGCGCGTTGAGTCGATCCCGACCGGCTTCTCAAGCGAGATTATGCCCATGGCTGTCGGTGTTCAGCAAATAATCGTCGGCGGTGCGACAATATTTGTGTTAGGCGTTGAAAGACATGAGCGTGTGTGAAAAACGCTTCCCGGGGAATTAATGTGACAAGTAATGTAAAGAATAAAAAAGCTGCTGAATACTTCCGAAAACTCGAAGCAGGCGGCGAGATCTCCCACGCTTATCTAATCGAAGGTGAGGACATGGAGCGTTCGATGGATTTTGCGCGTTTTGCTGCCTCTTTAGTGCTGTGTGAAGCAAAATCGGGAGAAAAACCATGCGGTAAATGCGGCTCATGTGTAAAAGCGGCAAATGATAACCATCCTGATATTACTGTGTTTGCGTCCGCAGGCGGCAGGTCGTCTTTCCATATCTCAGACATCAGAGAGATGCGCTCGGACGCTTATGTTGTCGCAAACGAAGGTGTCGGAAAAGTTTACATCCTTTCTGATGCTCAGGATATGACAGCGCAAGCACAGAATGCGATGCTGAAGCTGCTTGAAGAACCGCCGGCAGGGGTCAAGTTCTTCATCCTTGCAAGACGGCGCGAACAGCTTTTACCTACTGTAATCTCAAGGTGTCAGATTGTAAATCTCGGCAGTTCCGAATACGATGCGGAAATTCCTGATGAAGCATACGATGCGATGACAAAACTTCTCGCAATAAGCGGAACACGATTTGACTTTTTTTCATATTTCATATCACTGCGCCCAAAAAGAGACGCAGCTCTTATACTGCTGGGCGGAATGCGAAATCTCGCAGGGCAGCTGCTTGTTCTAAAAACAGCGAAAACCAAAAATGACGGCACAAGGGACGAACGCACCGACAAGCTTTTACGCCTTGGCTCTGCCCGATTTTTCGCCGCTGCGAGCGACGAACTTGCGGAAGCGATCTCCGCCGCGGAAGGAAACGCAAATATTAATGCGCTGTTCACCGCACTCGCCTTCGCTCTTTGGTCTGCAAAGACCGAAAAGGCATAAGATCGCACAATTTTAAGGACGGAAAACACATAATGCAAATAGAAAACCAAGAATTTGTTATATTTGATAAACACGAACCCGAAGCTCCGGAATGTACGGAAATCGTCGGAATAAGATTCAAAAACGCAGGTAGAATCTATTATTTTGCGCCGAACGGTTTAACTTTTTCCGAAAACTCCCCCATCATCGTTGAAACAGTAAGGGGTGTTGAGTTCGGTAATGTGGTTATCACAAATAAACTTATACCAAACAGAGAGCTCTTTTCACCGCTAAAGCCTGTTTTGAGAGCAGCAACGGAAGAAGACATAAAACGCCACGAATCAAATGTCGCGGCTGAAGAGAATGCCAAAAAAGTCTGGGCTGAAAAAATCAAAGCCCACGACTTAGATATGCAGCTGGTTGATGTTGAGTACACCTTTGACAATGCAAAGCTTATATTCTACTTCACAGCGGATGGCAGAATCGACTTCCGCGACCTTGTAAAAGACCTCGCCTCTGTATTCCATACAAGAATTGAGCTAAGGCAAATCGGAGTAAGAGATGTCGCAAAGCTCATCGGTGGGCTCGGCGTATGCGGCAGAACCTTCTGCTGCAAGTCATTTCTGAACGATTTTGCACAAGTCTCAATAAAGATGGCGAAGGAGCAAAACCTGTCCTTGTCATCGTCAAAAATCTCCGGAACCTGCGGTAGGCTTATGTGCTGTTTGCGTTTCGAGCATGACATATACGAGCAAGAGTACGCGACTTTCCCCAAGGTTGACTCAATAATCGAAACCGCCGACGGACGTGCTGTCGTAACGGAGGGCAACTTCCTAACCGGCAAGGTTAAGGCTATTTTAGTCAGCGACAAAACAAACACTATCAAAACATACCCCGGCAGAGACGTCAAGATTGTCGGCTATGTTAAAAAGAGAGAACCCGTTAGCTCCGAGCTTGCAGACCTCGAAAAAAACTAAAAGAAATCCGCTTAACGAAAACGTTAAGCGGATTTTTAATTAGCTCTGTTTAATCAGTTAATTACAACTGCATTTTCAGCTTCAAACTAATATCAAGTGCCTTAACACTATGTGTAAGCGCACCGATAGAGATTATGTCAACCCCGGTTTCTGCAACTTCGCGTAAATCCTTTTCGCCCATATTTCCGCTGGCCTCAAGCTTTGCACGCCCTGCGGTGATTTCGACCGCTTTTTTCATCATTTCGTTTGTCATATTGTCAAGCATGATGATGTCCGCACCTGCTTCAAGTGCCTCGTTTAGCTGTTCAAAGGTTTCAACTTCAACTTCGACCTTGAGCGTATGCGGTGCGCCCTGTTTTGCGGCATTTACAGCGGCGGTAATTGAACCGCTGGCTGCGATATGGTTGTCTTTAATCAAAATTCCATCAGCAAGGTTAAAGCGGTGGTTGCTTCCGCCGCCAACTCTGACTGCAAACTTATCAAACACCCTGAGCATCGGCATTGTCTTGCGTGTATCAGCGATTTTCGCCTTCGTTCTCTTGATTTTCTCGACTGCTTCAGCTGTTCGTGTGGCAATACCGCTCATCCTCTGCAAAAGATTGAGTGCAGTTCTCTCACCGACAAGAATTCCTGCTGCAGGTCCGTTTATTTCTGCAATTACATCGCCCTTTTCGACCCTGTCGCCGTCCTTGACAAAAGCCTCAAAGCGGATTTTATCGTCTGCAAGAAAAAAAGTCCGTGCTACAACATCCATTCCGCAGATAACACCAGCTTCTTTTGCGATAAATTTTCCGCTCGCAAGCCTGCCCTCGGGAATTGTGGTGTTTGTAGTAATATCACCGGTTCCGATATCCTCTTCAAATGCTGCAAGAACAATTTTATCTATATGTCTGTTGTCTATTTTCATATTTTTTGATTCCCTTCTGTGACTATATAATGCGCTCCAAGGCTCTCTTTGCGCTCAAGCGCTGCGTTTATTATCATTCTTGCGACTGACAACATATTGAACACTTCAAATTCATATTCGGCAGTCATCGGCGAATTTTCTATCGTCGAGTAGATATTGTCGAGTATTTTTTTTGCCTTTGCAAGCCCCGAAAAAGTCCTGACAGCGCCCGCATAGCTGTTCATTACGCTCTTTATTTCAGCTTTTACTTTTTCGTAAAAGCGTATGTCATAGACAATACCCGACGGCATTTCGTTGAACCTATAAAACTTCTCCCCGGGTTTGTTCTCCCTAAAATTGCGGTTGATGTGTAAAGCACAGCGGCGGCCAAACACCAAACACTCGAGCATTGAATTAGATGCAAGCCTGTTTCCGCCGTGGATGCCTGTGTTTGCCGACTCTCCGGCACTGTAAAGCCCGTCAACATTCGTCATACCGTCAAGGTCTGTGGCGATACCGCCCATCATATAGTGCTGAGCGGGTCTTACCGGAATCCACTCGGATGGAACATTGATACCTCTCTCCCTGCATTCGCCGAAGATTGTCGGGAAACGTTTTGAGAAGAATTCTTCGCTCATCATCGAGACATCGAGATAAACATTTTCTTCACCTATTCGCTCAAGTTCCTTGATTATCTCCCTTGTCACAATATCCCTCGGTGCAAGGTCCGCCATCGGGTGTTTGCCCTTCATAAAGGCGTCACCGCGGGAGTTACGGAGGATTCCGCCCTCACCTCTGACGGCTTCGGAAATCAGAAACAGCCTTTTTGAATAGTCCCTTGAGAATAGCGTTGTCGGGTGAAATTGTACAAACTCCATGTCACGTGCTTTTGCCCCTGCTCTGACAGCTGCGGCAATTCCGTCTCCGACTGAGCCGGACGGGTTGGATGTATAGCGGTAAATTTGCCCTATACCGCCGGTGGCAATGATGATATTTCTCGAGCGGAGCATTCTATAATCATCGCCTGCAAACACAATTGCGCCGCAGACACCGGCATCATCAGTCAAAATATCGACAAGATACGACGAAAAGAAGAAATGTAAATTCTCTTTCGCAAGAGCGATATTACCGAGTTGTTTGGTGGTTTCTCTACCCGTCGCGTCACCGCCACAATGCACAATCCTGCGCATTCCGTGGCCGCCTTCTTTTGTTATCTGAAGCTCACCCTCGGGGTTAAGGTCGAACGGAACAGCAAGGTCGATTAGCGTTTTGATGTTCTCCGGACCTTCTTCTACAAGTACCTTGACCGCTTCGACATTACAGTGTCCTGCACCCGCCTTCAAAGTGTCCTCAATATGCAGATCATATTTGTCCTCGCGGCTAATTACTGCGGCAATTCCGCCCTGGGCGAGGTATGAGTTACTCTCGTCGATATTGGCTTTGGTAACGACGGCACAGTTAAGGCCGTTGTTGAGGTGCAGTGCGCTGTAGAGGCCTGCGACACCGCTGCCAATAATAACTACATCAAATTCGTAGACCGGAATTTCACGGTCGTATATGGAATAGATAAATCTTCTCACAAAAACATCCCTTTTGCGTTAAATAACAAATGCAGAGCCTTAGCGCTCCGACTGTCTTATTTCTTCGATATTGTATGGTGTTGACTGGTAGACGAAATAGTTGAGCCAGTTGGAGAACAGCAGATGCGCATGAGCTCTCCAAACATTCTTTGGCGGCAGATTTGGATCGTCGTTGGGGAAATAGTTCTTCGGCACACCGGTTCCTAAATTGTTTTTTATATCCCTCTCGTATTCAAGAGAAAGAGTGTCTAGGTCGTATTCCGCATGCCCTGTCACATATACCTCGCGTCCGTCCCTTGAACAAAGCAGGTAAAGCCCCGCTTCGTCAGATACGGCAAGGGGGATAAGGTTTTTAACAGGCAGTACATCCTCTATCAGGATATCGGTGTACCTTGAATGAGGTGCATAAAAACGCTCGTCAAACCCCCTAAGCAGCGGATGGGAGGGTTCGAGTGTGCAGTGTTTGAAAACACCGAACATCTTTTCCGGCAGCTGTCTTTTTCCAATACCGTAATTGCGGTAAAGCGCGGCCTGCGCTCCCCAGCAGACGAACATCGCGGAGTAGACATTGGTTTTCGACCAGTCGAGAATCATGCAAAGCTCGTCCCAGTAGTTGACATCCTCAAACTTGAGGTTTTCGACAGGTGCACCGGTGACGATAAGTCCGTCAAACTTTTCTTCTTTGATTTCATCGAAGGTCTTATAAAAGCTGTCAAGATGGCTTGATGGTGTATTTTTTGATTTATGTGTCGCAGTCCTCAAAAGCGTTATATCAGTCTGAAGGGGCGAATTAGACAAAAGCCGCAGAAACTGGGTTTCTGTCACAATTTTTGTCGGCATCAAGTTGAGAATTGCGATCTTTAGTGGTCTTATGTCCTGGGTTCTTGCTCTTTCCTCAGTGATTACGAAGATGTTTTCATTCTCGAGTACTGAAGCGGCAGGAAGCCCGACGGGTATATTAATCGGCATATTATTTATCCGTTCCTAAAATGAATTGTTGCTCAGTCTTTAGTCATACAGTAGAATGCTTCTGATGCGCGGTGCATCATATGGATATCGACCTTTGCGGCGAGTTCTGCCGGAGAGTGCATGCAAAGGACAGGAACGCCTGCGTCGATTACATCGATATTCATTGCGGCAATTTCAGAAGCGACAGTGCCTGCTCCGCCCTGGTCAACTTTGCCGTATTCACCGTTCTGCCATACAATACCGTTTTTCTCGAAAAGTCTTACGATCTTCGAGAAAAGTTCTGCGCTTGCATCGGATGAGCCCGATTTTCCGCGCGAACCGGTGTATTTTGTTATGACGATACCTTTTGCGAGAAAAGCAGAGTTGCGTGAGTCATAAGCGGATGCGAAAGTCGGGTCATAGGCGCCGCCGACATCAGCTGAGAGGCAAACGCTGTTCTTGATAAATTCTGTGTATGATACCGAGCGGGAGTCGCATATATCCTTTATAAAATGAGAGAGTGCTTGTGAATTAAGACCTGTCACACCATAGCTCCCAATTTCTTCTTTGTCAGCGAGTATGCAGATTGCAGTCTTTTCAGGGGTTTTGTCAAGCTCAAAAAGCGCTGTGAGGGATGGATAGGAGCAAACTTTATCGTCCTGACCGTATGCGAGGATCATACTCCTATCAAGGCCTGCATCTCTTGCCTTCATCGCTGGTACTGCGGTAAGCTCGGCGGTTATAAGGTCCGCTTCGCAGATTCCGTATTTTTCGCTTAAGATTGAGAGGATGTTGAGTTTAACGCTCTCGTCCTCATCGCCGTCAAGGGGTTTTATTCCGGTGATAATGTTGAGTTCTTCTCCCTTTATTCCTTCGCTAAGTTTGCGGTCGTACTGATCTTTGCCGATATGGGGCATAAGGTCGCTGATGCAGAGAACGGGGTCGTTTTCGTCCTCACCAATACAAACTTCAACCACTTCACCGCTTTTCTTTATGATAACACCGTGGAGGGCGAGAGGAAGAGCTGACCACTGGTATTTCTTGATACCGCCGTAATAGTGGGTTTTGAAATATCCGATACCGTTTTCCTCGTATAGCGGCTTTTGTTTGAGGTCGATTCTCGGGGAGTCGATATGGGATGCGATTATATTAGCTCCAGCTTTGGCATCAGTTCCTATTACTGCGAGGATCAGGCTCTTGTTCCTGTTGTTGTAATAAACTTTGTCGCCGGAATTGTATTTCTTCTTCGCGTCAAAGCTCTCAAATCCGCGCGAAACAGCTTCGGCGATCGTAAAACGCACTGCACCGCGCTCGGTTTTTGATGCGTTGAGGAACTCCTTATAACCCTCGCAGTACTCCTCAGCGGTCTTTTCGACCTCTTTTACAAGGCTGTAAACCGTCTTGGGTCTATATTCAAGTTTCTTAGCTTCGTCTTTTGTAAGTGCCATAGTATTTCATCCTTTTTTATTTATTTTGGATTTTCTTTACATGCCTTATTTATACAGTTTCACATACATCGCTTTTGAGTCGGCAACTTTTTTTACATATCGTGCCGTCTCACTGTAGGGTATATCCTTTAACGTCACACCGTCGTCCGAGTATCTTGTATCGGAAAGCCAGTTTTTAACCTTGTTTCCGCCTGCGTTATATGCGGCGAGGGCGCATTCTTCGTTTCCGAATTGATTTAGCATATATGACAAGAGGTAAGTGCCGTACTTTATATTGGTTTCCGGGTCGAAAATGTCGGTTTCGCTCTCTATTTTAAGCCTGAACTCAATCCATTCCTTGGTGTCGGGCATAATTTGCATCAAGCCCTGTGCGCCAGCAGGTGAAACAGCTTCCGGCTTAAAAGCGCTTTCAGTTCGTATAACAGCGTAAATTAACTCTTCAGGGAGGCTGTATTCCTCAGCGTACCTTGTTACAAGCTCTGAATAGCTCTGGGGATAACTCTCGCGAATGAGCTTGTCTCTGATTTGTAAAACCGCTAAAATAGCAATTGTGAGAAGGGCGGCGGTAACTGTCACGAGATTTATAATTTCAAGTATTGAAAGTCGCTTTTTTGCGGGGTTCTTCTTTAACATATCGCCCTCCAAAACAATAATTTGAGGTTTTAGTATTTTATTATTCCAAGTTTTAGCGCTAAGTCCTTTACCTTTTGTTTAAGTTCTTCGCTGCTGCCGTTGTTTTCGATATAGTAGTCGCAGTTTTCGACGAGAAAATCATTTGATTTCTGCTTTTTCATTCGCTCTATCGCAGCTTCACGGGTAATACCGTCGCGTTTTAATGCACGAGCGATTCTTGATTCTTCATCAGCTATAACAGCGACATTAAAATCAAACACCTTGTCGAGTCCGCTTTCAAAAAGTAGCGGAGCATCGATAAAAACTGCGCTGACTCCTTGTTTTTCAAACTCTTCAAGCTTTCGGTTCATCACATCAGTTATATGGGGATGGGTAATTTTGTTGAGTTTATCGGTGTATTCAGCTTTAGAAAATGCGATTTTTGCGAGCGCTTTTCGGTCAAGACTGCCATCAGAGGCTAAAATAAAACTTCCGAAGAACCCCACAAGCTCATTAACACATTCGCTGCCTTTTTCGCAAGCTATTCTTGAGAGTTCATCGGTGTTAATTGACGGGACGCCCATTTTAGCGAGAATTCGGCTGACTTCGGTTTTTCCAGCACCCATTCCGCCGCAAAGCCCTATTTTAAGCATCTTAAAACCTCGCTGCCGGGAATTGCTCCCTCGCGCAGTATCACAGGTTCACCCACAAGAGATATTATTGTCGACGGAGTGCCAATTCCGCATTCGCCGCCGTCTATTATACAGTCTATTATGCCCGAAAAGTCCGATATTACGGGAACTGCGGTTTTCGGCGGCTCTTTTCCGCTGATGTTCGCGGAAGGTGCTGCAATTGGCATACCGCAGAGATTTATAAATTCTCTTGCGATAGCGTTTTCAGGAAAACGAAATGCAACCGTTGTGCCCCCAGCGGTGACAACCGATGGCAGTTTTGCTTTTAGCGGAAGCACAAAAGTCAGCGGTCCGATTGGATAAGCGGCTTTAAGCTTGTAATATGCATCATTAACCACAGCAAAAGATGCGGGGTCTATGCCATCAGCAAGATGGAGTATAAGCGCTTTTTCCGGAGGACGGCGTTTGGCTGCAAAAATTTTGGCGCAAGCGTCGCCGTCAAAGGCATTAGCGCCGAGTCCATACACAGTTTCAGTCGGAAACGCGACTGTCCCGCCGTTTTTTATCGCTTTTGCACACTCAACAAGTGCTGCTCTATCTATTTTGTCATTTTGCATTCTATAAACAGATGTGTTCATATCTTTTGTCTTTCTGGCACTATTCTTATATTAAAGATTATTTTAGCACATCTGTGGCTTGATTTCTATAGTAATATATTATAAATTTGAAAAAACAGCCCGCCGTTTAGGCGAGCCGTTTTAAGTCATTTCTTAAATTTATCAAAGAAGCCTTGTTTTTTTGTGTAATTCTTGTCGGTGCAAGCCGCTGCAAAGGCTTTCAGTGCAGTTTTTTGCTTTTCTGTAAGGTTTTTAGGTACATCGACAATAACCTTAACGTACATATTTCCTCTACCGCTACCTCCGACATTCACAATACCTTTGTTGCGCATATTGAAAACCGCTCCGCTCTGAGTGCCTTCAGGTATCGTAAGCTCGCTTTTTCCTTCAAGTGTCGGCACTTCAACCTTTGCGCCGAGAGCAGCTTCCGGGAAGGTTATCGGAAGCTCGATATGGATGTTCTGACCGTCCCTTGTGAAAATCGGGTGCGGTAACAGCGACACCTGAACGTAAAGGTCGCCGTAGCTACCTCCGTTTGTTCCGGCTCCGCCCTGGCTTTTGAGTACAATACGCTGCCCGTCGTCGATTCCGGCGGGTATGTTCACCTCAAGGGTTTTGCTGCGCCTTATGCGCCCCTTGCCCTTACAGTCGCCGCAGGGGTTTTTGATGATCTTACCGCTACCGCCGCACATATCACAGGTGGTTACGGACTGCATAGTTATACCCATCATGCGCTGGTTGACTTTAACCTGTCCGGAACCGTTACATTTTGTACAGGTTTCGGTTGAGGTTCCATGCTCCGCGCCACTGCCGTGACAGGTTCCGCATTCCTCGACCCTTGCGTATGTTATGTCTTTTTTACAGCCGAACGCCGCTTCTTCAAAGGTCAGCGTTGCGCTAACACCGATATCCTCACCGCGCTGGGGGGCATTTCTGCGCCTTGTGTCGCCCATACCACCGCCGAAAAAGCTTGAAAATCCGCCAAAAAGGTCGGATAAGTCGACATTTCCGAAGTCGCCGAACCCGCCGCCATAACCGGCGCCGAAGTTCGGGTCAACGCCCGCATGACCAAACTGGTCGTATTTCGAGCGTTTATCTGAATCGGAGAGAACGGCATAAGCCTCGTTGATTTCTTTGAATTTCTCTTCAGCTACCTTATCCCCCGGGTTCATATCCGGGTGATATTTTTTTGCAAGCTTTTTAAACGCTTTCTTTATTTCATCCTCGGACGCACCTTTTTGTACTCCGAGTACATCGTAAAAATCTTTTTTATCTGCCATACATAGGACCAACCCTTTCACACGCGCGAACAGTTTTTTGGGGTACCGCGCATTTAAAATTTAACGCAATTCATTCATCCGTTTTTTTTCGCACGGATGAATGAAAGCAATTATTGATTTTGTGCCGTACCTCATACTTATCTCAAATAAAGCGGCGATAAAATTATCGTTCAATTATAATTGAAGAAAGTACCACTTGATTCGCCACGGCCGGTAGGTCATTTATTTGTCGGTTTTATCAGTGAAATCAGCGTTTATTGTTCCGTCGTCCTGAGATGAGTTTCCGGCGTCCGGTCCTGCTCCGGCGTTTCCGCCCTTATCCTGATAAAGTTTTGCTGAAATTTCATAGAAAGCCTTTTCAAGAGCTTCTGTATCACGCTTGATATCGTTTAAATCGTCCTTTTTGATAGCTTCCTTGAGTTTTTCCATAGCGTCGATTGCAGGCTGCTTTTCAGCATCGCTGACCTTGTCGCCGACTTCTTTGAGCGCTTTTTCGCACTGGAACAGTATACTGTCCGCGCGGTTTTTAGCGTCAACCTTTTCTTTGACCTTTTTGTCTTCTTCGGCATGCATTTCAGCATCTTTGACAGCCTTTTCGATCTGCTCCTTAGACATATTTGTCGAGGAAGTTATCGTAATATGCTGTTCTTTGCCAGTACCTTTGTCTTTTGCGGTGACATTTACGATACCGTTTGCGTCGATGTCGAATGTGACCTCAATCTGAGGAACGCCACGCGGAGACATTGGTATGCCATCGAGTATGAACTTACCAAGGGATGTGTTGGCGCTCGCCATTTCACGCTCGCCTTGCAGTATATGAATCTCAACGCTGGTCTGATTATCAGCAGCGGTCGAGAAAATCTGACTCTTTTGAACAGGGATTGTAGTATTTCTCTCGATCATCCTTGTGCAGATACCGCCCTGGGTTTCAATACCAAGGGAGAGGGGAGTAACGTCGAGGAGAAGAACATCTTTAACATCACCGCCGAGAACTGCTGCCTGAATTGCGGCACCGATAGCCACGCACTCGTCGGGGTTGATTCCCTTGAAGGGTTCTTTGCCGACAAAGTTTTTAACAGCATCCTGAACTGCAGGAATTCGAGTCGAACCACCAACGAGGAGAACTTTATCAACCTGTGACGGGGTAAGCCCTGCATCGGATAAGGTCTGCTTGAGAGGGTCTATTGTTCTACGAACAAGGTCGGATGTCAGCTCGTTAAATGCAGCTCTTGTAAGGGTTGCTTCGAAATGTTTCGGACCTGAAGCATCAGCTGTGATGAAGGGAAGGTTGATATTTGTTGACATCATACCGGAAAGTTCAATTTTAGCTTTTTCAGCAGCTTCTTTAAGTCTCTGGAGAGCGATTTTGTCTTTTCTCAGGTCAATTCCGGTTTCGCCCTTGAATTTTTCAGCCATCCAGTCGACGATTTTCTGGTCGAAGTCGTCGCCGCCGAGTTTGTTGTTACCTGCAGTTGCAAGAACTTCAAATACACCGTCGCTTATCTCAAGGAGAGAAACGTCGAATGTTCCGCCGCCAAGGTCGAATATAAGAATCTTCTGGTCAACTTCTTTGTCAAGTCCGTAAGCGAGAGCTGCAGCTGTCGGCTCGTTAATTATACGGAGCACTTCAAGTCCTGCGATTTTACCTGCGTCTTTTGTCGCCTGACGCTGAGCGTCAGAGAAGTACGCGGGAACTGTGATAACAGCCTGGGATACCTTTGTTCCAAGGTAGGATTCAGCGTCAGCTTTGAGCTTCTGAAGAACCATTGCCGAAATTTCTTGAGGTGAATATGATTTATCGTCAATTTTTACTCTAAAATCTGATCCCATCTCACGCTTAATTGAGCTGATTGTTCTTTCTGGGTTAGAGATTGCCTGGTGCTTTGCGGCTTGACCGACAATTCTTTCTCCTGTTTTTGAAAATCCTACAACCGAAGGCATTGTTCTGCCGCCCTCCGGGTTCGTGATAACAACCGGTTCGCCGCCTTCATAGACTGCGACACACGAGTTAGTAGTTCCAAGGTCTATACCTATAATCTTTGCCATAAATAATCCTCCGTTTAAATGTTTGTTTGTTTTTATAAATCGGTTATCAGTTCGTCACTTCAACGAGTGAATGCCTAATTACCTTGTCGTCCTTTTTATAACCCTTCAAAAACACCTTTGTTATTGTGTTTGCCGGCGCATTTTCGTCCTGGGAATGCGCTATTGCGTTATGAAGGTTTGGGTCAAATTGTTCGTCCTTAGCCTTTATTTCTTCAATACCGGCTTTTGTGAGCATTTCTTTGCACTGTGTAGCGAGCATTTTTACGCCTTTGGACATCTCGCTGTCGTCCGTTGCAAATTCGGCTGCGCGGTCAACATTGTCAACAATCGGCAGCACCAAAAGCAGAGCATCCGCGTAAGCTTCGGAATAAGCCATGACTTTCTCTTTTTGGGATCTCTTTCGGTAGTTGTCGTATTCCGCCATCAGTCGTAAAAGCTTGTCGTTTAGTTCAGCGTTTTCGCATTGAAGCTGTTCAATTTTACCTTGAAGGTCAGCTTTTTCTTCCTGATTTTCGCAGTCGCAACAACATTCTTCTGCTTTATTTGTTTCCGTTTGCTCCATTACCGATTCTTCGGCAATTTCATCCTTCTTTTTTTCTTCGTTTTGGTCTATGTTCTGCATTCTGTAATCGGGGCTTTCGTAAAATAAATCCCCTTGCCTCCTTATTTGATAGACGATGTTTTTAATTTATATCGATTTAATTATTATCTTCTTCCGTAAACTCTTCTGTAAGACCCTTTACAAAGTATTCAAGGTGAGCGATAACTTTATTATAGCTCATACGCTTAGGTCCGACAACACCGATTCCGCCAATTGTATTTCCGCCGACATTTATCGGTTTAAATACAAAGCTCGAATCCGGTATCAGAGCATCCATAATCTCATCACCGATGTAGACATTGAGTTCATTTGATTTTGTGTCAAGTAGAACACTGACAAGGTCGCGTTTTCTCTCAAAAACCTCAAGGACACATCTTGCCTTTGAGACATTGTAAAACTCCGGATAAGACAAAAGCTTTGTTACACCGCTCACGTGGACTTGTTCGTCCTCTGTAACGCCGAGCATTTCATAGGCAATCTTCAAAAGTCGTCTTCCGAAATCTGCGTATTCACCAAGCATCTCTTCAAATTTTATAATTGCGGGAAGAGCGAGCCTTTCAGGTGCAACATTTACCATCGATTCATTCAAGGCTACAGATGCGGCAGATAACATTTCGTCGGTGACGGGTATAATTTCCTGAACATGTCTGCTGCGGATATTACCGTCGTCGCAGATGAGAAGCATAATAAAGCTTTTCCCGTCAACTCTAACAAATTCGTATCTTTTTACAGTAACACCCTTCTTTTTAATAACAGAAAACGCGGTGTAATTTGTAAGTTCTGAAATAACCCTGCTTGCCTCGTCCATAAATTTGGACATCTCACCGAGTTTAAAGTCAAGGAGCTCATTAAGCAGAGATACTTCCTCAACCGTTAATCTATATCTCTCCATCAAAAGTTCGATATAGGTTCGGTAGCCGCTGGTTGTCGGGACTCGTCCTGCGGAAGTGTGTGGCTGTTCAAGATATCCAAGGCTCTCAAGCTCGTTCATCTCGTTTCGCACAGTGGCCGGTGATAGATTGAAGCTGCAGCTTTCAGTCAGGTACTTCGAACCGACAGGTTCGCCGAATGCGATATAAGCGTCAATTACAGATTTTAAAATTCTTTTCTTGCGTTCGCTAAGCTCCATCACTCCACCTCCTATAATAATTTAGCACTCTTGCACTTCAAGTGCTAACAAATACACTTTATCATCTTTCTAAAATGGTGTCAATAGCTCTTTTAATTTTATTTGTAAACAATATGTGAATGTGGCTTCTGTTTTATTTCGTTTGTTACGAAAGATAAAACCGTAAAATTAGCAGACAACCGCCGTGAGTGACGAATTTATAATGAAATTTGCGTAATACTCCGAATTTGATTGTTTTTTTGAGCAAGTGGGAGATATTTTTTGCTTTTACAGCAAACATAGCGGTTTTTTACGCCACGATTTTGACAATTATCTCGTCATCCGAGGGATATTATTTACATACTATTTAGTTTTGCCAAAGAATTTTGTAAAGGACGGAAACTGGTATGGATAATATAAGAACTGAAGGACAAGCTAAACGGAACCTATTTGCGAGTCTTGCTGGAAAAATCACTGCGGACAGGCAAGCGCTTATGTCGGGCGCCATCTCCTTCTTTTTAGGGATGTGCTCGCTTATCGAGGGAGTAAATCCCTTCGGAATTACGATGCTAAGCGCTGCCGGGAAGAAGCTGAATGCCTTTTTTGTCGGCTCGGTGCTGTCGTCGGTGTTCGCTGGGAATATGGCGATACCCGTGGCGGCAGTAAATATTGTAGTCTATATAATAAGAAGGCTTTTTGAAGCAAAAAAGCCGATGTCAGTTCGCTCAAGGGTGGTAATAGCATCACTCAGCGCGCTTTTTCTTGCATCAATACGCTACATACTCAGTTCCCGTCAGTTCTATGTTGCGGCGGAAAGTTTAATTTACTACGCCACGATTCCGCTGTTCGCGGTGCTGTATATGGGGCTCAACAGGCGGGATGCTTTTCTCGGCAAAGGTCATAGAGAGGCGGGACTTTTGGCGGCTGCCTTCTCTATGACGGTGGTTATGACTGGTGCATCATACGGCTATTTCTCTTTAGGAATTGTCTGGGCGACGGGGCTGACACTGCTTGCAGCTAAAAAAGGCATGGCGGCAGGTTGCTTAACTGGATTTGTCTGCGGGCTGGGCTGTTTTGATGCTCTGCTTCTGCCGATGCTCGGGCTTTGTGGTTTGACGGCTGGTCTTATAATGAACAGCAACAGAAAAACAGCGATTCTTGCGGGGGGCGGTGTGGCAACTGTTTTTGCCGCTGTCACATCAGAACTGCCGAAGTTTGTAATAACCGACAGCGCATTATGGCTTGGCGCAGCTTTGTTTTTACTTGCTGAAAAGGCTGGAGCGGACAAGCTTTTGTTCGATGAGATGAACGATGGAGTTCTGGTTGATAAAGACTGCGACCCACGGTTTCAGCGTATTGCAGAATCTTTTTCGTCGCTTGCTACTGTATTTTTCAACGCTTGTGAAACTGCGTCGGAAAAGACAGCAAAGCTTGCGATACCGCTTAAACAATGCGGCAACTGCCTTGGTTGCAGTGTGCACGGGCTTGACGAGGACGAAAACAACCTCAAGCTCTCACAGCTTCTAAGAGGTGAGAGAAAACGTATGCCTAAGCATTTCGAGGAGCTTTGTCCAAATTCCGCGAAGATCGAGACAGCCGTGGCAGAAAGCTCGGATATCACCGGCAGCGCACAGATGAAGCGCATCGCCGAACAGTACCTTGATTTCGCTAAGATAATGGAATGTGTTGCGGAACGTGAAGCGGAGCGCACTGAGCCTCTACCCGAAAAGGAAGAACAGGTAAAAGCTGCGCTTGATGAGATGGGGCTGAGCTATGATAAGGTGACCGTCAACGGCGGACGCAGGAGAAAGCTTGAAGTAATTGGGATAACTCCCGAAGCGGTCTGCGTTACAACAACGAATCTCAGGTACAACCTCTCAAAAGCGGTCGGTACAATGCTCGGTGATCCGCAATTTATACAAATTGGCGATGTATCGGTTATGAGGATGGAAACTGTACCAGCAATTTCGATTGAGTATGCCCAAACAAGCGGAGCGGCAGGCGGCGAGAGGGTCAACGGCGACTCAACATCTGTTTTCGAGAGCGAGGACGCGAGATTCTATGCGCTCATAAGCGACGGAATGGGCAGCGGTCCGGCAGCGGCTTCAAGCTCAAGACTAACGGCGATTTTCCTGGAAAAGCTGCTCGAGATGGGGGCAAAAAAAGAAGAGAGCATACGCCTTCTAAATAAACTGCTTATTGCGAAGGAGGGGGAAATTTTTGCAGGGGTTGACCTTGCGGAAATTGATCGGGTGACAGCGACTGCCACTCTCACCAAAGCCGGAGCTGCCCCGTCGCTGCTTATCCGTAATAGCACAGCGCACCTGATTCAAAGCAGCACACCGCCTGCTGGTATATTGGATGATATAACAGCTGAACAGACAAAAGTCAGGCTCAAGAGGGGGGATATTATCCTGATGTTCTCCGATGGTGTTATCGGCAGTGCCGACAAAATACCGCTCTGGATGCTGACGATAATCGAAAGCGGTAAATACACCTCACCTGCAGAACTCGCAATGAAGATTAACGAGGGAGCAAAACGAGCCTATGCGATGAAAGACGATGTGACAACCCTTGCGATTAAAATAGTGTGAAAATTATTCCGGGGCTGTAAAAAGCTCCGGAATATATATTGGGAAGCAAAATGAAACAACCATCACATAATCCCTTCGTTTACACGCTTTGTCTTGACAAAGTGCTGTATTGATTGTAAAATAAGCATAATAATTACAATGAACGGAGAAGCTGCTTGATAGAGATACTGACTGACGATATGCTGCCGCTTGAAGGCGGTTGTGTGATGTCACTCGGAAATTTTGACGGAGTGCATATTGGCCATGCACAGCTCATTAAAGAGCTTGCGGCTGCTAAAAACAGCGAAAAAGCTGTTGTTTTTACCTTTGCTCAGCACCCGCTCAACCTCATTTCCGATAAAAAGCCGGTTAAATACATAATTGGCTCATCAGATAAAATGAAATATCTCGGAGAGCTTGGAGCCGATGCGGTTTATTTTGCGGACTTTGCAGAGATGAAGGATTACAGCCCTGAGAGATTTGTCGATGAAGTGCTGATAAAACTCTTCAACCCGAAAACCGTTGTCTGCGGCGACAGCTTCACCTTCGGACAGGGTAAATCGGGGAATGCGGAGCTTCTCTCGGAAATGCTCAGGGAAAGAGGAGTCAGCTGCATCGTTGTGCCACCGGTTAAAGTGCGTGGCAGGGTTGTAAGCTCAACGCTCATTCGCTCCCTTATCACAGAAGGCAAACTCGAAGAAGCTGAGGAACTACTCGGTAGAAAGTACAGCATCATCTTGCCCGTCATTCACGGCAGGGCTTATGGCAGGACAATAGGCGTCCCGACAATAAATCAGCTGTTCCCACCAGATAGAATCGTGCCGAAATTCGGTGTTTATGCATGCCTTTGTGAAATTGACGGGATACTATATGAAGGGGTTGCAAATGTCGGCGTCAGACCGACAATAGCCGAACCAACACCGGAACCGCTTTGCGAAACCCACATTTTCGAGTTCTCGGAAAGGCTTTACGATAGGGATGTAAGGGTTATTTTCTGCTCCCTAATCAGAGAGGAAGAAAAATACGGCTCCCTTGAAGAGCTGATCTCACAGATTATGAAGGACATAGAAGACTGCAAAAAGTATTTTGCTAATAGTTCGAAAGGATAACGGATATGACTAAACAAATTTTTTCCAAAAAAGCGAGAACGTCTTTAAAACGCACTGCTTCGCTCTTGTTTGTTTTTGTTTTCATGATCAGTTTTGCGTTTCCATTAGCTGTTAATGCTGAAGTCAGCGGGCCAGTGCTTGCTGACCCGGAGATAAAATCACCTTATGCGGTGATACAAAACGTTAATAACGGACAGATTATCTTTGAAAAGGAAGCTGACACCAAAATCGCTCCCGCTTCGACGGTAAAGCTGATGGTCGCCCTTGTCACCTATGAAAAGCTTGGCGATGATTTGAATAAAACCTATGCCGCATCTTCATCTGCGATCAAAAACATTACCGGAAATAATATTAACATCCGAGAGAACGAGGAATTTAAGCTCAAAGACCTCTTAGCTGGTGTACTTGTCAGCTGCGCTAATGACGCATGCAATGTTGTTGCAGAAGCTGCGTCGGGAAGCATCTCCCAGTTCGTCAAGGATATGAACAAAAAAGCGGCGGAGCTTGGTATGACAAACACCAACTACACCAACACCTCCGGCATCGACGACAAAGATATGTATACCACTGCGTCCGATGTAGCAAAACTTGCAGCGGCGGTCTTCAAGGTCAACGATCTTGCGGTAATTTCCGATACGGATAAATATATAATACCAGCTACAAATAAATCAACCAATCAAAGAAACCTTCTTAATAAAAATCATCTTGTTTCAACTTACACCACAACAAAATACAACTACGACTCTGCGATAGGCTTAAACGCAGGTTTTACAGACGATGGCGGTCACTGCATTGTCACCGCAAGTGATAAAGATGAGCTACAGTATGTCTATGTTTTAATGGGTTGGCACGGACCGAGCAAAAGCTTTAACGAAGATAAGATTGAGCCCTATCTTGAAGCGAAAGAGCTTATAAAATGGACTCATGAAACCTTCAAGAAAAAAACAATAGCCGCTGAATTATTAGGCGAGATAAAGGTTGATATGGGAAACAGTGCGGACACTGTTGTTGTTCGCCCCAAAATTCCTTTTGATTTTATTTACGACAGCAGAAAAGAACCTGAGATAACATATGTTACAAGTATCGATTTAAGCGACGAGAGTTTTTCTCTTGAGGCGCCGATTCAGGCAGATATGCCTGTGGGAACGGTTGACATAATAATAAACGGAAAATATTTTGCGACTACTGATTTAGTCACTATGACCTCTGTTTCAAGAGATGAGTTCGGTTATATAATGGGGAAAATCGGCGACTTTTTCAAAAGCAAGATGCTTAGAACAATTATAATTATTTTTCTTGTCCTAATAGGACTTTATCTTCTCCTTTCAATCACCCTTAAGATATTAAATCTTGTAAAGAAGTATAAAAGAAAGCAAGAAAAGAAACAGCGTGCTATAGAACGCCGTGAGCTTGAAGAAAAGGGACTTGCACCGCCTTCCACTCGCCGCAGACGCTACGACGATGATGACGATGACGATGACGACGATGAATATGATTATTAAATAAAAATAGTGCTACTGCCGTAAATCGATCTACGATTTACGGCAGCTTTATTGTCCAATCTTAACAGTTTATTAAATATGAAAAAACAAGAATAATGTATAATAGCGTGAGATGTAACTCAGATTAATTTCAACCGCGATGCATTCACGCTATGAAATTCAATAAATTGAATTTCTGAACGTTATACTGTCTCAGATTAAGTTCAATTATGGTGCATTCACGCAATAAAGTTCAATAAATAAACAGCCGCTTAGCGGCAGAATGGAGACTGATATGTTTTTTGATCCTTTATATATCGTGCTTGTTATGCCGGCAGTTATTTTTGCTATGTGGGCAAGCCATAGAGTAAACTCAACTTTTAAGAAATATTCCGCCATGATGACACGCTCCGGAATGACCGGATACGATGCAGCGCGCCGAGTTCTCGACGAAAACGGGCTCAGTGCCGTAAAAATAGAGCGTGTCGAAGGCAACCTAACCGACCATTACGACCCGCGAAACAATATAATCAGGCTGTCCGACAGCGTTTACAACAGCCGCTCTGCTGCAGCAGTTGGTGTTGCGGCTCATGAGGCGGGGCATGCGATACAATATGCTCAGCACTATGCGCCCATAAAGATACGCAATGCGATAATCCCTGTCACACGCATCGGCTCGACCCTCGCTTTCCCTCTTGTGCTTATCGGGCTTTTGTTGTCGCAATCAAGCCAAAGCTATATAGCTATAGCTTACGCAGGGCTTATTCTCTTCGCAGCGGTTGCGTTTTTTCAGCTTGTAACTCTGCCGACTGAATACAATGCCAGCTCAAGAGCTATTGCCGCAATAGAAGGCGCTGGAATTCTTACAACTGAAGAAGTTGACGGCGCGAAAAGGGTGCTGTCAGCCGCCGCTCTGACCTATGTCGCCGCTCTCGCGGTTTCACTTATGCAGCTACTGCGCCTATTTTTACGAGTAAGGGACAGACGTTAGACTTAATTTTTTAACATTAAACGACAAAGCTATAAATTTATTTTAACATCTTTATATTCGTTGACCTTGATGTTTTTATATGTTATAATCAAAATCGTGTTCGATTAATTCATCGGCGATTAATCATCGTGTAAAAAATAGGGTTCGTAAAAAACTTTTCGAGGTCGCATTATGGTATTCAGCAGCATCCCATTCCTACTTTACTTTCTGCCGTTCTTGTTAATAATCTATTACATTGCACCAAAAAAGTACAAGAACCTTGTAATGCTGCTTGCGAGCCTTATATTCTTCGCATGGGGTGAAATCCGTTATCTTTTCGTAATGATGTTTTTAACCGGAGTCGACTATATCTGCGGAAAAAACATCGATAAAAACCTCGGCAACAAAAAGAAGATGCGCATGTTTATGCTCATCGACATCGGTTTGAACCTCACATCTTTGATTTTCTTCAAATATACAGACTTTATTATCGGAAACATCAATATGCTTTTTGGTATCGATATACCTCTGACCGGTATTCCGCTGCCCCTCGGTGTTTCCTTCAACGCCTTCCAGTCAATGTCGTACATCATCGACGTTTATAAACGCAGGACAACCTCGGAAAAAAGCTACTACAACTATGTAACATATACAACGCTCTTTCCCCAAGTTATCGCAGGCCCCATCGTAAGGTATATCACGGTTGAAGAAGAAATTTCCGACCGTAACTTAAATCTCACCGACTTGTCAATGGGTATGCGCCGCTTCCTTCAGGGACTTGGCAAAAAGGTACTTATCGCAAACAATATCGGCTATCTCTGGACGCTTGTACAAACAGGTGAAGCGGGTGAGATGAGCGTTCTCCTTTACTGGCTCGGAATTCTCGCTTTCACATTTCAGCTTTATTTTGACTTTTCCGGTTATTCGGATATGGCAATCGGACTCTCGCAGATGTTCGGACTTTACATCGATGAAAACTTCAATTTCCCCTATATATCCACAAGCATTACAGAATTTTGGCGCCGTTGGCACATGACCTTGGGGTCGTGGTTTAGGGACTATGTTTACATCCCCTTGGGTGGAAACAAAAGGGGAACTCTTATACAGATTCGAAACATTCTAATCGTCTGGGCTCTTACGGGACTCTGGCACGGTCCGTCATGGAACTTCGTTATCTGGGGGCTGTTTTTCGCAGCTATTCTTGTGCTTGAAAAGTTTGTGCTGTTCAAGTTCTGGGAAAAGGTTTTTAGGCCTATACGGCATCTTTATACGATGTTCCTTGTAGTCATCAGCTGGGTTATCTTCTCGTTTGAGGACCTTGGAGAGCTTGGCAACTACCTTGCAGGTATGTTCGGATTCCTTGATGTTCCGGCTTTCAACGGTCAGTCGCTGCATTATTTGGTATCATATGCTATGATATTTGTGATTGCAATAGTGCTTTCAACGCCAATACTCAAAAACATCCTTGTAAAGTTAGAGTCGTCGGACAAGCGTGTCGCATACTACGGTGCAACAGCGTTTTATATAGCGATTTTCCTCGGTTCACTTGTATATCTGATCTCAAGCACCTACAATCCGTTCCTTTACTTTAAGTTTTAACGGAGGGATAATCAATGAAAATAAATAAATTTTTCGCTGTTGTGATGATTGCACTTTGGGGCTCTTTAGTTGTGCTCAACCTTATTGCCCCGAAAAAAGATTTTTCCGAACTTGAAAACCGCGCCCTTCAGCCTTGGCCGTCATGGGATACGGGTGAATTCATTGAGGGAAAACTGATGCTCGATGTGGAGCAGTACCTCAACGACCGTGTTATATGGCGCGACAAATGGGTTGAGATGAAGTGTTACGCTGAACTTGCGCTCGGAAAACGCGAAAACGGCGGAGTTTATATCGCAAAAGACAGGCTACTCGAAAAAATCAGCACACCTGATGCGGAGAAAGTTGAAGGAAATATCGCAGGTGTAAATGCTCTGAGTAAGGTTTACAGCGGTAACATATATCTGATGATTGTACCTTCAGCTATGAGCGTACAGGAAAAATACTTGCCGACTTTTGCAACCTCATGGGATCAAAAGCTTTTCATGAAAAGCATCTACGAAAAACTTGATGATAAGGTTACACCGGTCAATGTTTACGATACCTTATCGGAACACAGCGATGAATACATCTTCTACCGCACTGACCATCACTGGACTGCAAAAGGTGCTTACTATTCATATTTAGAGTTTGCAAAAGCTGCAGAGCTAAAAGCCAGGGAAAGCAGCGAATTTAAAATCACAAAGCTCAGCGATGACTTCAATGGCACCCTTTTCTCAAAATCAGGTTTCCGCGGAATAGAAGATGATATAATTGAAAAATACGAAATCGGAAAAGTAAAACTCTATGAAAAAAACCTTAAATACGCAGGCGGAAAAGCTTTTACAAACGAAAACTACGATACAATTTACTTTGATGAACAGCTTCAAGTCAAGGATAAATACGCTTACTTCTTAAAGGAAAATGTGCCCTTTTCGAGGATTACAACCGAGAGTGAAAGCGGCAAAAAGCTCCTTATTTTCAAAGATTCATATGCGATGAGCTTTGTTCCGATGCTCCTTGAGGACTACACCGAGATAATGCTTGTCGATATGAGGTACGACACACCGAGCTTTACCAAAATTGTGGACTTTAGCGAGTACGACGATGTGCTATTCCTTTACAGCACCGACCTTTTCGCAAACCAAAACGCGACAAATAAACTCGTAACCATAAGCGATATACTACAAAATGATTAAAGCCGGATATTTTCTTCTCTATACAATATTAAAGCTGTTGCAAGTTTTTGGCTTGCAACAGCCTTTTTATTTTATTCCCAAATCTCATCGATCAGCCGCCAAAACCACGCCGCCGACCCCGTATACCAGCTCCAACCGCCCCTGCCGGGGTGCTTCGGGTTCGAATAAATGTCTCCCGACAGGACGAAAGGTTCAATCTTGTACGCTTCCGCAAGCCTTTTGTCAGCGCATCTTATGACCGGATTAAGCGCTCTTGCCGCTTCAATCGCTTTGTCTTTCTTTCCTGCTCTCCAAAGTCCGAGCGCCATCCACATCGACGCATGGGTGTACTGACCGCCGTTCTCCCTGATTCCCGGCACATAGCTTTGAATATAGCCGATCTTTCGCGTGTCCTTATCAAAAGGCGGCGTGAATAGCTTCATAATCTGCCATTTACGGTCGAAGCACATCGAATAAGCCATGTCGAGCGCAATGCTGACCCTGCCCTCATCCGCGCCGCCAACAATCGCCGGCATGCACTGGGGCAGTATGTCAAGCTCCGCTTCACCGCTGCCGAAGGCACCGAGTGCTTCTCCGTTGTCGGTAAACGCTCGCAGATATCTGTCGCCGTCAAAACAGTAGCTCTCAATCGCACCTAACACACTGTTCGCTGCTTTTTGCAGCCCTTCCGCTCTCTCGTCGCCGCGCTCAATCATTTGTGTTCCAAACTCCCGCACCGCCCAGATGAAAAGCCATGCGGTGAACACACTCTCTCCTCGTCCTTCCTCGCCAAGCTCCGAGAAGCCGTCGTTCCAATCACAGCTACCCATCAGCGGCAGTCCGTGTTTTCCAAAGCTTAAACTGCGCTGCAGAGCTCTTACACAGTGCTCATAAACGCTGTCCTTCCCCTCACTTAGTCCCGCATGCTCGTACCTTTCGCTCTCTCCCTCTCTAAGTTCAGGCGAAACAAGCCATCTTGTTTTCACATCAAGCACAGAACCGTCACCTGTTTCCCTCAGATATTCTGCAGTAACAAGCGGCAACCAAAGGAAGTCGTCGGAACAGCGTGTCCGCACACCTTCCCTCAGCGGATGCCACCAGTGCTGAACACCGCCGTCCTCATATTGATGCGCACTGCATCTGACTATATGAGTTCGCACCAAATCGGGCCTTGTCTTCATTAGCATAAGGCTGTCCTGCAGTTGGTCGCGGTAGCCGTATGCTCCTCCCACCTGATAGTAGGCACAGCGTGAGAAAAAGCGGGAAATCGTCACCTGATAGGGCATAAAGTGATTGTACATAACCGCAAAAGGGGCTTCAAGCTTTTCTTTTGGCTTTGGCATCAGGCTTTTATAGAATATAGCGGCTGCTTTTTCCTGTTCTTCGGCAAACGACCTGTCAATCATTCCTGAAATTATTTCCGCTGTTTTCTGCTGCGGCGCCGCGCCGACATAGAACCAGACTTCAGAGGACTTCGTATATACTGCCGCGCAGTCCCGCCTTAGTGTTTCTTCACCGAACAGCGATGAAAAGTCGGTTACAACACCGGAATTCGCGCTGTGTTCTGTGTTAAACCCTTCTGCTTCTATTTTACTGGGTACAGTTCCGGCAAAACCGTAAACTTTTGACTTCCTTAGGTTTCTAAAACAGACAACGCCTTGATTTAACTTTGTTATTTCCGCAAGCCTGCCGCCGTCGGGTCTTAGCACAAGAGCTGTCACAATACCGTCGCCACCGCTGTGAGATAGCTTAATCAGCTTTACGGGGAACTTTTCGCATACAAACAGCGACATCTCGTAATCAATCCCACCCGCCGAGCCTTGCCAAATAACCTTACCTTCACCGAACCTCACAAAAGAGCTGACTGCGCAAAGGTCGTATGCCTTGCCTCCGACGAACATCAAAATCCTCTCACCCCTGTTAGGAAAATACGGGTTGTTTGAAAATTCAGTCAGCTTATTTTTTTGTGCATTTCTAAAATAGGAGAAACCTAACGAATTTTGCGTCTGAACACTGCCTAAACAGTGATTCGCGGTGATATAGCTCCATTCGAGAGGGATGCCTGACGATTTATCGATAATAAAACCGCCGTTTTCGTCAAAGCTGCCGCCCTCAACCTTAATTATTCCCTCACCAAACTTATTTTCGCGATTTTCTATTTGTGTGACAACCTCAGGTATAATGCCTCCGCTCCTGCCTTCTTCTGTAAGCGACAGCAAGTCAATCGAATTCGCAAGCAGATAGTTATAGTCGTTTCGGCTCTCATCGATACGGAAGTCCTCGTAATCGATGACAAACACACCACCGCGCCTACCGAGGAACGCCTCACAGTGGGCAAGGGACACCGCTTTCATCACGCTGCGCCTGCTCTCCCTTGCGTACCTATCCGCTTCTCTCACCACCACAACGAGCTCACATCTTACAGAAGCGATCGTCAGCGTTCTAAACAAAATGAGACTCTCGTAAACTGAGCTGTCGTCATTGGTGTCAGCGAGTAGTATCGGGTAATCGCCGCTGATACTGTACCTCCAGAGGCTGTGGATATCTCCGCTAACCCTCTCCGCTTGAGATAAAACAGGGGACGAAAAATATATTGCTCCGAGTACCCTTGAAAGCGCTGCAGGTTGAAGATGTCTGTATATACCTTGCTTTTTGCCGTTTTCCTTGTACTTCGCCCTGCCACTCCTGATTGCCGATAACGCTTCTTCCTTTGTGGCAGCGCATGATATCAGAAAACATGCCCTGCCTCCGGAAAGTTCTTGTGTCTTTATCCTAAGATAGGGATTTACGGAAGCACCGGTGCGCCCCATCAGCGGTTTTACAAGTTCTCTCACATCAGTAAGCCTCGTGTCGAATGAAAATCCCACCCCCTCATCAGCAAGAGCTACCGCTAAAAACAGCGGTCGAGCTTTGAGTTTTGGTTTTCTTGAGTACAATATTATTTTTTCACCTTCAATAAATTCTGCGCTAACCGAGAGCTTCGAGAAAGCCGGATGCGCTTTGAAAGTCTGCTCATCGTCGAGTGCTATCGGAAATTCAAGCTCAGCGAAACAGTTTGCCTTCTCACCAGCAAGTGTTTCAATTCTTATGCATTTCCCTTCAGTAGAAAAGCGCGCTCTTCCCGAAAACTCGCCAGATGTTCTGATATGGGAAACAGCTCCGTCTTTGTGTTCGACGGTGAATGAAGCCGATTCGTCTTCTTTTCCGCTTGTTGGAACAAAAGCTTTTCCAGAAAGTTTAAGCGAAAAGCCTGACTTTGCATTAAATAAATCAAAATCACATTCGTTTATAATAACCTTGCCGAATCGCATCGAAACATGTCCGAGGTCCCCCACAAGCATAGTCAGCCTACCGGAGTTTACAAGCCTGAGTTCAGGGTTTTGGATGCTGTATGAGAAAATACTGCCCTCGCTTCTGGTGTGGGGAGGAACAGGTGCAGGCTTCGCTTCGGGTGCGATATCGTGGTAGATGGACACATCCGGAACTTTCTCTTGAAGCAGCTCGTAAGCTGCCGCCATGGAGGGATTTCGAATAAATCTTCTAACAAACACTTCCGCGAAACAAGCGTTTGCCGCTGCTGTGATACTCATACCCAAATGGTGAGACATATAGCTTTTTATAACCGCAAAACCCGAACCGCCGGCTCTTGTGGGGGTGAAGTCGCAAGCCTCGTAATGCCCATGTTCGCCGATCATACCGTATTCTTCAAGTTTTTTGAGGTTGTTTACACAGGATTCCGGACTGATCTTCAGCATCAAAAAGCTTGAATATGGTGAAACGACGGGCTCATCCGTCAAATAACGTTTTAGACCGAGTTTTTGAACGCCTACCGCTTTATACTGGTAATTCATCTCGCTGTCAAAGGAGAAAAACGCGCTTTCCGAAAGCCCCCAAACACCGTCCGACAAGCCGGCGGCGATGTGTTTTTTGCGCTGCTGTTCAAAGGCGAATCTCAGCGCTTCGTATTCAAAAGAGTTGTCGTAAACAGGTAGGAATAGAGGCGGCATAAAGTATTCAAACGTTGTACCCGTCCAGCTTGCCATCCCGATATAACCGCCGCCAGAAATAAGTGTTCTCGATAGCTTCGCCCAGTGCTTTTTAGGAACGATCCCTTTTGCAAGAGCATAATAGCTTGTAGTTCTCGCTTCGCTCATATAAAGGTCGTAGCAAATTTCACTCTGTCTTCCGCTCTCTCCAACTTCAAAACCCAAAGAAAACAGCGACTTTTTTGGGTTGTACAGCACAGAAAAATCAGCTTCAGTTTCGAGAAATGCAAACTCATCAGATAACTCCAACAGCCCGTACTCCTTGAGCCCCTCTCGCAGAGTGCAGATCGATGTGACGAAGTTTCCGCTGTCAACGGTGGAAACATAAGCCCCGCCGATTACATCAAGTGTGTCCGTAGCATACCAGTTATAGAGATGGCCGTTCCACTTTTGCATCTTCTGAAGGGTGGAAAGTGTAGCTCTCAACCGTCTCTCAAGCTCATCTGCATCGATAAACCCAAAATCCGCCGCCGCAAGACATGATAAAAGGTAAAGCCCGATATTTGTCGGCGACGTCCTGTCCGCTCTCGCATATACAGGTTCATACTGCACATTGTCAGGCGGCAGATGGTTTGTTTCGGAATTAACATGCTTAGAAAAGAAACTCCACATCGCCGCGGACTGTTTTATCAGGTATTCCCTGCAGTCGGCACTCAGCTTTTTATCCTCGCCGCTGGCGGGTTTCGAGATATAATATGCTGCTATCGGAAAGCAAAACCACAAAAGTCCGAGTAGCCTGAAGGTCCAGAACGGTGCGAAAACAAAAATAGCGGCGCCGATAATTGCCGACGGCAGCATCTTTGACGCATATAGTGGAAATCCGCTGCCGCCCTGTTCGCCTTCTCCAGCAGTCACCCATTCAAGCAGCTTTTTCTTTGAGAAAAGCATCCTATAAGCCGATCGAATTGCCGCTGCCGCAGTTGTCTGCGCGGAGAAAGCTATTGCAGAAATTTCATAAAATAATCTTGATAGGTCACGGCGTACTGAGTGGGATATACGCGAAAAATATCGCCTTCTCGGCCGCCTAAAAAGCCTGCTCGGTGTGCTGATAATGCCGAGAAGCTGCGGTAGCAGCGTTGACGAAAGGATAAAAATCAGCAGAATCCCGGAAAACGCAGTTCCGATAAAATCAAAAGCAGACAACAGAAAAACCACAAACAAAGCTGTAAACTGCGTTATCGGCAGCAGTACATTTATCAGGTTTTCGACAATCATATATTTTCCGGCAGGTGAACCGAGCTTTTTCAGCAGTCCAAGATTCTGGACATCCCCCCTGATCCATCTTCCAGCGCGCCCGTAATACGACAGTACGCTTTTTGGCGCTGAGTCCGACAGCGTTACATCGGAAATTAATCTTGTACGAAGTATTGCGCCCTCCGGCAAGTCGTGACTGAGCACAAAACCGTCGGGTATTTTGGGTATAACAAGCTCACGAAAACAGTCTGCATCAAAAAGTCCTTTTCCGCAGAAAACTCCTTCGCCAAGCACGCTCTGATATTTGTCGTATGCAGCGCTTTGGTATGCATCAACACCGCCGCTTCCGCCGATTAGGCGCGAAAACCCGGTTTTGGCGGCGCTTTCAAGGGATACCGCCATCGAAGGCTGGAACAGCGCCCAACCCGACACCACCCTGCCGTCCTTAATAACTGGGCGAGCGAGCGGATGAACAGCAGCGCAAAGCAGCTCGCTGACTGCGCCGAGGGATAAATTTGTGTCCGCATCAAGTGTCAGAATATATTTTACGCCGCTGACTGCGCTCGAGTCACCCTCAAAATAATCGATCGCATCCTTCTCACCACCGATAAAGCGCACCGCATCTGTAACAGCGCCTCTCTTGCGCTCCCTGCCACCGTAAAGTCCGTCGGCATTTTTCACACGCTTCCTTGCAAGGAGAACAAAGCCACCACCGTGTTTTTTGTTTAACTCAGAAATTACCCTCTTTGCGTTTTCAATTATTCCATCATCTTCGGGCTTGACTTCTTCCGGCCCGTCACGGAAGTCACCGAGTATGCCGAAAATATGGTTGTCCCTTTTGTTTGAAAGGTAGAACCGCTCAAGCCTTGCAAAAAGACCGTCGTCTTTTTCACCGCCGAAAAGCAGTGATGTGATAACTATAAGGGTTTTGTCAGTAGCGTATTCGCTCTCAAGTCTGAAAACCGTTTTACCGGAGACAGCGTCTCTAAAGACGGTGTCTATTTTACTGCCCACCGCTCTAACGAAAAGCGAGAACAAGAAGTCGGAAATTATTTGTGATGATTTATAGAGCGGTAAAACGGCAAAAATCGCCCACACATCGCAAAGCCTTGAACAAATTCCGAGAAGCAAAGCAAAAATTAGAATTTCTGAAATAAAAAACGATGTTTTTATACCCTTTTCCGGAAATAAGAGAAAGCCGATATGCGTCTTTTTGTCATGGGATAAAGCGACAAGTCTTTCTGCTTCATCATTGTATGATACGCCGTTTTTTTCAGCGAGTTCTTCAAGCTTTTTGCGGTACGCGCTTTTTGTAGCCTTATCCATTTTGGAATACTCTCTTGTGTATTCGCGCTCTAAAATCCGTTCGGCGGGAGACACGCATTCCAAAAATTCTTCAAAGTCCTCGCTTCCCAATTTGCGGAGCAGTTCTATTGCCGGTCCGCAGTTTTCAGCTCTTGCAATCTCAATTATTGCCGCCGCAGCAAGAAACACGGGAACGCTTGACAGCTCCCCGTAGCCGAGATTTGTGTAATGGGAAAAAAAGCCGCAAAGCTTTTCTATGTCTAAGGCAAAGGAATACTTTTTGCAATATTTGTCGCAAATTTCCGCCATGTTTTCATGCTTTGCAAGGATAGCCTTACTGCGTTTCAAACCATCATAATTGCGGCTGATTAGGTAGTAGTTGTCGGTAATCCACCTATTACCGCCTTCAAGATAGATTCTCTTAATTTTACCGAACGCCGCCTGAACTTGTCTCTGCATATTTTTTTCTCCACTGATGTATTTTGTCATTGCCGGCAAATCAAAACTGCGGACTGTCTCTTAAATATTCTTGACTTTACCGGGAAATTTATTCATTGACAAGGCGCGGGATTTGTAGTAAACTAATAAAAGCAAAAGCGTGAAACCTAACTCAGATAAAATTCAACTGCGAATTGTTCACGCCCCAAAATTCAATTAATTGAATTTCATGATTCTTTGTTCAGCCGCTACGCGGCAGAATGGCAGCTGCGTGAAATTTAACTCGGATAAAATTCAACTGCGATAGCCGCTGCGCGGCAGAATGGACGTTATAATGAAAACAGAAAGAAAGCTCCTCACCTCACTCGCATTACTCCCGTTGATTTTCGCTCTTGTTATTTCTATATCACTTAGCTCCTGTGACCCCGACAAAAACCACTCCAACGCTTCCGCAACCGTATCGGTTAATACAAGCGTTGCAGCAAGCGCCACTTCCGAAGAAAGCGACATCGTTTCATCCGACGAGGTTTCAGACTTAGAATCAGAAACCGTGTCAATGACGGAATCCGAAAGACAGGCATATCTCGACGAAATCAACAGCATCCTTAACGAAATAAGAGAAGGATAAATAAAATAAATAATTTCCATTTTCCTCTTGACAACCCGCAATTTTATTGATATACTGCTTTTAGTCCCAAAAATAAAGCATTATTTTGGCAAAACCGATGAAAATCGGTGACGCAAAGTTAAGTGTCTAATATAAGCCCCTAAAAATGCTTATGATGATTGACTGACTGCAAGAAAAGGTAGCAACCCTGCCTGTTTCGTGCAGTCAGTTTGTTTTTTATAAAAGAAAAGAAAGGTTAGAATTTAAAAATGAAAAAAATAGTATCCTTTGTTCTCTCCCTCGCGCTCGTTCTCTCCCTTGGCGTATTCGCAACATTTGCAGCCGCCGACAGAGATGAGTACCTCGCAAAGTACGATGAATATGTTACATACTACGAAGGAACCTATGTTCCTTCCTACAACAGCTATAACGAAGCTCTCGACGCTTTTTCCGCAAGAATTGATGCGGCAAAAGAGGAGCTTACCTTTGAGCAGTTTGAAGCGGTCTTAGCCTTTTTGAATGAGATTAAAGCCGAAAGATCAGCTTTCTACGGTGACCGCGAAACTCCCGGCACGAGCAGATACGAAGTACCCTTCTACCGTAACGCAATGTTTGCCGCTGCTGAAGATGAAGATTACGACCTTGCTCTGACCAACAGAGAAACGCTCTTAGCGCTTGTTACCGAAAGAGTCGAATTTTTAAGCGGTCTTGAAGAGCAGTTTGACGACTATGATTTAGAAGACGGAACTGTTCCCGAAGTTCCCGCAATCTCCGTTGATTTTAAAATCACCAATGACTACGGTTACGGCTCTCATGCGTTTGAGATTACTTTAACTAACAACTCCTCCGCTCCTGTTTCCGATTGGTTGCTCAACTTCACTTACACCGATGGAGATATTAATACCTTCTGGCTCGAAGGTTCATCCATTGCATATCAAAAATCCGGTCAAAATTTTTCAATCTACCCCACCAACGAGCATCAAACCGTTTATACAATTTCAGCAGGCGAATCAATAATAATACGCGGTAACGGTAATACGCTCGGAACTAGTATCACAAACGCAACCTTTAACGGTGAACCCATAACAATGACGTTCTCGAAATAATCTAATCGACAGTCTCGCGAAATTTAATTTATAAAAGTTTTGATGTGTGCACGCTTCGGAATTGTCTTTTATATAATTTAAATTTCACACTATAACTCTCATACAAGCCGAAAAGCCGAAAGGCTTTTTCGGCTTTTCTTTTTTATTTAGAAAGAGTAAGACCGGAGCTTTTGCTCCGGTCTTGGATTGGATTTTATTTTGTTTTAGAGGCTGTTGTACTTTTCAACGATTGTGTTCATCGCTTCTTCTATAGCGCTTCTGTTCTCGTCGATTTTAGATGTTATATCTGTGCTCTTGGCTTCTACGAGCTGGCTGATTATGCCTGCGATATTACCGAAGTTATAAATTCTACCTACATCGTAAATCGTGTTGGAGAATATGATATCGAGCATTTCAACTGTGTCGGGGTCCTGAGCTGCCTGCTTCTTAAGAACTGTGTCATAATAAGCGGGTGTGAGGTAGTTTTTGCCTTCAACTGCGTTTACTTCAATCATATAAGCAGAGAATTCAACATCCTCAGCTCCGGTTGTGATAGCGATACCGCTGACGGTCCCGTTATCTGCAACATAGGAGTAATATCCATCCTGCTCTTCGTTGATCTTGGGCATCGGAACTATACCATAGTTTACTGAAAATCCTGATTTGAGCTTTTCAACGGCGGAGAATGCGCTTGTTCTAAAGAGTGCTCTATCTTCGCCGAATATCTGGAGTGACATAGCCCACATCTCGTTGCCGGTAAGTCCGGTTTCCTGAGCGTGGATAACCCATGAGCGGTCGTTGAGCACTTCAAGAATCTTCTGGAGAGTTGCTTTCTGTGCTGCACCGTCAAGTGCGATTACGGGTTCTCTGTTGGAGTCGAGAGTTGCAAGGTGGTTTCCGGTAGAAACATATAAACCGATTGAGTCAGCATGAGCAGAAGAGAGGCCCCAGCTGTCTTTATACGTCATTACGCCGTCGCCATCGTTATCTCTTGAGTTATTCCTGCCCATTTCCATCATCTTGTCAATAGTCCATGTGCCGTCTCTGACAAGGTCGTAAGGAGAATCATAACCGCCGTTGGTAATAATATCTCTGTTAAAAGTGACTGCCATTGTACAAACCTTGTTAAGGAGGGTTATATCACCTGCTGCAAAGAAAACTCTGTCTTGAATGGAGAGTTCGCTTATAGAGGACTGATCCCACCAAGGCATCGAGAAGTCGATTATCTTTGTGATGTCTACATCGTTTGCTCCGAAGGCAGTGTCAGCCATGTCGATGAGCTTACCTTCAGCTGCAAAACCTGCGAGAGTGATCATATAGGGCATAACAGCGTCGTAAGCAAAAGTTCCCGTTTGGATATCGGTGTTTATCAAGGTCGAAATACCGTTTGTTGCGTTGTTTTCAGCATATATCGGAACGTTTTCAACACCGTAACGCTCTTTGATATAGTCGTTCTTTCTACCTGCCGCGTCGTTGATAACGTCGCTCTGGAGTACATCTTCTTCAGAGAATGTAAATTCTCTCGAGGTGTATGTTCCATAAGAAGAACCGAGAACGAGAATCTTGAATTTTCTGTTTTCTCCCTTATACTTGTTGGGGTCAAGATTCGATACATATCTCTGACTTGCTTCATCCCAGCCGGGTTCGGAATTTCCTGATGTCGAAGTTGTGGAGGTTGTGTTGTCGGTCGATGTTGTACTTGTTGTGTCCTTTGTCTGGCATGACACAAGAAGAAGCGACAGTGCCAGCAACAAACAGATAATTGCCGAAGCTGTGCGTTTGCCGTTAATTTTCATAACCATATCCCTTTCATATAAAAAATGTTTTATTCAATCATCGATCTCTGTTAAATAGCGCGGAAAGATGAATTGTGTTTTATGAGTCTTCGTGGAAATACGCATTAATTCTACCATAGAAACTGCTTTTTTGTCAACACATATGTGTTAAATCTACATTTATTTTACCACGAGTTAAAAATCTTTGGATGATTTTATAGAACGCTATGTCCTGTTAAACAGCTTTTCAATCGACTTTTTGTCGGCGGTATAAATTATAGGTCTACCGTGAGGACAGAATCTTATAGCAGTGTCGTTCAAAACATTTTGCACAATCCAGTCAAGCTGTGTGCCGTCGAGCATTTTACCCGCTTTTATCGCCGCTTTACAAGCGACGGAGTACAGTGCGCTGTCCGCTCTCACATCAATCGGTATCTGCATTCCCTTTGAAACCTCGCTGACAAAACAACCGATTAACGAATGTAAATCGCCGCCGGACTGCATCAGAAGGGCAGGTATGCCGTCAAGGAACAGCGCGCCATCCCTCTCCTTTATCACAAACCCATAACTCTCAAGATATGTTTTGCTTTCGATAAGAAGTTCAATTTCCATCGGCGAAAAATCAAGTTTTAACGGTTCAAGCAGCAGTTGTGTATGCTTTTTGTTTGATTTTCTTAGCTTTTCGTAAATTATCCTCTCGTGCGCTGCATGTTTATCTATGAGTGAAACGCTTTCACCGACTTCTACGACTGCATATGTGGCAAATAACTCGCCTACAATCCTGTAAGTCGGTGCTTCCACAAGAGATTCGGGTGCGAACTCGTCCGTCTTTGCCTCATCAAAATCAGCGGTTTCCGCTTTATTATATGTAGTTATCTCTACTTTAAAAGCCTCATCGGTAGAATTGTTTACATTTGGGGCAAAATTCGGCATCGTTTCGAGTACCGCTTTTTCTGTCAGCTTTGAAAAATCATAAAGCGGTTTATATTCCTGCGTCGAGGCTTTGGCTTCTTCAGCCTTTATTTCGGGAGTAAAATTCCAAGGCTGAGTTTCAAGCGGTGAACGAGGTTTTTCCTCAGGCTCTGCTTTTTTGAATCCGCCTTCAAGTACACTTCTTACACCGTAGTAAACGGTATCGAAAACATTTTTTTCGTTTGAAAACCTGACTTCTAATTTAGACGGGTGCACATTTACATCAACGCTGGAAAGTGAGGTTTCAAGAAACAGCACAGCGGCAGGGAAACGGCCTGACGGGATGTAGGATTTATAAGCTTCCTCAAGTGCGGCGGTCATTGTTCTTGAGCGTATGTATCTGTTGTTAATAAAAAAGCTCTGAGAGCTCCTTGTTCCTTTCGCCGCATCCGGGCGAGAGATATAGCCGCGCAAAGTCATGCCCTCAAGCTCATAGCTGACGCTCTCAAGCCCTGCGGCAAAAGCACGCCCTGCGACTCCGTAAATCGCTGACAGGAGTTTTCCGTCACCCGGTGTTGTGAACTTTGTTTCACCGTCAGAAATTAGCCTAAAAGCGATTTCAGGATGCGACATCGCAAGCTTTTCCGTAAGTGCTGCGACCGCCATCGCTTCTGTCGCATCTCTTTTCATAAACTTGCGGCGGGCAGGAACGTTGTAAAACAAATCCCGAACTATAATTGTCGTTCCGTCGGGACAGCCAGTTTCTTTGATTACAACACCGTATTCGTCGTTGACCTCAAGCATGGAGCCTGTTTTTGCGGTTGGCTGTTTGCTGATAATCGTCATTCTCGCAACGGAGCTGACAGCTGCAAGCGCTTCGCCTCTGAAACCGAGGGTGCCAATTGCTTCAAGGTCAGAGCCGGTTTTTATCTTGCTTGTTGCGTGACGCAAGATCGTTTTCGGTATATCGTCCTCGCTGATGCCTTTGCCGTCGTCGCTGACACGGATATAGGAATTTCCGCCATGCTTAATCTCGACGGTTATGTTCTTAGCCGCCGCATCTATGCTGTTTTCGCAAAGCTCCTTGACAACGGACGCAGCCCTCTCAACCACCTCTCCGGCGGCGATAAGGTTTGCAGTCTGAAGATCAAGTAAATTTATTATGCCCATAATTTTACCGTTTTCTTTTACCTTTTGCCACTTTGAATAGTTCGGCAATACCTAACACAGCGCATCCAATACCGTAGCTGAGGATATCATACCACGAAAAGGATGTGCCGAGAATCGTTCTAATAATCTTGTTGTCAGCAAAACCCAAAAGCGTCGCATAATCGTATTTCTGCGCAAATTCTATCCCGCAAGCAAACAATAATATAAAAAGCGGAAGGAGCATTATGCCGTCGGGGAAGAAAATTCTAATAAGGCAGTAGAGGAGTATCACCACAAGCACATCTCCGCCGTATGGACGGATTATGCTGTCTCTCACATACATTCCGATGTAGATTTCCACTCCCAAGAGTATGACAAAAAGCGCAAAGTAAATTAGCCTTCTTTTAGTCTTTGCTTCCATTACTATTGTCCTATTTCTTTCTTAAGTTCATATAAAAACGCAAGCGCTTCAAACGGTGTCAAGGTGTTAATGTCCAGCGACCTTAGCTTTTCCGCTGCGTTTTTGAGTCTTAAATCTTCAAGTAAAAAGCTGTCTTCTTGCGTTTGAGATATGTTTTTTGAAACTGGCATATCTGTTTTTCCGTGGGAGCTTAGTATCTCTTTAGCTCGCTTAACGACCTGCTTAGGAACGCCTGCAAGTGCGGCAACTTCGATACCATAGCTCTCGTCCGCGCCGCCTTTTACAATCTTGCGAAGGAACACAATCTCCTCACCGCGCTTCTTTGCAGCGATGCTGTAGTTGACAACACCGGGGAGCTCATCCTCAAGAACTGTAAGCTCATGGTAGTGCGTAGCAAACAGGGTTTTAGCGCCAATCTTCTTGACGGTGTATTCGATAACCGCCCGGGCGATACTCATTCCGTCATAAGTTGCGGTTCCCCTGCCGATTTCGTCGTATATTATAAGGCTTCTGTTTGTCGCGCCTGCAAGTATTGCTGCGACTTCAACCATCTCAACCATAAATGTAGATTGACCGCTTGCAAGGTCGTCCGATGCGCCTACTCTTGTATAAATCCTGTCGACAACGCCAATTCTCGCTTCTTTGGCAGGGACAAAAGAGCCGATTTGCGCCATAATCGTAATAACGGCAACCTGTCTCATATAGGTAGACTTGCCAGCCATATTCGGGCCGGTTATGAGCATTAACATATTGTTTTTGCAGTCAAGAAATGCATCATTAGGCACAAAATAGAAGTCTCCCGCGCTTTTTTCAACAACAGGGTGTCTTCCGTCTTTGATACTCATAATGTCGGAATAGTCTACCTCCGGGCGAACATAGCTGTTTCTGACAGCAACTGCCGCAAGGTTTGTGTAAACATCCAGTGTAGCAAGTGCGGATGCAGTGCTCTGCAGCCCTGTGAGGTTGTCGAGAACTTCCTCACGAAGAGAAGCGAATATCTGCCCTTCAAGCTCCTTGCGCTTCTCGGATGCGGTAAGCACTTCATTTTCAAGGGTTTTCAGCTCCGGTATAACGTACCGCTCACCGTTTACAAGCGTCTGCCGTCTTATGTAATGCTCAGGTGCCTGATCGGCACTGCCTTTTGATATCTCTATATAATAACCGAAAACACGGTTAAAGCCGACTTTAAGCGTCCTTATACCTGTTGCCGCGCGCTCCCTCTCCTCAAATTCCTTTAGCAGTGTAACGCTGTTTTCCGCAACATCGATAAGCCTATCAAGTTCCGGACTTACGCCTTTGTTTATCATACCGCCTTCGCGAATAGAAAAGGGCGGGTTGTCTACAATCGTTCTTTCAATCTTTTCAGAAAGCTCATCAAAGCTGTCCAGTGCATCATAAAGAGTTTTCAGCCCCTGCTTTGAAAAGCCTTCAAGCTGGGATTTTATATACGGTATTTTCGACAGCGTAAGCCCGAGTGACTTAATATCCCTTGCGCTACCCGTTCCATAAACAAGGCGGGTCAGCAGTCTTTCGATATCCGTCACCTGTTTGAGCTCATCGATTATATTTTCTCTTTTTATAGTGCTTTCAACAAGCGCTTCCACAGCATCCTGGCGCAGTGTGATCTGTTTGCAGTTGACAAGCGGCCTCTCAATCCATTTTCTAAGCAGTCTTGCTCCTGCGGCGGTCTTTGTGCGGTCAAGCACACCTAAAAGGCTGTCCTTTTTCTCTTTGTTCCTCATACTCTCCGTCAGCTCAAGACTGCGGCGGGTGAACATATCGAGCTTGAGTGCGGCAGAACCGGTGTAAAACTCAATCTTTTTTATGTAATTTGTATCAATTTTCTGAGTGTCCTCCACAAATCTAAGGAGTGCTCCAACTGCGACAACGGCGGGGCTATTTTCGTCCGCATCGTATTTTTTTACAAAATCTGCGCCGAGTTGCTTTTTGACTGCAGAGATGTTTTCGGTATTATCAAAGTACTCGCCGCCTTTTGTTATAAGGCTGCCGAGTTTGTCCCTAATAAAATCGGTGACAGCACCGGGAACTGAGCTTTGGCAGAGTGTCTCACTCGGTGAATAAGCTGAAAGCTCGGAATAAAGCTCAGCATACTCGTTTTTCTCAAGCTCCCTCGCATAAATCTCACCTGTGGAAATATCAGCAAAAGCCACGCCGAATGCCGATTCTCCGGCATAAAGCGCAGCGAGATAGTTGTTTTTGTCCTCTGAAAGACAGCTGTTTTCAGTAACCGTGCCCGGGGAAATAATTCTTACTACATCACGCTTGACGATACCTTTTGCAGCTGCAGGGTCCTCAAGCTGTTCGCATACGGCGATACGGTAACCCTTAGCGATAAGCTTCGCGATATAGCCCTCAACCGCATGATAGGGAACGCCGCACATCGGCGCTCTTTCTTCCTCGCCGCAGTCCCTGCCCGTCAGCACCAGGTCAAGCTCGCGGGATGCAGTTTTCGCATCCTCAAAGAAAAGCTCATAAAAATCCCCTAATCTGTAGAACAGAAGGCAGTCCTTGTTTCGCTCTTTGATTTCAAGATACTGCTGCATCATCGGCGTCATCTATAACCTCCAGGTAAAAACAGTGAATAGTGAAGTCGCTGCTCTAACGAGCAGCTAGTGAATAGTGAAGAGTTGCGGAAAGAATTTTCTGACGAAAATTCAATTATTTATATTCTTCTTGTAAGTAGGTCTAATTGTACTTTATAGTATTCTTCGAATCTGTCTTCATCAAGTGCTGCTCTGATTTCTTCCATTAAATTGTTGTAGAACCAGAGGTTGTGCATAACGCAAAGCTTCATCGCTGCAAGCTCGCCCGCCTTCAAAAGGTGTCTCAGATACGCTCTCGAAAAGTCTTTACATGCCGGACAACCGCATTCAGGGTCAATCGGCAGCGGGTCTTCCATGAATTTATTGTTCATCAAATTCATTCTTCCGCGTTTTGTGAAAAGGTGGCCGTGTCTTGCGTTTCTTGAGGGAAGTACACAGTCGAAGAAGTCAACGCCCCTTGCGACCGCTTCTAGTATATTCTCGGGTTTGCCAACACCCATCAGATAGCGCGGTTTTTCTTTTGGCATAAAGGGTTCCACCGCATCTATAATGCGGTACATGTCATCTGCATCCTCACCGACAGCAAGTCCGCCAATCGCATAGCCGTCAAGGTCAAGCTCCCTGATCTCGCACATATGCCTGATTCTCAGGTCCTCATAAACACCGCCCTGGTTGATACCGAAAAGCAGCTGATCCGGGTTCACCGCATCGGGTTTTGCGTTCTGTCTTGCCATTTCATCTTTGCATCTAATGAGCCAGCGGAAGGTACGGTCACAGCTTTTATCAACATACTCATAAGGGGAAGGGTTAGCAACGCATTCATCGAACGCCATCGCAATCGTTGAACCGAGATTCGCTTGGATTTGTATACTTGACTCGGGCGACATAAAAATCTTCGCACCGTCAACATGGGATGAAAAGGCAACTCCCTCTTCGGTTATCTTCCTGAGTGCGGCGAGTGAAAACACTTGAAATCCGCCGCTGTCAGTCAAAAGCGGTCCGTCCCACCTGATAAAGCGGCGCAGTCCGCCCTGCCTTTTTATCAGCTCATCTCCTGGGCGGATATGAAGGTGGTAGGTGTTAGACAGCTCAACTTGGCATTTAAGCTCCTTCAAGTCAATCGCTGTTACACCACCCTTAATCGCACCCTGTGTGCCCACATTCATAAAAACCGGGGTCTCTATAGTGCCGTGTACGGTTTCAAGTCTCCCTCTTCTTGCTCTTTTTTCCTCTTTGAGTAATGTAAAACCGCTCATCGGCAAATCTCCAAATTTTAGTTTTTAACGCAATCTTCTCGGCGCAATTACGTATATGTATTCTCTATCTTTCTCCGGCTGTGTTGGTTTTATAACAATACCCATAAACGCCGTCGTCATTTCGATATTAAGGCTGTCGTCCTTGCATGTTCTGAGTACATCCATAAGGAATCTGTTATCAAGTCCAATCTCAAGGTCTTCACCCTTCTTTTTGACGGGTATGCAGTCGACAGCTTTACCAAACTGGTTAGAACAAGATATTTCGATGCTGTCGTCGCCAATCATACACCTTACCGGGGGTTTGAGCTTGTCGTCAACCATCAGCGACACCCTCTCAAGGCAGTCGAGGAAGGGTACTGCTTCAACTTCAACGAAAATCTTCGGTTCTTTGGGAATAAGCCCCTCGTAATCGACATAATCGCCTTCAAGCAGTCTTGTGAAAAGAACAATCGAATCGAATTTGAAGATTATATTCTTTCTTGTCAAACCGATGTTTACCGGTTCTTCGCTGTCACCTAAGAGTTTTACAAGCTCTGCAAGGGCTTTTCCGGGTATAACAGCTTTGTAACTTTCTATGTTGTTTGCGATAACACCGAATGCCTTGCGCACCGCCATTCTGACACCGTCAAGCGCCACGACGGTTATATCGGCACCGTCAATCATAAAGCATTCGCCTGTGAGAATCGGTCTGCTCTCAGTCTGTGCGACGGAAAACAGCGTTGAAACAATAAGCTCTTTGAGAACCTTTCTCGAAATTGCAAAAGCTGACTCGTTGTCGAGCATTGGCATTGAAGGGAACGCACTCGCAGACATACCATGAATGTTAAACTCAGCGTTGCCGCCGGTTATTGTGGCGTTGTTCTTGTCGTCCGACTCGAATACCACATCATCATCCGGCATATTACGTACAATAGCGGCGATTTTCTGGGCGTTGATTATAACCTCGCCGTCCTCGCTATTGCGTACCGTGCCGACAGCTCTGACACCTTTTTCAAGGTCATAGCCGCTGATTGTCAGCTCGTCTCCCCTGACGGACAGTAAAATCCCTTCAAGTGCGGGAAGTGTCGCTTTTGATGAAGCTGCAGAATGCGCCGGAATTACAAGCGAAAGCAGCTCATTTTTATCAATTACAAATTTCATATACTTTAATTACCGCTTTATCCCCTGCGGTGTTCCTCCGTTCCGAATTTTATATTTAGGAATTCTTGATTGACTCAAGCAAGTCCTCGATTTCATTTTCAAGAGAAGCGTTGGTTTTCAGCTCCGCTTCAACATTAGTAACAGAGTTGAGTATTGTCGTATGGTCACGCTCAAAAAACCGCCCGATTGCCGGGAGTGACATGCCTATTGAGGAGCGCATTATATGTATTGCGATGTTCCTTGCTCTTAAGATATTTGCGCTGCGTTTTCTGCCTTTTATATCAGAAATCGAGATACTATATCTCTCCGAAACCCCTCTGACAACATTGTCCGCAGTCAGCTCTTTTGACTTTGATTCTGAGATTATATCATTCGCAGAACGCTTTGCGTTCTCAAGTGTTACCTCACTGCCTGAAACAAGACTGTAGGCATTGAGCTTTTTAATCGCTCCCTCGATTTGTCTGACATTGTCTTTGATGTTCTCCGCAAGGTAAGAAAGAACTTCAATAGGCATCGAGATATTAAGCGCTTCCGCTTTACGTTTGAGAATCGCCATACGCAGCTCATAGTCAGGCTGCTGGACATCAGCAATAAGTCCCCACTCAAAGCGTGAGCGAAGTCTGCCTTCAAGCAGCTGTATATCTCTTGGAGGTCTATCACTTGTCAAAACAATCTGTTTGTTCTGCTCATAAAGGGCGTTGAAGGTGTGGAAGAATTCTTCCTGCGTTCCTTCTTTACCTGCTATAAACTGAATATCGTCCACAAAAAGCACATCGGCGTTTCTAAATTTATCGCGAAATTCGACAGGCTTATGCCTCGCTAAGGACTCAATCATCTGGTTTGTGAAATCCTCACCTCTAACATAGAGCACATTAAAGGAAGGATGCTTTTTCTTTATCTCGTTTATCGTCGCAAAAAGAAGGTGAGTTTTGCCAAGTCCGGAGTCACCATAGATGAACAGCGGATTATAAGCGCGCGCAGGTGAGTTCGCGACTGCAATACATGCTGCATGCGCGAGTTTGTTTGAAGAACCGATGACGAAGTTTTCGAAAGTGTATTCGGGGTTCAAGCTTGGCTCTGGTGCTTGTCCGCTGCTTTCTGTGTGATCCTCGGTAATTTCTGCGTAAGGATTTTTGCGTGCGGTCGCTTCGGCAGCTTCTTGCTCAACTGCTTTTAAAGTAAATTTGACATCCACCGGAAACCCGAGTATTCTTTCAAGATGAGTTTTTATCTCGTCTTTGTATTTATTTTCTACGATATCTTTTTTAAATTCGTTGTCAGCGGCAATATAAGCCGTTTCATCACTAACATACTTTAGCTCAAGACAGTTGAACCAAAGGCGCATTGTGAAATCGCTGTAATGCTGTGAGAGCGACTCGAGAACTCCGTCCCAAACATCTTTGAAAACTGCGGTTTCCATATATTCCGTCCATTCCTTTCGCTTCTTTGTTGTGTCGCCCTTCGTATATAAAAACAGCGCTGAAAACGCGCCGATGGGGGATTTTAGAGGTTTTTGCGATAGTTCTTAAGAAATCAAATAATCGCACGATAATTATAACACAGTCCTGTGTGTTTTGCAAATACCAATTCAGGACAAAATACGCTAACTTTCACTATTATTAATAGCTTATCCGCCTTAATATCCTTGAATTCCGTCAATAATTATGATAAAGTAAGGAAGATTATAAGATAAATCTTTCAACCTTCCAGGTGTAAGAAAGGCACGAAAATAAAGATGAATAAATTCAGAGCTCTGCTTGATAAAAATTTAATATTCCTTGATGGTGCGATGGGTACAATGCTACAGGACGGCATCCTTCCTGCTGGTTTTCTGCCGGAATTGCTTAATCTGACCGACCCGGAAAAAGTCACCGCTGTCCACGAAAAATACCTCTCCGCAGGTTCGGACATCCTATACACGAACACCTTCGGCGCGAATAAATATAAAATACTCCCTCCTCACAAAGCTGAAGAAGTAATTGAAGCGGCTGTTAAGCTTGCGATAAGGGCAGCAAAGCCATACGGCGCCGCAGTTGCTCTTGATATCGGTTCACTCGGGAAGATGTTTATGAGTATCGACGAGCTCTACGATGCGTTTGTCCCACTTGTTAAAGCAGGGGAGAAGGCGGGAGCTGACCTTGTGGTGTTTGAAACCATGTCGGACCTTGCGGAAATGAGAGCGGCGGTGCTTGCCGCCAAAGAAAACACATCCCTTCCAATACTTGCGACAATGACCTTCGAGAAAAACGCCAGAACCTTCCTCGGCGTCTCCGCAGAAAGCTTTGCAAGAACCATCACCGCTTTAGGCGTGGATGCGATAGGCTTGAACTGTTCTTTAGGACCTGAGGATGTGCTTGATACAGTCAGACAGCTGCGCCGCAATACTCATCTGCCACTTGCCGTAAAACCAAATGCGGGACTGCCCGACGGTGATGGCTGTTATCATATTGATTCCACTATGTTTTCTGATTTTTTTGAAGAAATTATATCCGAAGGCGTTCAGCTTATCGGAGGATGTTGCGGAACGAGTCCAGACTTTATCAAAAAGCTAAAAAGTAGCTATAAAGACACCATTATTCCTTCGTTTGAAATGGAGCAAAAAAGTATAATATGTTCTGCAACTAAGACAGTTGATCTCAGCAAAGGTCTACTTGTCGTCGGTGAAAGGCTCAATCCCACGGGCAAGAAAAAACTCACAGCAGCAATTCTTGAAGAGGACCTCGACTTTCTTCTCGAACAGGCCTCGAGTCAGGCTGAAGATGGAGCTGAAATTCTTGATGTAAATGTAGGTGTAGCTGGTGTCGACGAAGCGAAGACGATGAAGTTGGTCGTTCAAGAGGTGCAGACAGTCACAAACTTGCCGCTACAGATTGACTCCTCCGAGACGGCGGCAATTGAAGCGGGACTGCGCAGTTTCAACGGTGTCGCAATAATCAACTCCGTCAACGGAAAGCAGTCAGTGCTCGATTCCGTACTGCCGCTCGCGCAAAAATACGGCGCTTATGTTGTCGGACTCTGCCTTGACGAGGACGGAATACCCCAAACTGCTGAAAAAAGAGTGCAAATAGCCGAAAAAATCATGAATGAAGCCGCGAAATACGGCATACCAAAACACAGGCTGATCATCGACTGCCTTGTGCTGACGGTATCTGCACAGCAAGAACAGGCTGCTGAAACCCTGAAGGCGGTACGGGAAGTGCGCGAAAAGCTCGGTCTTTTGACCTTGCTTGGCGTTTCAAATGTTTCCTACGGACTGCCCGACCGGCCGCTTATAAACTCAACCTTCCTCGCAATGGCAGCAGAGGCAGGGCTGAACCTTGCAATTCTAAACCCATCCGATTCGGAAGTCAAGCGCACTGTAGCAGCAATTCGAGTGCTTTCAGGGGAGGATGTCAATTCAACAACATATATATCCTCCATATCCCAGATGAAAAAAGCGCCTGCTGCAATTTCTCAAGCGGCTGACCCTCTAAAAGATGCTGTAATCAAGGGGCTTTCAGGTGAAGCCGCTGATTTAACGATAGAAGCATTAAAAACTGATTTTGCTGAGAATATTATACAAAACACTCTCATTCCTGCTTTAGATATTGTCGGGGAGCTTTTCGAAAAAGGCGACTTTTTCCTGCCGCAGCTAATCGCATCAGCTAATGCAGCAGAAGCGGCTTTCGGTGTGATAAAAGAGCAGTATAGGAAAAGCGGAACAGAAGTTAAAGGCAAGGGAACAATTGTTCTTTGCACTGTCAAAGGTGATATTCACGATATCGGTAAAAATATCGTAAAAATACTGCTTGAAAACTACGGATTTGATGTCATCGACCTCGGTAAGGACGTTTCAAAAGAAATGGTGCTCGATGCGGTCTTGTCATCAGGAGCAAAGCTTGTCGGGCTAAGCGCGCTTATGACGACCACCGTCGCTTCAATGGAGGAGACGATAGCATATCTACGCAAAAATGCGCCCAGAGTGAAAATCATGGTAGGCGGCGCGGTGTTAACTGAAGAAATTACAAAGCGAATCGGCGCGGACTTTTATTCGAGCGACGCAAAGCAGGGCGTTGATATCGCAAAGAAAATTTATGCATAAAGGGGAAATTGCTATGGCTGAAATATATCTTGCTGCTGGTTGCTTTTGGGGCGCTGAAAAATACTTTGCACTCATCTCCGGCGTAATTTCGACCACTGTCGGTTACGCAGCGGGGGAGAGCACAATAAAATATAAAGGCAAGCCGACTTATGAAGAGGTCTGCACCGGCTCGACAGGCCTTTCGGAAACAGTCAAAGTTGTTTATAACCCTGAAAACCTCAGCTTAAAGAAGCTTCTTTTGCTGTTTTTCGATGTGATTGACCCAACTGCAGTTAACCGCCAGGGTTATGATGTCGGCACACAGTACAGAAGCGCCATTTTTTACACCGATCCCGCCGATACCCAAACAATAAACGAAGTTTTCGACACCATACAGTCGAGTTATAAAAAGCCTATTGTAACTGAGAGGGATAAACTCGGTGCATTCTTTGACGCGGAAGAATATCACCAAAAGTACCTCGACAAAAACCCAGGCGGATACTGCCATATCGGTGCGGCGGCTTTTGACAAGGCAAAAAATGCAAATTGAGGAAGAAATGAACACGAATAAATGTATCAGAGAATACCTATCGGATAACAGCAAATTGCTTTTTGACGGAGCGATGGGGACTTATTATGCCTCGCTCTATGGCAGCAGTCTGCCATGTGAGCTTGCGCTCCTTGAATACCCGGAGAGAATCAAAGCAATTCACAGCGAATACATCCAGTCCGGCGCAGTAGCAATCAAAACTAACACCTTTGCCGCAAACACATCAGCAATTTCCGGAGGTTTTCCTCTTGTAAAAACGCTGATAGAAAAAGCATGGCATGTCGCAAATGAAGCGGCAGAATCAGCACAAAACGATGTTTTTGTGTTTGCCGATATCGGTGTTATCTCGGGTGAAGACTCTCAGGACGAATATCGCAAAATCTCTGATTTATTCCTGTCCCTCGGGGCGGAAAACTTTATCTTTGAAACCCTTTCCGACCTTTCCGACGCAGTTTTAACAGCGGAATATATAAAATCGGTAAAGAGCGATGCATATATTATTGTTTCCGTCGCTGCACAGCCCGACGGTTTCACAAGGAGCGGTGATTCCGTCTTTTCGCTTCTTTCTGAGCTTGACAGAAACCCAAATATCGACGCTTCGGGCCTTAACTGTATTTCAGGTCCAACTCATCTTCTAAAAATCACCGAACAGCTCCCATCTTTGTTAAAACCGCTTGCAGTCATGCCTAATTCCGGCTACCCATCGGTTGTCGGCGGCAGAACATATTATCCTGACGGCGCAGGCTATTTTGCGGAGCAAACGGTGAGAATTGCACGCCGTGCCGATATTATAGGCGGTTGCTGCGGTACAACGCCGGAATATATTAGAGCAGTGTCGCAAATCTTACCCGGAATTAAAAATGAAGCAAAAGTTCATTATGGGCAGGTAGCTACCGAGCCTATCTCCGGAACAGGGAGGTTTCTTGAAAAGCTCAAGGCGGGAAAGCGTGTGATTGCCGTTGAACTTGACCCTCCATCAGACCCTAAAATCAGCGGTTTCATGAGCGGAGCAAAATTCCTTGCTGAAAAAGAGGCCGATGCGATCACAATTGCGGACTGTCCGGTAGCACGAGTTAGAGCGGATTCATCTATGCTTGCCGCAAAGCTCAAAAGGGAACTCGGGATTGACACAATCCCTCACATGACTTGCCGTGACAGGAATATCAATGCGACAAAAGCACTGCTTTTAGGGCTTGGAATCGAAGAGGTGGAGAATGTTCTCGTTGTTACGGGCGATCCGATACCAAGCGCAAACAGGGACGAGATAAAAGCAGTTTTCAGCTTTAACTCCGCTGTGCTTGCAAAATATATCAAACAGTTAGGGCAGCAAACGGGAAAAACCTTCGCTGTCGGCGGTGCTTTAAATGTAAATGCACCTAATTTCACCGCAGAACTAAAAAAAGCTCAGCGAAAAGAAGCGGCAGGCGTTGACTTTTTCTTAACTCAGCCGATTTTCACAGAAAAAGCTAAAGAAAACTTATCTCTTGCCCATAAAACCCTAAACAGTTTTGTTTTAGGCGGCATAATACCTATTGTCAGCTACCGCAACGCAAAATTTATGCAGACGGAAATGGCGGGAATAGATATACCCGACGAAATCGCTGAGAAATACCGTGATTTAGACAGAGAAAAGGCCGAAGTTTTAGCAGTCGATATATCCTTCCAGATAGCAAAAGAAATACGCGATATCTGCGATGGATATTACCTTATCACGCCCTTTGCCCGAGTTGGAATCATCGGTAAGATCATCGACGAGATCAGAGGGATGGAGGAAAATTTGTGAGCGCAAATTATGAGCATTACAGAATTTTCAACACTGTCGCTGAATGCGGGAGTATAACCGCTGCTGCCGAAAAACTTTTCATCTCCCAGCCAGCTGTCAGTCAATCTCTTAAATCACTTGAGGCTGCTTTAGGTTGTACACTTTTTCTGCGCTTTTCAAAGGGAGTTAAACTCACACAAGAAGGGGATTTGCTGTATTCCTATGTTAAAAGAGGTTGCGAGAGCTTTGAAAACGGGGAAAGAAAGTTAAAAAAGATGCTTGATATGGAAAAGGGAGAAATCCGCATCGGCGCAAGCGATATGACGCTGAAGTTCTTCCTTCTCCCTTGGCTTGAAAAATATCACAGGTCTTATCCAGGCATAAAAATAACCGTCACTAATGGCCCGACACCGGAAACACTCCAGTATCTTAGAGACGGCAAAATTGATTTCGGTGCAGTCAGCGCACCTTTTGATTGTGACAGTGATTTCGCTGTACAAAAAGTAAGGAGAATCAAAGATATTTTCGTTGCAGGAGCTGGTTTTTTTGAACTTAAAGATAAGGTTCTACCGATATCTAAGCTTTCAAAACTTCCGCTTATTTGCCTTGACAAGAGGACAAGCACAAGGCGGTATGTGGATGACTTCTTGAGAAACACGGGTGACTACGAACCCTCTGTGCCTGAGTTCGAGCTTGCAACAAGCGAGCTAATCGTTGAATTTGCAAAACGCGGTCTCGGTGTCGGTTTAGTTGTCGCCGACTTCGCTGAAAAAGCGATCGAGAGCGGAAGTCTTTTCAAGCTTAAGTTCGAAAAAGAACCGCCGGAGCGGGATATTTGCATCGTCACCGACAGTAGAGTTCCTGTTTCACCAGCCGCAAGGCGACTTTTGTCGATACTTAACACTTAATTTATCAGAACTCAGTTTTAAGACTCCGGAGAAAGAGCTTTTTCAACATTTCTTCGGTGTCTTCATTTTCATACAGCACTTTGTAAACCGCTTCACAAATTGGAAGTTCCGAAGATGTTTCACGTGAAACGTCCATGATAGCTTTCGCGGTATAATATCCTTCAGCGAGGTAGTTTTGCTCTACAATTTCTCCCTTTGACTTTCTTACTACATATTCACCAAAGCGGCGGTTGTGGCTATGCTCCGAGAACACCGTCGCTTCATAGTCCCCTAAATGGCAAAGTCCGTATGCTGAAAGTTCGTTCCCGCCGCAAGCTTTGATAAGCCTTGATATTTCTCTTGCACCCCTCGCCATAAGCGCACCTTTAAGCGATGGCAATCCTAGACCATCGAGCATTCCGGCAGCAATTCCTATGACGTTTTTTGCCGCTGCACCAAGTTCGTTGCCAATTAGATCGTCGCCGACATAAAACCTTATAAGTCCTCCCGAAAGAGCGCTGATAATTTGTTTTGACAAAGCATTATCAGAGGAATCAATAACCATACAGTTTGGAATTCCCGCACTAAAGTCCTGGACATGACCCGGACCTAACCAAACGGCAATTGAACAACCCGTCCCCTCAAGCTCCTCGCCAACGACAACACTGAGCCTTTTTCCGCTGCCAATCTCAAGCCCTTTCATACAAAGCACAACGGTGGTATTTTTAATTCCTGCAACCTTAAGCTCTGCCGCGACAGATCTTAGACTTTGTGAGTCAACAGAAATAATAATTGTTTCACGTGAAACCACATCGCCAAGGGTGTCGGTTATTTTTATGCTATCTTTTAGTGCCACATATTCATTTCTGCGTATTTCTTTAAGCTGCGCAAGCTTTTTTGAGCTTTTCCGTCCGTAAATCGTCACATCATGACCGAGCATAGAGCAAAACCAAGCGATAAAGCTTCCCCATCTACCACAACCAACAACTGCAATTCTCATATTCTTTCCTTTATGGTTTCTATAATATCAATAATATCCGCATTAATCACTATATCTGCAGCGGAGTCATAATCCGTCGCGCTTTTGTTTATCAGCGCAAGCGTCTCTCCCTTGAAGTACGAAACGAAGGATGCCGCAGGGTAGACTCTAAGTGAAGTTCCGACAATAATCATTGTGTCGGCGCTTCTTACTGCGTTAATTGCGCGGCATACTACCTGAGTATTCAGCGATTCACCGTACAAAACGACATCAGGTCGCACTATACATCCATCTTTGGCGCAAACCGGAACGCTCACGAAGCCGAGAACGTAGTCTAAATCGTATTTCTCTCCGCATTTTACACAGTAATTTTTCCTCGCGCATCCGTGAAGCTCTTCAACCGACGTGCTTCCTGCATCAGAATGAAGGCAGTCTATGTTTTGTGTGACAACAGTTACTTCTCTGCTATCATTTTCGAGCTGAGCAAAGAATAGATGCGCCGCATTTGGTTTTGCTCTCGGGTAAATCATTTTTTCTTTGTAAAAACTATAAAACAGCTCCGGGTTCTTTATGAAAAAGTCATGTGAAACCACATCCTCGGGCGAATAACCCCCGGGTGTCTTTTCGGAAAAAAGTCCTTCTGCGGAACGAAAGTCGGGGATACCGGAAGGTACACTAATGCCTGCTCCGGTAAACACACAGAGCTTTTTGCTGTTTTTTATTATTTCAGCAAGTCTAACGGCTTTTTCATAAGTCTGATCTTCAATCATTATCAAATTAATCCTTCCAAACTAACACAAAGATTTACCTTTTAATCTATCCCTGGGTGTATTATAACCCAAAAAAGAAGTTGAATCAACAAAGAAATAACAAAGCGGCTGCCAAAATCAAGGCAACCGCTATTTGTTTGTTGTTTATTATCTAACCGCTTTGACAATTACGGCAAAGTCAGCGCTCTTGAGTGATGCGCCGCCGATAAGGCCGCCGTCAACGTTCGGCATCGAAAGAAGCTCTGCAGCATTAGCAGCATTCATCGAACCGCCGTACTGAATTGTAAGCTCTTCCGCTGTCTTTCCACAGTAAAGTGTTGCAACAACATTTCTGATGATCTCGCAAACCTCGTCAGCTTGCTCAGAAGAGGCTGTTTTGCCTGTTCCAATAGCCCAAACTGGCTCGTATGCGATGATAACATCCTTCATCTGCTCTGCAGTTACGCCCATAAGCGCGATTTTTGTCTGCTTTGCGACGATTTCTGCTGTTATGCCCTGTTCACGCTCTTCAAGGAGTTCGCCAACACAGAGAATAACCTTAAGTCCAGCAGCGATAGCTGCTTTTACGCGCTGATTAACGGTTATGTCGGTTTCGCCAAAATACTGGCGTCTTTCGCTATGACCGATAATTACATACTCTGCGCCGACAGCTTTTAGCATATCTGCGGAAATTTCGCCTGTGAATGCGCCTTTTTCAGCCCAGTGCACATTCTGTGCGCCAACTTTTATCTTTGTGTCCTTGCAAGCTTCTACTGCTGCTGCAAGATCGATGAAAGGGGGACATATAACAACTTCTGCTTTGAGTTCAGAAGCGAAAAGCTCAGCTTTGATTCCGTCGATAAGTGTTTTTGTCTGATCGGGCGTCATATTCATCTTCCAGTTGCCCGCGATAACGTATTTTCTCATTTTTATGACCTTTCCTTAAGTGGGAGTTTTATTTGTCAAGAAGGCAGGCAATTCCGGGAAGCTCTATACCCTCGAGGAATTCGAGAGATGCGCCGCCGCCTGTCGAAATATGTGTAATTCTGTCGGCATAACCGAGTTTTTCAACAGCTGCTGCGCTATCGCCACCGCCGATTATAGAAACCGCACCGCTGTCAGCAACAGCTTTTGCTACAGCTTCAGTACCTTTCGCGAATTTATCAAACTCGAAAACACCCATCGGGCCGTTCCAGATAACAGTGCCTGCGCCTTTAATTTGTTCGGCAAACATCTCCGCAGTCTTCGGTCCGATATCAAGTCCCTGCCAACCGTCGGGGATTGTATTTGAATCGAATATTTGCGCTTCTGCATCTGCTGCAAACTCTTTAGCACAAACAGTGTCGGTAGGAAGAAGGAATTTAATGCCCCTCTTCTCTGCTTTTTCAACTAGTTCTTTAGCGAGTTCGAATTTGTCGCTCTCACAAAGTGAGTTACCGATTTTACCGCCGAAAGCAGCGTCAAATGTGTAGGCCATTGCTCCGCCGATAATGAGTGCGTCAACTTTGTCGATAAGGTTGTTGATAACACCGATTTTATCAGAAACTTTTGCACCTCCGAGTATTGCGACAAAGGGACGTTTCGGATTTGCAAGCGCACCACCCATAACGGAAATTTCCTTCTGGATTAAATAACCGCAAACTGCAGGAAGGTAATCTGCAACACCAGCTGTTGAAGCATGTGCTCTGTGGGAAGTGCCAAATGCGTCGTTGACATAGATTTCAGCAAGAGATGCGAGCTGTTTTGAGAATTCAGCGTCGTTTTTCTCTTCTTCTTTATGGAATCTGACATTTTCGAGGAGCATTACATCACCGTCACGAAGTGCGGCAACTTTCGCTTTTGCATCTTCTCCGACTACGTCAGAAGCAAGTACAACTTTTTTACCGAGGAGCTCAGAAAGGCGAGCGGCAACGGGAGCGAGAGAGTATTTGAGATTGAATTCACCCTTAGGTCTGCCGAGATGAGAGCAGAGTATAACTTTTGCACCGTTTTTGATAAGGTAATTAATTGTTGGTAGTGCGCCTTGGATACGGTTGTCATCGGTGATTACCGATCCGTCCAGCGGTACGTTGAAGTCGCATCTGACAAGTACCTTTTTACCGGATACTTCGATGTCTTCAATAGTCTTCTTGTTTAGCATAATTTCAAGTCCTTTCTATATCAACGGCCTTGCTTTCGAATTTTAGTGCAAAACCGGTATACGCTATTTGAAATAAGCGGCTGCTTCTTTGCCGATACCGTCCATTACATTCTTTTTCTGGAAATGTTCTTCAAGATTAAGTTTTTTTATTCTGATTTCGTTTAGAAGCTCATAGGTGTTGTTTGAAATGCTGTTGATTCCGCCGCCGTAAAGGAAGGTGAAATCAATTGCGGTAGATTCGATTATTCTATTGAGCATAAGTGCTGAGGAGTTGTTTCTTAAATAGAAGTTGATGTATGAATTTTTAGCGGCTTGTTCCACATGCTCATAAGACCCTGCGAACAGCGCATTAAGTATAATCCCGGTGCGTTCGCTGTCCTGCGTAAAATATGGTACACCAATAACGCTCACGCTTTGATCAACGTATGAAAAATAGTCACTCTGCACCTCATTAACTTTCGGAAGCGGAACAATGCTCCATTCCCTTCTGTTGTCGGCAATCGCTGAAGCAAGGTCAAGACGGTACACATAAAACAGCGTTTTACCCGCCTTAAAGCTCTCAATCGAAGGCTGTTTTTGGACGCCCGAATAAGCGCTTGACTTTAAAAGTGTATTTGCCTTGTCAAGTATTTCTGCTGCGGAATCAAGATCAATTCCAAGTTTAAGCGGTTTTTTGTAGACATCCCCGATAAATTTTACCCCTGATGAACCCCAAAGAGCGTTCAAAAAGTTTGCGGAGTCGGCATATGACGCGAAACCGTTGTAGCCATCGCCAAGTTTTGCGACTTCTTCAGCCATCTGTAAAAACTTTTCCCATGTCCAGCTACCGTTCTTTACATAAACCGAAGGGTCCTCAAGTTCGAGCTGTGAGAGGAGCGCAAGGTCATAAAAAACACACCACTGCGCACCGATATATTCGCTGACAGAGTCGACCATCATATAGACGGTGTTTTCGCCTGTGGCAGCTTTCAAATAATCAGCATTAACATACTCCGCGCTCATATTAAAATAAGGCAGAGTCGTTAAGTTCATTAAAAGTCCGTCGGGGATGAGCCTTGACATCGCATTTGCCGGACCTAAGAGAAGGTCACCGACATATTCGCCTGCTTGTTGTGCATTGCGCACTTCCGAATAGTAGGAGCTTTCGGGAATCACCTTTGTAACAAAGCGCACATTGAATTTGTTTTGTACCCATTCGTTGCGTGTGTTAATCGACTGCTGAAAAAGCCCGTCATCAACAGGTATAAAATCACCTTCAGATGCGGTTACAACGGTAAATTCATATTCGCCGAAATTCTTTTTCTCAAGGGAGTTGATCCATTCTTCCGCAGTCAAAAACTCCGAGCCAATCGCAGGCTCCTTAGAAACATTCGCATCGGGTTTAAGTGGGTCAACCTCGCTGAAAGGCGAGGTTTTACCGCATCCTGTGAAGAGAAGGAGCATTGATGTGGCAATAGCCATAGCAATAACACGGCGGAAAATTATCTTTTTTGTCAAAGTGTTCTCCATGGGTGCTTTGAATAATTAGCGGACAAACTTATACAGCATCTTTACAAGGGTTCCGTCCTTATCGACATACTCAGTGAAATTGTCGCGAATTGCTTTAATCTGTGTACCAAAAGTCAGCTTTGTTGAGCCTATCTCAATAGACCGTTGCGACCTATTGTAATTTCCTCCCATTATGGAAGAAAGCGGGATAAAGCCATAGGCGTTGTTCGGGAGCAGCACTTCTGCGCCCTCCTGGGACACCATAGTCACAATTGCAGAAAGCGGCATATTTCCGTTCTTCTCCGCAAGGCTTTCGTTAATCTGCTTTTCGATTCTATCGAGCGCATTTTTCTTACGAAGTCCGTTTATTTTAGCTGACACAAGAGCCTTTTGGCGCATGTCAGTAAGTTCTTCGGTGGAAGAGCCTTCAAGATGTGCTTTCAAAATCCTAAGAAGTGTTAAATCAATATAGCTCTCGCAGGGGTTGGTGAAATTAACGAATCCAAATCTTGAAAGGGTAAAGTGTGCTCCCGGGCTTGTCGTCTGGGTCGGCGTTGGCAGAACATTCTTCATAACAACGCTTGCCGCACGAACTTTTCTGTCTGTGTTGGGGTTCAAGACAAAGTTATACATAAACAGCAGACGGCAAATAGTCGTTTCATCAACAACAAGAGGTGTATCAAGGTGTGGAAGAGTTATCAGCGACTCGTATGACGGCGGAAGCTGGCTTTCAAAGAGGAATGGGATTGCGTTATCATTTACATATTTCGAAAGACTTACACCAACAAGAGTATCAATAATATTGAGCATCATGTCGATATCATTCATCGAAGTGTATTCAAAACCTGTAACGCTGTCACCGGTGAATGTATATTTTTTATTGTTAACATCTTTAAGCTGGCAGAACTCATAGGTTTTATCCTGGCTAAGCACTGCGCAAATGTCGAACATCGTCCAGATTTCGTTTGTAATTGTGCTGTATTTTGCGCTGAGCTTCATTGTTTTGGTTTTGTCAATATTAGAAAACAGCTCATTGACCTCGGTAGTTGTACCATTGGCTGAGACATTGACAATCGCATTTTCCAAGCTGATTCCTGTGCATTCGCCCTTGCTGTCAAGCTCCATAATTATAGCGAAAACACTCTTGTCTTCACCAGCTTTAAGGTAGAATTTGTTTCGTAAAGTTTCAGGGAAGAGCCTGAAGTCGCCGTCAAGCAATGAATATGAAGCGAATCTTGAAAATAAATCGTTTTCAAGCTCACTGTTTCCATTTGCGTAAAGAGAAGCATCGGAGTAATAAACGCCGAGCCTAAAACCTTCTTCGAGTCTTTCGAAAGAATAAGCTTTTGTCGGCATTACGCCGTCACTCGCAAGTGTGAAGAGGTTGCGGCTTCTTAAATCCTTTCCCTTGCCTTCTAAAAGGTCTGCGTTTGACTTTGAAGCGGCAATTTCAGCTTCCTGGAGCGCGCCCTCGGAAAAGCTTGCTGCAAGTCCTCCATTTAGGAGCTCAGACTTATAGCTTGTTTTAAAATTTCCGTCTTCTCCGATTACTTCAAGAATAGAAGCGCGAATAGTTCCGTTTGGTTTTCTCGAAATCAGCGCAAGAACGATGTCGCCTATCTGCGCACCGTTTAAATCTGCATTAAAAACAGGCGCGCGCAAAGTACTGCCCGAGCCGGCAACAAACATATTGTGAACATTGCCTTCTTCGAGCTTACCAGCGAGCGTAAACTCTTTCGGTGATATAATCGACTGCACGGTTGCATAACCCTGTGCTGAGTTGTTGACATGGTATTTTGCTCTGCCAGTGTAAGCGTTGGTAAAAACCGCTCTCTGACGTTTCTTCGGCGTTTTAACATAAACATTGACATCAACGATGTCGCCGATCATCGCTCCTTTTGTGAAGGCGAGAGGTATCGTAACGTCGGTTATACCCAGGGTTACACCCTGTTCCTTCGCTCCGGAGAGATAGGCACCAAGGCCGTTCTCGTCGGAAGAATATATTGTAGCTTGTGTATTAAACTTTTTCTCAGGCATCTTTTTTTCAGTTTGTCCGCCGTAAAGCGAATAAACTCTCCTTTATTAGATTATAACCCGTCGAGTTTCCCCGATTCTTGTCCGAAAATACGCTTCTTACTGCTTTTTTTCCTGTGCTATACAGATGTATATCTAACATCCATGTAATATTATCGACCTGTTTTATGACGGATTATGCAGATGCGCTGTTCATACGGGCTTTTGAATAAATTGTGACAAGAAATGCCGAAATAGGCCTCTTGGGGGAAGCCTATTTAGCCCGGTTCAATAAACTTTGTCACACATTTTTGATACGGACTTTACGTAAAATACTAGTCGGCTGAGGTTTCTGATACTTCCTCTACGCTCTCATCAGCTTCAGAAGTTGCCTCAGACACAGTTTCACTTGCTTCGGTGCTCTCTTCAGTGCTTGCTTCGGTGCTTGTCGTTGTACTGGTATTTGAAGGTAAACTTGTAGTTCCGACGGTGTCTTTCTCAGGCTGGAAAACATAGATTGCAATTGTGAGAATAGCGAGGATTATAACGAGAACAGTTGTGACTTTGTTAAGAATAATATCTGCTTTTTTACCTTTTTCCTTGCCGAGGAAAGTCTCAGCACCGCCGCTTATCGCTCCTCCGAGCCTTTTACTTTTGGCGCTTTGTCCGAGGATTGCGAGGATAACTCCTACGGCGCAAATTATGAGAAGGACAGCGAGTACAGTCTGTATAGCATTCATTTTTTTAATCCGTGATCTGCCGTTTAATCAAAAGGCTTTTGTTGCCGACGGCAAATTTCCCTTTCCTTGATGGTTATAATTTAAAATTCTTTATTAATGTTGACTGCTTTGGGAAAACCCGTTTACCCATCTTAGGATGCGAGAATATCTAACCGCAATACAACATTATAATAATATCATAAAATTGTTTTAGTTTCAAGAGTTATTATAGGTTTTCACAAGATTTTAGATAAAAATTCATTATATTTTGAAACTAATCCTATTTATATAAAGGCGAAACAGTCCGCAGTCGAAGTTTACTCTTCGGCTGCGGATTGCGTCTGATTAAATTTAGTAAAGTGTTATTCTGCCAAGAACTTCGAGAGAGCAGACTTGAGTTCCGAAGCGTCGTCGGTGTGAGCAACAATTTCAATTTTTTGTGCTAAATCAAGGCTGAATATACCCATAATCGACTTACCGTCAACTATGTATCTGCCGGAGTGGAGGTCGATGGAATAAGGCATAGCTGTAGCTATTTTCGCAAATTCCTGAACGTCAGCAATCTGTTTTAATCTTATCGAGAACTTTTCCATATCGATTTATCCTTTTCTATTTTTTGCTTTCATCAGCGTATTTCATCCAGCTGTAGTGGATAATAATCTGGTCGCCTTCTTTAATTTGGTCTACTGAGGGATCAACAAGATCGGTTGTGTCGTCAACCTGTTCAGCGCCGTTAATGGAATATGTCCAGAAGAAAACTCCGGTTGCTGATGCGTCCTCCTGGTTTTTAAAATCACCGATTTGTTCAATCGATGTGTTATTATCGTTCATTTTTAGATTTGAGATAGCTTCGCTATCATTAAGTCCTACGAGAAGGTCGGCGATAACAGGGTTCTGGCCATCAGGACCAATATTTTGTGTAGCAATTGCGCTGCCTTCAAACAAAACCGCGCTGTTATGCCCGACAACTTTTACGCTGACTGTAACTTTCTTGGGAGCCGGCTTACAAGCGGTCATTGTCATAATCGCCAAAGCTGCCATAAGAAGTAATGAAACTGTTTTCTTGAACATGAGAATATTTCAATCCTTTCTTCGTGCATGTGTCTTTTGGTGCGTGAAATTTGTTTTTTGTAAATTAATTTATAAAATCTGTTAAGATTGAGATAATTATACAATAAAGCTTGGTGCAAGTCAACATGTTTTTATGTCGATTTAAGTCACTTAATTTTATTTTCTGCGCTTCTTTCAGAAAAGTAGTCCGCAATTCCTTTGCCGACGAATGCAGATGCAAGGGGCAAAGCCGCAGTCAGTGCATGAATCCAGCCAATTCCCTCCATTCCCAAAAGCCCGATAAATGCCGCGCCAAAGGGCATTGCGTCCAGCGCATAGCTCATCCAACCCAAGGAGTCGCAGATGCCGTAAATAGTAGCACAGCGTATCCAGTAAATAAGGTAAACTGCGGAGATACCTGCATACGGCAACAGATAAAGCCATAGCTTTTTTGGAGACGGCAGAAACTTTCTTTGGAGAAAGCAAAAAATAGCCATTATAAAAATAAACAAAATCGAGAGGTCGTCAGGGTTTATTCCAATGATAATCCCGCCTAAATAGATCAGCGCAAGTGCGGAATATATCGCAAGACAAAGAAGAACATATAGTAGAGGTTTTGTCTTTGATATGATTTTGTTTGCTTTTATTTTTGGATAAAGAAAAATAGAGCAAAGAATAAGCGGAATCGAACCAATTATACCAAACCAAAGGATAAATCCGAACATTCTATTTGCTCCTATACTTTTCTTACGTTAACGAAAGTATCCATGTCGTCAAAAGCAGCATCAGCGGTATTGTCGCAACGGAAAACAGTGTTGAAAGACCAACAAGCTTCGCTCCAAGAGGTGCGTCGGCATTGTACAGCTCCGCAAAAATTGCATTGTTTGCCGCACTCGGTACTGAAGTCATCGCAACGAGAAGCAGAGTTAAGCCTTTATCAAGCCTGAAGATTACGCATATCAAAAGTGTTATTGCAGGAAGCAGAAGCAGTTTTACGATGGAATAAAAATACCCGTCCTGACCGGAAAACATATTTTTGATACCGAGTCCGCCTATAAGTGCTCCGACAATCAGCATCGCAAGCGGGAAAGTCATGCTTCCGATATCCGTAACTGCATTTAAGACCGGAGCGGGCAGGCGAATTTGGAAAACAAACATCAAAAAGCTGATAACGCATGAAATTGTTCCGACATTAAGCAGTGATTTCAGCGGGTTGTACTGTTTGGAACTGCCTTTTGCGAGTATGAATGTGCCGTAGGTCCAAAGATAGAAGTTGAAGAAGAAGGTGTAAAACGCGCCATAGAATAAACCATCCGCCGGGAACATCGCTATAAGAATCGGAAAGCCCATAAAGGCGCAGTTACCGAAAACTGTCCCCATTATGTAAACCTTGCGCTGCCTTTGCGGGTGCTTGCGGTACAAAAATGAGGCGAAAACGGTGATGGCGATATGAGTTATGCCCGATATGAGGATAAGCCAAAGTCCGGTACTTAGCTTTTCTTTTGTGAAGTCGATTTGTAAGGATGCGATTATCAGCATCGGCTGGGTGATCTTTACAAGAACTTCGGAAAGGCTTTTTGTTGTTTTCGGGTTTAGGATTCCGGTAATTCGTCCGATTATTCCGACAATCATTACAACAAAAAGCGTCACAACCGCTTCCATGACCGGCATTACATTTATATTCATTCAATAATCCTTCGGAGTTTTTTACTTATTACTTGAACAACACGCATCCGCTCTTCCTAAAATGCTCAATCTTTTCAAGCAGCATCTCTCTTGAGCAGTACAGTTTTTTTGCAAGGCAGTCGAGGCACAGAAATTGCACTGCGCCTCTGTTGACTGCTTTTTTGTATATTCCGATCTCATCGTTTGAAAGGGACGCGCCGCAGTTAAAACAACTGTTGAAAGACATTTTACAGCTTTACAACCTTCGCTTTGTAGATAGCACATCCGTGAGCTTCTATGATGGGATTGTAAAAATCCTTGAATACGCCTATGACCTCATGCTTGAAACAGTCATAAAGCTCAACGCCATAACCTGAAAGTGAGGGCACACCGATATCCCAGAAGTGAAGGAGTACGTCGGTTCTGTTGTCGCTGAGGTTAAAATAGCCGATTGCATACTCGCCGTTTGCCATGGGTTTTATCCAAGTGTGGCGGTCGCCGTTTGTGTTGTTTGCAAGATAAGGCTGTCTGCCTTCGGGGTCTTGGTTTATGGAAATGAGGTCTTTGTTCTGGAGCAGTTCTTTTGCGCTGTCACTGATATTGTTGATATCACAGCCGATCATAAGAGGGGAATTGAACATACACCAGAGCGCGAAATGAGTGCGATATTCTTCTTCTGAGCATCCGCCGAAGCCGACATTACCCTTGCCGTACATACCGACAACAAGCATGTCCATATCGTTGAAACATCCGGGTCCGCTATATGGTCCCTTTTCCATCTGTGAACGATAAAGGTTCTTTATTGAGTCCCAATTATCGACAATATCTCCGGTCGAACGGAACATATGGGCGCCGCTTGAGCGTATCCAGTCGTAAACATTGTCAGCGCCCCAGTTGCAAGCGGAGAAAAGTATATCCCGCCCGGCCCTGCGCAGAGCCATAGCCATCTTTCTGTAAAGGTGTTTACCGTCTGAAATCGTCGGTCTTAAGCAGTAGTCATATTTGAGAAAATCGATTCCCCATGATGCGAAAGTTTCTGCATCTATGTACTCATACTCAAAGCTGCCCGGGTAACCGGCGCAGGTTCTTGTTCCGCAGCAGGAATACATACCGAATTTGAGGCCTTTTGAATGGACATAATCTGCAACGGCCTTCATTCCGTCTGGAAATTTTTCCTTGCTTGCGGCAAGTCTTCCATTCTCATCCCTCTTCATCTCACTCCAGCAATCGTCGATGACAAGGTAGTTGTAACCAGCTTCCAGAAAACCTTTGGCAACCATATTGTCAGCAGTATTTCTGATGAGCTCCTCGTTGATGTTTGAACCAAATGTGTTCCATGAGTTCCAGCCCATGGGCGGTGTTCTTGAAAGCATAGCTTTTTTCGGCAGCATATTTTTATATACCGTTACCTTTCTTTTTTTATGAAAACATCTTCGTTATTCGTTATTTATAAGGGCTTTCCTTGCTCCTTGCCCCTCGGATATCTCCACAAGCGCAAAAAGCCTTGCGAGGATATAAAGAGAGATAAACAAATCGATTGCGGTTAAAATAGACTTCATAGAAAAGCCTAAAAGCCAAAACGCTGAAAGTGCAATATCAGGAATTTGGAACAAAAGGTTTAGAAAAACCGCTGTAAGTCCGAAGAACACCGTCGCTCTGCGGTCAACGACACCGTTTACGGTTTTGAGTTCGCTGACAAAGAACAGCATTGTAAATGCGAGTCCGAAAAGGCGGAATAAAATCGTAGAATCTGCCGCGCTCTCTCTTGCGGGAATGAAAACTTCCATAACACGAAGCGCGGAATATATAACCGGGAAAAAGCTAAGGGCGATATAAATACCGCTGCCCTGCTTTTTTGCCCGAGAGGAGGTATAGAAATAGTAAACCGAGGATAAAATCAATGCTGAAAGAACCGCAATATCAATCGCGGAAGCTTTAAGTTTGTTTGATATGTAGTGGTAAGAATAAAGACCGGCGGTTGAAATGCCCATAAAACCAATGAGCGCCGCAAAGAAAATCGTCGGCGAGTCATCATAACTTGCACAAACAGCACAGCTTTTCTTCGTTGCAAAAAGAGCATAAGCCGCAAAAACACCGATGATTACAAGCACAGCTACCGAAAAAGTCTGCGTGCTGGCATTGTTCGCCACCGTATAGACAGGATTAGTGCCGGAGGGCAGCGTTACATTGCTTTTTACAAGAGAAATCCTAACAAAAGAAAAAACTAAAATCACTATCGTAGAAGCAATTAAAAAGTTTCTAAGGCGCTTATCACAATACTGCATACGCGAATAACCATTTCCTTTTTTTGGCCGGACAGAGATGCCGTTATTTTATCTTAGATTATACATCCTGCGCTCTGCTTTGTCAAACAAGAACGGGGCAGTTCTAATCATTTTATAATTTGTTTACAATCTTATCCAAATTGAATCAAATAGAATAATCGCCGCCCTATTACTAATAATAGTTAATGCCAAAGAAAATAAACGAAGGAATAAAAGTATATGAAATCTGGTGCGATTATTCTTGCAGGTGGTTTTGGCACAAGACTGCGCCCGCTGACTGAGTTTTTTCCAAAACCCCTCGCTCCCGTCCTTGCTAAGAGCGCATATGAACATATCCTCGACCTGCTCGCAAAGCACGGAATAAATAAAGCCGCTGCTGCCGTCGCATATAAAGCGGAACAGATAATGGCGATAAAGCATGACAAAGTTTCGGTCAGTTTTTTTACTGAAGATAAACCGCTCGGTACTGCGGGATGTGTAAAAAATGCCGCTGATGCGCTTGATGAGAGTTTTGTTGTTATCAGCGGCGACGCAGTATGCGATTTTAACCTGACTACGGCAATCGAATACCACAAAAAAAGCGGCGCTGAAGCGACAATTCTGCTCTCCCGTGTCACCTCACCCCTTGAATACGGCGGTGTTATGACGGAAGACGGCTATGTTTTGCGTTTTGTGGAAAAGCCTTCAAGACGGCAAGCACTGACGGACACAGTCAGCACCGGGGTTTACATTATCGAAAAAACTCTGCTTGAACGCGTTCCCGTAGGGGTACAATATGATTTTGCAAAAGATATATTCCATAAAATGCAGAAAAACGGCGAAAAAATTGCCGCTTTCGTTTGTGACGGTTATTGGTGCGACATAGGCGATCTTGGGGCATATTACCGCTGCAATTTCGACGCACTCAGCGGAAAGATAAAACTAAACGGCGCACAAAGCACTGTTTTCAATGATTTTCAAGGCGAAAATGCGACTGTTACAAAAAGTATAATACACAAAAATGTCCTCGTAGGCGGTGGAACAACAATCGACGAGAGCATAATCTGTGAAGGCGCTCGTATCGGCAGAGGTTGTGTCATTCCTGCCGGATGCGTTATCGGTGCTTTTTCTGTGCTTGGTGACGGTGTTGTACTGTCGCCGGGTACAATAATCGGGGTAAATAAAAAGATAAGGACGGGTAGCAGTATGTTTTACAGTGGTGAAAGCGGAAGTATCTCGGAAGGAAAGCTAAGCGGAAAGTCAGCGACAATAGACTGCGCTTTTTGCCTGAGGCTCGGGCGCGCCTTCGGTACGGTTTTTGGAAAAAATGCACCCGTCGGCATCTCTTTTGGCCTCCACGCCGCCCTTCTTGCAGAAGCTTTTTCCTGCGGAATCAGAGAAAGCGGCGCGCACTGTGTGACATGTGGTGAGGGTACAGTAGGGCAAGCATCAGCCGCGGTTCTTTCCGCCGCCCTCGGTGGTATTGCTCATATTGTAACGAGTGGTGAAAATGTTTTTATATCGCTATTCGATTCCCTTGGGCTACCTCCTGAAAGAAGCGTAGAAAGAAAGCTAACAGCTGAATTTCTCGACCGTAAACCACCAAAGACTTCTGGAAAACAAACCTTTTTTGATGCAGAAATTTCATATTATACTCTTCTTATTAGACTTTGCGGTGATCTATCGAAGTTGTCTCTCGTTGTCAGTTCACGCACTCCGCCTTTCTTTGCAAAACTGCTCGCCGCTTGCGGTGCAAAGATTGAAGTCGCCAATGAAAAAACCGGAATCGATATAATTGAAGATATTTCAGGTCATTCAAAACCCATGTTTTATAAGCTCGATTTTTGGCACAGTGTAGCAGTGGCAGCAGCGGTCTTTCAAAAAGATGAAACAAAAAAATTTGCACTTCCCTATGTTTCTCCCGACTCCGTTGCAGACTATATACGCTCTCTCCCGGCTGAGGTTTTGTTCTATTCACCTTCTCCGTCTGATTCTTCGGACGCAGAAGCGAGAGAACTGGCGTCAAAGCAGCCTTGGATGAGGGACGGTTTTATGTTATGCTCTGTTCTCTGCTGTGCATCTGCGAAACTTGGAGTAAAACCAGAAAACCTTACGGAAATATTGTCCGGTTCACTCCGTGAGTTCCAAACAGCTGAAAGAGAACTTGAATATGACGGCGAAAAAATTGCCGCTTTAATGCGCAAGGTATGCGATAAGAAAGCCGCACCCCAAAATGATGGAGTACGGCTTGAACTTGACAAAGGCAGCGTAATAATTGTGCCATCCGATACAGGTTTTAGACTTTTTGCACAGTCAGTATCAGCGGAAGCGGCCCAAGAGCTTTGCGCCGATGCAGAAAGGTTGATTTCGGACACTGATAAAGCTTAATAAAAGACGCACCTTATTTAAAACAAAATGCTTCTAAAAGACCAAGTGTGCAAATCTTTTTCTTTTCCACAGCTTTTTCAAAAGGAAATCCAAAGAAATTTTTAGCCTTTTTTCATTACCCAATAAAGCGAATTTGCCTTTTCCACAGAATGCACATGCCCTACTACTAATACTACTAACTCTATATACTATTATATAGCAGCGTATTTGGTTTTTCAGGAAAATCAAAGTCCACAGGGTTTTGGGTGTGGAATTCAACAGAACGCTGTGGAAAAGGCAATTAATATATGAAGAGTAGTAGAGGTGCGGCAGAATTTTGCTTTAAATATCAGCTGATATAAAACCAGGACTCGTAGTAAAGGAGGCCCCTTCAAAAGGAGCCTCCTTTGCTTGTGTTTTTTTCTATTTGTCTAACACTTTTCGGTCTAATGCATTCATAAATGCTGTTGCTGTATAAACTTTATATTTTCCTACAATTTCGCCGTTATCAATCTGATAGCTTCCATTGCCGTTATTGGTTAACACGCTTTTTGGCGCAGGGTTTAATATAAGAATTTTTTTGTGTTCGGATTCATAGCCAAAGTGATATTTTCTGGAGAACTGAAAAAGTCTTATTTTAAAAAGAGTTATCGAATAAATAAAAGCGCAAATTCCATTCGAGTAGATTGCGAGTGGTGTATTTTTTCGCTTTGCACTGATAAATTTACAAGAATAGCATTTATCCCCCACTGTAACAGTAAAACTCTCGCCTTTTTTAATTTTAATAAGGTTTTTAAAGCTATCATTAATTTCTGAAAGCTGGTATCCTTTTTCTTCGCATATCTCTCTGAGTCTTTTTATACATGCTTTACGTTTTGATGACGCCCGAAGCAGCCTGATTACAGGTGGAAAAACTACCAAAATAAAAACAATGACTAAAACTGCAGGATTTAGAACAAGTTTCAAAAGTTCCTCGAAAACTGGAGTTAAAGAAACAAGTGCGGAGACTAAAATATTAAGTAAAATTACAGCGGTGGCATAGATGATAAAAACAAATGTTGTCCCTCTTGAATACGCTTTTTTGTTGTCTTCGGGAAGGTTGTATTTATCTTTTTGCCAAAATCTTATTGCGGAAAGATGAGCTAATATGTAAAGAATAAAAAGAACAGGAAAAAGGACCGCCAAAGCTTTTAATTTTTCCGTTTGAAATAGAACATCGAGAGATCTGAAAGTCCATTTTAGAGGTAAAATCATATAAATAACGACGAAAATGAATGCTTTTAACCATATCTCTCTTTTCTTAAAAATGAAACGAAAGTTCTCTTTTAAGGTGTTTTTTTCACCTGATTCAATATAAAGGTCATGTATTGGCTCATTATAAATAACCGTTTGCCTTACAAGTGAATAAAAAAACGGAACCATTAAGAAAATGGAAATTAAAAACGGAGCCTTTACATAAATGTCTTCTTCCGTGAACTCCAAAAGATTTGAATAAATCGGCAAAAAATAAAGCAAATTAGACATAAGTACGCTCATCAAAACAACAGTTAGAAACCTATAGGCAGTAATATAATACCGCTTCAATTTTTCTTTTATCATCACCAAAACCCCTACGTTTTTTTTGCTGTTCTATTTTAACATATTCAATGTTGAAAATCCATCAAAATTAATATATACTAAGCTGATAATATATTTTATTGGTGGGATATGCTTCTTAATTCTGTTTCCTTCTACAATTTCAGAAATAACGACACCGCAACCCTGCCTTTTTCCGAAGGAGTTAACGTCATCTGCGGAAAAAATGCTGCCGGGAAGACAAACATCCTTGAAGCGGTGTTCTTTTTTGCTGCCGGAAAATCCTTCCGCTCCTGTAAGGAAAGAGATATGATCCGCTTCGGGGAACAGGATGCGAAAATTGAGATAGCTTTCAGCGGTGCTGAAGGCACTCATACACTTGCCGCTTCCCTTTCAAGGCGCAGAAAAAAGGAGATGTTCCGCGACGGTATCAAAATCAGCCGCCTTTCGGAGTATCTCGGAAAATTCCGCGCAGTTGTTTTCACTCCCGACCATCTCAGCCTTGTAAAAGGCTCACCCGAAAGAAGAAGACGGTTTCTCGATATTGCAATCTGCCAAAATGCGCCGAAATATGTCGCGCTGCTTAATGAATACAACCGTGTTCTACTCCAGAAAAATGCGCTGCTTCGTTCTTTTGAAGCTTCTCCCCAACTTCTGGAGGTGTACAACGAACGTCTTGCCTATCTTGGAGCGCAAATCAGTGTGCGCCGCTACAGATACCTCTCAAGGCTTGGTAAATCGGCGGAAGAAATTCACTCAGAGATGTCAAGCGGAACGGAACAGCTAACTCTCAGATATATCTCCCCGATTTGTTCGACAATCACAAGCGAAGAAGAATCAGAAAAAGCCTATCTTTCGCTTTATAAAGCAAAAACTGCAGCGGAGTTAAAATGCGGAGTTTCGCTCGTCGGCTCTCACAAAGATGACTTTGAAACGCAGATTAATGCCCGAGACGCTAGGCTTTTCTGCTCACAAGGTCAGCAGCGGAGCGCGGTGCTGTCGCTGAAACTTGCCGAAGGGGAACTCTCAAAGTTTTACACAGGCGAATATCCGGTGTTTTTGCTCGACGACATTCTAAGCGAACTCGATGTCGGAAGACGCTCGTTTATCCTTGGAAACCTTGTCGGCAAACAGGTCATTATCACCGCCTGCGAGGATATACCAACACCCGTTGACAATAGGATTTTTGTTGAAAACGGAAAGTATACAGTTCAGTGAACTAAAATTAAATATACTAAAAATTTTCAAAGGCAAAGTAAATGGCGAATATTATAGATTTTACAAATGAAATAGAACAGGCGAAGTATTCTTCACTTGTCAAAAATGCACTTTCTCATCGAACTTCCTCATCGGCTGAAATAATCACCTTCGGATGTCAGCAAAACGAAGCTGACAGCGAACGCATCGCGGGTCTTTGCTCTCTTATGGGCTTTGACACAAACCCAGCCGGGTCGATGAGTTCTGATGAAATTTCTGTTGCGGGACTTATTATAATAAATACCTGTGCAATCAGAGAACATGCGGAACTGAAAGCGCTCTCAAACACTGGCCGACTTAAAAAACTCAAAGAGACAAATCCGGAGCTTATCTTGGGAATTTGCGGATGTATGGTTCAGGAAAAACACCGCTTCGACCAGATAAAAAAGAGCTACCCATATGTCGATTTTATGCTCGGAACTGACAGCATACATAAACTGCCGGAGGTTCTCTGGCGGGTTATTTCCGAACAAAGGCGAATTTACGGAGTTTCAGCTCTTCCCCATTCCGAACTTGGTGTTATCGAAGAAAATATGCCTGTACTTCGTAAATCGCCCTTCAAAGTTTGGGTTCCGATTATGTACGGCTGCAACAATTTCTGCACCTACTGCGTTGTTCCGAGAGTTAGAGGGCATGAGAGATCAAGGAGCGAGGCGGCAATAATCGAAGAAGTCAAAACACTCCTAGACGGCGGATGCAAAGAGATTACGCTGCTCGGGCAGAATGTCAACTCGTACAGTGGAGAAAACGGTGGTTTTGTAAAGCTGCTTGAAAACCTTTTGTCCCTTGACGGAGATTTTAGACTGCGCTTTATGACTTCCCACCCAAAGGATGCATCTGACGAATTAATCGAGCTGATGAACCATCCGAAAATGGCAAAACATTTTCACCTTCCGTTCCAGGCTGGAAGCGACAGGATCTTAAAGCTGATGAATCGCCGCTACACAAAGGAAAAATACCTTGAAAGAGCGCTTAAAATCAGGCAAGCCTCACCCGACTGTGCAATAACGACCGATGTCATCTGCGGTTTTCCGGGAGAAACAGCGGAGGAATTTGAAGAAACTCTCGAAGTCGTCAGAGCGGTTGAATTTGATACACTGTTTTCTTTTGTTTTTTCACCGAGGAAGGGGACACCTGCGGCAAATTTTGACGACCAGATTTCTCATGACGAAAAAATCCGCCGTTTTGAGAAGCTGACAAAGCTGACAAACAGCCTATCTGAAAAGAGAAACTCTCTCCTTGTTGGCAAGACCGAAAGGGTTTTATGCGACACTGAAGCTGACAACGAAGGTTTTTCCGGCGGAAAAAGCAGTCAGAATAAGCTAATCAGGTTCCAAAATCCAGAAAACCAGATAAAAGTTGGAGAATTTGCCGATGTTGAGATAACAGAAGCATTCAGAGCTTCACTTAACGGCAAACTTTTGTGACTTGGTTACATTTATAGAATCGCTAATAATATATAATTAAACTATAATGATTTACCTTAATAAGGGTATAATTTATATAACATAACCGAAAGGAAGAACCAAAATGAACAAAAAAATTACAGACCTTGTCTTAGAACTCGGAAAGGCTATTGAAGCTGATCCGGAAATACTCAAATATCGTCAAGCAAAAAACGCTTATTACAATGATATGGCGCTGATGACCAAAATCAGCGAATACAACGCACTTCAGCAGAAACTTGAAACAGAAGCTAATAAGGAAAACGCTGATGAGAAACACCTCGCTGACCTTGAAGCATCTGCAGATGAAAAGCGTAACGAAATTTATGATAACAAAACTTATCTTGCACTTCAGGACTCAGAAAACAAAATCAACGAGCTTCTCAACCTTGTCAACGATGAAATTATGCGTAGTGTGACTGGAGAAGAGCCTCATTCATGCGGAAGCGGCGGATGCAGCGGATGCGGTGGCGGCTGTCATTAATTCCCACCTTAATAGATTGTTAACCATCCGATCAAAGTAAATTACAAGTCTATTGTTGTTTTTTGGTCACAAATACAGTTATCCACAGAGTTATCCACACAATCCACAGCTTTACACAGGGAAAACCCTGTGGACTTTGATTTTTCTAAAAAACCAAATACGCTGCTATATAATAGTATATAGAGTTAGTAGTATTAGTAGTAGAGCGTGTGTATTCTGTGGATAACTCGAACTTTTTAAAAACGGCAACCCAAAAAGAATTTTTATGCTTTGGATTTCCTTTTGAAAAAGCTGTGGAAAACTAAAAGTTTTACACAGAGAGAAAAATTACAATTCGGAGGCGTTTATGAAACTATTTATTTCAGCAGATATCGAAGGCACTTGCGGAATTTGCGACTGGCAGGAAACCAATATCGGAACGCCCTACACAGATTTTTTTATAACTCAAATGACAAAAGAAGTAGCCGCAGTTTGTCGTGCGGCTCTTAATAATGGTTTTTCTGAGGTTGTAGTAAAAGATGCTCACGACAGCGCGCGGAATTTGATTCCAAACCTTCTGCCCCGCGGAACAAAGCTAATACGCGGCTGGAGCGGCGACCCGCTGGTGATGATGTCGGGAATAGACAGCAGCTTTGATGCGGCAGCCTTTACCGGATGCCATTCAAAAGCAGGAAGCGGTGGAAACCCGCTTTCCCACACTATGTCAACAAAGATGTTTCTTGTAAAAATAAACGGAGAGCCGGTAAGTGAATTCGATATAAACTCAATGACAGCTTCTTATTTCGGCGTTCCGAGTGTGATGCTGACAGGAGATGAGGAGCTTTGCGAGAAGGCGAAGAACGATTTACCATACATAAAAACAGCAGCTTTAAGCAGAGGTTTCGGCGGTGCTTCTTTTTCTCTTAACCCCGACGATGCCGTCGCCTTAATCGAGGAAAAAGCAAACGAAGCTTTTTCAGATTTTAAAGCCAACAAAGTGCGCGAGAGCGTGAAAAAACTGCCGCAGCAATTCTTTGCGGAACTCACATATAAAGACCATGTCGCAGCATATAGAAAATCATTCTACCCGGGCGCAAAACTTTCTTCCGACCCGAAAACGGTGGAATTTAGAACAGATGACTTTTATGAGCTTCTGCGGTGCTTTTTGTTTTTACTATGAGAATTATTGTTGGTCTAAAATAAGTCCCGACAAAAATTCCGGATCAACATGGACCTTAGAATAAATATAGATATTATAATCTATATTATCAACAGAAACATAAAACGAACCTTCATTAAAATCAGGCTCAGAGCTTGGTGAAGGGGAAACATATTGTTCTTCAACGACATATTCAGTTTCGTTAATTTTATAGGTCCAAAATTTATGAACAAACTTAATTCCGGTTTCGGATGTAAAAGAATAAACGATCTTTTGATATCCTTCAAATTCTTCGGTAGTTTTGGTCTTTTTAGGTTTGCTGCTTGTCACTCTTTTTATTTTTTCTTCGAGGGATTCAAAATGGGTCTCATTTTTATCGGAGTAAAAAATATCAATCAGTTTTTGATCATTTGATAAATAACGAAAAGAATACCAGCCTGACCCTAAAGATATATTTCTAAAAGAAAATTCGTCAGATAAACACTTTGGATAATAGATTTTATCAGGGTTAATAAAAAGTATACCGTTTTTGGATTTTTCAAAAGAAGCTTTAATTGTATAAATTTCATCTTTGTTAAAATCGAGTTTTTTCAGTTTTGTTTTAAACTCATCAAAACTTTTGTATTCTGGACTGGCAGCTACCGGAAAATTTGGATAGATTATTTCTACATCGTTTCCGTCTTTAAAATTGATGTAAAAGCTACCATCAACCTCGCTTAAAACAATTCTATCCGACAGTTCTTCTGAAACATCTGAAACCAAAGATTCTTCGGGTATACTTTCTTCTAAACTTTCTTCCGGTATGCTTTCCTTGGCGCTTTCTTCAATTACCGAACTTGTGGCATTGTCAGGTTCGCTCTCCGGGTTATCGGGTAAAGGTTTTTTCGATGCTAAAAAAAAGATTAAAACTATTGAAAACAGAATGACAATTGCAATTAAAACAAAAAACGAGAATGTTTTGTTTTTTAACATAATAATGCCTCCTCTTATGTAAAAATTTACTGTCCATAACTATAATATACCATATTAAAACAAAGTGTCAATAATGTAAATTAATTTATATATTTACCCATAGAAAGGGAAAACATGAGCACTGTTGCAGCAATATCAACTCCGGTAGGAAAAGGCGGAATAGCGGTTATAAGAATAAGCGGTGATGCGGCGACCGAGATCGCAGACCGTGTGTTTTTGCCTGCAAACAAAAAGCCGCTCTCCGAAACCGAAGCTGACAGGGCTGTTTACGGCGGCATTTTTTGCGGAAAGACACAAATTGACGATGGAATTGCGGTCGTTTTCAAAGCTCCGAGGTCTTTTACGGGTGAGGACACTGTGGAAATCTCATGCCATGGAGGTGTGCTGATAACAAAGCGTGTGCTTGAAGCGGTATTTGCCGCCGGAGCGCATCCTGCGGGAGCAGGTGAATTCACAAAGAGAGCGTTTCTCAACGGAAAGCTGTCGCTGAGTGAAGCGGAAGCAATCGGCGGCTTAATCGATGCGAAGACCGACAAATATATATCCGTAAGCCTTGCCCAGTCAAAGGGTTCTTTGGGTAAAGCGGTTAAGGCGCTGTCTGACAGGCTTGTGTTTTTAGCAGCTTCTGTTTACGCTTTTATCGACTATCCCGACGAGGATATGACGGATGTGAGCGTTGAAGAGATGAGAAAAGAGCTGAATTCGATCCTTTACCGCCTTGACGAGCTAATTTCCACCCACCGCTACGGAAAAGCCATCAGCGAAGGGGTCGACACCGCAATTGTCGGCAAACCCAATACAGGCAAGTCGAGCCTTTTGAATATGCTCTGCGGCGAGGATCGCGCGATTGTGACGGATATCGCAGGAACGACAAGAGATATTGTCACCGAACAAGTAAATTTTGGCGGTGTGCTGCTTAGACTTTCAGACACCGCAGGAATAAGACAAACTGGAACAGACAGCATAGTCGAAGAGATCGGAATAAATAAATCAAAGAAAAAGATATCCGATGCGGAAGTGCTGCTTGCTGTTTTTGACGGCAGTATGCCACCGTCGAGCGAGGACAGGGAACTAATGATGCTCCTTGCCGACAGGAGAGAGGACACGGTTGCGATTGTCAACAAAACGGATATATTAGAGCCGAACAGCGAACTTTTAGCAGAGCTTAGGGAAAAGTTTAAGGGGGTTGTCAAAATTTCAGCAAAAACCGGAGAAGGCGCGGAAAGACTGCAGATGGAGATTGAAGAAATCTGCGGCAAGAGAAACCGTGTTTCCGAGGGCGAAATCGTCACAAGCGCGAGACAGAATGCCGCACTTTTGAAGGCGAGGGGATTTATCGCCTCCGCTCTTGAATCGCTGTCGCTCTACACCCAGGACATCGCATCGCTTGACATCGAAAACGCAGTCGCAGCACTTGATGAAGTCGACGCAAGAGTCGCCTCGGAGCAGATTGTAAACGAAATCTTCTCGAAGTTTTGCGTAGGTAAATAATAACAGGCAGAAAACGTTGATTTTGAGAGCTTTGCAAGTTATAATAGGAATAATTGAAAGTTGAGCCATGATTACATACACCAACAAAAATTACAATATAGCAGTCATCGGTGCGGGACATGCCGGATGCGAGGCAGCCCTTGCTGCTGCGAGGATGGGGTTCAGGACAGTTTTGTTCACCCTCACGATGGACCTCGTGGCGAATTTGCCATGCAATCCTTCAATTGGAGGGACGGGCAAGGGGCATATCGTCTTTGAAATTGACGCACTTGGCGGCACGATGGGCAAGATTGCTGACGGCGCGATGCTCCAGAGCAGGATGCTCAATGTCAGCAAAGGCCCTGCGGTTCATTCACTGCGTATGCAGGCTGACAGGGTTCGTTATAGGGAGCTTATGAGACATGAGCTTGAGAGCTGTCCTAATCTACTTCTCTCTCAGGCCGAGGTCGTTGAAGTCAAGACCGAGAACGGCAAAGTTCGCGGCGTTGTCACCAAAACAGGAGCGTTTTACGAGTGCGATGCTGTTATTGTCACTACCGGAACATCCCTTGGCGGCAGGATAATAATCGGCGAATGCGTCTATTCGGCAGGTCCGGACAACACTGTCGCAGCGACGGAGCTAACAAAAAGTCTCTTGAGCGCAGGTGTTAAAATGCAGAGGTTCAAAACCGGTACACCTCCGAGAGTCCACTCCGACAGCATCGACTATTCGGTTATGGAACGCCAGCCCGGAGACGAAAGGGCTGTACTTTTTTCTTCAAAAGAATACGGTGTCAATAAAAACGACTGCTTTGTAACTTATACAAACGAAAAAACACATCAGATAATAAAAGATAACCTCCACCGCTCACCGCTGTTTTCGGGAATTATCGAAGGTGTCGGAGCAAGATATTGCCCTTCTATCGAGGACAAGGTCACCCGCTTTGCCGACAAGGAGCGCCATCAGCTGTTTATTGAGCCGATGGGCGAGAACACAAAGGAAATGTACATCCAAGGGCTTAGCTCATCCATGCCCGAGGAAGTGCAGATGCAGATAATAAAGAGCATAAAGGGTCTTGAAAACGCTGTTGTAATGCGAACTGCTTACGCGATCGAATACGACTGCTGCGACCCGACACAGCTATATCCGACACTTGAGTTTAAGGAAATCAAGGGGCTCTATGGTGCTGGACAGTTCAACGGAACATCAGGTTATGAAGAAGCCGCCGCGCAGGGACTTGTGGCCGGAATCAATGCCGCACTGAAGCTTCAGGGTAGGGAGCCGATGATAATCGACCGCTCCGAGGGCTATATAGGCACGCTCATTGATGATATTGTCATCAAGGGCACAAACGAACCGTATAGAATGATGACATCCCGAAGCGAATACAGGCTTGTCTTAAGGCAGGACAATGCGGAAGAGAGGCTTATCGAAAAGGGCAGGTATGCCGGACTTATTGACGATGAAAGATACAGCCGCTTCCTTGCCGATAAAAATGCGCTTGAAGCTGAAGTCGAGAGGTTGCGGCGGCAGACGCTGCCGCTGTCGGAAGGGCTAAAAAAGGTGTTCACCGATGCGGGATTTGAAGAACCAAGTGGCGGAATCAAAATTGCCGAAGCGCTGAAACGACCGGGAATAACATACGAAGCGCTCGGGGAGCTTGACAAAGGCCGCGGGGATGTGCCGGAGTATATTAGAAACAAAGCAGAAATCGAGATAAAGTACGAGGGGTATATAAAAAAGCAGCTTGCCCAGATTGAGCAATTCAAAAAGCTCGAATCAAAGCAGCTGCCTGCGGATATTGACTATTCAAAAATTAAGGGAATCAGGATTGAGGCGGCACAAAAGCTCGCAAAAAACCGCCCTGCAAGTGTCGGACAAGCCTCGCGCATCTCGGGTATATCCCCGGCGGATGTGTCGGTGCTGCTGATATGGCTACAGCAAAGGGGCAGATAAGAGTGAAGCAGTTCAAGTATTCACTATTACAGATTACCTCATCACTCCTTTAAGGTATTTCATCGTTCTTTCGACTGCGTCTTTGGAGTTTTTCCAAGGCTCCTTATCGTAGCGGTAGTCGAACTTTTTGCAGAACCAAGAAACATCCTCTGTTAGTTCTGCGAGGTATGCGGACTGGATGCGGTCAAGCTCTTTGACAAATTCGGCAAAATCTTTTTTAGAAATCGTCGTTTTTGCCGACTGCAACAGAGTTCGGTAGTGGGGCAGGCAGAACATTTTACGTGCGGCAAGCTTTTTCCGGAATTCCGGTTCTCTAAGCCAAAGGATTATTGCGGTGTTAATCATCTTTGAGAGAGAAAACTCAATGCGGTCGCAGACATAGCAGCTTTTTTCCAAAGCGGCGATATTATCCGGGCATTTTCCCGACGCATCTTTTGCGAGAAGTCCACCGGTTTTCAGTCTGTCGGCGAGAGTTCCGAGATGGCTCTCAAACATAAGTCCGAGTCCGAGTCGGTTCTTCATCGTGAACATCACATCAAGGTGCGTTCCGCAAAAGCCCTTTTTATTGGTTTCAATGCGTATATCGGGTTCCATCATTGAAGCGCCGAGTATTAGATCAAGCTCATTTGCTTCAAGTTTTTTATAAAGCGCACAAAAGGGGCAACCGTCATCTGCGGAATCGAACGCTTCATTTACTGGAATTGTGTAGATTGTCTCTTTCATCTTATTGTCTACTTTCGATTAAAATTTTATTAGGGCGGAATTTATTTGAATAATCTTATAATAACCCAAGTGGAGGAAAAAATAAAGGTTTCCGGTGCAGGAGTTTTTTCAGCTTCACAAACATTTGAGTGCGGGCAGTGTTTTCGATTTGATAAAAACGAAAACGGCGAATATGAAGGTGTCGCAACTGATTCACCAAGTGCATCGGGGCATTTTGCGCGCATTTCAAATAGCGATGACGGCGAAGTGCTGTTTAGCGGAACAACGATGGATGAAGTCAAAAACTTTTGGATTTCGTTTCTTGATCTTGAACGAGATTATGAAAAAATCGTAAGCACATATTCCGAGGACAGCCATATCGGTGTTGCCGCAAGGACTTGTTCGGGCATCAGAATCCTAAAGCAGGACCCGTGGGAGGCGCTCTGTTCTTTTATTATATCACAAAACAACAATATTCCAAGAATAAAAAAGATAATCCGCTCACTTTGCGAGAATTTCGGTGAGAAAACTAAAAGCGGTCATTTCACATTCCCCGACGCGAGAGTTCTTGCGGAAGCTGAAAGCCTTGCGGTGATCAGAAGCGGATTCCGTGAGAAGTACATAAAAGACGCGGCGCAAAAGGTCGCGGATGGGGAGATAAAGCTTGAGGTTTTGAAGATGATGCCCTATGAGCAGGCCAAAGCCGAGCTTATGAGAATAAAGGGTGTCGGTGAAAAGATTTCATCTTGTGTATCACTCTTCGGGCTAGGCTTTTTGGGAGCTTTTCCGGTGGATGTCTGGATAAAAAGAGTGCTTGAAAAGCACTATGATGCAGACTTTGACCCGTCAAGCTTTGGCGAATACGCAGGAGTGGCACAGCAATACCTTTTTCATTACGAGCGTTGTTATGCATCTGATGAATAATTGCGAAAGAAAATAAAACCGTTGCTTGGTTTCAACCTTGCAACGGTTATTTTTAATCACTGGAATTTTATCACACAAGTCTTCTCACAATCTCCTCCGCGTCTCCTTCAAGGAAATGTATCGGCGCTATTTCGATCATTGTGTAGCAGCCGGGAGCTTGTTTAACAACAGCTCTTGCTGAGGAAACAAGTATTTGCCCCGTAAGCGCAGGGTTGTTTATCGACATAGTAAATCTTGCGTTCTGGTTGTGGGTGTCGCCGGAAACGCCTTTTCTGACAATCTCCGCTCCGTGACCGACATCTTTTAGAGCTTCAACGCTGTCAACCTTAATAACATGGGTTTCATCATGGACAAAATACGCATCGTTTTTAATCGCTTCAGAAACGGCGTTAAAGTCTGCTCCGTCCTCGGTTTCGATGTAAACCATCCTCCTGTGAATACCCGAACCCTTTGGCACGGTGAGGGAAAAAGCATTCTTAACGCCTTTAATCGCCTTGACCGCAACCGTGTGACCCATACTCATACCGGGTCCGAAATTGGTATATGTGAGCCCTCTTGGCATCATCGCTTCAAGGAGTGCGCGTATGACTGAGTCGCTGCCGGGGTCCCAACCTGCGGACAGCACAGAAGCGCAGCCACCGCTTTTTGCAGCCTTATCAAGCCTTTTTCTTACATCGGCAATCGAGCTGTGTATATCGTAGCTGTCAACCGTGTTAATGCCCGACAAGAGGAGCTTTTCCGCCAGATCGGGAACGGCTCTGCTGGGTGTGCTGAGTATTGCAACATCGACTTTGCCTAACTCGCTGATATCTCTTACAACACGAACACCGTCCGTTCCGCCTTCCGGAAGGCTTCTCGATACAATACCGACTGCAGTTATGTCTTCGCTGTGTTTTATCGCTTCAAGTACCGCTTTTCCGATGTTTCCGTATCCGATTACTGCAACTTTGATCATAATATGACCATCCCTTTCATAAAAACTTCGAGATTGAAAGATTTGTCTTTCAATCTTATTCCTCCTGATTTTTTATTCCAACTCAAACATACCATTATAGAGCTGATAGTACTTGCCCTTTTGTGCGATCAAATCATCGTGGTCGCCACGCTCGATGATCTCACCTGCCTCAAGCACCAAAATAGCATCAGCGTTCCTGACAGTTGAGAGCCTGTGGGCGATAACAAATACAGTTCTGCCTTCCATGAGCTTGTTCATGCCCTTTTCGATAAGAAGCTCAGTTCTTGTGTCGATTGAGCTTGTTGCCTCGTCAAGAACAAGTACAGGAGGGTCCGCAGCCGCTGTTCTGGCGATTGATAAAAGCTGTCTCTGTCCCTGACTGAGGTTTGCACCGTCGCCTGTGAGGAGTGTGTCAAAGCCTTCGGGCAGATGTTTTATAAAGCTGTCAGCGTTGGCGATTTCAGCCGCATTATAGACTGTTTTGTCGTCCGCTTCGAGGTTGCCGTACCTGATATTTTCCTTTACAGTGCCTGTAAAGAGGTGAGTGTCTTGCAAAACCATACCAAGGGAACGGCGCAGGTCTGCCTTTTTAATATTCTTTATGTCTATACCATCATACAAAATTACGCCGTCGTTTATATCGTAGAACCTGTTGAGAAGGTTGGTTATTGTGGTTTTACCAGCACCGGTGGAACCGACAAAAGCGATTTTCTGACCGGGTTTTGCGTAGAGGGATATATTTTTGAGGACGGTTTTGTTTTCTTCATAGCCGAAGGTGACATTTTTGAATACAACATCACCGCAAAGCTTTTTGTAGGAATTGTCCTTAGGATTTTTCCAAACCCAAACAGCTTTTTTGCCATCTACCGCAACTTCGCTATAGCTACCGTCTTTGTTTTCGAAAGCTTTAACAAGCGTGATATATCCTTCGTCCGTTTCCGGCTCGGAGTCAATGACTTCGAAGATACGTTCCGCACCAGCAAGCGCCATCAGTATAGCATTTGCCTGTGTGGAAATTTGTGTCAGCGGCATCGAAAACTGTCTTGTACTCTGGAGAAAAGCGGTTACTGCACCGATTTTGAGACTTCCGTTTATCGCGAGCACCGCTCCGACGGTTGCGGTCAAGGCGTAGTGGAGGTATGAGAGGTTGCCCATTATCGGCATCAGAATATTAGCATAGACATTCGCGTTTTTAGAAGCTTTGCGAAGGCCGTCGTTGATTTTCGAGAAATCACCGAGGATTTTCTCCTCGTGGTTGAACACTTTTACAACCTTCTGACCTTCGATCATCTCTTCTACATAACCGTTGACCGTCCCGAGCTCCTTTTGCTGTTCTCTGAAATACTTCGCGCTTCTTGAGCCTACAACCTTCAGAACAATAAAGTAAAGAACGAACATCAAAAGTACAAGCAGAGTAAGCTGCCAGCTTAAATAAATCATCAGCACAAAAACGCCCGTTACCTGAAGGAAGGATGAGATAAGCTGTGGAATACTTGTGGAAATCATCTGCGAGAGTGTGTTCGCGTCGTTCATATAGCGGCTCATTATCTCGCCATGGGTTCTTGTATCGAAATACTTTATCGGCAAATTCTGCATCTTCTCGTACATCTCCGTGCGAATACGGTAGAGCACATCAGCGGATATATTGACCGAAAGGCGGTTTGCCAAAAATGTCGCGCCCGCACCCGCAAGCATCAAGCTACCAACTATTATAAGCTGTTTAAGCAGCTGTGTAAAGTCCGGATTTTGCTGTTTTGCAAGCGGAAGGATAAAATCGTCAATAAGCGGTTTTATAAAATAGGTTGAAGCGACATTTGCGACTGCGCTGAGCACCATACCGAGAACAACGACAAGAAATGCCTTTCTGCTTTTGCCCATATAGCCTATAAGCCTAAAAAATGCCTTCTTTGCATCCTTTGCTTTAGGTCCCGCCATCCTTGCGCCATGACCGCCACCGGGTCGGCCGCCGAATCCTTTTTGCGGAGTTTTTTGTGAATTCATCGGTCGTCTCCCTTCTGCTGTGAATCATACACCTCTTTGTATATGTCACTGCTTACAAGCAGCTCCTCGTGTGTGCCGGAGGCGCTTATATGGCCGTCGTCGATAACAAAAATTCTGTCAGCTTCTGAGACGGAGCTGATTCGCTGCGCGATAATTATTGTTGTCATGCCCTTCATACCTTCGCGAAGCCCGGCACGAATCTTTGAGTCTGTCGCAACGTCAACCGCGCTAGTGCTGTCGTCAAAGATGATAATCTTAGGCTTTTTCAGCAGTGCGCGTGCGATACAAAGTCTCTGTTTCTGACCGCCCGAGACATTGACACCGCCCTGTCCGAGTTCTGTTTCAAAGCCGTCGGGGAAGGATTTTATAAAATCATAAGCCTGAGCTTTTTTACACGCTTCTTCAATTTCCTCATCTGTGGCGTTTTCATTGCCCCATTTGAGGTTTTCTTTTATTGTACCGGAAAACAGCACATTCTTCTGAAGCACCATTGCAACTGAATCTCTGAGGTTTCCGAATTTGTAGTCTTTAACATTCTTACCGCCGACAAGCACTTCCCCCGAGAAGGTGTCATAGAGTCTGGGGATTAGCTGTACAAGGGTTGTTTTTGATGAACCTGTACCACCGATAATGCCGATGGTTTCACCCGGCTGAATTTTCAAATTAACATCTTTGAGAGTTACATTGTTCTCGTCTTTATAATAGCTGAAATAAACATTCTTAAATTCAACCGATCCGTCCTCGACGACAAGAGAAGCATCGCCGTCCTCGTCGGACAGATCAATCTCTTCGTCGAGCACTTCAACAATTCGTCCGGCTGAAGTTCTTGAGAGCACGAGCATAACAAACACCATCGAAACCATCATCAGCGACATAAGAATTTGGCTGATATAGCCGACAAAAGATGCGAGGTCGCCTGCACCCATGTCACCGACAACAATTTTACGCGCGCCGAACCAGTAAATGAGCAGCATGCAGGTGTACATCGATATCTGCATAAGCGGCATAAACGACACAAGGAGCCTTTCGGCTTTGACTGTCGCTTGTCTGACTTTATCGGCGGCAGCGCGGAACTTTTCGTTCTCGAATGCGCTCCTGACAAAGGATTTAACGACACGAATCGAGATAAGTCCCTCTTGGACAGTTGTGTTCATTTCGTCGTTGGCTTTTAACATCAGCTTGAAAAGCGGGAAAGCCTTTATAGCAATAAGAGTTATTACAACCGCAAGAATCGGAAGGACAACAAGAAACACCATTGAAAGACTGGCGTTGACCTTTACTGCAAGTATTGTCGCCGAGATGAACATAAGAGGCGCGCGAAACAGCATTCTCGTAGTCATCTGGAATGCGTTTTGGGTGTTTTGAACGTCCTGAGTCACCCTCATAACAAGGGAACCGGTCGAGAATTTGTCGACATTAGCGAAGGAGAAACGCTGAATTTTATCAAACAGCCTCCCTCTTGTATTCATAGCGAAACCGCTGCCAGCGTCTGCGGCAAAATATCCAGACGCCGCACCGAAAATCAAGGACAAAAACGCCATTCCAAGCATCATAAGTCCCGTTCTTGTTACATAACCTAAATCGCCGTTTTCGATACCATAGGTGATTATATTGCCTGCGAGCAGCGGCAGCGACACCTCAAGCAGCACCTCAATCATTACCGTAATCGGTGCGAGAACCGTCGGCCAGACATAATTTTTTATTGAAGGCAAAAGCTTTTTTATCATATTTTATTTGTGTTCCTTTCTTCGCCCTCATAGATATTGTCAGCCATCCGGGCTAAATAGTTCTTAAGTGTTTCAAGCTCACTATCGTTAAAGCCTTCGAAACACCTTTTGTCAAGCTCATCCATGAGCTTTTCAGCATCTTTTAGAGCCTTTTTACCTTTTTCGGTGATGAGCAGTTTATTTTGGCGCAGATTTTCTGAGTCTGCGGTCTTTTCGATAAGTCCTGACTGCTGCATGCGCTTTGTTGACTGTGCCATTGATGCAGCGGTCACACCGTGAAGGTCGGCAACCTCTTTTTGGGTGCAGCCCTCGTTGTCGGCGATAAACCGCAGGATATGGTGTTGTCCAAAATGTATTCCGAAATCGCTCAGCCCCTTCTGCAGGTGATACCTTCGCAGGGACATGAAGCGAATAAAAGAACCCATAACGGGTGAGAAGCGGTCGAGCATTGGGAGAACCCCCTTTGAAGGCAGTGATAAAGGCAGTGAATAGTGAAAAAGTGAAGAGTGAAGAGGTGCGGAAAGAATTTTCTTGCGAAAATTCAATTATTATAAGTTTTCGTTAGAAAACTTTTCCGCAATTCAGCATTGTGCATTATACATTTTGCGTTAAAGAATTAAGCGGTTGACAATCAACCGCTTTACATTCTACCACTGATACAATTTTATATCCTCTTGATATATTAAACTATTTGTTAACATTCTACCAGACTGTGATTGCGCTCTTTCTTTGGATAAGCTGGTCACGTTTCGGGCCATTGGAGATGAAGGTTATCGGGTATCCGAGCTGTTTTTCGATGAAGTCGACATACTTCTTAGCATTCTCGGGAAGGAGGTCGTAATCGGTTATCTTTGTTATGTCGCATTTCCAGCCGTCAAGGTACTCATAAACCGGCTTTGCTTTATCAAGCATCGGCGTTATCGGGAACTCTGTTGTTTTAACCCCGTCAATCTCATAAGCGACACATACCGGAATGCGGTCGAGGTAGCTTGGAACATCAAGCAGCGAAAGACAAACATCCGTCGCGCCCTGCAGCATGCAGCCATATTTGGATGCAACCGCATCGAACCAGCCCACTCTGCGGGGTCTGCCGGTTGTTGCGCCGTACTCACCCTTGTCACCGCCGCGTTTTCTGAGTTCTTCAGCCTCATCACCGAAAATCTCGCTGACGAATGCACCCGCACCGACAGCGGAAGAATAAGCCTTTGTTATTGCGATAATCTGCTTAATCTGATGGGGCGGTATGCCTGCGCCGACGGTTGCAAAGCCTGCGAGGGGCGAGGAGGAGGTGACATAGGGGTAAATGCCGTTGTCGGTGTCTTTAAGTGAACCGAGCTGACCCTCAAGGAGAACCTCTTTGCCGTCTTTGATTGCTGCGTGGAGGAAAGCCGTCACATCGCAAAGCATAGGCTTTAGCCTTTCACGGAAGGAAACAAGATAGCTATATAGCTCATTAGCATCAAGCTTTACTGCATTCGGATAAAGACCGTCCGCCTGTGCATTTTTGAGCTTGCAGATCTTTTCGAGCCTTTCGCGGAGAATATCGTCAAAGAACAGCTCCCCGGTTTGGATTCCTATTTTCAGGTATTTATCGGAGTAAAAAGGCGCAATACCGGATTTTGTCGAGCCGAAGCTCTTACCACCGAGCCTTTCTTCCTCAAGTTTATCAAAAAGTATATGATAAGGCATCAGCACCTGCGCTCTGTCGGAAACAAGCAGCTTCGGTGTCGGCACATTACCGCCGGCAAGCACTGTATCAAGCTCAGAAAACAGCTTTTCCAGGTCCAGCGCAACGCCCTGCGAGATTATATTGGTTACACCCTTGTTGAAGATTCCCGATGGGAGAAGATGAAGGGCAAATCTGCCGTATTCGTTGATAATAGTATGCCCGGCATTCGCTCCGCCCTGAAATCTGACGACAATATCAGCCTTCGACGCAAGGCAGTCGATGATTTTACCCTTACCCTCGTCGCCCCAGTTACAGCCCACTACTGCTCTTACCATAATAATTTTCCTTTCTTCTGGACGAATAATTGTCCAACGGTATTGTAACACAATATCATTCATAAGTAAAATATATAATTGTTATGAATGACATAAGCGGAGGTTATAACGAATAATAATAAATAATAAATAAGAAAGAATAAAAGCGGAGGAATTTTCTAAGGAAAATTCGATTGATTGAATAAATTGAAATTGAGGGTACTTGAAATCAGAGAGGTTACAGTCTATAATAGTATTGTTTATAAAATAGGCAGAATATAATAACACATCAACGAAAGGCGGTACTCTTTTGAATATACTCTTTGAAAGTTTTTTACCCGACTCAGTTGTTTCTGGCGATATTGAGGTTGATTTTATACCTTTGGAAATTGAGAAAAAAGGATGGTTGTTTGATGTCTTGGATTGTGTAAACGAAATTCCGAGCAGCGAATTTTCTTTGGAAGAGGCATATTCTTTTGAAGGAAAGTTATCTGCAAAATATACTGATAATCACAATGTTCGGGCAAAGATAAGACAGCAATTACAAATTTTAAGAGATAAGGGATATATTGAATTTCTCGGAAGAGGTCAATATAAAAAGATTTATAAATGAAAACAACATATTTATTTTATACCGATGAAGGTTATACAATCTCGCCTAATGATAAGGATGTTGAAAATTTTCAGATTTTAGGCTTTGAAGAAGGCGTTGACAAGGAAGATGCGTTGCGAAATCTCCATAAAAGCAACACTTGGATTAGAGAAAGCGGCTTTAAAGACGAAAATATAATCTGCCGTATTGTGTCTTCGTATAGAGTATAATAAAACTATCGCAGTGTGGAAAACCATACTGCGATTTTTGATATCGAATTTTCGTTAGAAAATTCGTTCCGCACTTCTTCACTATTACTTATTACCTATTACCTGCCCCTCACAGCGGTTTTTTCTGTATCTTTCTGTTCTCCCTCGGATATGTCGGGGGAGTGGGCGAGGTTTTTCTGATTACGATTATCGAATGGGTTCTATCAGTGAGTGGGATTTCGACATTTGTTATGCGCTCAAGCGTTCCGCCGAGGATTTTTATTGCGTTTTTCGCTTCTTCTGCCTCTTCCGCACCTTTCGGGCCCTTCATTGCAGCGAAAACACCGCCGACTTTGACAAACGGCATCGCCCATTCACAGAGTATATTGAGCCTTGCGACACCTCTTGCGGTTGCAAGGTCGTATTTTTCCCTTTGTGACGGTAGTCTTGATAGCTCTTCCGCACGGCCGGGCAGCGTTTCAAGTCCAAGCCCGAGCCTTTCTTTTAGCTCCTTCGCAAGCTCTAACTTCTTTTCTGTGCTGTCAAGGAGCGTGAAGCGGCAACTAGGGCAAAATACCGAAAGCGGTAGCGACGGAAAGCCGGCACCGCAGCCGACATCGATCACGCTTTTTGCACTGTCTTTCGAGAGTACATCGCCGTCACAAAGACTAAGACTGTCATAAAAATGCAGCATAGCAACATCTTGCGGTTCGGTCAAGGCGGTCAGGTTGACGACTTTATTTTTTTCCACAAGCATTTCGGCGATAATATCAAACATTTTCGCCTGCTCTTCGGTTATTTTAATATGGTTTTTAAGTATTTCCGAGATCATAACTTTCTGCTTCCCTTCGGATAAATTCTGGCGACTTCGCCGCTTAACAAGCTTTTAAGCAGTGTATAGCGTTTTGTTATCCTGTTATTAGTGACCATGCGACTAAGGGGTTCTTTCATGCCTGTGAGAACCACCATTTTCTGCGCTCTGGTGACAGCAGTATATAGCAGGTTTCTTGTAAGCAGCATCGGCGGCGCATCGTAAATCGGCATAACGATGAATGGGTACTCGCTGCCTTGACTTTTATGGACGGTGATCGCATAAGCGTGCTCGACATCTTCCATCATCTGAAAATCGTACTCGGCAATTCTGCCGTCAAAGTCCATTACCATTGTCTCTGCGCCGGGGTTGATTGAGATTATCCTGCCAATGTCACCATTGAAGACGCCGGAGCCTTCTAAACTTCCTTTTGTCCAGACAATATCATAGTTGTTCCTCGTCTGCATAATCTTATCCCCTGTGCGGAAGACGGTTTCGCCGAAGCGTTTTTCCGTTTTAACGCTGTTGTAGGGGTTGAGCTTGTCCTGAAGGCATTTGTTAAGCTCCACGGTGCCTAAGATACCCTTTCGGGTTGGTGTCAGAACCTGAAGGTCGTCGATTGCGCTGATTTTATATGTCTGGGGCAGTCTCCTTGCCACAAGGTCGCAGATTAAGTCCCGCACTTCATCAGAACGGCGGCGTTCGATAAAGAAAAAGTCCATCGCCCTCTCGTCGGTTTCGGGCATTTCACCGCGGTTTATCGCGTGTGCGTTTTTGATTATAAGGCTCTCTTCTGCTTGCCTAAAGATTTTGTCAAGCTTTATCACATTAAACCGCTCTGAGCGGATTATATCCCTGAGTGCCTGTCCTGGTCCGACCGGTGGCAGCTGGTCAACGTCACCGATTAAAATCAGCATTGTTCCGACCGGAACAGCACGGAGTAGTGAATACATCAGGGGAATGTCAACCATAGAGGTTTCATCGACAATAAGCGCACCGCAGGAAAGCGGCATATCTTCGTTTCTGACAAACTGCAGTTCGTCACCGTCCTCGTACTTCACCTCGAGCATTCTGTGTATTGTCGCAGCCTCACAGCCCGAAGCTTCCGACATTCGTTTTGCGGCTCTGCCCGTTGGGGCAGCAAGCAGAAAAGGAACGCCGATTCGCTGGAAGATGCTGATTATCGCTTTAATTACGGTTGTTTTTCCCGTACCGGGTCCGCCTGTGAGTATAGTGAGTCCGCAATTAACAGCGGAGCGTATTGCATCTGCCTGGCGGCTTGCGTATTCAACGCCGAACTCTGACTCAAGGAAACGGATTTCGCCGTCTATATTTTTGAGTTTGTATTCCGGCGGGTGGTTATACAGAGCAAGCAGTTTTTTTGCGACATAGTCCTCCGCATCCGCAAGCTCCGGCAGGTAAATCGCCCTGCCTTCGGGGAGGTCGACTGCAATAAGTGCACCGACAGTCAGCATAAAGGCGACTGTTTCAGAAAGCGCATCCCTGCTTGTTTTCAGAAGCTCATAAGCTGAGGAGACGAGCTTGTCCTCGGGCAAATAGCAGTGTCCGTTCTGGTATGAGGCGGTGGATAGCACATGCTTTATGCCCGAAACCATCCTCTCGCGGCAGTCGTGGCGGAATCCGAGTGCCATCGCAACCTCATCTGATTTGCGAAAGCCGATACCGTCGATGTTGTCGGCGAGAAGGTAGGGGTTTTCTTTGATTACATCAGCGGTGGCGGCGCCGTATTTTTTGTAAATCTTCATAGAAGTCGATACACCGAAAAAGCTGCCGCAGAACATCATAACCGATCTCATCCCGTTCTGCTCCATAAAGTTTTCGTGGATTGCTTTGGCCTTTTTCGGTGAAATGCCCTTAACAGATGTCAGCATTTCGGGGTTTGACTCGATAACATCAAAGGTGTTTATACCGTAAGAGTCTACAATACGCTCAGCAGTCACCCTGCCGATACCCTTTACCGCGCCTGAGGCGAGGTATTTTAATATAGCGGCGGCATCCTGGGGCAGCTGCTTCTCAAAATAGCTGATACGGAACTGCCTGCCATAGGAAGAATGGTTCTCCCAGCCGCCTCCGATTCGCACGCTCTCCCCTGCCTCCGCATAAGGCATCACACCTACCGCTGTGATGATATCGGTAGGTGTGAGTATTTTGCAGACTGTATATCCCGTGTCTGCGTTGGAATAGACGACTTCCTCAATCGTCCCCTCTAAAGTCACAAGTTCCATCGCAGTTCTTTCCAATCTTTATAATTCCCGCTTCATATCTGTAACTTCGCTCAAAGCTGCCGCTGAAGGTTTCAATAAGAGCCTCCTTTTCGGGGCTGTCAGAGCAAAGAACAAGAAGCGTTCCGCGAAATCCTTCGTCCTCGGCGGATGAGCTGACATCCAGCGCGGCGTCGGATTCGTCCTCGCCTTCTGCGGGTATGTAGATAAGCGTACCCGAAAGGCTGTGTTTTGCTTTTCCTATTATGTCGATAATATACCAGATAACGGACAGTACACCGATCGCGGCAAAAAACGCGACGGTCACATCCGCGACAATATCCAAGACGGCACCGCTCCCTTCTAAATAGGTTACGATACCAGTATATGCGTTTCTATGTTAAACGGAAGCTTTAATTTTGTCGGCAAGGTCGGTCTTTTCCCAAGTTACATCAAGGTCGTCGCGACCGAAATGGCCGTAAGCGGAGGTCTGTTTGTAAATGGGTTTTCTTAATTCGAGCTTGTCTATTATTGCGGCAGGGCGCAGGTCGACAAGTTTTACAACGATTTCAGCGAGCTTCTCATCCGAAACTTTTCCTGTTCCAAATGTGTCAACAAGCACCGAAACAGGGGATGCAACGCCGATAGCGTATGCAATCTGAACCTCGCATTTTTCAGCAAGCTCTGATGCGACGATATTTTTGGCGATATATCTTGCCATATAAGCCGCCGAGCGGTCAACCTTTGTCGGGTCCTTGCCGGAGAAGGCACCGCCGCCGTGGCGCGCATAGCCGCCATAGGTGTCAACGATGATTTTTCTGCCTGTTAAACCGCTGTCGCCGTTGGGACCGCCGATAACAAAGCGGCCGGTCGGGTTGACAAAGATTTTTGTTTTGGAGTCAAAATACTGTGCCGGTATAATGGGTTTTATAACTTCTCTGATTATATCTTCGCGAATTTGCTCAAGTGTCGTGTTCTCGTCATGCTGAGAAGAAACGACGATTGTATCAATGCGAACGGGCTTTCCGTCCTCGTATTCAACTGTGACCTGTGTCTTTCCGTCGGGGCGCAGGTAGGGAAGGAGACCGGATTTTCTGACTTCTGTGAGCCTTCTTGCAAGGCGATGGCTGAGCATTATCGGCATCGGCATAAGCTCCGGTGTTTCGTTGCAGGCATAGCCGAACACCATACCCTGGTCGCCGGCGCCTGTGTCGTATGCGTCGGCAGCACCGCTTTTCGCTTCAAGGGACTTGTCCACACCGAGAGCGATGTCGAGTGACTGCTCGTGGATGGAAGTGACAACGGCGCAGGTGTCGCAGTCGAAACCGAACTTTGCGCGGTTATAGCCGATTTCTCTGACGGTTTCACGGACAATCGATTGTATATCAACATAAGTATCGGTTGTTATCTCTCCCATAACGAAAACAATGCCCGTTGTGCAGGCGGTTTCGCAGGCGACTCTTGCCTTGGGGTCTTTTTCGAGTATCGCATCGAGAACGGCATCGGAAACTCTGTCACAGAGTTTGTCGGGATGGCCTTCCGTTACCGATTCTGAGGTAAAGAACTTTTTCATTATATATTTCTCCAGTCATTATATGATAAAACATGATTTCATTATATTGTAGCACAGGGAACAGGGTATTTCAAGAGTGATTTTTGGACAATAAAGATTATGGATATTTATGACAATTGATTCAACCCATTGCATAATTTAACCAATAAAGTTTCTAAATTGTTCTTGACGTAGCATATAATAGATGTTAAAATCAATATACGGTGTATTGTGAATATGTAATATGTTTGTGAATAATAAATGATATTGTCCTGGTCAAGCGTAATTGTAACACTCTGACCTAATATTTTTCGATATAAATCGGGCTTCGAAAGGTGTAAGATCGTTGTTGTAGGAATGCGGTCTGAGGTGGTTGTACCATAAAAATACATAC
>JAQWDK010000007.1 GCA_028705495.1 Eubacteriales bacterium
GGCGTACTATCCTCTTTTTGAACTCGTCTTCGTAATGTTTCTTTTTGTTTTGTTCCATTGTATTTCTCCCTTTATAGTTATTATACTATATTAGGGTAAGCTGTTACAACTTTATTATACCATGACATATTAGCGTGAAATTTAACTCAGATAAAGTATTCAATTAATTGAATTTCATGATTTTTTTGATCGGCCGCTTTGCGGCAGAATGGACATTATTATGAAACGAAAAAAGCTATTTAAAAAAATATTAATCATTTCTCTTGTTGTTTTGTTCATAACAGGTTCTACACTCGGGATAGTCTATTATGTGCAGGGCAAATCAAGTCTGGATTGGGCCGCATCAAGGATTGAAAAAGATTATAAAATGACTTCTTTATATAATTATCACAATATTTACCTTGTTTCATCAGACCTGATAGAATCATCCAATGAAATTAAAATTCTCAAAGAAGAACTTCTAATGACTGAAGATGAAGCATATAAATTTGCAGATGAATTTGTCAAAAAGTATAACATCAACGAAGGATGCGATTATAAAATACTGGTTAGAAAACGAGATACCTTTAATCTCGACCAATATGTTAAAGGTTCTTATTATACAATCTCCATAGATATTGATAAGTCATATCCGGATATAGTCTTAAATAAGTTCGCCAGACGAAAGTTCGTAGTTGAATTAGCCATTGATGATGATGGAATTCTATATGTTGGTTATTTTTAACGAAAATTCAACCGATCAATACGAAAGCATAAATCGGTATAAATACAGTCGCTCCCTGTAATTAAGAAAGAGGTAAATTTTGAAGAAAATAATATATGCAATTTTAATTATTATGATTTTAACATTTCTCGCTGCTTGTAACGACGGCAAAAAACCTAGTGGAAATAACACCCTTACAGAAATTCGAGCTATTACAGAATATTATGGTTCAGGAAGATTGATGAAGCAAACAGATGAATATGCACATAATATTATCTACACAACCGAAAAAAATCCAGGCGAATCACAAGAAATGCAAGTGTTAAATGAAAAATGGAATTTAACATATGATAAAACCTCGTATTATCAGGTCGGCAGTTATAAAGTAAACAATTATATGATAGAGGGTTCGAAAAACGGTTCAGTATTATTAAACGAGGACGGAACAATTTTTGCAATATTGAACAAATCGATTACAAAACTGGATATTACTCCAACCGATACTCCTGAAAAAGTTAGGGAAGCTCTCGAATCTGCTATCTCTGATTTAGTTGATTTTTCAAAATATGAGTATTGCAAAATAGGAAAATCAACCCCTGATGACAGTGAAAATTTCGGCATTTACAACTTTGTTTATTATAATTTAATAAACGGGTACTGTAATGGTTATATTACTGTCTCTGTAAATGAGGACGGCTCAGTTGATGCATTATGGAAGAAAGATGCAGGATTTCCATCATCCAAACTTATAAGTGATATAAACAAAAAAATGAAGAAGAGTTAATTATAATGAAGTTAAAAGATATGCTTAACGATGGCAACGAATACCTGGATCATGAAATTCATTTTTATCCGAATATAGTTTATTATGAAGACGAATTATGTGTTGAATATTCAATAACAGGGCACGCAAAAAGCAAAGAATTAGATAACGATTTAGGATTTGCATGTCGTATTATCATCCCAATTCGATTGTTGACTAACAACTTTTAATAATAACATCCCCACCCCATCTCGACAATCACCATAAATAAAGGAGAAACATCATGAAAAAATTATTAGTTGTAATTCTTGTGTTAATGTTGATTTTATCTGGATGTCAGAAAGAGTTAACCCTTTCAACAGAAAGTAAAGATACATCCGTGCCTGTCACCAAACAACCACCCCCTTATTCAATCAACTTAAGAAGCCTTGAGCAATTAGAAGAAATGCGTAGAATGGCAGAATATAAGGATGGTGAAGAATTAAGTTTATATTTGAGAAGTGTTGAAGGCGGTGGTGCACATACTCGTGAGGATTTAGTTGATTTTTTGGAGTTAATTGATTCTTTGCCTATCTTGAAGTTTTTCGATGGTACAGTTACTTTTATTTCGCATGAAACAGGAAACAGCATTGATACAGGGAAGCATTACAATGTTGTATATGTTACAACCGAAGCTGAAAACGGAGATTGGACCCGAGTAGAATATTTACTTTCGGTAGATGATGTTCCCGTAGAAATAGAAAAGAGAAAAGAAGAAGGCGAATTTTCCGATTCCTTATTTACAAATCCAATCCATATTAAAGACGAAAACATAACATTATATTGCGAAACAAGAGAAAAACACCCTTCGGGAAAAGGCGATGTAATAGGCTGGACTTTGAATGTAGATAGAATTTATACTCGTGTTGTTTATTACACAAACGATGTTGACAGCGTCAAAACGCAAAATGTATTTGATAATTTGAGCATTAAAAGTATATCGGATATGTGAAAGTTCTAAAAAAATCTAATCGTTTATGCAAAGCAAGCGGATTCCGCTTGCTTCTTTTTTGCCTTCAAATCTAAAATTATCCTTCTTTTTTGGCAATCTTTTGCTGATAGCACGTTTGTTGTATTGACAAAAACAAACAGCGGTGATAAAATGTAGATTGAGTTATTACCGGAAAAGCGTTTTTGGGAGGTGGTGGCCCTGGATAGTGGCATTAAAAGAAGCAGTGGTGGAAGAATTATTTTTGTCACATCGTTTAAGGGCGGAGTCGGCAAAACCACCGTCACCGCGTCCCTTGCCGGCGCACTAAGCGCAAGGAAGATGAGAGTTCTCGTCGTGGACGGGGATTTTGCAATGCGCTGTATGGACCTTGTACTCGGCTTCGAAAACGCTTCTGTTTTCGACTTCGGCGACATAATTTCGGGAAGATGCAGCTTTGACGGCGCGGCTGCCGTGAAGGATAAAAACAGCTACCTGCGCTTTCTCGCCGCACCTGCAATACCTGCAAATGGCGACTCCGAACTTGAAAACGATGTGAAAAAGTTTGCTTTCAAGAGGTTTTTTGACTCACTTAAAAACAAATTCGACTTTATTCTCATCGATTCAGGAGCAAACAGAGATTATCTCTATGACAGACTTCTCGGATGTGCGGACGAGGCGCTGATTGTGTCCCTTCATCAGGCATCGTCGATACGCGCGGCGGAGCAGACCGCATCGGTCCTTGCGGCACTCGGTGTCGATAAAACAAGGCTGATTGTGAACAGCTTCAAAGCGAAGGATGCCGAGAAGGACGAGCTACCAGGGATTGTAGACATCATCGACCGCAGTTCGGTCAGACTTATCGGTATTATTCCCTATGACTCCAAACTGCCGCCCGACCAGGAAAAGGGTATAATAGCCCTGAGTGGGGGCAATATGAAAAAGCTCAAGATGTACGAAAAGGCCGCACTCAATATTGCGGACAGGCTCATTGGAGAAAAGGTGCCGCTGTTTAAAGGCATTTACAAAGCCTCTTTTAAGGCAAAAATGATGTGATTTTTTAAAGGATGACAACATGAGTGAAATCAGGTTTCTTTCCTCCATGGTTATGGATGCGATTTGCACAATAAACAATATCGAAAATCACGATGAATGTAGCAATAGCGATGCTCAAAAAAAGAAGCTCGAATTTCTTGATATACTAAAAAGTCAATCCGAAGGATTTTTCGTTCGTGGAGGGATGAGTTATTCTACTGTCTGTTTGGTTATCTCAACCTATACCCAAAACGAGGGACTTGATACGATGTCGCTTGACGAGCTTTGTAATATTTTTACAAACATAGACAAGGTCGACAAGATCGTACGGGAACGCACAAAGTCTGAGTTTACCGCTTCATTTTTGTTTCCGACACTTGATGCACTTAAAACAGAATGGGCACAAATTTATATAACATATATCAAGAAGCTAAAAGAAATTGGATTTGAAACACTTTGGCGTGAATATGCTTATCCGCTTGAAAAAACACAGGCAGAAAAGCTGAAAGAAATGACAAAGGATGTTGACGTGGACGGGCTATTAGAGCTTGTTTCAGGACTGAAAAACGAACCGAAAAGAGTTCACACCACGACTTATATTTCCCTTATGTCCTATCCTGTTTCGTTCACACTTTATGATGGTTCTTTTCTTGATGCTCTCAACTATTATGACGGGAACGAACCTTATCAATTTGCCTCTATTATCGCTCATGAGTTAATGCACGGTTTCGCTTCAAAAGAGCTGATTCGAATATATCTTGACTTTATGAAAACAAGCCGTTATCTTTCTTCAACTCATAAATCCCTGCTCGAAGAAATGGGTTCTGGAGATGAAGAAGAATTCGTTATGGCGGCTGAGTATTACATCGTTTGGAAGCTTGGTATAGTATCAAAAGAAAAAATCATTACCGACAAATACAGCAGATACGCAGGAAGTGTTCCTCTCTCGTTGTTTGTTTTTGACTTGATGACTTTAGAAGGCAAAGATATAAAAGATTACAACAGTTTTCTTATAGAAACATTTAGTTCGGAGTTCTTTACATCGGAAAATGTTCTACAAACGCTCGACGATATGCTTCCCGTACCGAACAACTTGACTAACTTCTACAATTGCCTTTTTTCTCTCTTTAGAACTTGTACCTACATTTTCAGAAAAGCACAGTTTGATGAGATCAAAGACTTTGAAGAAAAAGTCGAACAACTATTTGATGAAAGATTCTCGGAAAACCACGATAGGAAAGTAAAATTCTCTTACGGAGAGCAGACAATTTCTGATAAAGTTAACCGAAAGACAATCGTCAAAAATGGGATAACGATAGACGTAGTAACATTTGAGACGAAAAAAGAAGCTTTAAAGTTCGATTTTAAATACGGTGGTGCAAACATTACACCATATAATATTGTTATCGATGGTGAAGATATTTCAAAGCCTTATATTGTAAACTGGCATGCGGAAAACAATTCGGTAAAAATAGAAATAGCCTTTGTTTGTAATACAACACGATATCTTCTAACTGCAGACTGCGCGGTAACAGAAGAAATTGATTTTAGCAATGGAGATTGGTACAAAGATGATAATGCTAAAAATGTTTATTCTAAATCAATAAGAGCGCTCAGAAAATCTATGTTCGTGATACTACTGCTTGATAAAACATGACAATAATATAGAAAGAGCAAATAGTTTAATAATAAAACTTGCGAAGAAAGGAAGCCGCAGGACGGAAAGCGCATAGCCCAAAAGCGCAAAAAAACCGCTGCGGACGGGGGGAAAACAAAATGGTAATCGCATTGATCGCAAGCGACAAAAAGAAAGAGCTGATGACGGAGCTCTGCATGGCGTACTGCGGAATACTAAGCCGACATACGCTCTGCGCTACCTCGATCACCGGAAAATACATCTCTGACGCTACCGGACTTCCGATAGAAAAGATGCTTCCCGGCGCTTCCGGAGGAATTCAGCAGATCGCATCCCGTGTCGCCTTCAACGAGGTGGATATACTCTTCTACTTCCGCGACACCTCATCAAATGCAGAATACTCCGACAGAGACGAAACAAATATGAATATCATGCGCCTTTGCGACTTGCACAATGTGCTTGTGGCGACTAATATCGCAACGGCTGAAGCGCTCGTTCTTGCACTTGACAGGGGCGACCTTGACTGGCGCAAAAATATCAAACGAAAGATATAGGAAAACCTTAATATATGAGTACAATACAAAGACCTTACGGCACATTTGATATTCTGCCTGAAGAAGTCGGAACATGGCAGTATATTGAAAGCGTCGTAAGAGATACCGCAAAAAGATACGGCTTCGGGGAGATACGCTTTCCGACATTTGAAGCGACGGAGCTTTTTTCCCGCGGTGTCGGTGACACATCCGACATCGTACAAAAAGAGATGTACACCTTCAACGACCGTGACAAGCGCACGCTCACGCTGCGCCCGGAGGGTACTGCCTGCGTCGTCAGGAGCATAATCGAAAACGGGCTTGTTTTTGGCGCAATGCCCCTCAAGCTCTTTTATATAGCTAACTTTTTCAGGCATGAAAAGGCGCAAAAGGGAAGGTCCCGCGAATTCTGGCAGTTTGGCTGTGAGATTTTCGGCTCCTCCGGCGCAGAAGCTGACGCAACGGCAATTTTGCTTGCGAAAGCGGTCTTTGATAAGCTTGGAATAAAAGGCGTGGCACTGCATCTGAATTCCATCGGATGCCCGGAATGCCGTCCGGCATATAGGGAAAAGCTTGTGGCTTATTTGAACGAAAATATCGCTTCACTCTGTCCGACCTGTGTGGAGAGGATGAAGACTAATCCACTTCGTGTGCTCGACTGCAAGAACGAGTCCTGCCGTGCCGTAAGCGAGAGGGCGCCTAAGTCTGCAGAACACCTTTGCGGCGAATGCGAAAGGCACTTCAGCGCACTGCGCGGACTGCTTGACGATAACGGTGCGGACTATATTGTCGATACAAGCATTGTTCGTGGGCTTGATTATTACACAAGGACTGTGTTTGAGTTTATTGACCCTACTATTGGCGCCCAGAGTACAATCTGCGGCGGTGGCAGATACAGCGGACTTGTGTCGGAGCTTGGCGGGCCGGAAACGGACGCTGTCGGCTTTGGTATGGGCATCACAAGGCTTATTGCCGCACTCGAAAACTCAGGCGTGCAGGTTCCGAAAAACGCTGTACCTGATATATATATCGCTCCACTTGGCGAAAAAGCTAAAATAAAGGCTTTTTCTTTAGCACAAAAACTTAGAGGTCTTGGTGTATACGCCGAAACCGACCTCTGCGGCCGCTCACTCAAGGCGCAGATGAAGTACGCCGACAAAATTGGCGCAAAACACAATCTTGTCATCGGCGACAACGAACTTGAAACAGGTCAGTCGTCACTCAAGAGCATGTCAGGCGGAGGAACGGTGCTGGTCGGACTTGACGCTGATGAGGTCTTAAGGGCAGTGAAGGAATAGTTATCAGTTATGAGTTATCAGTTGAGGAAGAATTTTCTGACGAAAATTCAATATTAATATAAAGGTGTATCTATGAATTTTACGATAAAGCGGACGGAATATTGTGGTGAGGTACGTGGGACGGATGTCGGAGCAGAGGTTGCTGTTTGCGGTTGGGTGCAAAGGCGGAGAGACCTCGGCGGCATCACCTTTATCGACCTGCGTGACAGGACGGGCATAATACAGCTTGCATTTGACGAGAGCACTTCTCCCGAAGTCAAGGCTGTCGCAGATGCGGCAAGAAGCGAATTTGTGCTTGCGGCAAGGGGCGTTATACGCGAGCGCTCAAGCAAGAACTCTAAAATACCGACAGGCGATGTTGAACTTTTTGTAACAGCTCTCGAACAGCTCAGCGCTTCTGAAACACCGCCTTTTGAAATTGTCGAAGGCAGCAAAGCAAACGAAGAGCTTCGCATGAAGCACCGCTATCTCGACCTGCGCCGCCCTGATGTTATGAAAAACCTCATATTCCGCCACAAGGTTGCGAAGATAACAAGGGACTACTTTGATGAAAACGGCTTTGTCGAAATCGAAACGCCGATTCTTATAAAATCCACACCCGAAGGTGCGCGCGACTATCTTGTCCCCAGTCGCATCCACAAGGGTTCATTCTACGCACTACCCCAGTCGCCGCAGCTTTACAAACAGCTTTCTATGGTTGCGGGATTTGACAGGTATATGCAGATTGCCCGCTGTTTCCGCGACGAGGATTTACGCGCGGACAGACAACCTGAATTTACTCAGATTGACTACGAGATGTCTTTTGTTGACGTTGAGGATGTACTTGCAATCGCAGAAGGCTATATATCAAGGCTTTTCAAAGAAGCGCTTAACATCGAAATACCCATGCCGCTGCCAAGGCTTACTTTCCGCGAAGCTATGGAGAGAGTCGGTTCCGATAAACCCGACCTCAGATACGGTATGGAGATTGTCAACATCAGCGAAACAGTCAAAGAAACCTCTTTCCCCGTTTTCGCTGACGCACTTGCAGGCGGCGGTTCAGTCAGAGCAATTAACGCAAAGGGACTTTACGATAAGCTTACAAGAAAAGAAATCGACCGCTTAACTGAATTTGTCAAGGGTATAGGCGCAAAAGGCCTTGCCTGGATTAGACATGGCGACCAAGGTGTCAGCTCATCTTTCTCTAAGTTTATGACCGAAGATGAGATGGACAAAATCCTCTCCGCAACTGGCTGCGAACAGGGCGACGCTATTCTTATTTTAGCAGACACAAACAACTCCCATGTGCTTGACAGGCTCGGAAAGCTCAGAACAGAAGTCTCGAACAGAACCGGAATCGAGAAGAACGGCTTTAACTTCCTTTGGATTGTTGAAATGCCCTTCTTTGAGCTTGATGAGGAAACGGGTGAATATGTCGCAATGCACCACCCCTTCACTGCCCCGATGGACGAATGCATCGATATGCTCGATACAGATAAAGCGAATGTGCGTGCAAAAGCTTATGACCTTGTACTCAACGGTGTTGAGCTCTCAAGCGGTTCAATAAGAATAACAGACCCGAAACTCCAAAGCAAGATTTTTTCCCTACTTGGACTGACCGAAGAAGAAGCGAAGATGAAGTTCGGCTACCTGCTTGACGCTTTCCGCTACGGCGCACCGCCTCATGGAGGTATGGGACTCGGACTTGACAGACTTGTGATGCAGATGCTCGGATGTGAGTCGCTGCGTGATGTTGTCGCATACCCGAAAATGCAGAATGCTGCGGAGCTGATGACAAGTTGCCCGTCTGAAATACCCGAAAAAGCGCTATCTGAATTAGGATTATCCCTTAATGTGGATAAAAAATAGAGAGATTCACGAAACTTTTTGCGTTTTTTCACATAGAACCCTTATATTTATGATAAAAATAAACGGTTGATACTCAAGACAATTACCCGCCGACTCAGGCGAAAGGAATTCTGAAGATGATTGAAATTAAAAACCTCGTCAAAAACTACGGCGATAAGCAAGCAGTTCGCGGTATAACCTTTGACGTCAAGGAAGGCGAGATAATGGGCTTTCTCGGACCTAACGGTGCGGGAAAATCTACAACCCTCAACATCCTGACAGGCTATTTGTCAGCTACGAGTGGTACAGCTGTCGTTGACGGCATCGACATTTTTGATAACCCAATTGAGGCGAAGAAGCGCATTGGTTTCCTGCCGGAACTGCCGCCTCTTTATCTTGATATGACGGTCAAGGAGTACCTAAACTTCGTTTACAGCTTAAAGAAATGCAAATTTCCGAAGGCTCAACATCTCAAAGAAATCTGCGACGTCGTAAAAATCGGCGATGTTTACGACAGAATGATCAAAAACCTTTCAAAAGGCTACCGCCAGAGAGTGGGTATTGCTCAAGCTTTAATCGGCAACCCGAAGGTGCTGGTTTTTGACGAACCGACAATCGGACTTGACCCGAAACAGATTATCGAAATCCGTAATCTGATAAGAACCCTTGGCAAAGAACACACAATAATCCTCAGCACACATATTCTGCCTGAAGTTCAGCAGATTTGTGACAGGATCGTCGTTATAAACAAAGGTAAAATAGTCGCCAACGAAAAGACTGAGGACCTGATTCTCGCTGTTGAAGGCTCTCGCAAACTCATGGCGAAAATTGTCGGCCCCGAGGCGGAAGTGCTCAAGGCACTCAAAAGCGTTGCAGGCATCAAGTTTTGTGAAGCCTTAGGCAAGCGTGACATGGACTCCATCAGCTATATGATAGAATCCGAAGAAAATGTAGATATCAGAAAGCCGCTTTTTGCAACACTTTCAAGAAACGGCTGGCCGCTTATAGGTCTTGAAGGTATGGAGCTTAACCTTGAAGACATCTTTATAAGGCTTGTGGACAAGCAGACTGAAAAGAAAAAATCCGATTCAAAGCTATTAGGAAAGGTGGTAAAATAATGGGTGCTATTTATACAAGAGAGCTAAAATCATATTTTACTACTCCTATCGGCTATATCTTCCTCGCTGTGTTCTTTGCGGTTACCGGATTTTGCTTTAGCTATACTACAATACTACAAGCAGAAAGCAGCAGCGTTTCAGCGTATTTTCTATTTATGATATTTATTTTAGCAATAATGCTTCCGATTTTGACGATGAAACTGTTCTCCGATGACAGAAGGTCAAAAACCGAACAGCTGCTTTTGACATCCCCCGTCGGTCTTCCCGGAATGGTGATGGCAAAATACCTTGCTGCGCTGACAATCTATGCATGCGCACTTGGAGTTTCATCTGTTTACTTTTTTATTCTTGGCTCATTCGGCACACCGCCGACTGCTATTATCATCGGTAATATAATCGCGCTTCTGTTCCTTGGCGCTGCATTTATTGCAATCGGTTCATTTATGTCAAGCCTTACGGAAAGTCAGCTGATTGCGGCGATTTCCTCGATGCTTGTAATTTTGCTGATTGTTATAACATCCGTCGTTTCAAACAGCATTCCTAACACATTTATCAGAACGATACTCAACTGGTTCTCCGTAATAAATCGTATGAGCACTTTTGCTGCCGGGCAGATAAATTTAGGCTCACTGATTTATTTTGCTTCATTTACATTTATGTTCCTCTTTTTAACCGTACGAGTTTACGAAAAACGCCGCTGGTCCTAAATTGAATTTTATGATTCAATCTCGAAGTTTGTTTCTTTCGCACCGTAAGCATGGCGCGAACAAACTTCAGGGGTAGCTAAAAAACTATCAATATAAAAAGAGCAGAGTACATTCAACGATCGAAAGGAAACTCAACGGGCATGAAAAAAGAAATTAAAAAGTCAGTTAAATACGGCTCACTTTCCGCTGTATTTGTCGCGGTCGTACTTGCGGTGGTAGTGCTTATCAATGTAATGATAACACTTGTTCAAAAAAACACCTCCCTTTCCATCGACCTGACAAACACCGGAATTTATACTATATCTGAAGCTGCAAAGGAATTTATCAGCGATATAAACACACCGATTACAATTTATATTTGTAAAGAAAAAGACAGAACTCAGACTGACTCTACCACCTACCGTATGGTCTGGAACCTTATCGAAGAATTTGATAAAGAATATGACTATATCACAGTAGAATACATCGATATCGATAAAAATAAAGCGCTTGTCGATAAGTGGAATAAAGAGTCCGGCACAACCATCACCTCCAACAGCATAATTGTTTCGGGTGAACAAAGCGGACAGTTCAGACATCTGCTTCCACCCGCATTCTTCAGCACCGCATCTTCGACCGGTCTTCTCTATGCTTTTAAGGGTGAGATAACCCTTACGACCGCACTAATTCAGGTGTCGGGTGAGAACAGACCGAAAATCGCATTTACAACGGGTCACTCAGAGAACACAAACAATGCCGTTCTCAGAGCTACTTTTGATGAAGCGGGATTTGATGTAGTAACAGTTGACCTATCAAAAGAGGAAATACCTGAAGGCACAAAAATTATATTTATCTCTAATCCTCAGTACGACTTTTTAGGGCTTGCCGCTGAAGAAGCGGGTGAAATTGACGCCGAGTCGAACGAAATAGACAAGCTCGCAAAGTTTATGCTTGACTTCAACCATGTAATTGTAACGGTTGATCCGAGCACCCCGGAGCTTCCCGAACTCAAGGACTTCCTTTTGGAATACGGCCTCTACTGGACACCAAAAGCTCAGGTTATCGATACAAGCAAATCGCTTACAGGCGCTTTGACGAACGGCAGACGCATCATAGGTAAATTTGTAACCGATAACACAGACAGCGCGGCTTATCAGGCACACAAATCCATCAGCACCCTCCAGTCGCCGCCCCGTGTTATATTTGAGAATGTCACACCCCTTGTGCTTGGCAAACCCACAAAAAGCGGGTACAATGTATTCCCATCGATAACTTCTTACCCCTCGTCCCAGATTTATAGGGATGAGCTCCCGGATGCAGAAGGCGAATTCCCCCTTCTTGCCGTTTCGAGCAGCTCTAAATATATCGGCGAAGCCGGAGAGCAGGTTCTGATTTATTCCACTGTCACCTTGTCGGGTTCAACCGATTTTATTTCCGACAGCTATATAAACGAAAGATTTGGCAACAAAGAAATTATGTACTCGCTTGCAAGAATGATGGGTTCACGCAGAGTACCTAACGGACTTGATTTTAAAATACTGTTTGATGAAGCGCTCACAATAGACCAAACAACAGCAGAAACCCTGACGATAGTCCTCAGCGTTGTTGCTCCTACAATTGTCGCGATCATCGGTTTCGCGGTATTCCTCAAGAGGAGACATCTCTGATGAAAGCAAAGAAAAAGGAACTAATAGTAGTCATATCATTTGCCGCCTTGGCAATACTTCTGCTTGCCACTTTTCTGATTCTAAAGCCGAAATTTGAAGGGGACACAAGCGAGACATCAAGAATCGAAAGAACCTTTGTGTTTGACAGACTTACAAGGGACGATATTGATTCACTTAAAGTTGTAAACTCAGAAGGCGGATTTGAGCTTTATAGAATCGAAAAGAAGCTGTATTTCAAAGGTGCGGAGTTTGTCATGTACAATGACGAAATGCTTGCAACTCTCGTTGTAAACTCAACTTATATGATTGTGACAAGAGAAGTCAACGATGTCGAGGATTACAGCCTTTACGGACTTGATGTTGAAAAGGACAACCCGCCTTACTTTGAGCTTAAAACCGTTGACGGACAGTATCACAAAGTCTATATCGGCGACCCAGTGCAGAACGAAATGGGGTATTATGTCAAGTACCATAATAAGGACACAGTCTATGTTGTGGACGGTTCACTTGGCTCCTCTCATCTGATAAAGCTCAACGAATATCTGATGCCCTTCGTTTCCATCCAGATTTCTACGCCTACGGACTATGTTAAAATAAACGACTTCTACCTATCAAGGCGTGAGAACGACGAGGATGAGGAGATGTCAAGGCTTTTTAATATCCGCGCTAAAACAGCGGACGAAAAGCCTGCCAGCGGAGACACGCTTTTCCCCTACATCATCGCATATCCCAAAACTGAGTACAACGCCTCAACCGATGCTTTTTCCACATTGCAAGGTCAGCTTGCAGCCATGATCGGAAACAAGGTTGTCGATTATGGTATAATACCGACAACAGAAGAGAAAGACCCCGAAGCTTACGCTGAATATATGAAAAAGCTTGAAAAGTGGGGGCTTGATAAGCCAAAGTATGAGATTCTTTACACCTATGGCGATGAGGATTTTCTGATTTCCTTCTCGAAAGTTAATGAAGATGGGAATGTTTACGCTTATTCAATTAAAATGACCACAGTCGTGGAAATACCGCTCTCAAAAGTGCCATTCCTTGACTGGGGACTTAAAGACTATATCGACGCTCAAATTTTCTCCCATAATATCAACACCGTTGATAAAATCACTACAACAATCGACGGAAAGGACTATGTTTACGAGCTGTTTTCCGACGACAAGGGCATTGTCAACAAGGTGACGGTTGATGGCAAGGATTACAATGTCGACGCTTTCAGAAACTACTACTTGACGATGCTGCGAATGTCCGTTGTGGATTACTCAGAAGCGCCTGAGGAAGGCAAAGAGCCGATCCTCACCTACACGGTGGAGGGCGATATGGGAAAACTCAAGTATGAGTTTTACAGAATCAAATCAAGAAGATGCTTTTTTACGATTAACGGTAAGGGTGAATTCTACACCGGCTATGATTTGGTTGAACGCATGATAAACCAGACCTATCAGCTGGAAAAAGGTGAAATTTTACAGAAATATGATTAAAGCAAAAAAGCTTTGCGCAGCTCTCCTCGCTGCTATCGCTGTTCTCACTGTATCCGGATGTAAAGGAAACGAGAGATACGGCGAGCTGACTGGTGCTGTGGAAAACACTAACGCTTACAAGAATTACGAAGTGTCTTTCTATATGAGCATAACATCTGAGACATTAGATATAACAAATATGTTTGCCCAGGGGCAGATTTCTATCGATAAGAGCGATAAGCTCAAGATGAGCGGCGCAATGACGCAGTACGCCTTTGAGGAGACCGCCGCCGTCAACCTCTATTACGAGGGCGGAAAGTACTACACCGATATACCCGACCAGGATGTCAAAGCGTATACCGAAATCTCTGAAGATGTGCTCTTAGAGCAGTTTATATTTGCTGATGCATCTCTCTTTGATGCAAAACAGGTAAAAACTCTGAAGGTCACTGAGGAAAGCGGACTTACCACCTATGACTTCACAGTGAAGCCCGAAAGCGACGAATTCGGCAGACTGCTGGGCGAAAACCTCTATCTGTTCTCCGGCGCAGGCAATCCCGACATAGATAAAACAGTGTTCGGTGATGCGGTTTGCTCTTATGTTGTTAGAAACGACGAAAAACCCGTACTGCACAGTGTGAGCATCACCTTCCCGATTGCGGTGTATAACAAGATGCCCTATGTGCCGGGTGTTAAGTACAAAGAGGACGATTTCAGGGTTGATGTGACCGCAACGCTACGCATGAACTATAAAGCTTTCGGCGAAGCGACGAGCGTAAAGGTACCCGATGACCTTGACGACTACATGCACGAGAGCGATATCACGATAGAACACGAGTAATGGGTAAGTTAAGAGTGAAGAGTGAAGAAGCGAAGAGTTACGGAAGAATTTTCGTGCGAAAATTCAATTAATTAAAAATAACCGTTGCAAGGCATAAGCCAAGCAACGGTATTTTAATTTGAAGCTTGAAAACAAAAATTTAGCTTATCTATCCATTAATTTTTGATTATCTCCATTAAGATCCATAACTTTTATGATTGCAACCATAACGCTTGATTCCGGGTTCATTACATAATCCAATAACATGAGTTTGTTATCCACAAGATTCATATAAATACCGTAAGAAACACTTGAAAACACTGTTTTTTCATCGCTACCATCCATTTTACAGCTCTTTATGGTATATTCGTACCCATATAATGTATAGTTAAAGTCAGTGTCATATTCTGAAAAGAAAACTCTTCCGTTATATGCATTGACATTGTTAAGCGGTTTTCCCGTCGAGCTTCTTATCAGAGTATTATTTTTTCCATCTAAATCACAGATATAAATATTGTGATTATTATCATTATAAACTATTTTTTCCCCGCTTAATACATAAGTTTTAACCACTCCAGTCAATAACACTTGTGGTTCTGTTCCATCAGGTTTTGTCCTATACATATTACCTTGATTGTCGTAGTAATATAATTTGTCTTTATAGACAAGCGGTGATAATCCGTTTGGAAACAACATTTGTTTATTCTCGCCGTTTAAAGATGATCTGTTTATTGACATTGTTCCTTCGGAAGTTGAGCTACTTTGTATATAGTATAAGTAATCGCCATATAAAAGCATACCATAACTATATTTGTCATTTATCTTTTCTACTTGAGAGCCATCCAGTTTCATCCTGAATAAATGGTAAGAACCATCTATTGCTGTGCCTTGGTTCCCTGAAAAGTACAACCAGTCATCGATTACGACCAAAGACCATCCAAATCCGTCAAAAATGGGTTTTAGATCTGTACCGTCTTTTTTTACTGAATAAATATGAGCTTTATCATTTTCGTCAAAGCAAGAATAGAAAACGTATTTATCAGTAGCAAAATAGTACTGCCCATTAAGGATATTACCCAAATCTGACGATCGAACACCCAAGGAAACAATTGCAGAATTTTTGGCGTTAGTAGAGGTTTCTTCATTTATTGAAGTTTCGCTCTCTGTTTTTTTGTCTCTAAAGACATTTTGCAAAATGAAACCGATGCTGACCATTACACCAACAATCAAAACAGATATGAGGATTATCCCTAAAGAAGGAAGTTTCTTTTTTTGTTGTAAGGTTGTTGGTTGTCGCAAACTTATTCCACAAACAGGACAATTATTTTTAGGATTTAGTAAAACGGTTTTACATTTCGGGCAAACTTGTTCAGGCTTTACTTCAGTTTTGCTGTTATCTTCTTTTTCGATGAAAACTGGTGTATGGACAGGGGGGAACGAAGCGGTTTTCATGTCATTTGTTTTTTCATATTTAAACCCACACCCTGACGCAATAGCCGATATCATCTTTGAAATATAGCTGAGAGGTATAATGGCATCAGGGTCATCAGCTTTCGTATGCACGAAAATGTGACTATAATCCTGTTCTTCTGACAGCTCTACATCGCCATCCATAATCTTTTCGTAAACAAATACTGTGTTATTTTCTTGATTCAAAAAAAGAAAAGCGAAATAGAAAAGCGCGCTATCATTTTCTTTCTGTTCTTGCTTTCTTTTGAATGTTGCAGATATAATTATATCTGCCTGTTTGCCGATTTGGTAAGGAACATTAATCTCATCTAACCGTTTTGAAACTTGATCGATAAAGAATTTTTTCTCCATGTGTTTCCCTCCTAATCTTTCATTTGATATCAAGTATACGAATACTTTTCTATCATACTCGTTTCTAAAAAAATGTTTTTACTGTTTCTAAACCGATGCTTATGTTCAACTTTATTATACAATGAAAAATAAACAAAAAAAACCATCAAAATAAACAAAATTAAAATATAATTTTATTAAATATATCCCAACCAAAAAACGGCTGTAGTGAGTGATTCACAGCAGCCGTTTGTTTTTGTATAGAGCCTAATGAATAAATCAATTGGAGTGAAGCTCAATATAATATAAATTTAAAGTTTTTGAAGTTCTTAGAAATTTTTTTCAAAAAGTTTCTAAGCTTTTTCTTTGCTTCCTCGTTCCACTGTCACCACACCATGGGATTTGCAAAGCGGCTATAAACTTCCGGGAGGTTTGCGATTATTTCGCTGTTAAAGGACAAAAACACAGAGACAATTATTGTTGAAGCAAACAGCACCCACGAAACCACTCGAAAAACCTTACCGAATTTCGTCGCTGTCAACTCAAGCAGCACCATAACACCGACAAGCGCGAGCATTGGTGTGACATCCGCAGTGTATCTGACATGAGCACCGGCAAGGCAGAAGTCGAGAAATGCAACAACGAACGCGACTGCCACCATAATGACATAGAAAAGTCCACGGTCGGGTTTCTTTTTGGAAAGCCTTGCTGGCGAGAAGCAGGCGGCGAGGGTTACGGGAAACATAAATGCACCGACATTGACCGAAATGTAAAACCACCTGTCGGCAGGGCCAAGGAGGTTGAAGTGTGAGATTGTTATAAAAGGAAAGCTGTCTTTGAAGACCGGTGTCTGAAGGAAAAAGTGGAATATTGACAGACCGAAATAACTAAAGTCAACGGTGTTTTTTGTGATATCGCTGACGGTGATCTGATATTTTACACCGAAATCAAAAGGTGAGGAGAAACGTGCTGCATTATACCACATAATCGCAGCACCGCAGAGGATGACTACCGAGGCGAAAGAAGCGGCGCAGTACAGGCGTTTTGAAAGCGGCTGTGCCTTGTCAAACAGTAAGGCTACAAAAATCGGCAGCATTGCGACAAGATAGAATACAATCGACGGACGGCTGGCGACGATTAGTCCGAAGCAAAGCCCGCAGAGAGCGAAAAGTATGTACCTTAAAGGGTATCTGCTGCACCTTGAGGCCCTGAAACCAAGGTAGAGAAATCCAAAAAGAAAGCAAAGTCCCGATATAACGGGCACGGTGTAGAAGTTGGAGCTTGATTGCAGGAGAAAGACCATACCTCCAAAAACTGCGGCGGTCATACCGCCAAGCAGAGTTAAAAGCTTTAGTTTAAGGTTGTAGTATATTACAATTTCTCTGATAAGCAGCAGTATAAAAGCTACCGCGTCAAGGGCGAACACAAAACAGGCTATTGCATCGGATGCAATTGTGCCTGTAAAGAAATAGAATGGCAGATAGACGAGAACAACAGGCGCGACACCATAGTATGAATAAACCTTACCCTCATAAAAAGATCTGTCCCATAATTTTATTCGCCATCCTGGTTTTATATTATCGGGGTTGTAGGGGTTTTCGACCTCAAGCATCTCTTCCGGGACTTCGATATCAAGGTTTAGCTGTCCTTTGATAAAGGCATCAGTTTGCTGAATATACGGACTAATGCGATTTATGTCACCCTTTAGCGGATATTCATGAGGGAGTCCGTTTCCGCCTCCGTAAATACCAAGACCAGCAAGCGTAAAGGAAAAGGATGTTAAATATAGAAAAAGCGCAATAATGGCAAAATTATGTAATCTTTTTCTATGGTCAAAGACCTTTCCGATGAGTCTGTATGCAAAAACAACAGCAATGCCGCAAAGGGACACAGCAAAAAACAAAAACCTCAAAGCATTAAAATAAAAACTTCTGCCTGCGTTCAGTACAATTTCGGTCAGCTGAAATCCGGAAGCACCGTCTTCGAATATTATCTCAATCTTATCATCTTTTTTTGCGTGAACGGCGAACACAAGGGAATCCGGGTCTTTATATGCATAAAAATATCTGCCGAGCTTTTTGCCGTTCTTGTGTATTGTAAGCTCGGTTTTTTTTGATCCGCCCTCGCCCACTATTTTGATATACCTTGCTCCGCTTTCTGGGGCAAAGAATGAAACGCTGCTTTTAGCGGCAATTTTAGCTGATTTTATTTCACCGTCTTCTGTTAACAGCTGCACAGTCGGGGAGAAAGTCATATCAGCCAAAGCGACAGTTTCTGTTTTCATCCCCGGCAGTTTTGAGATGAAAAAAGATGAATTAAATAGGAAAAGCTCCGCCGCGAGAGCTAAAGCAAGCGCGGCGGAAAACAGTATAATTTTTTTACTTCTTTTCATGGTACTCGCCTTCGGTATTTACGTTCCAGACAGCTTCTTTTGTGCTCTTTCCGTTGACTGCCCTTACCGCTTCGAAAGCTGTAAGCATCGAGTGGTCCATATTGTTGTATCTGTGCTGTCCGTTGCGGCCGATACAGTAAAGGTTGTCGAATCCGTCGAGGAATTCCTTGACCTTGCCGAACTCGGAGTATGTGCCGAAGTAGGCGGGATATGCTTTTTTAACGCGTATGCGCACGCTATCGCGGACATCCTCACGATCGATTATCTTGATCTTTACAAGCTCGCTTATCGCTTTTTCGATAAAGTCAGCATCTGACATAGACCAGAGCTCATCACCTTCGCTGCAGAAGTATTCAAGACCGATCCAAACCTTGTTGTCAGCATCCTCCACCATATAAGGCGACCAGTTGTTGAAAATCTGAATTCTGCCGAGTTTGACATCCCTCTCCTGAACATAAATCCAGCAGTCGGGAACGATATTACCGAGCGTCTTCATCTTTGTTTTGTTTTCTATAAGAAGTTTATCGACCAATAGTCCGACAGTGATAAAGTCGCGGTAGGGAAGAGCCTTTGCAATCCTTGCTACATCATCTGGAACAGGCGCGTCGATGGCTGCAATTAAGTCCTTAACAGGCATTGTTGAGAAGAAAAGGTCCGCAGGAAGTGTTGCTTTTACACCGTCTGCACCTTCAACATCGACGGCTTTGATTTTACTGCCTTCGCATTTAATACCGGTGACTTTTGTATTTTTAACGATTCTACCGCCAAGTCTTTCAACCTCGGAAGCAAGGGTTTCCCAAAGCTGACCGGGTCCTTTTTTCGGATAGTAAAACTCTTCGATAAGGGATGTTTCAACCTTGTCGGTGTTTTTTCTGAATGGCTTTGAGATAATAGACCAAACAGCTTTCATTAGAGAAAGACCTTTGACCCTCTGTGCGCCCCAGTCGGCAGAAATTTTACTCGGGCTTATACCCCAGACTTTTTCGGTGTAGTCCTCGAAAAACATCTTGTAAAGCGGAACGCCGAAGCGGTTTATGTAGAAATCTTCAAGAGAATTTTCTTTGCGCTTGAAAACAGCCGCGCGGATATAGCCAAAGCCTGCTTTGACGGTGTTGCCGAATCCGAGCGAGCGGATTGTTTCGGGTTTTATACTGATGGGATAGTCGAAGAATTTTCGCATATAGAAGATACGGGAAACGCGGCGCCTAACAAGGAACACCCTGTCCTCAGTCTCCGGGTCGGGACCGTCTTCGGTGAGAGGCTTGTCTATGCCGAGTTTTTTGTCGTCATAGGCGGGTTTTCCTTGAAGTGGCATGAGGTCGGTCCAAAAATTCATAACCTCATCGCTTTTGGAAAAAAACCTGTGACCGCCGATATCCATACGGTTGCCATTATGTACGGCAGTGCGGGAAATACCGCCAAAAAAATCCTCTTCTTCAATGACAACGGGGATGTAATCCGTCTCCGTGAGCAGCTTGTATGCCGCTGTCAGACCTGCCGGTCCGCCGCCGATGATGATAGCGTATTTTTCTTTATCTTGCATTTCTCCCACAACCATCCGCAAATATGCAGACAGTCTCCCTTTCGATAATTTTAATAACAAATAATAGCGGAAAAGTTTTCTAACGAAAACTTATTGTTTGAATCATTTTTCGTCTTTCTTAAATATAATAACTTTCCTTGCGAGGTAGTTCCAGATAAGGACTATACCTGCAGCGATTATATTTGCAATCCATGGTGTAAAAAACAGCCAATCAAGCTGGATGTACATCAAAAGCTGTTTTAAGAAGTAGCCGATGACACCAATTACCGCAAAAATGGTAAAGGCACGAGCGTTCTTGCCCTGTTTCTGCTGTTTCTTTGAAGTGAACACCCAAAGCATAGATAAGACATAGTTGACTATAAGTCCGACGATGAAGCCTACAGTTATAGAAAAGAAATGTTCGAATGAATAACTTTCCATATATTCTCTGCCGAATTTAGGCACAAAAACAAGCTCTACAAGTCCTATGTATGCCGCGGTATCGAAAATAAAAGCTGTTCCACCTACGACGCAGTATCTGATAAATTCAAGTATCAGCGTTTTATTGTTTTGGTAAAGGAGCTTTATTTTTTCCATCATTTGCTTTTTTCCTGCTGTTTTTTCGTAAAATCTTGCAAAAATATGACAACGATATTATACAACGCAAGCGGCGTATTGTCAAGCACAGGGATTTTTCAACCGTTACCGTCACGAAGAAGCGGGGAGGATAATATAATATATCAGCCGATAAAAATTAAAGCGATAAAGGAAAGAGCGTTATGATTATACATATAGTTAAAGCCGGGGAAACAATGTCGTCCATTTCACGTGATTACGGGGTTTCGCTCGATTGGCTTCTGACAAACAATATGGTTCCGAATCCCGACAACCTCCTCGTAGGGCAGTCGATTGTCATCATGTACCCTATAACGATACATATTGTACGTCCGGGGGATACTTTGACGACGATAGCGAGAAGCTACGGGATCACATCGAATGAAATCTTCCGCAACAATATCACTCTATATGGAAACCCCGACATCTACCCCGGTCTCGCTCTTGTGATCGCATACGAAGGAACGTCGCCTTATTCTTTTTATGTCGGCGGTTATGCCTATCCTTATATCGACAAGAAACTGCTTAATCAGTCGCTGCCGTTTATGAGCCATCTAATGCCATTTACTTATGGGTTTAAGTCGGACGGATCTCTTGTTATGCTCAACGATGAGGAACTTTTAGCGGCTGCGTTCGAATATGGTTCATCGCCTTATATGCATTTGTCCACCCTCAATGAAGAAGGGAACTTTGACAGCGAGCTTGCGACATCAATGTTGAACAATCTTGAGGCACAAAATGTACTGCTTCAAAATGTCCTTGATGTGATGATAGCAAAAAACTATGCAGGGCTTGACATAGACTTTGAATTTATCGGCGGTGAAAACGCACAGGAGTATATAGTATTTATAAATAAAGCGACAAAGCTGATGAATTCCCAGGGTTATCCCGTTATTACCGCACTTGCGCCGAAAACATCGGATTCACAGCCGGGTATTCTTTACGAAGGTCATGAATATGCGGGCATCGGCGGGGTTTCAAATTTTGTGCTCTTGATGACTTACGAATGGGGATATACATTTCCCCATACTTCTTACTGCCAATAAAACACTTGAGAGTATCGAAAGGTGCTCTATTTTTTTGTGATGGGTATCTTGTTTTATTTTTCAAACAGTGGTACAATAACGCATCAGGAAATCATATAGGAAGGAGAGTATTTTAATAAAAAATCACTTTTCTTTAAATTCGTTTCAAATTATAGCGCTTGGCTTTGCCGGGGTTATCTTAATCGGCGCTTTAATCTTAATGCTGCCGATTTCATCCTCAGCCGGAGTTGTAACACCTTTTACTGACGCTTTATTCACTTCAACGACCTCGGTTTGTGTTACTGGACTTGTTGTTAAGGACACCGGAACATATTGGTCTACATTCGGGCACAGCGTAATTCTGCTGTTGATTCAAATAGGCGGTTTAGGTGTCGTTACAGTTGCCGCATCATTTGCCTTAATCGCAGGGCGGCGCATAGGGCTTTTTCAGCGGAGCGCAATGCAAGAAGCGGTTGCAGCACCTAAAATAAGCGGAATTGTCAAGCTCACCACATTTATTCTCAAAGTCACATTTACAGTCGAGCTTATCGGCGCTGTTATTATGGCGCCAACTTTTATAAAAGATTTTGGATGGGGTCGGGGCATTTGGATGTCCTTCTTCCATTCCATTTCGGCGTTCTGCAACGCTGGTATCGACCTGATGGGTCAAAGAGAGCCTTTTTCATCAATGATAAGTTATGTCGGAAATCCGGCAATTAATATTGCGATTATGGGTTTGATAATAATCGGCGGCATAGGCTTTCTGACTTGGGACGATATACGCAGTCACGGTATCCATATAAGAAAATACTGTATGCAAAGCAAAGTAATCCTTGTAATGACAGGCATTCTTATAATTGTTCCGACAACTTGCTTCTTCTTCCTCGAATTTGCCGATATGCCTTTTTGGGACAGGCTTTTAGCTTCCTTCTTTCAGGCTGTTACACCGAGAACTGCAGGTTTTAACACAGTTAATTTAGCGGCTATGAGCGAGCCGGGTCAGATGGCAATGGTTTTTCTGATGCTGGTTGGCGGCTCCCCCGGTTCTACTGCAGGCGGTATGAAAACGACCACCTTTGCGGTCCTTATCGCTTGCGCGGTCTCTATATTCCGTAAACGTGACAGCGCACAGTTTTTAGGTAGACGAATCGCACACGAGGTAATTTTAACCGCATCAACCATAACTCTGATGTATGTCAGCCTTTGTGTGGGAGGGGCGATGATAATAAGCTATTATGAGGGACTGCCAATCCTGACTTGTATGTATGAAACCGCATCTGCTGTGGGCACTGTCGGACTGACGCTCGGCATCACACCTGAGCTTGGCACCCTTTCAAGGTGGATACTTATACTGCTTATGTATATCGGCCGTATTGGCGGGCTAACACTTATTTATGCAACGTTATCGGGCAAAACTCAAATGGGTAAGTTTCCTCTGGAAAAAATAACAGTCGGATAGCGTGAATTATAGCTTAAGCTATTTCCGGCTACAGGCTATTCACGCATTGAAATTCAATTTCATTGAATTTCCGAACGTTCAACAAAGCTATTTCCAGCTACAGATTATTCACGCAGACTATTCAAGAATGTGCCGCTTTGCGGCGGAATGGAATTTAATATGAAATCGATTTTATTAATAGGACTTGGCAGATTTGGCAGACATATCGCCATTCAACTAAACCAGCTCGGACATCAGGTGATGGCGGTTGACCACGATGAAGAACGAGTAAACGATATTATGGGGGTTGTCACAAACGCACAAATCGGCGATAGCACAAACGAAGCGTTTCTCTCTTCCCTTGGTGTAAAGAATTTTGATGTATGTATTGTTGCAATCGCAAATGATTTTCAAAGCTCCCTTGAAACGACTTCACTACTCAAAGAATTAGGAGCAAAAATGGTGGTTTCGAGAGCGGAACGGGACGGACAAGCTAAACTGCTACTCCGCAACGGAGCTGATGAGGTTGTATATCCCGAAAAGCAGGTCGCAAAATGGGCGGCAATACGGTACAGCGCGGACCATATCCTCGACTATATCGAGCTTGATGAAACACATTCTATTTTTGAAGTTGCTGTACCTGAGGAATGGGTAGGTAAAACTGTCGGTCAAATTGATATCCGTAAAAAATACAACGTCAATATAATGGCAGTAAAGCAAAACGAAAAAATGAATATGGAGGTTACACCGAACACAGTTTTAACAAATGATAAAACCCTATTGGTGCTCGGCGAGTATAAAGCTTTGCAAAAGTGCTTTAGGATATGACATTCTGAATTAAAATTCCGAATGTCATATCCTCGAAATATTATTGAAATATAAAAATTTCAATAATATTTCTGTTGTATTCCTTACCAAAATAAAATTCTGTATAATTATTTTTCCCTCTTTCTTTGCATGGAAATACAAATAAAAGTGGAGAAAAATTGATTTTAGCATTAATAATTTTTATTATTACTTATGTCCTGATGCTCGTTTTACAAAAATACAGACCTTGGATTGCGCTAAGCAGTGCGGCGGTATTTATTGCGCTTGGACTTTTTGGAGTGTATAATTTTACAATCTTCACCGCGCTGAATGCGGTCGATTACAATGTCCTTATGATGATCGGCGGAACAATGGGAATTGTCACACTTTTTATAGAAAGCAAAATGCCGGCAAGGCTTGCAGAAATGCTGATTTCAAAAGTGCCGAATGTAAAATGGGCAGTCACGGTATTGGCTTTATTCGCCGGAGTTGTAAGTGCATTTGTCGACAATGTTGCAACTGTTTTAATGGTAGCGCCAATCGGCTTGGCTATTTCAAAAAAACTAAAGGTATCTCCTGTTCCAGTGCTTATCGCAATTGCTGTTTCTTCGAATCTTCAAGGCGCTGCGACATTGGTCGGAGACACCACAAGCATACTGCTTGGCGGCTATGCTGAGATGAATTTCCTCGATTTCTTCTGGATGAAGGGGAAACCGGGCATATTCTGGGGTGTTGAACTCGGCGCTATAGCATCTATTTTTGTACTTCTCTTTTTGTTCCGAAAAGAAAATCAAGGCGTATCAGCAGAGGTTGAAACAGAAGTTACCGACTACTTCCCGTCCTTTCTGATGATTGGCACGGTAGTGCTCTTAATTATAGCCTCCTTTTTACCTGAGCCGACAAGTGCGGTATTGCAGACAATTTATAGCCTCAGAAGCGGTTTAATCTGTCTTATTCTTTGTTTAATAGGCATCATCCGCTCATGTATTATAAAGAAATCAGGCGAAACCTTTAAGCAAGTATGGGACGAATTAGATAAAGACACATTGCTGCTTCTCTTTGGATTATTTATTGTGATAGAAGGCATCAAAACAGCTGGTGTTATCGATGCGGTCGCAGATTTATTCTATAAGGTATCAGGGGACAACCCTTTCCTTCTTTACACTCTCATTGTCTTTGCTTCGGTTATATTATCGGCATTTATCGACAATATCCCGTATGTTGCCACAATGCTTCCGGTTGTTTCAAGCATAGCAGCGCTAATGAATGGCGGTGCAGGAATGGAGCCTTATGTGTTCTATTTTGGTCTTCTTACCGGTGCAACCCTTGGCGGTAACTTGACACCGATAGGAGCATCTGCAAATATAGCCGCTATCGGTATACTCCGCAAAAACGGAGAGACTGTCAGCTTAAAGGACTTTTTAAGAATCGGTGTGCCGTTTACATTATTTGCCGTTTTAGTAGGATATGTTTTTATATGGCTGGTCTGGGGAATGTAAAACAAAAAGACAATAATAAATTAATTAAGCCGTGCAACCTTTTCGGGTCGCGCGGCTTATTTTTAACTTGTTATAAAGGCATACAAGGCCTCATATATTAGAAAAAAGGGGGGCTTGTAATGGCGATAATAAAAGTAGTGGAGTTCGGAAGCTGTGTAGTTGAAATATATGACGACTACATAACAAATGAAAGCTTAGAAAAGATAAAGCGGCAACTGTCGGAAATCCTTAGCAGAGAACTGTCAAAAAACCCTGAGTTTTACGATGAAATTAGAAAAACCGAATAGAGCGAGGTTCAAATGGAGCGATATGCGATTTATTTAAGAAAGTCAAGAGCAGATTTGGAACTTGAAAAGTACGGCGAAACGGAAACCCTTGCGAGGCACGAAAAAACACTAATTGAGCTTGCAGAGAAAAAGAAACTTTATATAGCTGGAATATACAAAGAAGTTGTATCAGGTGAAACAATCAGCGCAAGACCCGAGGTGCAAAAGCTCTTAACGGATGTAGAAGGCGGACAATACACCGGCGTGATAGTGATGGAGATTGAAAGGCTTGCAAGGGGCGATACAATTGATCAGGGTATAATCGCAAAAACCTTCAAAGAAAGCTCAACAAAAATAGTAACTCCTTCAAAAATATACGATCCGGACAACGAATTTGATGAAGAGTATTTCGAATTCGGCTTATTTATGAGCCGGCGGGAATACAAAACTATAAACCGCCGCATCCAGAGGGGACGAATAGCTTCTGCCAAAGAGGGTAAAGCAATTATGTCAACTGCGCCTTACGGATATGATAAAGTAAAAATTAAAAACGGAAAAGGTTTTACCCTAAAACCTAATAAAGAAGCAAAAATCGTAAAACTTATATACAGTCTTTACAACTGTGGCGATGGTGCGAACTCTATTGCAAAAAAGCTTGATGAGATGAAAGTAGGGCCGAGAAAAGGTGATAAATGGAGCAAATCGACAATAACCGACATTCTCAAAAACCCAGTGTATATGGGAATGGTCAGATGGGGGTACGAAAAAGAAAAGAAGAAAATTACCCAAGGAACTGAAAGAACCGTAAGAGAAAAAAGAGATGAATATATTTATGTAATAGGTTTACACCCTGCAATAATAACGAAAGAAACATTTGAAAAAGCTCAAAAAAGAAGAAAGCACAACACACATAAATGCACTACACTCAGCAACGAATTAAAAAACCCGCTTGCAGGGCTTATATACTGTCAAAAATGCGGCAGTTTGATGTCGAGATTGGGCTGCAATCGAAAGAACAAATACGATTCAATTATTTGCCTAAACAGAGATTGTGATAATGTGTCAACTCCTTTATTCCTTCTCGAAAACGCAGTTATTAAAGCATTGGAAGAATGCATCGGAAAATTAGAAATAAATATTGAGCTTAAGAAAGATTATGTACTTGGAGCGGTAGAAGAAGATGCCGCAAAGGAGTTAAATAAATCATTAGCGACAACCGAAAAACAGCTGTCGCAAACATACGATTTCTTGGAGCAGGGGTTGTATAGTCCCGAGGTTTTCAAGCAAAGAAATAGCGAGCTTCAAACGAGAAAAATAGAAACTGAACAGGCGATAATAAAGATAATTGAGGAAGATAAAAATAGAAATTGCGCTATTTTACGCATACCACAAGCAAAAAACTTTTTTAAAGTCTATCACAAAATCCCTACCGCAGAAGGAAAGAATCAATCTCTGAAAATTATAATAAACAAAGTAGAATACCTAAAAGAAAGAGCCAATACAAAAGGGAGCGGTATGAAGGAAAATTTTAAGGTTAAAATCTATCCCAACTTTGATATGAAAAACGATTACATATAAGAAGAACACGCATATACATATGGCCCCCCGATGCCGGTGTCGCCAATACCGTCCATAAGAGCGGTCCTCGACTATGCAGTCACGAGAATTCCACGGGAAAAAATATATTTAGGAATCTCGAATTACGGCTATAACTGGACTCTTCCGTTTGTTCCGGGAAAATCAAAGGCAGATTCCATTTCAACCTATGAAGCGCTGGAAATTGCGGCACGAAATAACGCTGTCATACAGTACGACAGCGATGCGGAAGCGCCGTTCTTTGTGTATAACGAATTCGGAGTCAACCATATTGTATGGTTTGAGGACGCTCGCAGCATCAACGCAAAGCTCGGGCTTGTCAACGAATATAGATTCCACGGCGCACTGTACTGGAACTTGATGCGCGCGAACCCGCAGAACCTGCTTGTCCTCAACGCACAGGTTAATATAAGAAGATTTTAGACAAAACATAGCGCATTGAGGGTTTCCCGTCAATGCGTTTGTATTTAGATTATCGTTCCGCCGCCAATAACATAGTCGCCGTCGTAGAGAACGACCGCTTGGCCTTTTGTAACTGCTTTCTGGGGTTTATCGAACTCAATATGGAGCTTGTTGTCGGCTATTTGTTCGACCGTTGCATCCTGTTCAGTATGACGATATCTTATTTTTGCCTTAAGCTGAGTCGGGGCATTAATCTTGTCGTAGGCAATCAGATTTATATCGGTAGCAGTCAGTGATTTGGTATACAGCTCGTCCTCTTTGCCGAGGACGATTTTATTTTCCGCGGCATCAATTTTTGTGACAAAAAGCCTTGTTTCAGCAGGTACACCAAGACCTCTGCGCTGACCGGTTGTGTAGCGTGTAATGCCGCGGTGTCTGCCGAGCACCTTGCCGTCAGAGGTGATAAAGTCGCCTTCGGGGAAGGTTTTGCCCGTCGCTCTTTCGATGAATGTGCCGTAATCTCCGTCGGGAGCGAAGCATATATCAAAGCTGTCACGCTTTTTAGCATTGGTCAGGTTGTTTTCGAGTGCGATTTCTCTGACTTGCGCCTTTGTCATACCGCCTAAGGGGAACAGCGTGTAGGAGAGCTGCTTTTGGGTCAGAGAATAGAGGACATAGCTCTGGTCCTTTGTCGGGTCGACGGACTTTTTCAAAAGAAATCTACCAGAAGGGGATTTTTCGATTATCGAGTAGTGGCCTGTCGCAACATAGTCAAAGCCCAGTAGCTCCGCACGCGAGATGAGCTTGCCGAACTTTACATATCTATTGCAGTCGATACAGGGGTTGGGCGTTTCACCGCGGGAATAAGCATCGACAAAACGGTCGATAACCTGCTCCTTGAAGTTTTCGGTGAAATTCAGGACATAGTAAGGAAACCCGAGCGCGAGAGCTACCGAGCGTGCGTCCTCAACATCGTCGAGGGAACAGCAGGTAGAGCCCTTCTCAAGCCCGAGATCGTCGTTTGTATAGAGCTTCAGTGTAACACCTGTCACATCATAGCCCATGTTTTTTAAAAGGAGCGCGGTGACGGAGCTGTCAACTCCGCCACTCATCGCCGCCATAACTTTTTTAGTCATCTTTGCTCCGTAAATAATGTACAATAATCAATTATATCTATATTCTATCATTTCCCTATGAAATGTCAAGTTCTAATTCATGGGAGAGGTAATTAAACAATGTATTAAAATTCTAAAGATAAGATTTACCACTTCTTGATTCACAGTAATACACAAATGCGTTTGGTCGTTTTATCATTTCTGTTGTTATTGCAAGAAGCGCAATGAATGAAGGATTGGGAATGAAATTATAAATTATTTTGGTAGCGTCATCTAACTCTATTTCAGTTTCTTTTATAAGAGCGAAAGATTTTAGCTCATCTAAAATCTGTTTCGCGCGGTCCTCGGTTATTTTCAACTTGTCTTCAAGCAGTTTGGGAGTGAACGGTTTGTTTTCTCTTTCGTACAACAAAAACAAGCAATTCATTATGTCTCTATCACCGAGTAACTTGAAAAACTTTTCGTATCTCTCTTTTTCAAAAAGTCCGTTTTTCCATCCAAGTGACGGTTCAGGTAAAATAAAAAAGTATGGAAGTTTTTTCATAAGAGAAAAGGTACTAAATCCGCTTTGGAAAATCATTTGTGAGTGTTGATAGCCATCGTCAATAATATCTAAATCCTCTTTCAATGTCTTTTCACTGCCGATTGCACCTCCCAGTGCTTTTCCGATGATCCAACAATATTCCATTGCAATTTCAAATCGTTTTTCTTGATCAAAAGATGCAATAATCCTTGCAAGAGCATTTTTTAAATCGTCATAATCTTCTATATGACGAGAAAAAAGTGTATCGATAGATACATTGAAAAAGTCTGCAATCCTTGGTAACAGTTCGCAGTCAGGCATACCGCCGTTTTCCCATTTTGAAACAGCTTGTGTTGATACGCCAACAAAGTTTGCAAGCTCTTCTTGCTTTACATTTTTACTTTTCCTAAGATTTGCGATGGTTATACCGATTGATGGTGTGTTCATTTTTTGCCTCCATTTTTTATTGTAGGAACTTTTGTGACTATATTATACATCAACCAATAGTTGAATACAACGGAGGCTATTTTGACAAAATCAAACGTAGGTTGAATTTATATGAGGAACAACGCTCTCAAGCAGCCCTTCGGGATAATCGGGTACAGCTTCAAGCTTTGTTACTACAAAATCGCTTAAAGTTACCGCTCTTTCAAGATATTTTTGGATATCGGCACCGCTTTGTATATTGCAAAGAAAACAAGCGGAGAAGCTGTCGCCTGCTCCGACAGCGGAGACAAGAGTATTTTTTGGTGTTTGTGATCGGTAAAACATTTTTGTTCGGCAGTCAAAAGCAAAAGCGCCGTCCTTGTCAAGCGTGATGAGGACAAGCTTCAAATTCGGATAAACCAAAGCAAGCTTTTCGCAAAGTTCCTCATGCGGTATATCGCCGAGACCGAGAAACGCCGTTTCCTCTCGGCTTGCTTTAAGTATAGTCGCCTTTTTCAGACAGCGGTCTAAAAGATTCGGCGGGCAAAAGTTGTTTCTGATATTCACATCAAAAAGCACCTCGTCGAAACTAAAACGGTCTATCATATCAAATAGTGTTTTTCTGTTATGCTCTTCACGGAGGGCAAGCAAACCAAAACAAAGCGCGTCGAAATCACCGCTGACGGATGCGGTGTCGATATAATCATAAGCGGTGTTGTCGGCAAGGCGATAGTGGGGATTGCCCCCGTCAAGCGTAACCGCACAAAACCCCGTCGGTTTATCGGACAGGAAAATAAAATCAGTGTGAACTCCGGCTTTTTTCGCTTCTGCGAGAGCTTTTTCACCGAGCGCATCATCGCCGACTGCGGATACAAGAAAAGCATCTGCTCCGAGCTTTGCTGCATGAGCGGCAAGATTATAAGGTGCGCCGCCGATTTTTTCGGTTGTTCCATCACTGCTTATAAAAATATCCCACAGTATTTCGCCGAAAATCAGTATTTTATGCTTCATTTTTTGTTTTCTCATTTTTAGATTCTTCCGGCTCAGGGTCGTTAAGACAAACAATTGTACGTTCAATTCGATGCTCTTTGACTTCCGTTATTAGAATTGAAAGCTTGTCGTTTTCAACGCTGAGCTCAGTGCCGTCCTCAGGAATCGATCCAAGAAGGCTCAGCACATAACCTCCGAATGTTTCGCAGTCCTCGCATTCAAGCCCTGCTTGGAGCACCTTTTCTACATCCTTTAGAGGTGCGCCGCCAAGAATTTTCCATGTTTTTGAGTCGATAGCTTCAATTTCAGCGCAGGGCTCTTCATCTTCGCCGTCGTAGTCTATTTCTCCAACAATGCATTCGAGAAGGTCAGCAAGTGTGACGATACCGCTCATGCCGCCGTATTCGTCGAGAACAATTGCAAAGAAGTCCCTCTTTTGTTTCATATTTCGGAAAAGAACATCAGCTTTGACCGTTTCTGGTACAAAATAAGCGGGTCTTATAGCTTCTCTAAGCACGTTTTCACGGCTCTTGTCTGTAAGCCTAAAATAATCTTTTGCATTGAGAACACCGATGATATTATCGACAGTTTCGTCACAGACGGGGTAGTGAGTGTGACGGCTCTCGTGTATTGTTTTCTCCCACTGTTCGGGGCTTTCATCCATCCATAAAAGCGAGATTTCTGTTCTATGTGTTGAAATCTCATTTGCTGAGAGGTCATCGAACTCAAAGACATTTTGTATGAGTTCTTTTTCGTCCTCGTCTATTATACCCTTTTCACTTCCTGCATCCACAAGCATTCGAATCTCTTCTTCGGAGATGTTGTCCTCTTTTGCGTTCGGGTCAATGCCAAAAAGCCTCAAAATACCGTTTGTTGAAGCCGTTAGGAGAGAAACAATTGGCGCAAATAGCTTTGAGATAAAGGTAATCAGGGAAGACATACCTAACGCCATCTTTTCGGCGTTCTTCATAGCGATACGCTTTGGAACAAGCTCGCCTAAAACAAGGGTGAAATAAGAGAGAATTATTGTGATGAGTATAACTGAAATAGTATCGAGAGTAGTTACTGATATTCCCAAATTGAGCTTCTTCAGCGAAGCGACAAGATAATCAGAGAAGTTATCGGCTGCAAATGCACTTCCGAGAAATCCAGACAGTGTTATCGCAACCTGAATTGTCGCAAGAAATCTTGCCGGTTGACTTGTGAGCCTCGCGAGCCTGACTGCGCGCTTATCACCTTTTGCGGCAAGCTGTGCGAGCTTGTTGTCGTTGAAGGAGATTACCGCAATTTCAGCAGCGGCAAAAACAGCATTGAGCATAATCAAAATAAGCTGAAGAAGAATCTGAGATAAAATAGGATCGTCCATCGGGAATAGTTCCTCCACTCAAGTTTTACGGACGGGGAAATGGGCTGATTTCAAAATAAAATGCAAAAAGGACTTAACCTGTGTCACTTTAACTCAGGTTATGCCCTTTTAATTAATATTTTTGAATAGTGCCCTCTACTTCGGTCGGGTCCGTCGTTATCCATCATATCTCCGGTCCGTTTTTGTTGTGATAGCTATTAAAATTAATTATAACACCACCTTAGAGTTTTGTCAACGAAAAATGATATAGTTTTTATATCAGTACTGTTATATCGATAAAGGAATATCGATATGCACAATAAGCATTTCCCAAAAAAGAGCTTTCGTGATATCCTTTTAATGCAGAAAAAAACTCTCAAGAGCAAACAAGAAAAGGAGAAGCTTAATGAAACAATACAAAAAGATTGAAACAACAGAAGAGCTTAATAATGCTTTCGCTGATATAAGACAGTCGCAAAGAGAATTTGCGACATATTCTCAAGAAAAAGTGGACAAAATTTTCCTTGCTGCAGCTTCCGCCGCGGATAAGGAGAGACTTCCCCTTGCGAAATTAGCAGTAGAAGAAACAGGAATGGGCGTTGTAGAAGATAAGGTCATTAAGAACCATTTCGCATCAGAATATATATATAACGCTTATAGAAATGTAAAAACCTGCGGTGTTATCGAAGAAGATAAATCCTATGGCATCAAGAAGATTGCGGAACCTGTCGGTGTTATCGCAGCCGTTATACCCACAACAAACCCCACATCTACCGCTATTTTCAAGACGCTTATCGCTCTCAAGACAAGGAATGCGATAATCATCAGTCCCCATCCGAGAGCGAAGAAAAGCACAATCGCAGCTGCAAAAGTTGTTCTTGAAGCAGCGGTTACCGCAGGAGCTCCCGAAGGCATAATCAAGTGGATTGACACTCCGAGCCTTGAGCTGACTAATCTCGTTATGAAGGAGTCCGACATCATCCTTGCAACCGGTGGCCCCGGTATGGTTAAAGCGGCATATTCGAGCGGTAAACCCGCTGTCGGTGTCGGTGCCGGTAACACACCTGCGATAATCGATGAAACAGCTGATATTGTCCTTGCCGTCAACTCCATCATCCACTCAAAGACTTTCGACAACGGTATGATATGCGCATCAGAACAATCTGTAATCGTACTTGAAAAAATATACCGCAAGGTAAAAAAGGAATTCGCCGACAGAGGTTGCTATTTCCTTAACGAAGAAGAAACGGAAAAAGTCAGAAAGACAATTTTGGTAAACGGCGCACTTAACGCTAAAATCGTGGGGCAGAAAGCCAACACAATCGCCACACTCGCAGGAATTATCGTTCCCGAGGACACAAAGATTCTCATCGGTGAGGTAGAAAGTGTTGAACTTTCAGAAGAATTCGCTCACGAAAAGCTGTCCCCCGTTCTCGCCTTGTATAAAGCAGATGATATAAACGACGCATTTGACAAAGCTGAAAAGCTTGTCGCTGACGGCGGTTACGGTCACACCTCGGCAATTTACCTCAACGAGATTACCGAAAAAGAAAAGGTTGCGCAGTTCGCTTCCCGTATGAAGACCTGCCGTATTCTTGTCAACACTCCTTCCTCCCATGGTGGAATCGGCGACCTTTACAACTTTGCTCTCGCACCGTCTTTGACACTCGGTTGCGGTTCATGGGGCGGAAACTCAGTTTCCGAAAACGTAGGTGTAAAACACCTGCTTAATATAAAAACCGTCGCTGAGAGGAGAGAAAATATGCTTTGGTTCCGTGCTCCCGAAAAGATTTATCTGAAAAAAGGCTGTCTGCCTGTTGCACTTTCAGAACTGAAAGATGTTATGAATAAGAAGAAAGCTTTTGTCGTAACCGACAGCTTCCTTTACAGCAGCGGTCATATTAAACCGATAATAGATAAGCTTGACGAGATGGGTATTCGTCACACCTGCTTCTACAATGTTGAACCCGACCCGACACTCGCTTGCGCCGAAGAAGGTGCAGCACAGATGAGAAGCTTTGAACCCGATGTTATCATAGCAGTAGGCGGCGGCTCAGCAATGGACGCGGCGAAGATCATGTGGGTAATGTACGAGCATCCCGATGCTGTATTCGCGGACATGGCAATGAGATTCTCCGATATCCGAAAGAGAATATACACCTTCCCGAAGATGGGTCAGAAGGCTTACTTTGTCGCAATTTCAACCTCAGCAGGTACCGGTTCAGAAGTTACACCTTTTGCGGTTATAACTGACCAGAACACAGGTGTAAAATATCCCCTTGCAGACTACGAACTGATGCCCAATATGGCGATAATTGATGCTGATTTGCATATGACAGCACCTAAAGGACTTACTGCCTCATCTGGTATAGATGCGCTGACTCACGCCCTTGAAGCATACGCTTCAATGCTTGCAACCGACTACACCGATGCCCTTGCGCTCCGCAGCCTGAAGATGATATTCGAATATCTGCCCGCTGCTTACGAGAACGGTTTGACCGACCCGAGGGCGAGGGAGAAGATGGCTGATGCTGCGACAATTGCGGGTATGGCTTTTGCAAACTCCTTCCTTGGCATTTGCCACTCTATGGCACACAAGCTCGGTGCGTTCCACCACCTGCCCCACGGCGTTGCAAATGCGCTGATGATCGAGGAAACAATGCGCTTCAACGCTTCTGAAAAGCCGGTGAAGATGGGAACATTCTCACAGTACGCTTATCCCCACACAAGAGCAAGATATGCTGAAATTGCTGACTCACTCGGACTCGGTGGCAAGAACGAAGAAGAAAAACTTGAAAACCTTATCTCTGCTGTAAACGCACTCAAAGAGAAAGTCGGCATCAAAAAGACAATCAAAGATTATGGTGTTGATGAAGCGGATTTTCTTGCAAGGCTTAATGATATGACAGAGCAAGCATTTGATGACCAGTGTACAGGCGCAAACCCTCGATATCCTCTTATGAGCGAGATTAAACAGATGTACCTGAACGCATACAGCGGTGAGCGTAAGGAAATATAAGCATAACTGCGATATCAAAGATGCATAACTTAAAAAATGTTGTGTTAAACAAACATTTACCAGAACTTAATTAATTAAGTGTACAGTAAGATTGGAAAGATGATATGGAAGAGTACCTGAAGCTGAAAAAGTCGAACTGCAAAAACTGCTACAAATGTATCAGAAGCTGCTCAGTGAAATCAATCCGCTTTTCCGATAACCAAGCAAATATAATTTCCGATGATTGTGTGCTTTGCGGTCACTGCTTTACAGTATGTCCGCAAAACGCAAAGGAAATAAGAAGCGATATCGACCAGGCAAAGACGCTAATCGAAAACTATCCCGTATATGTAAGCCTTGCTCCTTCATTTGTCTCAAGCTTCCGTGGCATGACACTGGAAGCTATGGACAAAGCACTCCGCGAACTTGGTTTCGCGGAGGCTGAGGAGACGGCGACGGGAGCGGAGAGGGTAGCAAGGGAATACGAGAAGTTAGTAGCCGAAGGGCGCAGAGATATTATTATTTCTACCTGCTGTCAGACGGTAAATTTGCTTGTTCAAAAATATTATCCCGAACTTATTCACTGCTTAGCACCCGTTATTTCTCCGATGCAAGCTCACTGCCGTGACTTAAAAAACCGTAATCCCGGGGCAAAGACTGTGTTTATCGGGCCTTGTATTTCGAAAAAACAAGAAGTCGAAGTTTGTTCAGGGGATGTCGATCTTGTGCTGACCTTTGAGGAGCTGTCTCTCTGGCTTGAAGGTGAACACAAAATGCCCGATCCAAATGAAGGTAAAACTAAACCCTTTAAAGCAAGGATGTTCCCGACATCTGGCGGTATCTTGGGGACAATGACTGCAAGGGACCCAAGTTATTCTTACATAGCCGTTGACGGGATTGAAAGCTGTATCGAAGCGCTCGGGGACATAAAAAGCGGGGAACTGCACAACTGTTTTATCGAGATGTCCGCTTGCCGCGGTAGCTGTATCAACGGGCCTGCAAAAATCGGAAACAAGAAAACACCGCTTAAAGACTACATAACAGTGGCTCATTTTTCTGGTGAGGAGGAGTTTTACGATTCTTCTGAAAGACCGGAGTTTGGACTCGAGAAAAGCTTTTGCTCTCTATCTCAGAAAAAAGCAGCCTACACCGATTCCGCAATAACCGAAGTGCTAAGGAAGATAGGCAAAACAAAGCCCGAACATGAGCTGAACTGCGGTTCATGCGGCTACAATACATGCCGTGAAAAAGCCGCGGCGGTACTTGAAGGAAAAGCGAATCTGACGATGTGTCTGCCGTTTCTAAAAGAGAAAGCGGAGAGCTTTTCCGATACGATTATAGGCCATACACCGAATGCGATTCTTGTTGTCAACGAGAACTACGAGGTTCAGATGGCGAACAAATCCGCTTGTGAGCTGCTGAGAATCAAGCTGTTTGACGAAATTAAGGGAGAACAGGTTGTTCGAGTCCTTGACCCGACACCGTTTATCGATGCCTGCCGTGATGGGAAAAACACCTATGGTAAAAAGGTGTTTCTCGCGGAGTACCGAAAACATGTTGAAATGACCGTTATATACGATAAAAAATACCATATTATAATTTGTCTGATGCGTGATGTGACAGAGGAGACCTTACAAGTGCAAAGCCGCAGAGAGCTCTCGCAAAAGACGATTGAAATAACCGATAAAGTTATCGAAAAACAGATGCGGACGGTTCAGGAAATCGCCTCACTATTAGGTGAGACAACTGCTGAAACAAAAGTCGCGCTGACAAAGCTCAAGGAGTCGCTCAGAGATGGATGAATACTGCGTTGATACCGGATACATATCGCTAAACAAATCCGGCGAACTGCTCTGTGGCGACCATATCGAAGAAACCACGGATGAATTTTCACCGTCTACAATTGTTCTCGCAGACGGTATGGGCAGCGGTGTTAAGGCTTGCATACTCTCAACCCTTACCTCGAAGATACTTTCGACGATGATATCGAATGCGATGCCAACACAAGAGTGCATAGAAACAGTCGCATCAACCCTTCCGATATGTAAAACCCTCGGCGTTGCATATTCGACATTTACCGTCATTAGAATAACAGAACGACGAACAGCGGAGATAATACAGTACGACAACCCGAAGGTTATTATGATAAGGGAAGGAAAAAGCTGTGACTATCCTGTAATAACCGAAACGGTTGCCGGGAAACAGATACTAAAATCAAAGATTGAACTCAAGGAAAACGACCTATTTGTCGCAATGAGTGACGGTGCGGTCCATGCAGGTGTCGGTGGTAAGCTCAATTTCGGCTGGAGCAGGGAGGATATAATCAGTTTCCTCGAAAGCGTCTATGACAGCTCATTTACCGCAAAAACGCTAAGTACGATACTTGCCGAACAATGCTCTGAGCTTTATGGCGGAGAACCGGGTGACGACACAACCATCTGCAGTATAAAAATCCGAAAGAGAAGACAGGTGAACCTCCTTATCGGTCCACCGGAAAAACCTTCGGATGTCGACAAGATGATGTCGCTGTTCTTCTCAAAAGAGGGCAAGCGCATTGTCTGCGGAGGTACAACATCCACACTTGCCGCCGACTACCTGAACAAACCGCTTATATCCGCGCTGCCGCTTTATGTAGATCCGGAAATACCGCCAACGGCTGCAATCGAAGGCGTTGACCTTGTGACTGAGGGAGTTATTACAATTAGCCGCGTTGTCGAATACGCAAGGGACTATATCTCTGAGAACCGCCGTTATGCGCAGTGGAGCTACGGCAAGGACGGCGCCTCCCTTGTGGCGAGGATGTTATTTGAAGAAGCGACCGACATCAATTTCTTTGTCGGCAAAGCGATGAACCCAGCGCATCAGAACCCTAAGCTGCCCGAAGGTTTTAATATAAAAACAAGATTAATCTCAGAGCTATCCGTTTGTCTTGAAAAGATGGGAAAGAAGACTAAGGTGAGTTATTTTTAATGGAAAGTTGAAAGTATTAAAATAGGCTATTTGAGTGATAAAAATAAAAAATTGGAGAGTAGTATGAATCAAAGTTTTGACATGAAGAAAGTCGACGAAATTATCGACTCCTACGGGGCTTCCCAAAGCTCCGTAATTGCTGTTCTGCAGGAGATACAGGAGCATTACCGTTATCTTCCTAAGGAAGTGTTCTCCCGGATTGCCAAAAGACTCGGCGTGAGCGAAGCGCGCGTTTACAGCGTTGCGACCTTTTATGAAAATTTCTCTCTTGAGCCTAAGGGCAAGTTCATCATCAAAGTGTGCGATGGTACAGCTTGCCATGTTCGCAAGAGCATCCCGATTCTTGAGCGCCTGCGCTCCGAGCTGAAACTCACCGACAAGAAGAAAACAACCGATGACTTAGGTTTTACCGTCGAAACAGTTTCATGCCTTGGCGCTTGCGGACTTGCACCTGTTATAACGGTAAACGATAAGGTTTATCCCGCAATGACACCGGATAAGGTGACGGAGTTATTAGAGCAGTTAAAAGAACAGAAATAATAATCGGGAAGGAACAAAAATCTATGATAAAAACAAGACAGGAACTGCAAAACTTGCGTGACAAGTACATAAAAGCAGGGGCTGCCCAAAAAAGTAAAATCCTCATCTGTGCCGGAACGGGCTGTGTTTCGGGCGGTTCTCTTGAGATATTCGATAAACTAAGCGAAATTATGGAAAAACGCGGTGTTCCGTGCTCACTCGAACTTGTGCATGAAGACGAGGGCGACATATCCCTCTGCTGTGACGGTAAGGAACATATAGGGCTAAAAAAGAGCGGTTGTCACGGTTTTTGCGAGATGGGACCACTTGTGAGAATAGAACCACAGGGTTGGCTCTATGTTAAAGTTGGACTTGATGACTGTGAAGAAATCATCGATGAAACAATTATCGCAGGCAGACATATTGCAAGACTTGCATATAAGCAAGGGGATGGCAGCGTTTGCAAAAAGCAGGACGACATACCTTTCTACAAAAAACAGACAAGAATGATACTCCAAGACTGCGGACATATCGATGCGACATCAATAAACGAATATTTTGCGATCGGCGGTTATTCAGCTTTTGAAAAAGCACTTTTTGATATGACACAGGATGAAATCATAAATGAAGTGACCGAAGCTAATCTAAGAGGCAGGGGCGGCGGCGGATTCCCGGCAGGCCGTAAATGGGGGCAGGTTAAAAGACAGAAAGAAAAGAAGAGATATGTCGTCTGTAACGGTGATGAGGGCGACCCCGGCGCATTCATGGACAGGAGCATAATGGAAGGCGATCCCCATAGAATGCTTGAAGGCATGATGATTGCGGCACTCGCTTCCGGTTCGGACGAAGGTTACATATATGTCAGAGCGGAATATCCCCTTGCTGTCAGCCGTCTTAGAACAGCGATAGCGCAAGCGGAAAAGGTTGGACTCCTCGGCGACAATATCCTCGGCACAGATTTCAGTTTCAACCTTCACATCAGCAGAGGTGCAGGCGCATTTGTCTGCGGAGAGGGTTCCGCTCTCACAGCTTCAATCGAAGGCAAGCGTGGTATGCCGCGAGTAAAGCCTCCGAGAACCGTAGAAAACGGACTTTTTGATAAACCGACGGTGCTGAATAATGTCGAAACTTACGCGAATGTACCGCTTATTATCGAAAAAGGCGCATCTTGGTACAAGAGCATAGGTACAGAAGGCAGTCCCGGCACAAAAGCATTTGCACTCACCGGCAATATTGTCAACACCGGCCTTATCGAAGTTCCTATGGGAACAACGCTCAGAGAGGTTATTTTCGATATTGGCGGCGGTATGAGGGGCGGTAGAAAGTTCAAGGGCGTCCAAATCGGCGGCCCGTCGGGCGGATGTCTGACAGAAAAAGACCTCGACCTACCACTTGACTTTGACTCGCTCAAAAAAGCGGGTGCAATGATTGGCTCCGGCGGTCTTGTTGTTATGGATGACAGCTCATGCATGGTTGAAGTTGCGAGGTTCTTTATGAGTTTTACCCAGAACGAATCCTGCGGTAAATGTGTTCCCTGCAGAGAGGGCACAAAGCGTATGCTTGCGATACTTGAGCGCATAACCGAAGGCGAAGGCAGAGAGGGCGACATCGAACTCCTTGAGGAACTTGCTGACACAATTTCAGCCACAGCACTCTGCGGTCTTGGTAAAACGGCTGCTTTCCCGGTTGTCAGTACAATTAAAAACTTTAGAGATGAATATGAGGCTCATGTATGTGATAAACGCTGTCCTGCCGGAGCTTGTCAGAAGCTAAAACAGATTGTGATCGATGCAGCGCTTTGCAAGGGCTGTTCAAAATGCATGAGAAGCTGTCCTGTAGGCGCTATTAGCGGTAAGGTTAAAGAGCCGTTTGTTATAGATTCGGAAAAATGCATCAAATGCGGTGCTTGTCTTACAACATGTCCGTTCCATGCGATAACCGAAAGCTGACGAAGAAAGGAAGAAGCCCTTTATGGAAAACAGAAAAAATTATATGATTATAGACGGGATTCCCGTTGAAATAGAAGGCGAAAAGAATGTCCTTGAGCTCATACGCAAAGTGAATATCAAGCTACCGACATTTTGCTACCATTCCGAGCTTTCAATCTATGGAGCTTGCCGTATGTGTATGGTCGAGAACCAGTGGGGCGGACTTGATGCCGCTTGCTCGACGATACCTAAAGCGGGCATGGAGATAAAGACAAACACAGTCAGACTCCGCAAATACCGTAAAAACATCCTCGAGCTGCTTCTTGCTAACCACTGCCGCGACTGCACGACATGTAACAACAACGGAAAATGTAAGCTTCAGGATTTAGCTATGAGGTTCGGAATTGACCGCGTTCGCTTCCCAAACACCGCCGAACATCCGAAAATCGACGATTCTTCGGTTTGTATCACAAGGGATGCTGCTAAGTGCATACTTTGCGGCGACTGTGTCAGAGTTTGCGACGAGATACAGAATGTAGGCGCGATTGATTTCGCTCATCGTGGCTCACAAATGACAATAAGCTGCGCTTTTGACCGTCCGATTGCAGAATCCAATTGTGTCGGCTGCGGACAGTGCGCTGCAGTTTGTCCGACGGGTGCGATTATTGTCAAGAACGACACACAAAAAGTATGGAACGCTCTCGACGACAAGGACACGAAGGTGACTGTTCAGATAGCCCCGGCTGTTCGTGTAGCGATGGGAAAAGAGCTGGGTGTGCCGGAGGGTGAAAACTCGATGGGTAAAATCGTCGCCACACTCCGCCGTATGGGATTTGACGAGGTTTACGACACCTCTGTCGGCGCTGACCTTACTGTTCTTGAAGAATCAAACGAATTTTTAAAGAAGCTTGAAGAAGGCGCAGATATGCCGCTGTTCACCTCCTGCTGTCCTGCTTGGGTTCAGTATTGTGAAAAGCACTACCCGGAGATGTTAGGCAATGTTTCGACCTGCCGTTCTCCGATGGAGATGTTCGCTTCAGTCATACACGAACAAAATAAAGCATCTACAAGAAAGCATTTTCATGTTGCGGTAATGCCCTGTACAGCTAAGAAATACGAATCCATCAGAGAGGAATTCGTCCTTGACGGTAAGAATCCTGTTGATGCGGTTATCACAACACAGGAATTTATCCAGATGATAAAGGAATCGGGCATTGTGTTCACAGAAATAGAGCCTGAAGCTGTCGATATGCCCTTCGGCGCATCTTCCGGCGCAGGAGTCATATTCGGTGTAACGGGCGGTGTTACCGAAGCGGTGCTTCGCAGAGTGTCTACCGACAAGTCCAAAACCTCGCTGTCCTCGATAATTTACCAAGGTGTTCGCGGTATGAACGGCGTTAAAGAAACGACGGTTAAGTACGGGAATCGTGAACTCAGAATAGGAATTGTCAGCGGTCTTAAAAACGCAAGCGATTTGATTGAGAAAATCAAAGGCGGAGAACATTTCGATTTTGTCGAGGTTATGGCATGCCCGGGCGGCTGTATCAGCGGTGCGGGACAGCCGTATGTAAACTCCGATCTAAAGAAAAACCGCGGTGAGGGGCTTTATGCTTCTGATAAGCTCTGCAGTATCAAGCGCAGTGAAGAAAACCCTCTGATGATCGAGCTTTACAGCGGACTGCTCAAGGGTAGGGTTCATCATCTGCTACACACGGATTACCGTGTTACAGCTGATGTAAGTAAGAAATAAATATATTGCACTTGAAAATCTTCACATTCCAATCTATAATAGACTTAACGAAAAATCCATAGGAGAACGGACTTAATGATTGAACTCAGCGTATGCGTAGGCTCCTCGTGCCATCTCAAGGGCTCATACAATGTCATTCAGACCTTCCAACAGCTGATTGAGGAATATAAACTCCACGACAAAATCAGCTTCAAAGCGGGGTTCTGTATGAAGAGTTGCGACCGTGAGGGTGTTGCGGTTTCGTTTTGCGGTGAAAAATACAGCGTTAAGCCGGAAGACGCGAGGGTGTTTTTCAAAAACACCATAGCAAAGGGATGTGAAGGTTTTCATGACAAATAAAATTCTTGTTATAAACGGTCCAAATATTAATTTGCTCGGTGTTCGCGAGCCGGAGATTTACGGTGGGAAAACATATACCGACCTTGTGTCGTTCATCGAAAAATCAGCGGCGGAATACGGATTGTCTGTGGAGTGCTTTCAGTCCAACCACGAGGGCGCAATTGTTGACAAAATCCAGTCTGTACTTTTCGGGGACGAAAAATTATGCGGAATCATCATCAACCCTGCAGCATATAGCCATACAAGTATCGCAATTCTAGACGCTCTAAAAGCGGTGTCGCTGCCGACGGTGGAGGTACATATATCCGAAATCTCGAAAAGAGAGGATTTTCGTCAGGTTTCTTATGTCAGACAGGCATGTGTTGCAACTTTTGCCGGATATGGATTTGACAGTTACAGAATGGCGATAGAAAAGCTTGCTAAAATCCTTGACTTATAGGAATAAACGGGTATAATGGAATTAACAATTTCAGAAAACAACACAAGACAGGGAAGGCAAAGAAAATGATTCATATCGTCGCAAAGAATTTTGTCAAAGAGGGCAAAGTACGCGAATTTCTAAAGCTCGCGAAACTTCTTGAGAAGGAAACAAACGAAAAGGACGAGGGCTGTATCAAATATGTCCTTGTGCGTGACAAAAACAACCCGAACACATTCGCTTATATAGAAGAATGGACTTCACAAGAAGCTCTTGACGCTCATATTGCAGCTCCCCACTCAAAAGAAATAGGTTCGAAACTTGGTGAATTTCTTTCAAAGCCCGGCGAAGTTACATTCTTCGTCGATGTAGAATAACCCTTCTCCAAAAGCCGCAATAAGCCGCCGGTTCCCCAGAGTCCGGCGGTTATTATATTAATAAAACTTGACAAATGTAAATATAAAAGCTATAATGCCTTAACAAGACAAAAATAACCAAAACATAGAAAGGGATGATAACGTTTTGAGCGTGGATATATCAAAACAGGCTATTAAGCGTATCCCTGTTTATCTTCACTACCTAAAAGAACAAAAAAACAGCGGTGCTAAAATTATCTCGGCTCCCTTCGTAGCGGCCGCACTGAACTTAAATGAGGTTCAGGTCAGGAAGGATTTTGCCGCAATGAGTACAACGCGCGGTAAGCCCAAGACGGGATTTATTCTTGACGAATTAATTGACAATATGGAAGTTATAGCCGGTTACAACAACGCTAACGAAGCGATCCTTGTCGGAGCGGGCTCTTTAGGAAAAGCGCTTCTTTCCTATCGTGGATTTGAGGAGTACGGGCTCGATATTGTAGCCGCATTCGATAATGATGAAAAGATTGTAGGAAATATAATCGGCGGGAAACAAATTTTAGCTTTGTCGGAAATAGAGAAGTTTTGTAAGGAAAATAAGGTCAATATCGGTATCATAACCGTACCTGCACAAGCGGCGCAAGATGTTTGCGATGTACTGGTTGACAGCGGTATCCGTGCTGTATGGAACTTCGCTCCCGCAAACTTAACCGTTCCCCCCGGAATACTTGTCCAAAACGAAAATATGGCTGCCTCTCTTGCCTTGTTATCGAAGCATTTGAGAGAGCAGATTAAGAAGCAGTAATTTTTCTTTGTGTCAACGAGAGTGGTCATCATGAAAAATCAGCAACCGATAAACGATGAGAATAAAATCCGAGTAGCAAAAATTCATGCAGATCGTAAAAACAGCATCATAAAGCTTTTTCTCGAAGCACCTGAAAGCACAATGAGCGACACACAGCTTCTTGTGCTGCTGCTTTCGTATGCGATGCCGCACGCAGACCCCTGTATTATAGCGCATAATCTTCTTGAAACCTTTGGCTCAATTTCGGATATATTAAACGCAAGAATAGAGCATCTTCAAAAGGTTGATGGAGTGGATGAAAAAGCGGCTATACTAATAAAGCTTATACCGACGCTTATGCGCAGGTATAATTTACAAAACAGCAAATGTTTACCTAATATAAACTCCCTCGATGAGGTCGGAAGATATTTAATAGACTGCTTCGCTTATGAAGAAACCGAAGTTGCGATGCTGGTTTTGGTAAACAAGAACAGAAAAGTCATGTCTACCCATAGGCTAAAATTTATGTTCAATAAAAATGGTGACAGCGCCATTGATGAGATACTCTCAATATGCATCAGTGCGAAACCTCACACAGCCATATTCGCTCATCTGCATCCCGCCGGCTGTGAAACACCTTCTCAATCCGACAGAATGTTCACCTTAAACCTGAGAAACACCCTTGACGCCCTCCGAATTATCTTGATGGAGCATTTTGTTATCACACATAACAGTTATACAAGAATTATAAATTCAATCGATTATAATCTTAAAGACACCTTAGGACTATAAAAGGGGTAAAAATAAAAAATACCACTTGACAAACATTCTCAGAGGGTGTAACATATCATACAATAAGCAGAAATTGAAAGATTTATCTTTCGATAATCAGCGGAAGGAACTTCCATAGCTATGAAAAGTATCACACTTAGCAAAACCTATTTTTATTATTACTTTAGCTTTGCCTTTTATTTTGGTAAGGCTTTTTCGGGTTTTGCTGCAAGTCAGTGTGATGTCGCTTCATAGGTAAAAGTGTAAGCGAAATAATCATTAAAAGACTTTGAACCGCAGTGAAACTCACTGCGGTTCATTTTTTTACAATAACAACAGTTTTACGAAAGAAGGAAAAACAAGATGGTAGTACTGCTTAAGAAAAATATCGACGAAAAACAGCTGAATAGACTTATAAACTGGCTCGAGGACTTCAATATCGAAATTCATATGAGCCAAGGTATGAACACAACAATTATGGGACTTATCGGCGACACAAGCGTTGTCGACATTGACCTGCTCAAAGCTCTTGACATTGTCGAGGATGTAAAAAGAATTCAGGAACCATATAAAAACGCGAACAGAAAATTCCACCCTGCTAACACTGTTGTAAATATCGGCGGTGTCAAAGTGGGCGGCGGTGACTTTGCGCTGATTGCAGGGCCTTGCTCGGTGGAATCCCTTGACCAGATGAAGCAGATAGCGAAGGATGTCAAGAGCGGCGGCGCAAATATGCTGCGCGGCGGAGCGTTCAAACCCAGAACATCACCATACGCATTCCAGGGAATGAGGGAACAGGGTATTGAAGTGATGATGGAAGCGCGTGCGGTGAGCGGACTGCCGATTGTTTCGGAGGTAATGGACCCGTCGCAGCTGAAATTCTTCGAAGATGTTGACCTTATACAAGTCGGCGCAAGGAATATGCAGAACTTTGAGCTGCTTAAGGAGCTGGGAAAGCTGCGTAAGCCTGTTCTTTTGAAAAGGGGACTTGCAAACACACTTCAAGAATGGCTAATGAGCGCGGAATATATTATGGCGGGCGGCAACGAACAGGTAATCCTTTGCGAAAGAGGTATAAGAACCTTTGAAACGGCTACAAGAAATACCCTCGACATCTCCGCAGTTCCGATGCTTAAGTCACTAACTCATCTTCCGATAATCGTAGACCCAAGCCACGGGGTAGGTATTGCAAAAATGGTGCCGCCTCTCGCACTTGCAGCAACAGCGGCAGGCGCGGATGGACTTATAATCGAGGTGCATAACGACCCGCCCCACGCTATGAGCGACGGTGCACAGTCGCTGACACCTGAGGCATTCGCGGAGCTTGTGACGGCGATTAGGAACATCCTCCCCTTCGCTTACAAATCAAACGAATAGGACTTTGACGGATGAATATATTTATTGCCGGACTCGGACTTATCGGCGCATCTTTTTCAAAAGCGATAAAACAAAAAACACCTCATAAAGTTTTCGGCATGGATATTAACGCTGAGACGGTGGAAAAAGCCTTGCTTTGCGGTGCTGTGGACTTTGCGGCGACAGAGGTCGAAACTGAGAAGCTACAGGAATGTGATCTTGTTATTGTCGCACTAAATTTTGATAAAGCGATCGCTTTTGTAGAAAAGAACGCAGAAAATATTAAAAAAGGTGCTGTGGTTTTAGATATTTGCGGTGTTAAACGCGCGGTATGTGAAACTCTTGAGAATATCGCCCACAAGTATGATTTTATCTTCCTCGGTGGACATCCGATGGCAGGTAGGGAAGTTTCGGGGTTTGAAAACTCCTTGCCCACGCTGTTTTCCGGTGCATCGATGCTGCTTTCACCGTTGAGCGGTAAAGCGAAAAGAGCTGCTGAAAAGCTTTTCCCGCTGTTTGAGCTTCTTGGTTTTGCGAGAAGCATTATCACGACACCGGAGGAACATGACAAAATCATCGCCTATACCTCACAGTTGGCGCATATCGCATCAAATGCATATATCAAGAGCCCGACAGCAGAGAAACACAGAGGTTTTTCTGCAGGGAGTTTTCGTGACCTGACGAGGGTTGCGTATCTTGATGAGGACATGTGGAGCGACCTGTTCCTCGCCAATGCCGACAACCTTTCATCCGAGCTTGATTTTTATATAGAAAAGCTCTGTGAATACCGAGAAGCACTTAAAAAGAAAGACAGAGAACAGCTAAAACTACTGCTAAAAGACGGTAAAGAAAGAAAGATAAAATCATTATGACAACAATAACCGTAAATGCATCAAGAAAATACAATATAAACATCGGCGATGGACTGCTTGCAAATTGCGGGGAGCTCATTTTAAAGGTAAAAAAGCCATGTATTGCTGCTGTTGTTGCAGATGATGTTACAGATGCTCTTTACGGTAAAACGGTCAAGAAATCACTTGAAAACAGCGGTTTTACGGTTGTGAGCTTCGTTTTCCAAAACGGTGAACGGTCGAAAAACCTTGAAACATATTCGAGCCTTCTCGGCTTTCTTGCCGACTCCGGTTTAACAAGAACCGACCTTGCAGTCGCACTCGGCGGCGGTGTGGTAGGCGATCTGACGGGTTTTGCTGCAGCGACATATCTGCGGGGCATTGACTTTGTTCAAATTCCGACGACGCTGCTTGCTGCTGTTGACTCTTCTGTCGGAGGAAAAACTGGTATCGATTTACCTCAGGGCAAGAACCAGGTCGGTGCATTCCATCAGCCACTCGCCGTCATCTGCGACACTTCTACTCTTGACACCCTGCACGACAATATCTTCGCAGACGGCGTTTCGGAAGCGATCAAAAGCGGAATAATCGGTGACAAGGGGCTGTTTGAATTGCTTGAGAGCGGAGAAGCGAGAGCAAAAAAGGGAAAAATCATCGAAGCGTCCGTAAGGGTGAAAGCTGCAATAGTTGAAGAAGACGAAAAGGAAAGCGGTGTTCGTGCGCTCCTCAATCTCGGACACACATTCGGGCATGCTGTCGAGCTGCTCAGTGAATTTTCGGTTTCGCACGGCAGCGCCGTTGCTATCGGGATGGTAATCGCCGCAGAAATTGCTGAGAAGCTTGGAATCGCAGAAAGACCAGTTGCAGGTAGAATAAAAAACGTACTTGAAGCTAACGGCTTACCAACCGAATGCAGTTATACTGCTGCACAAATTGCAAATGCCGCAATGAGCGACAAGAAGCGAAGCGGTGGTACAATTAACCTGATATTACCTAAAAAAATTGGCGAGTGCGTGATATATAAAGTAAAAACCGCCGAGCTTAAATATATAATCGGAGAACGATAGGTTACGACCGAAAACCTTTTTTGAAAAAAAGGTTTTGGATTCCAAAAAACTTTTAATTTAATGGCAATTACTTCAATTATAATATTTTTCCAATTTAAATTTTTGAAGTTTTCAAAAACGGCTTGGGGCGGAAGCCCCAACATATCATACAATCAATGTTCTTCCAATGGGGGTTCAAATGCTTAAAATAGGTGGAGAGATACGCGCTGTTTCGTCTAAATCGGATGTTCACAGGCTGATAATCGCCTCAGCGCTTTGTGACAGGGCTGTAAAAATCGGAGTGAACGGCATATCGGAAGATATACTTGCGACTACAGGATGTATAGGTGCTTTAGGCGGCGAAGTGAAGGTTGAAAACGGTCAAAACGGTTTTGAAAACACCATTACCGTAAACCCCATATCTGTCTCGAACGGCTGCCCGGAGCTTGATTTTCGCGAGAGCGGAACAACTGCAAGGCTTCTTGTACCGGTGAGCGCGGCACTGTTCGGTCGCGTAAAATACAGCGGTAGCGGCAGGCTCCCGGAACGCCCCTTCACTCAGCTTTTTTCCGCAATGGAGGAAAACGGCTGCAGTTTTTCATCCCACAAACTCCCGGCAACGCATAAAGGCAAACTTAAAAGCGGTGTTTTTGAGCTTGATGGCAATATCAGCTCACAGTATATCAGCGGGCTGCTGTTTGCGCTTCCGATGCTTGATGGCGACAGCGAAATTAGACTAAGAACAAAGCTTGAGTCAGCGGCTTATGTTGACATGACATTAAACACCCTTTCTTTCTTTGGAATTAAAATTGAAAAAACAGATTACGGATTCTTTGTAGAGGGTAGACAGCGGTATATTTCACCGTCTGATTTTATCGCCGCTGACGGCGACTGGTCGAATGGCGCATTTTGGCTTGCAGCAGGAATAGCGAGCGAAACGGGGGTTACCGTCACAGGCCTTGATACATCTTCCGCTCAGGGAGATAAGGCAGTAATCGAAATACTAAAAAGATTCGGAGCGAAAATAACTACCGAAAAAGGAAAAATCACAGTTTCCAAAGGTCAGCTCCACAGCACTGTGATTGACGCGGCGGAAATACCCGACCTTGTACCCATCCTTTCCGTTGTCGGAGCGGTCGCAAAGGGTGAAACCGTTATCAAAAACGCAAGTCGACTTCGTATTAAAGAGAGTGACAGGCTGAAAACGACGGCCGCGATGATAAATGCGCTTGGCGGTGATGTTACAGAAACCCAAGATGGGCTAATTATAAAAGGCAGAGAAAACCTTAACGGCGGAGTATGTGACGGAGCTGGGGACCACAGAATAGTTATGTCGGCTGCGGTGGCTTCGCTGTTTTGCAGTGGTAAGGTTAAAATTTTAGGCAAAGAAGCGGCAAATAAATCATATCCGGACTTTTTTAGGGATTTTAGGTTATTAACGGGCGGAGAGGAGTTTTGACTATGTTCAGCTTCGGTGAAAAAATTAAGATACAGATTTTCGGGCAGTCTCATTCGGACTCTATCGGAGTGGTTATCGATGGACTTCCGGCAGGTGAAAAGATTGATATGGATGCGCTGTCGGCATTCCTCAAAAGGCGTGCGCCGGGTAGGAACGAGCATTCGACGATGAGAAAAGAACCAGATATTCCTGATTTTATTTCAGGTCTTGTGGACGGCAAAACCTGTGGCGCACCTGTTTGTGCTGTGATACAAAACAAAGACACACGAAGCGGAGATTATACTTTTCTCGCAGATATACCTCGCCCGGGCCATTCGGATTATCCCGCGTTTGTAAAATACGGCGGTCACAACGACATAAGGGGTGGCGGGCAATTTTCGGCAAGACTTACAGCAGCTCTTTGTATTGCGGGTGGGATTTTCGCACAGCTTCTTGAAAAGAAGGGGATTTATGCAGGAGCTCATATACAAGAGATACATGGTATTAAGGACGAAAGTTTTAATCCGGTAAGTGTTAGCAAAGACATACTTAAAACAGTTACTGCAAAAGATTTTCCTGTAATCGATGACGAAAAAGGTAAGCTCATGCGCCGCGAGATACTTTCAGCTCAGGAGATAAGGGACTCGGTCGGCGGCATAATCGAGCTTGCAGTGGTTGGTCTGCCTGTTGGAGTTGGTTCGCATATGTTCGGCGGCATCGAAAACCGCATTGCAGCGGCAATGTTTGCCGTCCCGGCAGTCAAGGGAATTGAGTTCGGCGCAGGCTTTTCCGCCGCTAATCTCTATGGCTCGGAAAATAACGACAGCTACTATTTTGACGGGGGCATTAAAACAAAGACGAACAACAGCGGCGGAGTGCTTGGCGGCATGACAACGGGCATGCCACTTCTGATGCGTGTCGCATTCAAACCGACACCATCCATTGCGGCAAAACAAGAATCTGTGAGTTTGTCGGAGAAAAAGAACGCGGTTCTTGAGATTGTCGGCAGGCATGACCCATGTGTTGTGCCGAGAGCGGTACCATGCGCCGAATCGGCGGCACTGATTGCATTGGGTGATATGATATTATAGACATTAAGGAGTACTAAACCATGGAACTTGATAAATACAGACAAGAGATTGACCAAACAGATGACAAGATAAAGCAGCTTTTTGAGGAGCGAATGGATATCGCTGTAAAGATTGCGGAATATAAAAAAACAAACGGGCTCCCTGTGTTAAACCGCACAAGGGAGAGGGAAATTATCGGCCGTGTGACAGCAGGCGAAAGCGATGAGCTTGCCGGTTACACAAAACTGCTCTTTACAACGCTGTTCGACTTAAGCCGTTCCTATCAGAGCCGTCATGTGACAAAAGACGGAATCCTTGCAAAGAAAATCAGAGAAGCGATCGCGAATACCCCGAACACATTTCCGAAAAGCGCGGCTGTGGCATGTCAGGGTGTTGAAGGCGCATATTCACAGATTACTGCTGACAAGCTTTTCGCAAGACCGTCCATTATTTTCGTCAACTCCTTTGAAGGTGTTTTCAAGGCGGTCGATAAGGAGCTATGTGATTACGGTATTTTACCTCTTGAGAACAGCCTCCACGGGTCGGTTACAGAGGTTTATGACTTAATGAACAAGTATAAGTTCCATATCTCAAAAGCGGTAAAACTTCAGATAAACCACTCTCTTCTCGCGCTTCCCGGCACGAAGCTCTCCGATATAAAAGAAATTGTATCTCACGAACAGGCAATTGGGCAAAGTGAAGCTTTCCTTGAAACACTCAGCAGTGTCAAGATAACAGTATGTGAGAACACTGCAAAAGCCGCAAAAACCGTCGCTGAGTCAGGCAGAAAAGACCTTGCCGCGATTTCGTCTAAGAGCTGCGCCGAACTTTACGGGCTAAATTCCCTTAAAGAGGATGTTCAGGACAGCCATAACAATCACACAAGATTTATCTGTATCTCAAAAAAGCTTGAGATTTATCCCGGTTCGAACAAAACGAGCTTGATGCTGACCCTGCCCCACCGTCCGGGTTCGCTCTACAATATGATGGCGAAGTTCGCAGCGATGGGACTTAATTTAACAAAAATAGAAAGCCGTCCTATACCGGGCAGTGACTTTGAATTTATGTTCTACTTCGATATGGAAGCGTCGATTTACACCGAAGAGGTCATCACCTTATTGTCGGAGCTTGAAGCATCCCCCGAACAATTCGTGTTCCTCGGCAGCTATTCAGAGGCATAGATTGAAAGGATATTCATAAAAATGACGGCAAAATACGGAGTTTTGGGCATGCCTCTCGGGCACAGCTATTCCGAGTGCATCCATCAGCTATTAGGAAACGACGACTACAAAAAGTTAGAGCTTAGCGAAGCGGAGCTTGAGCGCTTTTTGAAAAAACGCGAATTTTCAGGCTATAATGTTACAATCCCCTATAAGAAGACTGTAATGCCCTACTGCGACAATTTAGGTGAGGGAGCCGCAAAAATCGGAAGTGTAAACACCCTTATCTGTCGTGACGGAAAACTTACGGGAGAAAACACCGACTTTTACGGATTAGGTTATGCAGCAGACAGAGCGGATATTAAGTTTGAAGGTAAAAAGATTCTGATACTCGGCGCAGGCGGAACAAGCTTAGCGGCAAGGGCGGCCGCTCAGTCACGAAATGCAGCAGCCATTACAGTTATGGGTCATGCGGAAATTGCCAAAGGCGATTTTTCTGCAGTTTCTGATAGTGAGATTGTCATCAACACCACACCTGTTGGAATGTGGCCGAATAGCGGGAGTTCACCGGTTGATTTAAGTGTTTTTAAAAACTGCAAAGGTGTAATCGATGCGGTATATAATCCGCTTTACACAAGATTTTTAATTCAGGCGAGGGAGCTTGGAATTCCCCACACAGGAGGACTTCCTATGCTTGTCGCACAGGCTGCGATGGCGGACTGCCTATTCTTTGATAAAAGCGAGCCGAATAAAGATCAAATCGAAAAAATAATAAAAAAACTCAGCCTTGGGGTTTCTAATATTGTGCTTATCGGTATGGCTGGCAGCGGAAAAACCACTGTCGGTGAAGCGGTAGCAAAAATGACGGGGCGGAGTTTTGCAGACACTGACAAGATTGTGACTGAGCTTGCCGAGATGTCAATACCGCAGATATTCGCAGAGCAGGGCGAAGATGCATTCAGAAAGCTTGAAGCGGATGTTGTCAAAGAAATCAGCAGAACAAAGGGCGCGGTTATCGCCACAGGCGGCGGCGTTGTAAAGAATATCGAAAACTGTCGGGAACTAAGACAAAACGGTATTATAGTCTGGCTTGACCGTCCACCAGAGGCGCTTGAGCTTTCAGGCCGGCCTCTGATGCAAAACAGAGCAGTAGCTGAAAAGCTTTACAACGAAAGAAAACCGCTTTACAAAAGTTTTGCGGATTACCGCATTGATTGCGGGGGAAAAGGACTTTCGGAAGTCATTTCAAAGTTACTGTTAATAATTGATGATGAACGATAATAAAACAATAAGAGAGCTGTCAAAACGACAGTTCTCTTTTTTACGGCGTGGCAACCTTTGTTTTATAAATGTTTTCTTGCAAAAATGGCTATAATGCTTTATAATATAGAAAGATACACAAAGACCTAAAAAATCAAAAAAATCCCTGAAAGTTCAAGATGAAAACCAATACGAAAACAAGAAAAACAATAAGAGACATAACTATTTCCGCAATGATTGCGGCGGTGTATATAGCCGTAACATCAGCCGTTGCTCCGTTTGGGTTTGAAGCCATCCAATTTAGGGTCTCGGAAGCTCTGACGGTACTTCCGTTTATTTTTCCCCAAAGTATAATGGGAATTTTTATCGGATGCCTAATTTCCAATCTTTTATCGCCCTTTGGCGCGCTTGATATTATCCTCGGAAGCCTTGCAAGTCTAATCGCTGCAATTTGGACAAGCCGTATGAAGAGCAAATACCTCGCTCCGCTTCCACCTGTTGTCGTTAACGCGGTTGTTGTCGGATTTTTGATAGCTTTTTCTGCAAGCGGGAATAATTTTAGCGGATTCAATATGGCAATATTCTACACAAATGTCGCTACGGTCGGTTTAAGTCAAGCTGTAGTCTGCTACGGGCTTGGTCTACCGCTGATTACGGTGATGCAAAAACTATTCAGTAAGTTAAAGAGGGAAATATAAAGTGAAAAATAATAAAACTAAAATCTTATGCGCTTTTCTTTCTTTGTTTATACTGACAGCTTTTTCAAGCTGTGGCGCTGAGATAAAAAACTTTAGAAAGCTCAGCGACGGTAGACTTTGGGACAGGTCCACCGACACCTATTACACACCCTGCTCCGTAAGTCTCAGAGCTTATGAGCTTGGCGATATATACGCCAAAAACGAGACTTATAACTACTATAAAGTAAATTGGGAACTTCCTGAAAGATTCGTCGCTGATGAGGACACCGTACTTGGCGGTGTTTATAGAAACTCAGAGATACCCGAGATAAATATATCAAACTTCGGTGCAGTGGCGGCGAAAATATATGTGACGGGCGAGATTCGCCAGCTTGTCGACGAGCTGCTCGCATCCCCCGATATCATCGGTGATGTATCGCGCTTCACTCATTACGAGGACGGTACGGAGCGTGTCAACGCGGTTGTCGATGCGATGATAAGTGGTGAGGAGAAGCCCATACCTGTCAATATCGATGAGGACAGAGTTTTTGAGATAGGGCTTTTATCGGCGGACTATCCTGGACTTGTCTATACGGTTATATTTATGCTTGATATAAACGGTGATGCATACCTTTATGACCGTTCCGACAAAAAGTGCGTCGCTTGTCCCGTTATGATAAAAGATTATATGCTCGGCACGAGTTCCGAAACATCTGAAGATATATCAAAATGATAAAAATAGAAAAGCTAATAGCAGAGCGGGTGGGTGCTGCAGTCGCTCTCGAAAAAGAGAGCCTAAAAACCGCGTGGAGTGAAAAGTCGATTGAAAGCTGTATCGGCAGCGAATCACTTCGATACATTACCGCGGCGGTTGACGAAGTTTTAGCTGGCATCTGCAGCTACAGCCTTGTGTGTGGTGAAGGACAGCTGATAAACCTTGCTGTTGCTGAGCGATTTAGAAGGCGCAAAATCGGCGGGGCACTGCTTGATGCAGCGATAGCTGATGCAGTTGAAAGCGGAGCGGAGGTCTTTACCCTCGAGGTAGAGCCTGACAACAAAGGAGCAATAGCCTTGTACGAATCCTTTGGGTTTGAAACTGTGGGAAGAAGAAAAAACTTCTATCCCAATGGTTCCGACGCAATATGTATGATGAAGAAACTGTAAGGAAAGGTATTCCATCCTAAAATATGAAAATTATCGCAATAGAAACTTCCTGCGACGAAACCTCTGCGGCAGTCGTCGAAGACGGCAGGCATTTGCTGTCTAATATAGTAGCCTCTCAAGTTGAGATACACGCAAGATACGGCGGTGTTGTCCCTGAAATCGCCTCCCGCGCCCATACGGAAGCCCTCAGCGGAACAGTTTTACAAGCGCTAAGTCAAGCGCAGTGCACTCTCGATGATATTGAAGCTATCGCTGTGACAAACACCCCCGGACTAATCGGCGCTCTCCTTACCGGAGTTTCATTCGCAAAAGGACTTGCATATTCCTCCGGCAAACCACTCGTTGCCGTCCATCATATACGTTCCCATGTCGCCGCAAATTACCTTGCCCATCCGACACTCGAACCGCCGTTTTACGCGCTTGTGGTCTCCGGCGGCCATACCTCGATTCTCGCAGTGGACAGCTACACAAGCTACCGTACAATCGGTGTTACCCGTGACGACGCGGCAGGCGAAGCGCTCGACAAAGCCGCGCGTGTTCTCGGTTTGCCATATCCGGGCGGTGCATCGATGGACAAGCTCGCATTTGAAGGTGATTCCAACGCAATTTCCTTTCCCGAAGCTCATGTGAGCGGCGCGCCTTTTGACTTTTCGTTTTCCGGTATGAAAACAGCCGTTATAAACTACACCCATAAGCTCGAAAGCAGAAAAGTCGAAATTGACGACAAGCTAAGAGCTGATATTGCAGCATCTTATATGCGCACACTCTCTGCAACGGTTGCCGATAGACTTGAAGCGCTAATAAAACAAAACGAAAAGAGAAACATCGTCCTTGCAGGCGGTGTAGCAGCATCAAAATACCTCAGAAATGTACTAGCTGAGGTCTGTGAGAGGGGCGGGGTGGGCTTCTATTACCCGCCTATAAAGCTTTGCGGAGACAATGCCGCAATGGTGGCATCGCAAGCTTATTATGAATGCATAGCCGGTTCAAGAGCAGGAATGAATTTGAACGCTTATGCAACATCGGAGGCAGATTTAAGCTTCAAAAATGAATGAAGAAAAATCGAATCCTGCAAAAATAAGTTTTCTAAAACCATAATTCAATCGACATAATACTTATTCACAGGCTGTGGAAAAGGTTGTGGAAAACTTTGTGGTTTTGCACATAAAACCGCAAAAATCGGGAAATAGCTTGTTTTAGGCTGTGGATAACCCTGTGGAAACGGTGGATAAATAATATTTATTACGAAAACCTGCAGGGAAATATGTAAACCTAATTACTTAAACTATGCACATGCATATGAAAAACAGCAGTCATTTTTGATATACAACTGATGCTTTATTGCAAAAAATAACCAGTAGCAAGAAAGGTAGAATTACACATGACAGTAAAAGACTACACAAACGAGATCGAGAATGCAGCGAATCACTTCCGCAAACTGCTCAAAGCACAGCTTGAAAGAGCCGATGCGATAAAATCAGGAGCTGATTTTACGGATTATGAAAAACTTGAGAAGCTTAGAATCGGCGTATGCGGCGGTGACGGTATCGGCCCGAGCATAACAGCCGTAACTCAAACTGTGCTTGAGAATCTTTTGGCTGATGAAGTCAGAAGCGGTAAAATTGAATTTGTTACGATAGACGGGCTGACGATAGAGAACCGTATCGCGGTTATGAAAGCGATACCTGACGATGTGCTTGAAGAGCTCAAAAGCTGTCATGTTATACTCAAAGGACCGACGACTACACCCCAAGCAGGTGACGGCAGACCCAATATCGAGAGCGCGAATGTCGCAATGAGAAAAGCGCTTGATTTGTTTGCCAATGTTAGGCCGGTAAAAATCCCTTCGCAAGGCATCGACTGGACCTTCTTCCGTGAAAACACCGAAGGCTCATACGCTGTTGGTTCACAGGGAATCAATGTCAACCCCGAACTTGCGCTTGACTTTACAGTTACTACAACCGAAGGTACGGAAAGAATTGCAAAACTCGCTTATGAGTTCGCTCGCAAGAATAATAAGGATAGAGTTTCTATTGTCACTAAAGCGAATGTTATTAAGACAACCGACGGCAAGTTTTTGAATATATGTAAAGAGATTTCCAAAGACTATCCGGAAATCACTACCGATGAATGGTATATTGACATAATGACAGCTAAGCTTATTGACGAGAAACGCCGCCGCGACTTCAAGGTTGTCGTACTCCCGAACCTCTATGGCGATATAATAACCGACGAAGCCGCTGAATTCCAGGGCGGTGTCGGCACTGCCGGTTCTGCGAACATAGGTAAACGCTATGCTATGTTTGAAGCAATCCACGGTTCGGCGCCGAGAATGGTTGACGAGGGAAGGGATATATACGCAGACCCCTGTTCGATGCTCCGTGCAGGAGTTATGCTACTTGAACATATCGGTTGCGCAGATAAAGCTGAAGCTCTGACAAAAGCACTTGACTTTTGTATGTTTGAAGACAAAAAGTTTGTCATAACCGGAAGAGATACCGGAGCGACAACAAAGCAGTTCGGCGAATATGTACTTGAAACGACTAAAAGCCTTTTGAAATAACCTCAAGCGGGAGTTAGTCATTAATAAGCATATTATTTCGTATAATAAGATTGAAAGAATGATCTCTGTAGCAAGAAAGAAGTTGTCATACAAACGAATTAAATGCTTATCATGCGCGAGGTAATGATTTATGATTGAGCTTAAAAATGAACCACTTGCAAAATACTGCACCTTTAAAATAGGCGGAGAGGCAACAATCTTGTTTCCCGAAACATTGTCGGAGCTCGCGCTCTTGATAGCTGATTTCGCTGCAAGCAAAAAGCCGTACCACATCTTCGGTAACTGCTCTAATGTGCTTTTCCCAGACAGTGGTGTCGGTTTTACGGCGGTTATTACTACAAAACTCAAAACTGTTCTAGTACATGAGCGCAAGATAACAGCTGAATGCGGAGCAAGCCTTAACAGCCTTGCTATCGCCGCAAGAGATGCGGGACTTACGGGACTGGAGTTCGCCTACGGCATACCCGGGACTGTGGGTGGCGGATTATTTATGAACGCCGGAGCATACGGCGGTCAGTTGTCGGATGTGGTCTGCGGATGTACTGCGGTGACAAAGGACGGATTAGTCCAAATGCTCACAGCCGATGAGATGGAATTAGGCTACCGCGAATCGGTATTCCAGAAAAGCGGCTTAATAGTTCTTGAGGTATATTTTACATTAAGAGAAGGAGATAAAGAGCAAATTGGAGCTTTGATGTCTTCTTATATGGACAGAAGAAAGAAAAGCCAGCCTCTTGAATACCCGAGCGCGGGCAGTGTTTTTAAGCGTCCTGTCGGTCATTTCGCAGGCGCGCTTATTGAGTGCGCAAATCTTAAGGGGCTGAATGTCGGCGGTGCGCAGGTTTCGCAAAAACATGCGGGTTTTATCGTTAATAAAGGGAATGCTACTGCAAGGGATGTCAGGGAACTCATCAACCTTGTGAAAGAGCATGTGAAAGAGAACTCCGGTGTCGTCCTCGAGAGCGAGATAAGAATAATCGAAGAAACGGAATAAATAATGGACCTAAACGAAATTTTGTAAACGGATGCAGGATGGAAGGCTTTATTATCCGACCGACCCGGATTCCAGGAGAAAGCAAGCGCAGTACAACCTACCGGTCCGCGTCGGCAACAAAATCAGGATAGGTGCGGGCGCGATAATTCTGCCCGGTGTGACTATTGGCTATAACTTCGTTATCGGTGCTGTCAGTGTTGTGACAAAGGATGTACCAGCAAATGCTGTCGCTGTCGGAAACCCATGTAGGGTGCTTCGCGAGATTTCCGAAGAGGACAAGCTCTATTATAGAAAAGGCGAAATATCGGATTTGTAATTTTCATCATGCGGGAGGTTTGGGAGATGTCTTTTTCGTCGGATGTAAAAAAACAGCTTTGCGCCATCAAAGAACGCAAGGAATGCTGTCGTATGGCGCTACTGTACGGAATGCTCCTTACGGCAAAGCACGAACACGACGGTGTGAAATTTATCTCCTCATCCGAAGAAGCCGCGGCACTCTGTGTGTCGCTGACGGAAAAGAGCCCGGCAAGAGCGGCGACAGTACCCTATGCTACGGGATTTGAAACATATATCAGCGAGGAAATTTATTTGGTTTTACCGCTGATTTCGGAGAAACTTGATTTAACACCGATTGTATGCGAAAGATGCAGAAACAGCTTTTTCAGGGGGCTTTTTATCGCTTGCGGTAGTGTTACAGCACCTGAAAAGGGCTACCATCTTGAGCTTGCCGCAACTGGAGCGAGAACAGAGGGAATTGCTTCTTTTGCTGCCGAAAACGGATTTAACTTTCGTGAAGTGGTCAGAGGAGCTGAAAGGTCCCTTTACATAAAAGACAGCGAAGAAATAGAAGATTTTCTTGCATTTATCGGAGCTGCAAAGGCTTCACTTGATTTTATGAACGCTAAAATCTCAAAAGAAGTGCGCAACGACATCAACAGAATCACCAATTTTGAGACGGCAAACATCGACAAGGCTGCAACTGCCGCTGCAGCACAACTCGAAGCGATAAGAGCTTTGGTGAACAGCGGAGAAATTGACACTTTGCCACAAGAACTGCGAGAGACGGCAAAAGTCCGGGTTGAGAACCCAGAGATGAGCCTTGGTGAGCTAAGAAAGCTATTTGATCCGCCAATAAGCAAGTCTGGACTACACCACAGGCTCAGAAAAGTGACGGAGCGAGCAGGGATTGTTTGACAACAGCATTGTTACGGTATATAATTAAGTGAAATGGCTCTAAATAACTAACAAAGGATATGTCCATGAAGACTGTAATAGGAATTGATGTAGGCGGAAGTACGACGAAAATTGTAGGATTTCAGGGCGAGGAGCTTTTATCTCCACTTTTTGTCAAAGCAAACGACCCGATCGCCTCTGTGTACGGTGCATTCGGTAAATTTACTACCGTCAACAAAATACCTCTTGATAAAATCGATAGAGTTATGATAACAGGTGTCGGATCATCGTTTATAAACGAGGAGATATTCGGAATTCCGACAACCCATGTAACTGAATTTGAGGCGACTGGAAGAGGTGGGCTTTACATATCCGGTCTTGACGAAGCTATCATTGTAAGTATGGGAACCGGTACCGCAATTGTCCATGCTAAAGAAGGACAGATTACCTATATGGGCGGTACAGGTGTAGGCGGCGGTACAATATCTGGGCTTTCAAGAAAGATACTCGGAATTACTACGATTGACCATGTGATAGAGCTTGCGAAAAACGGCGACTTATCGAAAATCGACCTCACTGTTGCTGATATCACAAGTAAAAATATACTACCTTCTCTGCCTCCCGAAATCACAGCAGCAAACTTCGGAAAGCTCAGCGATGTGGCGACTGATTCAGATGTCGCTCTGGGTATTATCAACCTTGTCTGTGAGACAATCGCTATGATGACGATTTTCGCCGCAAGACAGAGAGGGCTGCACGATATCGTTATGACAGGGAACCTTACCTCCCTTCCTCAAGGCAAAGAAATTTATTCAAAGCTTGGCACTATGTTCGGTTATAACTTCAGAATATCTGAAAATTCGCAGTTCGGTACAGTAATTGGCGCAGCTCTAACATATTTTATAAAGGATAAAGATTGAAAGATAAATCTTTCAATCCAAAGAAAGGAATGGACATATAAAATGAAAAAAATCTTTATTCTAATCCTCACAGTACTTATCTTCTCCCTTGTAGCAGTTTCTTGTGACGAAAAGAAGACGGAATCAGATTTTTCCAGGGATGTTTCCGAAGCTCCCGCTCCGACTTCAAGAGAGATTCTTTCAAAGGTAATCGATGTAACCGGTGATGAAGGTATAATTGTTTATGATTTTGGGAAAAAAGAAGATACATCGACAACTGACGAATTAATCGACAATTCGTTCCTTTCTGATATGTACGGAACTCTTGAAACTACGGTTGATCCGGAAAAGTTCGAATCTCTCTCGGTGTTTTTACCTGAAGCACAAGAAGCAAACGAGGTGCATATCGCAAAACCAAAATCATCTTCCGATATAGCAGAAGTTAAAGGCTATCTTGAAAAAAGGCTCAGCAGACTCAAAGAGATGTTTGTGGGCTATCTTCCCGAACAGGCGGGAATCGCCAACAAGGGTAAGCTTACGGAGTATAAGGGATATGTCTTTTTAGTGGTGACATCCGACAAGAACGACGAAATTATAAATGCGATAAAAGATTATATAGATAAATAAAAGGAATTTTCTATCAGTATGGCTGACAGTACAAGTTTTTCAAAAAGAATATTCGCGATGCTGCTTGAGAAGGGGAAGGGCGACAGAAGCTGGCGGCAGTTTTCGATTGACTGTGACATAAGTTATGTTCAGATGCGAAAGCTCGCTCAGGAAAATCAGGAGAACCCACCCAGACCTAAGCTTATTAAAAAGATAGCTGACGGCAGTTATGGTGTTTTGCTCGAGGACTATATGTTCGCCATCGGGGTTCAACCCGGTGACAGCAGAAGAATCGGAGCAATACCAGCTGAAAACGATGCGGCAAATCCGAAAGCGAACGCCGCGAAAAAATCCGCCTCTGCAGCAGGTACGCTCGAGAGCTACAAAGCGCTGACCTTGAAACAGAGACGGATGGTTGACGAATTCTGTGAATTCTTAAAAAGCCGTAACGAAGAAAATAAGTAAAATTAGGTTAAGAGCAGTACCAGCAAGATAACAAGAAGGTCGTTGCCTTCGTTGTTGTCAGTTAGTAGGTATAACGTCAAACCGATAAGTATAAGATCGTCAAAGCTCCAGTTACCTAAAATCCCGCCGAACAAATTGCCCAAAAGTCCCCCAGCGGGCTTTGCGACAGCAGGCACTTCTGCCGGTGGCGCAGGAGCAGTCGCAACCGAATAACCGGCTTCTAATTCTTTATCCTTCTCATCTGAGAGGGAGTCGAAGGTCAGGTCCTTAAGCAGCTCGCGTTCGCGTTCTTTTTGCATTTTGAGGAGCTGACCATCTGTTTCAAACCTTCTGAAATTTCTTGTATACATTCCCTATCACCTTTCGATCGGAATTTAACAAAAGATCATACATTCCTCATTTTACCTAAAGCGGAGCTTATAGTAATTGCCGAGAGGACATTGTCGACTTTTTTCTGTTTTCCGTCTTTCATAAACGGTTTTAGTGCCCTTAGCAGTGCAACCCTCTTGTCAGCTCCGGTGTCACCTGATCCGCCTCCAAGCAGTCCGCTTATCGCTGAGAGGGAACCGAGCCCTCCACCGCCGGACAGCATGGATGCAAGAGATGAAAGACCACTGCCTTCGCTTTTCGGTAAAGCAGATGTCGGGGCAGCTTGTGGTACAGGTTTCGGTTGCGGCGCAGGCTGTGGTATATCGCTGAATGTGGCAGTCTGGACAGCAGCAGGCTCGGGATTTGGAACTGCAGTATTGGCAGCTGGCGCTCCGAGTCCGAGACTCTGAGCTATCTTCATTATCTGAGCTAACGCTTCAGGATTCGAGAGTAGGTCGTTGACCTTTTCTGAGAAATCGGACATCGGTATTCCTCCTTTTTCAGATCTTGTTTTGGATATCTTTAAGTATGCTGTCGGCGCGGTCCTGTCCTACTTTGTTAAGGAGCTGCTGAGCTTCTTGCGGAGTCATATCGGCAAGCATCTCTTTAATTCTGCCGGAGTCCTGCAGGAACATAGCGGTCTTCATAGGGTCAGCACCTGCCGCTGCGGCAATTTCTCCGACGAGTTTCTTAAAAGTTTGGTCGTCGAGGCTGGTTATCTTGTTTAGCATTTCCTTGTCTATCATATTGGTTTATCCTTTCAAATAGTTATTCTGTATAATTATATGATGCAAAGTCGAATATATATACGTTAAGGGTTGAATTGAAATGATTTTATGCAAACCGGAGAGAAATGCGCAAAAAGCTGTTACAATGCTAATCGTCTATTCCCTCGTCAGCATCTCGCTGTCGATTTTCTCCTCGTCCTTTCCAAATTTACAGCCAGTGTTCGCGGTTTTGTTTTTCAGCGCTACCGCCATCCTGATAATGCTTTTGTATAGGTATGTATTTTCTCAGTACATATATCAGCTTACTATAACGGAACTTGTGGTAATACGGAGTGTCGGAAGACGAAGCACAACGGTCGGCTCTCTTTCTCTTGAGGACTCAAAACTTCTAATATCAAAAGAAATGTTTTTCAAGAACGGGCATGACAAAGACTTCTTCAACTTGCGTGAAACACTCGACTGCTGTCAAAACCTTGCATCCTCTTGCTATTACTATATATGCGGAGAGGACGGTAAAGAATGCCTGTTGAAATTTGAGCCGAATGAGGTTTTTGTTCGTGCGATGAATGAGAACATCAGCAACCTCAAGCACGGCGATAAATGATTTATCTCTTTTTGATTTCTTGCCAGAGCCGTTCCCAGGTTCTGCGGTCCGCTCTGCCCGTTGGCAGGAGATCGAATTTTCTCTGTGCGCGGATTAGAGATATTTCTGTATCCTTGTCAAAACGGCAACTATAGTCTGTGATTATGATTGACGGTATAAATTTCTTCAGAAAAAGGAGCATGCTCTTGAGCCTTTTTACATCGGAGCATTTTGCCTCTATCCCGAGCTCATACCCAGGATAGTCAAACAGCCATCCATTGTCGATCGATTTAACTGTTGCGGATATCTTTTCCCATGTTACGCTGTCAACATGGCCTGTGGAGGGAAGCTCACAATATTTTTGAAATGCCTCGACCGATGTTTTCAGCGCCTCATCAAAACTGCCTTTTGGGGGGATTGCAGGCACAAAAGCTATATTTCTCGATATTTTATTGATGTTATTTCTTAGCACCATAACGAAGACGCCATTGTCTCCGGGTGAAGAAATCACATCATCTTTTTTTGCCTTCTTTGGGGCAAAAACAGCCTTATCTTGGGATTTTTCAAGCGATACGATTTTGCAGTTGTCACCATAAAGCTTTTTTATTATATCGAGAGGTGAGTTCCCGAACTCGGCAAGGGAATTGATATACCAAAGCTTTTCGCTGTCACTGAAAAGTTCTCCGGGGTCAACGGGCTTCCCGTCACTGTCGGCGGCATAAAGGGACAAAGTTTCTTTGACGGTATTTTCAAGAGTGTCAAAGCGAAGAGAAACGGGGTAGAAATAGTCGTCATAACCAGAGTAGGGGCGTGGGCAACAACGTCTGCGAAGGAGTAGGCTGTTTAAGAGGATGGACAGAGCGCCAAGACCGCAGCGGTTCCAGGAAGGATAAATGCAGCGCGACAAATAAGCCGAGTTGTAGTCGGCACGAGGGATTGGGTATGAACATCTGTCATAAGGGATGTCGTAATAATCGGGAAGCCACGCTTGGGTTATGGACTCTTCAGCTTCCGTGACGTCATTGTCGCAAGAAGTGTAGACCTCACTTCCAAAGCGGAGAGAGGGTGGTGCAAGGTTCGCATCGGCGGCTTCGCTTATGTCCAAAGTCGACCTGACATCAGCGAAAACACAGATACCTCGAATAGTCATCTCCGCATCCGGTGAGGTGATATGAGCGTCCCAGCGGGAAAATGGCGGAGCCTCAGCTTCAGATGCTCGTTTTGTGCGCGAGAGAGCAGAAAGTGGTGTCGGGAGCGCAAGTTCGGGCGAAGTTTTTTTTTCGAGGACGGTAAACTTATGTAATACTTCCTCATCAGTTCCGTCCGACGGGGTAAAACTGACGGTAACTTCCTTGCCGGCGAAGTTCGCAGGCAACATAAAGCTAACAAATCCATTGTGCCGGCGCTGGGTAGGCATATCCATCGCTCCGTTTCGATTATTGGTTTTCGATATTATCAGTTTATGCGAAGGATAAAAGATTAGTTCAACTATTTTAGTATTAAATAAGCACGAGTAAAGTTGACTTAAACATAACATAAAAATTACAACGAAATAACCAAACCCCATATTCAGACAATATTCGGCAAAAAAGATTATTTTGATTTAACATAGCGCTGTACAAATGTAAAATTGTATAGTATAATGTATCTGTGAAAAATTAGGGTTAGTCAAGCTTTACCCAACACACAACTTTCCAAAAACGGAGAAAATAATGGAGCTAAAAGAATTTTTACAGCAGCTTACAACCTCTGTACCCCTAACGATAACAGTCATCCTGACGCTTGGGGTTATTCTTGTAAACGGCTGGACGGACGCACCAAACGCGATAGCGACCTGTGTTTCAACGAGAGCGATTAAGCCAAAAGCAGCTATAATTATGGCAGCAGTTTTTAACTTTCTCGGCGTTTTGGTCATGACACTCATTAACGCAAAAGTTGCGGAAACAGTTTATAAAATGGTTGATTTCAGGGGAGACACCCATGAGGCGCTTGTCGCCCTTTGTGCCGCACTCTTTGCAATTGTACTTTGGGCAACTGCAGCTTGGAAATTTGGTATACCCACAAGCGAGAGCCATGCGCTTATCGCGGGACTCTCAGGAGCGGCGATTGCACTACATAACGGCTTTGGTGGAATCAACGGCGCGGAGTGGATGAGCGTAATCAAGGGACTGTTTTTATCTTCTTTCTTAGGATTCGGTATGGGCTGGATTATAGTCAGGATAATCGAGCTGATTTTCAAGAGGATGAATCGCCAAAAAGCGAATGTCTTTTTTAAGCAAGGTCAGATTTTTGGCGGTGCTGCGATGGCTTTTATGCATGGAGCACAGGACGGACAGAAATTCATGAGCGTATTTATACTCGGAGTAGCTCTTGTCAACGGGCAGTCAACTTCTGAGATGGGCGCGATACCGATTTGGCTTATGATACTCTGCTCTGCGGTTATGGCACTGGGAACTTCAATCGGCGGATATAGGATTATAAAAGCCGTAGGGATGGATATGGTTAAACTCAGTCTTCATCAGGGTTTTGCGGCGGATGTAGCTGGAGCAGGATGCCTTTTGATTTCCTCTGTTTCGGGAATCCCTGTTAGCACTACACACACAAAAACCTCGGCGATGATGGGGGTTGCCGCTTCGAGAAGGATTAAAGCGGTAAACTGGGGCGTAGTCAAGGAGATGGTACTCACATGGGTGCTGACTTTTCCTGGTTGCGGACTAATAGGGTTTTTGATGGCTAAGCTATTTATGAAGATATTTTAATTAGGAGAAAAAAGAAATGGCAAAACATTCATACAATTATTTTACCGCACTCGAAGAAATGAGCGAATATTCCGTTAAAGCGGCTGAGAAACTCACTGAGGCATTAGGCAGTTACAGTCCTGTTAAAATCAGCAGCGAAATCAAAGAGATGCATAAAATTGAACACGCTGCAGACTTAAAGAAGCATGAGATGATGAAGCATCTCGCTCGTGAGTTTATCACCCCGATTGAGAGGGAGGATATTATTGCCCTCGCTCAGATGATCGACGATGTAACGGATTCTATCGAAGATATATTACAAAACCTCTATGTTTTCAACGTACTTAAACTGAGACCTGAAGCTTGCCGTTTCGCTGATATAATCCTTCAATGCTGTAAAAACCTAAAACTTGTCATGGAAGAATTCAAGGATTTCAAAAAATCCAAGAACATCATCCACGGTATAATAGAAATCAACACACTTGAAGAAGTTGGCGACGACCTCTACCTTGAATCAGTCCGCTCGCTTTATGTCGGCTGCACTGATTCGATCGAGGTTATGGCTTGGACAAAAACTTTCGGTACATTTGAAAAAACCTGCGATGCTGTCGAGCATGTAGCGAACGGCGTTGAAAGCGTTATAATGAAAAATTCATAAGAAGAAAAATGTTTAGAGGCTGTTATTACAACAGCCTCTTTGCGTAGGGAGGTATCACCAAACTACGCTTGTTTCGCGTGGAGCGAAATAATATCAGATAAATCTATTGAAAACAGCGTTTTATTCTGATATAATGTCAGTAATAATGTTTGTTTGAAATTTTTATATGGCCGCTGCGCGGCAGAATGGAAATTAATATGAAGTGTATAACAAACGGAAGAATAATCCTTCCAAACCAGATTCTTGACGGAATGGCGATTCTGTTCGATACCAAAATCATTGACATCGTAGAGCAGGAGGACCTGAAAAACTACGTTGACCTTGAAATTATTGATGTAGAAGGAAGATACGTTTCTCCTGGTCTTATTGACCTGCATATCCACGGGTTCCAAGGCGATGACGCTTCTGACGGAGACCTTGAAGGCATCCGCCGCATTTCGTCATCACTCCTTGAAAACGGTGTTACCGGTTGGCTTCCCACAACAATGACAATTGAAAAGAGCCTTATTGTAAACGCTCTTGAAACTATCCGCGAAGGCAAAAAGCTCAGCGAAGAAGGCAAGGACAGCTGGCAGGGCTCGCAGGTTCTCGGTTGTCATGTCGAAGGCCCATTCATCAACCCAAGTAAAAAAGGCGCACAGCCTGAAGATTATATCCTGAAACCCGACGCAAAGTTCGTCAAGGAGTATCAGGACGTTATCAAAATAATAACTATGGCTCCTGAAATGGACGAGGATTTCGCCTTTATTAAGGAAATTTCCCACGACACTCATGTTGTCGTATCAATGGGGCATACCGATGCTGACTATGAGACCGCAATGGCAGCTATTAACGCAGGTGTGAGCCATGTAACCCACCTCTTTAACGCTATGTCTCCCCTCAACCACCGCAAACCCGGTGTTGTAACTGCCGTACTTAATTCCGGCGTTACTACTGAGCTTATCGTTGATACCTTCCATGTTCATCCCGGTCTTTTCAAACTTGTCAGCAAAATCAAGGGCGATAAACTCTGCCTGATAACCGACTGCCTTAGAGCAGGCGGACTCAAGGACGGCACTTACACCTTAGGCGGACAGAAGTTCGTACTCAACGGTATCGAATGCAGACTTGAGGACGGAACAATCGCGGGAAGCGTACTTCGCCTTAACAACGGCGTAAAGAATGTGCTCAAACACACTGATATGCCACTCTGGCAGATCGTTGCAGCTGCATCCCTTAACCCTGCGAGAGCGATCGGTCTTGCCACTACAAAGGGCTCGCTTGAAAACAGCAAGGACGCAGATATAATCATCACAGACGCCGACTATAATGTCGAACAGACATTTGTCAGAGGCGAATTATACTACAAAAAATAAAAAAAGATAAATCTTTTTATCTTCAAGTTATGTTAAAAATATTGATATATAAAAGGAGAACGCAAAGACATGGCACTTAAAGTCAGAGCAGAACTTGATCCGGGTTTTGCGCCACTTTCTGTGGAGTTCGCAAAATTCGAGGCTGATGTAGCAAATGCTGGCGGCACAAAGATTGTTGTCGGAATCGAGAGAAACAAAGGACATGTTTCCGTGCATTCGATGGATATTTTCCGCGACGGGACAGGAAACGACGACAGAAACCACCGTTTTGTCGGAAGAATCATAAAATCCCTTCTTTGGATGAGAGGCGGCTTTAAAATCATAATCGCCGGTTCAGAGGAGCTTACAAAACGCATTGCCGCAGATTACAAGAACGGCGGAGCTCGTGAATTCGACGCAAACTTTATGGCGCGCGTCTATGAAAGACCTTTCGAAGTTGTAGGCGTAAGCCTTGAAAACGCACCGGTCAAAAACGAAGCATCTGAATCGTTAGGAAAACATCTTGACGGCTGCCGTATCGGATTTGACGCAGGCGGAAGTGACCGTAAGGTTAGCGCGGTTATTGACGGCGAAGCTGTTTATTCCGAGGAAGTCGTTTGGTTCCCGAAGATTAACAGCGACCCTAAGTATCAGTATGATGGTATCCTCAGCTCAATGAAAACAGCGGCATCCCATATGCCACGCGTTGATGGAATCGGCGTTTCTTCTGCCGGTGTATATATAGACAACAGAATAATGGTCGCATCACTCTTCCTCAAGGTTTCTGATGAAGATTTCGAAAAACATGTTAAAAACATGTACATCGATATTGCCAAAGAGTTCGGTGATGTGCCGATTGAAGTAGCGAATGACGGTGATGTTACCGCTCTTGCGGGCGCTATGGACCTCGGCGAAGGCGAAGTTTTAGGTATAGCTATGGGTACGAGCGAAGCGGGCGGTTATGTCGATGAGCATAGCAACATAATGGGCTGGCTCAACGAGCTTGCATTCGTTCCCGTTGACTACAACCTCGACTCTATGGTTGACGAGTGGTCGGGTGACTATGGCTGCGGTGTTAAGTATTTTTCACAGGACGCAGTTATAAAACTCGCACCGGCGGCAGGTATAGAGCTTGACGAAAGCTTATCACCGGCAGAAAAGCTTAAAGTTGTCCAGGAGAAGCTTGAAGAAGGCCACGAAGGCGCGAAGAAGATTTTCGAAACGATCGGTGTCTACTTCGGTTATGCGATCGCATACTATGCGCGTTTCTATAAGATTCGCCATGTTCTCATTTTGGGACGCGTTACAAGCGGAGAAGGCGGAGTCTTAATTCTCGCTAAAGCAAAAGAAGTTCTTGAAAAAGAATTCCCGGAGCTTGATAAACAGATTTGCCTCAACATCCCCGACGAGAACAGCCGCAGAGTCGGTCAATCGGTAGCAGCGGCAAGCTTACCTGAGATAAGAAAATAAGACATAAAAATATATCTCCCCGAAACCGGGGAGATATATTTTTATGTGCCTTATTTTTATATTAGTCTTTGGAGAAATACTCTTTAACCAGTACAAATGTTCCTAATAATATAACACCATAACCAATTACACTGAGATAATTTTGCATAAAAGTAATGCCAATGCCTGCAAAAACAGCAACTGCACCAATAAAAGTTTTTTTCATTAGGTTACCTCTCTAAGATACAAAAAAGTAAATAGGGTATTTTTGTTATGTTTCTTATCTTAATTATAACAGTTATTTTCTAAAATATCAACAGTAAATCCTAAAAATGTATTTTACTCGCAAGACCTCGCTCCGCACAAACGAAAATTTACAATAAAATGGTTGTATTTTTTCCCTATATACATTATCATATTTATTCGGGTATAATATTAATGATACTCATCGATATAAACAAAAGGATCTTTATGAAACTAAAAACCAATCTTGTATATCATATCATGCTTTTCGCGGCTGCCTTGATTTGGGGCAGTTCATTTGTCGTTGTTAAAAGCGCAGTTGGAGCCATACCGCCCAATCTTATGATATTTATCAGATTTTCGATTTCTTGTGTGATAATTTCTTTGATATTTATAAAGCAGTTCAGCGATTTTCACCTTACAACCCTTTGGAGGGGTATGATTTGCGGTGTATTTTTGTTCCTCGGGTATATGCTTCAAACAATCGGCATCATCAACACAACACCGGGCAAAAATGCGTTCTTAACTGCGATTTACGTCGTTATCGTGCCATTTTTGTTTTGGGCAATCGGCAAGATGAAACCCGATATCTACAATATCTCATCCGCCGTACTCTGCCTTGCAGGAATAGGATTTATCGCACTTGACGGAGGTTTTGCCGCTGTCAATATCGGGGATATACTGACAATTATCAGCGGCTTTGCTTTTGCAGCTCACATAGTTGTAGTCGCTATTTTTGCAAAGGACGAAAACCCTATTTTAATTACAATTATACAGTTCGGTACAGTTGCACTATGTGCTGGGTTGATGTCGATTTTCACAGAGCAGCTGCCATCAAGTGAAATAATCGATTTAAGGCTAATTCTCGATCTCGGTTATCTTGTTGTGTTCGCAACAGCTTTAGCGCTGCTTATGCAAACGGTCGGTCAAGCTTATGTCAATCCCTCCACAGCTTCGCTTATTATCAGCCTTGAAGCGGTGTTCGGTGTTCTGACATCGGTTATATTCGGTTACGAAAAGCTCAATGCAAGGATGATAATAGGTTTTGCACTGGTGTTTGCCGCTGTCGTCCTCTCTGAAACAAAGCTAAAATTTCTTTACAAAGACCGAGAAAACCGTTATAATAGAGATATAAAAAGTGGAGTGAAAACCGAAAAATGATTTGGAATGAATTTCTGATAAAAACGAATTCCGCCGGAGCGGCAGTTCTTGAAGAAAGACTGTCGGCAATCGGCATTGTTGGGCTAGCGACGGAGGACCCTTCGGAACTCAGAGAAGTTCTCGAAAGGCGCGAAGTTCCTTGGGATTATGTTGATGAATCCCTTCTTGCGGAAGGTGAAAGCAAGCTGACTTTCTATCTTTCCGACAGCGCCGCAGACAAAGAAATGGCAAAACAAGCCTGTGAGGTGCTTGATGAGTTGAGAAGCTCAGGTGAAGATTTTGGTCTATTGTCCCTTGAGGAACAAAGAATAGACGATGAGGACTGGGCGGACAACTGGAAACAGTATTTTAAGCCGCTTGAGATCGGAAAAAGACTAGTTATAAAACCATCTTGGGAACAGTACGAACCGAAAAATGGACAGATTGTGCTTGAACTTGACCCGGCTTCGTCCTTTGGGACCGGTCAGCACGAAACCACTACCCTTTGCCTTGAGATGATGGAAAAAGAGCTGGAGAAGAAGGCCGACAAGAATATAAAACTGCTTGATATGGGATGCGGCAGCGGTATTCTCGGAATTGCAGGACTGCTTTTCGGTGCTGAGAAGGCGGTTGCGGTCGATATCGACGAGAACGCCGTACATACATCGCTTGAGAATGCGGACAAAAACGGCGTTTCCGACAAGTATACAGCCTATTCCGGCGATGTCCTTGCAAGTAAGTATCTGAGAGTTAAGCTCGGTAAAGAGAAATACGATTTAATTCTTGCGAATATTGTCGCTGATGTGCTTGCGGAGATGTCGGGTATACTGCTTGAGCTTGCGACGCCCGGAGCGCTGATAATCTGCTCTGGAATAATCGCACCAAAAGCGCATATTGTTTCCGATGCGTTTAGAGCAAAAGGTGCAGCGGTCGAATTTGAAGTCGAGAAAAACGATTGGGTTGCTCTTGGAATAAGGAAATGAAAAGGTTCTTACATGGCATTTACAAGGGGTTTTTCCCCGAAAAATGCATACTTTGCGGCGAGGTTACAAACAGCGACGCTCCTTTTTGCCGTGACTGTTATATTTATTGGACAGACATGCCCGAGGACGACTGCGTAACTTGCGGCAGCAAAGCGAGAGAATGCGACTGCACTTCGATCGAGTACGCCGACAGGGTTGTATTCGCCTTCTGGTACGGCAATGAACCTCTGCGCAGTCTTATTTACAAGCTGAAGAACAGGCCATGTAAGAAAACCGCGAAGTTTTTTGCAGAAATTCTCGCTTCCGAAGTAAAGGTAAGGCTTTCCGGCAAGCGTGGAGGACTTCCTTTTGATGCAGTCACCTATGTACCGCGCTCGAAAAAAGCGGTGACAAGGCGAGGGCATGACCAAGCGAAAATGCTTGCGGAAGAGGTTGCGAAGCATTTAGGGGTTCCATGCGTCAGACTGCTTGAGCGCACCCATGGAGCACTACCTCAGAAAACGCTGAAAATGACACTTAGACTGGTGAACACAAGGGGTGTTTTCTCCTCGAGAAAAGAATGTGCTTTATACAAAAGGGTACTACTTGTGGACGACGTTACAACAACGGGAGCAACTGTGAGCGCAGCAGCTCGTGCGCTGAAACAGGGCGGGATAAAGGTTGTTTTCTGCGGAGCGGTCGCAAAAACCAACAAAAGTTATATACATATTTCGAATTTTAACAAAGTGTAAAAAACGTAAAATAAGCGATTTGCATCTTGCACCCCGGGATATGTTGTGGTATAATATTTTAGATAAGTTCGAGGAAGTCTGAAAAAGTTTAGCTTTTTCAGACTTTTTATAAGAAAGGCGGGGTAACGGATGGTTTTCAAGGATGTAAAAGATTACACAAACGGTCGTTTAAAGCCTTGTGGGATATTTGTTTCTGATAACGGGATCGCTACTATTTCAGAAGCAAGCGGAGCTAAATTGTTTGAATTTTCTCTTAACAGTGATATCGGTGTTCCCTTTTTTGACAACACCGCTGAATTAATAATTATACCGGGTTTTTCAGATGTTCATGTTCATCTGAGAGAACCCGGTTTTTCTTATAAGGAGACAATCGTATCCGGCACATTAGCTGCAGCATCAGCCGGGTATACCGCCCTTTGCACTATGCCAAACCTGAATCCTGTGCCGGACAGCTTAGAAACATTGGAAGAACAGCTTGAGCTCATAAGGCGAAACGCGATTGTTACGGTTTTGCCGTTTGGAGCAATCACCAAGGGGCAAAAAGGCATAGAACTATCTGACATGGAAGAGATGGCGGATAGTGTTATCGGTTTTTCCGATGACGGCAAAGGCGTTCAAAATGATGAGCTGATGTTGGAGGCTATGAAGATAGCCAAAAGGCTCGGTAAACCTATTGCTGCTCACTGCGAGGATGAGAGCTTGCTCCACGGCGGTGTAATACATGACGGAGTATATTCGAAAAAGCATGGTATACCCGGGATATCTTCGGAGAGCGAATTTATGGCAATAAAGCGCGACCTTGCGCTGGTGGAGAAAACAGGTTGTGCATTCCATGTATGCCATATTTCAGCTGCAGAGAGCGTGGAGCTTATCAGGCAGGCAAAAGCTCGAGGCCTTCCGGTGTCATGTGAAACCGCACCCCATTATTTAACTTTATGCGACGAGGACCTTCTGGACGAGGGCAAGTTCAAGATGAATCCGCCGATTCGCTCAGAGCGTGACAGGGATGCACTTCTTGAAGGAATTTGCGACGGTACAATAGATGTAATTGCCACAGACCACGCACCCCACTCCGCTGATGAGAAATCCCGAGGACTAAGGGGGAGTGCGATGGGCATTACGGGGCTTGAATGCGCGTTTCCGGTTCTATATACAAGCCTTGTTAAAAAGAAAATCATCAGCCTTGAAAAGCTGATTTCACTCATGAGCACAGCGCCTGACACGCTGTTCGGTATAAGAAAAACGAAGGACTTCGCGGTGATCGATTTAGCCGCTAAATATAGTATCAACCCCGACGGCTTCCACTCAAAGGGACATGCCACGCCCTTTGCTGGCTGGGAAGTGTCTGGACGGAATCTAATGACTGTAAAGGACGGTAAGGAAATATGGCGATTGACAGGAAAATAGTCCTTGAGAACGGAAGCGAGTTTTACGGAACGGGCTTTGGCGCGAAAAAGGATGCGATTAACGAGATTGTCTTCAGCACATCGATGGTAGGGTATCAAGAGCTTGTAAGTGATTTGTCTTGCATCGACCAAATGGTGGTGATGACTTATCCGCTCATAGGCAACTACGGTATAACGGACGACGATTTTGAGTCTAAGGTCCCGATGATGGGCGGGCTCGTTGTCAGAGAATACAACGATTCACCTTCAAATTTCAGATACACAAAAACCCTCTCCGAGATACTCGAAGAAAACGGAATTCCGGGAATTTCCGGTGTTGATACAAGGATGATTACAAGGATGATCCGAAACGAGGGAAGTCAGAAGGTTATGATCACCTCACCCGAAACTCCGATTGAGGATGCGCTTGCCGCAATGAAGGCGTATTCGATTCCGACAAACGCAGTCGCAAGAGCCAGCTGCCGTAAAAAATGGTATTCAAGAACCGCAAATCCTAAGTACAATGTTGTCGCGGTTGACTGCGGAATAAAACTGAGCATAGTCCGCTGCCTTAACGAATACGGTTGCAATGTCACAGTTGTACCTTACAATACGGCTGCGGAGGAGATTCTGACTCTCTCGCCAGACGGAGTGCTTATATCAAACGGCCCGGGCAGCCCTAAAGATGTTCCAGAGGTTGTGGAACTTGTCAAAAAGCTGCGCGGAGAACTTCCGATTTTCGGTATCAGTCTCGGACATCTGATTATCGCTCTCGCTTATGGTGCAGAGGCGGAGAAGATGAAGTTTGGACACCACGGCGGAAACCATCCTGTCAAAAACCTTATGACAAATAAAATAGAGATAACAAGCCAAGGGCACAGCTATGTGATAAAACCCGAAAGCATTGAAAAAACCGGGCTTAAGATAACTCATATAAATCTGCTTGACGGCACCATAGAAGGCGCTGAATGTGAGTGTGATCATGTTTTTGGTGTGCAGTACAATCCGGAAAGCGCGCCCGGACCTCAGGACAGCGAATATATATTTGGAAAATTCATTGGAAACATTCAGAGAAGGGAGTCTCTTATAAATGCCTAAACGCACCGACTTAAAAAAGCTGCTTGTAATAGGATCCGGACCGATTGTCATCGGACAAGCCGCAGAATTTGATTATGCCGGAACACAAGCTTGCCTTGCACTGCGTGAGGAAGGTTATGAGGTTGTTCTTGTCAACTCAAACCCGGCTACAATTATGACCGACACAGAAATTGCCGATAAGGTTTATATGGAACCTCTAACTCTTGAATATGTGGCAAAAATACTCAGATATGAACGCCCCGATGCGATTGTTTCAAGCTTAGGTGGACAGACGGGACTTAACCTCGCTATGCAGCTTGAGAAAAAGGGTGTTCTAAGCGAATGTCAGGCTGAAATACTCGGTACTTCATTTGAAAGCATTGAGAGGGCTGAGGATAGGGAGCTGTTCAAGGCACTTTGCGAAAAAATCGGTGAGCCTGTTCTTCCTTCGATTATCGCACACAATATAGAAGAAGGTGAAGCAGCGGCTGAAAAAATCGGCTATCCGGTAATACTCAGACCTGCATTCACACTCGGTGGAACAGGTGGCGGCTTTGCCGAAAATGTGGCTGAGCTTCGCACAGTGATGAAAAACGCACTTAAGCTCTCTCCTTTGCGCCAGGTTCTTGTTGAAAAGAGCATAAAGGGCTACAAGGAGATTGAATATGAGGTTATCAGAGACAAAAACGATACCGCAATCACAATCTGCAGTATGGAAAACATCGACCCCGTCGGTGTTCACACAGGTGATAGCATTGTTGTCGCGCCGAGCCAAACGCTAACAAACAAAGAATACCAGCTACTGCGTGATGCAGCACTCCGCATTATTCGCGAGCTGAAAATTGAGGGCGGCTGCAATGTTCAGTTTGCGCTTGACCCCTACTCGTTTAACTACTATGTTATCGAAGTAAACCCCCGTGTTTCCCGTTCATCTGCTCTTGCTTCAAAGGCGAGCGGTTACCCGATAGCCAGGGTTTCTGCGAAAATCGCCATAGGAATGACACTTGACGAGATAATGCTTGCAAATACACCCGCATCATTTGAACCGACACTTGACTATGTTGTAACAAAAGTTGCTCGCTTCCCCTTTGATAAATTCGCGAGTGCATCAAATAAACTCTCCACCCAGATGAAGGCGACGGGTGAGGTTATGGCAATCGGTAGAACATTTGAAGAGAGTCTCCTCAAATCAATTCGCTCCCTTGAAACAGGAGTATGCCATATCAAACTTGCAAAGTTCGACTCAATGACCGAATCAGAGCTGCTCACGTATATCGGCGACTGCACAGACGATAGAATATACGCCATCGCACAACTTTTTAGGCTTGGAACCGACATAGGTCTTATGCAGAATAAAACCAAAATCGACCTGTTCTTCCTTGAAAAAATAAAGAACATCGTCGACTTCGAAAAGACAGTCAGCGAGAATCCGCTTGATAAAGCAACACTTTTCAAAGCTAAACGCATGGGATTTTCAGATAAATACCTTTCTAAAGTATGGAACATACCGGAAAAGAAGCTGTATGAGATGAGGGTTTCAAACAATATAAAACCCGTCTACAAGATGATTGACACCTGCGCGGGTGAATTTGACAGCTATGTTCCCTATTTCTACTCAACTTATGAGACTGAAAACGAGGTAATTGTTCAGAACAAGAAGAAAATAATCGTCCTCGGTTCCGGACCAATAAGAATCGGCCAGGGAGTTGAGTTTGACTATTCTACCGTCCATACAATCTGGGCGATTCGCAGTGCCGGATATGAGGCGATAATAATAAACAATAACCCCGAAACCGTTTCTACCGACTACACCACAAGCGACAAACTCTATTTTGAACCATTGACGGTTGAGGATGTTATGAACATAATCGACCTTGAAAAACCTGACGGCGTTATCGTATCACTCGGCGGTCAGACGGCGATTAACCTTGCGAAACCGCTCCACGACAGGGGCGTTAAGATAATTGGTACTGATGTCGCAGCTATTGAAAACGCAGAAAACCGTGACTGCTTCGAGAAAATACTCGAAAAGCTCCAGATACCACAACCCCGTGGAATGGCGGTTACAAATATCGAAGACGGCGTTAAGGTTGCAAATGAGATTGGTTATCCTGTGCTTGTTAGACCAAGTTATGTTCTTGGCGGCAGAGCGATGCAGATTGTCTCAAACGAGATCTCACTTCGCAAATACCTCAAGAGCGCGGTTGAGGTTGATGTCGACCAACCCGTGCTTGTCGACAAGTACATCATCGGCAAAGAGCTTGAAGTTGATGCTATTTGTGACGGCAAGGATGTTTTTGTCCCCGGCATAATGGAGCATGTAGAGAAGACGGGCATACACAGCGGCGACAGTATCAGCGTTTATCCGACCTTCAGCGTCAGCGACGAGGTTAAGGCGAAGATTATAGACTGCACCGTTAAGCTCGGCATCGGTATCGGAATTATAGGTCTTTTTAATATACAGTTCATCGTTGACAAAAACGATAATGTTTTTGTAATTGAAGTCAACCCACGCTCATCCCGAACAGTTCCGTTCCTCTCGAAAGCGACTGGTTATTCCATGGCTGAGATTGCGACTAATGTAATGCTTGGAAAGAGCTTGAAGGAACAGGGATTTGATAAGGTTTACCCTGCGGAAAAGAAACGCTGGTATGTAAAAGCCCCTGCGTTCTCGTTCTCGAAGCTTGGCGGGCTTGATGTTTATCTGTCCCCTGAAATGAAGTCAACAGGTGAGGCTATCGGCTATGACAGCAAGCTCACAAGAGCGCTCTACAAAGCACTTCAGTCCTCGGGCATGAATGTATCAAACTACGGAACGATTTTTGTCACGATTGCCGACGGTGACAAAGAAGAAGCGCTTCCGCTGATTCGCCGCTTTTACAACCTTGGTTTCAACATCGAAGCTACAAGCGGAACGGCTGAATTCCTTAAGGAACATGGCATAAAAACAAGGACGAAAAAGAAAATCAGCGAAGGAAGCGATGAAATACTTGACTCCTTGCGCCGCGGTCATGTAAACTATGTTATCAACACAAGGGACTACGAGTCCGGCGGAGCGGAGAGTGACGGTTATGAGATTCGCCGCTGTGCGGTTGAAAACAATGTCACGCTTTTCACAGCGCTTGACACAGTCAGGGTACTCCTTGATGTGCTTGAGGAAATTACGCTCTGTATCTCTACGATTGACTCGGAATAATATCTGAAAGGTATTTTTATAATGGCTAAAAATCACGGTGATGATTTTTTCACGCTCACCGAAAATAAACTCATCGCCAAAAACACCTATCGTGCTGTTTTTGAGGGCAATACAAAAGACCTTATCGCGCCAGGGCAGTTCGTTAACCTAAAAATCGATGGATTCTATCTGCGCCGTCCGATTTCGGTCGCCGATTACGACGGACAAACAATGACACTCATTTATAAAGCTGTCGGCAGGGGAACAGAAAAGCTTGCCCAAACAACACCCGGGAAGGTTTTTGATATACTTACCGGACTTGGCAACGGCTATACCTTAAGAGGTGGAAAACCGCTGCTAATCGGTGGCGGCGCAGGTATACCACCGCTTTACGGTTTGGCAAAAAAATTCGCAAAAAAGGGAATAAAAGCTGTTGTCGTAATGGGGTTCGGCTCGAAAGACGAGATATTTTACGCTGATGAATTCCGCCTTCTCAGTCATGAGGTCAGGATAACAACCGCCGACGGTTCGGTAGGAACAAAAGGCTTTGTTACGGACGCATTTGAGGAGATCGATTACGATTATTTCTATACCTGCGGACCTGAGCCTATGCTCAGGGCGGTATATGCGGCGACAAACACAGAAGGGCAGTTCAGCTTTGAAGAAAGAATGGGCTGCGGTTTCGGCGGATGTATGGGATGCTCGTGTAAAACTATAACAGGCAACCGCCGTATATGTACGGAAGGCCCTGTAATCGAAAAGAAGGATTTAATCTGGTGAAAGGGAATATAATGGCTGATTTAAAAGTAAACCTCTGTGGACTTGAACTTGATAACCCCGTCATACCAGCAAGCGGTACATTCGGTTACGGAAATGAATTTCGTTTCTATTATGATATAAACATCCTCGGCTCATTCGTTTTTAAGGGAACAACAAAAGACGCGCGTTTCGGCAACATGACCCCGCGAATCGCCGAAACACCCTCGGGCATGCTTAATGCAGTAGGTCTGCAGAATCCTGGTATTGATGCGGTGGTAAAAACAGAGCTTCCCAAAATAGAAAAATTCTTTAAGAAAAAAGTCATCGCAAATATCAGCGGCTTTTCGGTTGATGAATTCGTTTACTGCACCGAAAAGATAAACAGCTGCGACAATGTCGGTATAATAGAAATCAATATCAGCTGTCCGAATGTCCACGGCGGAGGGATTTCCTTTGGGGTATCACCCGAGAGTGCGGCAGAGGTCACAAAGGCAGTCAAAGCGGTTGCAAAAAAGCCTGTGTTTATCAAGCTTTCGCCGAATGTCACAGACATCACAGAAATCGCACTCGCATGTGAGGTGGCTGGTGCGGACGGGCTTAGCCTTATCAACACCCTCATAGGTATGCGATTTAATCTGCGCACAAGAAAGCCGATACTTGCAAACAACACAGGCGGACTTTCGGGGCCAGCGGTGTTCCCGGTCGCTCTTCGCATGGTTTGGCAAGTCGCAAACGCTGTAAAAATCCCGGTTATGGGGATGGGCGGTGTGTCAACTGCTGAGGATGTTATAGAGATGATGATTGCGGGAGCGAGTGCGGTACAAGTCGGGGCAGCGAATCTCGTAAATCCCTATGTTTGTAAGGAAATAATTGAAGCACTGCCGGAGGCTATGGCGAAATACCGCATAAATAGCTTGTCGGAACTAAAAAAGTAAGGAAACTATTATGAAAGATGTAATTATAGCACTTGACTTTCCGTCACGAGGCGAGGTTATGGATTTTTTAGGCTGTTTTGGTGACAGAAAACCCTATGTAAAAATCGGCATGGAGCTTTTTTATGCAGAAGGGCCTGAAATTATAAAGGATATAAAAGCCACAGGAAGCAAAATTTTTCTCGACCTCAAACTCCATGACATACCGAACACAGTCAAGCGTTCGATGAGTGTGCTGTCTTCATTGGGAGTTGACATGTGCAACCTCCATGCCGCAGGTGGTTCGGAGATGATGAGGGCGGCGATCGAGGGACTGAGTTCCGGGAATGGCAAAAGACCGCTGCTCTTAGCGGTGACAATGCTCACCTCCACAAGTGAGGAACGCATGAAAAACGAGCTGCTTATTGATCGAGGTATGGAGGAAACAGTTCTTTCATACGCAAAAAACGCGAGAAATTCAGGACTTGACGGTGTCGTCTGTTCACCGCTTGAAGCTGCGGCGGTTAAGAGAGAATGCGGCAGTGGCTTTTTGACCGTTACACCGGGAATACGTTTTGCTGACGGCGAAAAGGGCGATCAGGTTCGTGTTACAACACCCGAGAGGGCGGCAAAACTCGGCTCAGACTTTATTGTTGTCGGCAGAGCTGTAACAGGAGCTGCTGATCCGTCTGCGGCTTATAACAGGTGTATAAAAGAGTTTATAGGATAAGGAAAGGATGTTAGCATGAGAAAAGATATAGCAAAAATGCTCCTCGATATAAAGGCGGTTTTCCTCCGTCCGGAGGACCCATTCACATGGGCGAGCGGCATCAAAAGCCCAATCTACTGCGACAACAGGCTCACACTCAGCGCACCAAAAATCAGGACTGCGATTGAGGAAGGACTTGCAATTCTTGTGAAGGAACACTTTCCCGACTGCGAGGTACTGATGGGAACGAGTACAGCAGGCATCGCTCACGCTGCAATAACAGCGCATCTTTTGGAACTTCCGATGGGATATGTCCGCTCCGGCGCTAAGGACCACGGAAGAACAAACAGAATCGAAGGTAAACTTGAAGCAGGCCAGAAGGTTGTCGTCGTTGAGGACTTGATTTCCACAGCCGGTAGCGCAGTCGATACAGCCGAAGCGCTCAGAGAAGCAGGCGCGCAAGTTTTGGGAATTGTCAGCATCTTCACCTACAATATGGAAAAGGGTTTTGATAAACTCAAAAAAGCGGACCTTATCAACCACAGTCTTTGTGACTTTGATACCTTAATTGAGGTTGCCGCAGAAACAGGATATGTTAACCGTGATGCGCTGCCGGGACTTCTTGAATTTAGAAAAGAAGCGGGGAAAAATAATGCGTCATCTTCTTGATATCTGCGATTTAACAGTTGCCGAACTAAGCGATTTGATTGCGACCGCAGAAGATATAATAAAAAATCCATCAGCTTATGCCGACGCTTGTCATGGTAAAAAGCTTGCGACCTTGTTCTTTGAACCGAGTACACGCACAAGGCTCAGCTTTGAGGCGGCGATGTACGAGCTTGGCGGTCATGTGCTGGGTTTTTCGTCCTCATCCTCAAGCTCCACCGTAAAAGGCGAGAGCGTGAGCGACACAGTCAGAGTCACAAGCCATTTCGCCGATATCATTGCAATGCGCCATCCTTTGGCGGGAGCTGCTCTTGTTGCAGCGCAGAAAGCGCTTGTGCCGATAATCAATGCGGGTGACGGCGAACACTGCCATCCGACTCAGACACTTGCTGACCTTTTGACAATTCACCGAGAAAAACGCCGCTTTGAGAATCTGACCGTCGGTCTTTGTGGCGACTTGAAATACGGCAGAACAGTTCACTCCCTCATTTCCGCTATGTCGAGGTATAAGGGCACAGAATTTGTGTTTATCTCCCCGGACGAGCTTAAGGTTCCTGACTATATCAAGTCAACCACTCTTGCAAAAGGTAAAATCCCCTACCGCGAGACAAAGGATATCGAAGAACCGATGGCGGAACTTGATATACTCTATATGACAAGGGTTCAAGGCGAGAGATTCGCTGACAAGGCAGAATACGAAAGGCTGAAGGACTGCTATATTCTCCTACCCGACAAACTTGCCACTGCAAAATCCGACCTGTCAATACTGCATCCGCTGCCGAGGGTCAACGAGATTTCGGTTCATGTTGACGACGACCCCAGAGCATGCTATTTCAAGCAGGCGGAGAACGGTAAATACATCCGAATGGCGCTTATCCTCAAACTACTCGAGGAAAAAGAAAAACCGCATACATCAGAAAAAGGCTTTTTCTCCGAAAACGCGGTATTTAATAAATATAAATGCACAAACAGGGGCTGTATAACATCCGCTCCCGGAGAGCTACCGCAAGTGTTTGAGCCGACCGAAGATGGGTACTGCTGCGGGTACTGTGGAGCAGGTAATAAGTAATAGTGAAGAAGTGCCGAAAGAATTTTCTGACGAAAATTCAGTCATTTTAATAACACTGTTCCATTTATCAGCTTATGAAGAGACAATAAGTGTAGCAACGGGGGCTCCTTTTGAAAGGAGCTGTCTGACACCGCCCTTTGGTGTCAGACTGAGGATTGGCTCTTACAGTTGAAGTCAAAGATAATGATATTACCTTCTCAACTAATTAAAATACCTTTTCATTAACTACAACTTCTTACAATTTTCCTTCTACTTTGTAAGCCAATCCTCAGTCACGCGCGGTAGAGCGTGCGCGTGCCAGCTCCTTTCAAAAGGAGCCCCCGTTACTGCGGTTCTAAATTTTTGGTCAGCGGTTAAGGATAAGGCATGCAATAAGGGTTGTGCTAAATAAAAAATCATACTAAAATATCGCGGTTAGAGTGAAGTTACTCTAACCGCGGTTTAATTTTATCTATTTCCTTTTGCTCTATTATGTGTTTTACAAAGCATTTGGCAGTTTTTTATATCGGTATCTCCGCCCTTGCTCCAAGCGGTTACATGGTCAGCATCCATTTCGCTTAATTTCCAAATACGGGTCTTGTTATTGTCTTCACCCATTGCACAAAGCGGACAATTTGAGATATTCTTCTCTTCTGCGTATCTTGTCTGTTTTGCATATACAGATTTTTTAGTGACCTCATCGAAAATTCGTACATTTAAAAGTTTTTTATCGACGCAACCGCCTAAAATATATTCGTATATGCCTTTATTATCTTTAACATAGTCATCTTCAAGCAGTTCTTTTAACTTCTCAGAAACCTGTTTCGGGTCGTATGATTGTCTGTGATATGTTTCGTAAAGCTCGCCCCATTTAAGCCCTTTCATTGTGTCTTCAACATCAGAAAAGACGCTTGAAATCCAGTCGATTACACTATTGAAATATGCTTTTAGTTCGTCAATATTGTTATCATATCTGTGACGGCTCATATAGTCGTCGATATTGCCTTTGCTAACCCAATCTAAAGCAGTGCGTAAAAAGTCCTGCCTGTTGACATTACCTGATATGTAAGCACTCCATTTTTGAATATTCGCATTTTGGCTATTGCTAAACTCTTCTTTCGCTTTTGTAACAAAAGGCCCTGAATGAATTGCGTTTGAAAGTTCTTGTTCATTTAGCGGAACGCCGACAATATTTATGGTTTTGAACCATTCCTTTATTTCGCTCTCCGTACCTTCGCACTCATAAATAGTAAGCTCTGTATTTAATATTTTATCTTGAAGGTCTTTTGCAAGTCCATCAAAATATCGCGGTATACCGTTGCTATCAGTTATAGCGAATTTACCGGTTTTATATCTTCCAAAGCTCGTTATACGCTGTTGACCGTCAAGCACTTCAAATTTATCTTCTGCGACTTTGGTAAAATAGATAAGCCCTAACGGGTAGCCCTTTATGAGGGAATCAATAACGGCAACATCACGCTTTCCGTCTGCGTAAATATAATTTCGCTGATATTCGGGCTGAATAGTCAGCTTTCCAGAAAGTCCGAACAATCCTCTGCCTTCGTATTCGTTATAAACAAAGCCTTTGCAAATATCTTCAACGGTGATGTCTACTCTCAATTTGGTTATCATAATTCAAACCTCTTTCTTATGAGTATTCTCGCATACTTTTCATTTCCGTTTAAATCGAAACGTTTTCCAGGGAAAGGGTTATCTTCAACATACCTGTCTAAGCCTATTATTTCAAATTGATCAGGGTTATGCTTTTCGAGAAATGTAATGGGTACTCCCATAACACCATCGTAATCACTCGGTATAGAATCTGTATAAGGTACTTCTATTGCATCGTAATTGTCGTATTTTTGATATCCTTTATCATTTATTTCTTTATGCTTGCTGTATTTTATATTGTCTTCCATTGTCATTAACTTTAGCGGTTGATGTCTTCTGCCATGATCCATATTAGTGAACCAAGTCGAAGCAACATTTTTCATATTGATTCCATTTACCACTTTATCAACATCATCGTTATTTTTAGTTTCGAACCATAAACCGCCGCTCCAGCCTGTTTTACCAGACCACATTTTCCCTTCCATAATAAGAGGAAATATCTCTTTGTATGTAACACTGTTCTTATTTCCGATAATTAGGAATTTTTTATCTGTTTCAAAAAGCCAAGCAACGAATTCTCTATATAACGAAAAAGGAGGATTAGTGATAATAATATCAGCTTCATCTCGTAGAGCTTTTACTTCTTCGCTTTTGAAATCCCCATCACCTTTTAGGTACTTCCATTCTAAATCATCAATGTCAATTCTTCCTGATTTGTTTTTAGCACGAGTTAGAGTAAAAATCTTTCCGTTAGTTCTTGTTTTGGTTTCATCAAATTGTGGAGCTTCGGTTTCAAAAAGAGTTAACTGATAGTAGCTTTTGTGTTTTTTACTTTCGGATGCATAGCTTGTACTTATTAGCTTTTTTAACCCGAATGCTTCAAAGTTTTGTGCAAAGAATTTTGTAAAATTGCTCCATTCAGGGTCGTCGCAGGGGAGCAAAATCGTCTTATCTTTGAACACATCCGGGTCATACTCTAAATAAGCGTTTACTTCTCTTTGAATGTCTTCGTACTGGGTATAAAACTCGTCATTTTTCGCATTTTTTGCTTCTGATAGTTTTTTATTTGCCATTTACATGACCATTCCTTTCTTGCCAACCTGGAAGTTTGTTTCGGTCGCGCCCTTTGCGATTCGTGCCTTGCTTACGGCACGAAAGAAACAAACTTCTGGATTGAAAGATTTATCTTTCAATCTTCTCCCCCTATTGTTCAGATTATAATATTGGGATTTTCGTCAGAAAATCCTTTCCGCACTTATTCACTATTACATATTACTTATTACTTGCCTTATTACTTGCCCTTTCCTGTCATCGAAACAATAGAATTCCTCCCCTGTTCTTTTGCCTTATACATGCAGCCATCTGCAGTGGATATTAAATCGCGGGCGGTTATGCGGTTCGCGGGTAGCCCATTGTTTTCATCAAGCCCTACGCTTAGGGTGTAAACACCGATTGAAGCTGATAATTTTCTACTATGTTCGCCGATTTTAACATGACCTCGGTTTTCTAAGGATGACTTTATCGCCTCTGCGGTTTTCAAAGCGTCCGATTCGCCATGCCTGTTCATGCTGACAAAAAATTCGTCGCCTCCGTACCTTGCAGCCCAGCAGTCCGGCTCACTGATGCTGCTTTTAATTACGCTTGCCATCACCCTTAGCGCATCATCACCAGCCACATGGCCGCACTCGGAGTTAATCGTTTTGAAATTATCGGCGTCTATGAACATAACCGACAAAGGTTTTCCTGTTAAGTAAGCCTGGACAATATCGGACTCAAGCCTTGTGTCAATAAATCGGCGGTTATAAAGACCGGTCAGATGGTCCTTAACAGCGAGGTCGTTGAGCTCAGCGATAAGACGGCTCGCGGAGCCTTTGGAGGAAAAGCCGTTAACTTTATTTTCATATTCAGGGCATGAGGTAACAACGCTATCTGTGATATCTTTTATAAGCTCAACAACAAGAGGAAGAGAACCGTTTTGGGTTGGTATGGCGGTTATTAAATTGACGGTATCTTCTATTATTTCAAGCTTTACAAGGATTTTCTTTTCTATGTATGCACGAGAAGACACACAGTTATAACAAACCTCACCGCGATTCCAATAATCATAACAGCAAAATCCGTCATATTCCTTAAGGGACTCTCCCTCGAGATTCATCACCTTTTTACGAATTGGGTCGACGACTCTTGCGATATCGCAAATTGAGGTGAAACGCGGCATCATTTGTTTTAAATCACTAAATTCGATAAAATCCCACATGATAAATTCCTTCCTATATACTTGTATAATCGCCAATCGCTTTGTCGAGTTCGAGGTATGCCGCTGCTGGATCAGATTTCCCGAAAACAGCTGAGCCTGCAACAATTATGTCCGCCCCTGCTGCTACTGCAAGTCCGATTGTCTCGGTGTCGATTCCGCCATCAACCTCTATATCGATTTTGTAACCGCTCGCGTCAACCATTTTTCTGACTTCTCTAAGGTTATCGAGCGCCTCACTTATCATCCTCTGACCTCCGAAGCCGGGTTCAACCGTCATCACAAGTATCATCCCGCAAAGCGGGAGCAGAGGTTGCAGCAGAGCGGGATCGGTCTTTGGTTTTATGGAAACGGCAGGGATTACGCCCCTGTCTTTGATTTTTTTGAGTACTGCTGCTGGATTTGCGGTGCTTTCGATGTGGATTGTCAGTATGTCTGCGCCTGCGTCCGCGAATGAATCTATGTAACGCTCAGGCTCTGTAATCATAAGATGGGTGTCAAGGACCGAGCGTGTAAATTTTCTCAGAGACTTTACAACAGGTTGTCCGATGGAGATATTGGGTACAAATATGCCATCCATTACGTCGATATGAAAAAACGAACAACCGACACCCTCGACTTGTCGGATTTGTTCGCCCATTTTTGTGAAGTCGCAGGAGAGAACGGAAGGAGCAATAAACGGTTTTTTTATCATCTTATTATATTCCTTATATTATATTATGCTGAAAATTTATCTTCGCGAAAAAAGTCGCAATATGTCACAACCGCCAAAAGAAGACATATTATATATAGAAGCCGCTTTATCTGGTGTTTGACACCTAATGCTTGATGCATCCGGCGGGCTGAAGATTCGCGGTTCCCGAGTCGGAATGGAATGTTTAAAACAAAGGACATAAACGCGAGGTCCGAACGGGAGCCGCTTTCTGATTTTCAATTCATATTGATTTTATTATAAATTCGCCTACTTGTCAACGGTAATGGCGTAAACAATATCATAAAACGGAACTAAATGAAAATTTTTCTGACTCCGAGAACCTTTCGAGAATTATAGTTAGCCTTTCGGCGGTTACCTTAAAATGCTCAAACTCACCGAGTCTGCTGTACTGCTCTAAATCGGTCAGCAAAAGAGCGATAGCTTCGCTTTCACCTAGCAGCATAGTGAGCTCAAATCCCCATACTTTGTTTTTCCATAACTCCAAGATTTCTGCCGCTTTTTCAGCGGCGGCTTTGCCGTCTGCGAATTTTTCTTTTGTGTCCGGCAATTCCCGAATTGCTGCCGAAATATCGGATACGCTCGAAACTACAAAAGATGAATTGAAAACAACCGCTAATGTTACAAGCAAAAGCAAGCCTAAAGCTATAATTGTGTGTTTCATATTTATTTATTTTTTTCCTTCATTGATATTTGCATCTCACCGAGATCGTCCACGGTCATAAAAAGAACATTATCAATATCATAATCTCCGTCTCGAAGAGTTTTGAGTATCCACCTTTCTGTTAACCCTGCATCTTCAATTACGTTTTTGTTTATACCGCCGTCGATGACGATTGGCAACGAGATGCCCTTGTCCGGAACATCCTTTCCTATATCTATAGGCGTGAGCCTATCGTGAAGCGATTTGGGTATAACACTCATCTTCCCCGACTGCTCGAGGATCACATATTGCACTTCGTCGATACCACGAAAACCGTGAACGCGTATTTCGGTGAAGATCTCATCCATTGTGATTCTTGTTTTAGCGAGGTTTTTTTGAAACACCTCTCCTTTACCGACGAGTATAATAGGTGAACCGTCCATCATTTTTCTGAGCTTCGGCAATTTGAACGTAATAAAGGAAGAAACCACTTCAAGAGAAGCGAGGGTTATCAGGGGTACGAGTCCATGTGATATGGGTATCGAGTTGTCGGTGATAGGAAGTGCGGCAGCTTCTGATAGAATGACAGCGGTTGCGAACTCCGTCATCTGGAGCTGACCGATTTGTCTTTTGCCCATAAGCTTGAACAAAAGCGTTAGAATAATGTAAAAGAAGACAGTGCGGATTAATATTGTAGCCAAGCGAGAGCCCCCTTTTGTTATAAACATCAGTTTCGGTTATATTATTGTTCGCCTTAGGCTTCAGTTTTACACATCAAACGAAGATAAAAAAGCAAAAAACAGCGACAAAATACCCTGTTTTGTGCATAACTTACACCAAAATGGGTAAAATCAAAATGGATTTATGAAATAAAACGAAAAATAGTGGTTGACAAAGCCCGATTCGTGTGTTATTATATTAAAGCTGTCCACGAGAACCCCGGTTAACGAGAACGCAGCCGAGGTGATTAGGAGAGCGTAATGTTTCTAAAGCGGTAAAATCCAATTGCTTTTATTGTTAGGACAAGCCGTAAGAAGCAGCTCGTAAAAGAGCGGATGTTAAAACCAAGAAACAAAAGAGTCGAGTTTGCAAAACTCGCGGCTGTTACGAAGTGACGGCTTTGGACCTTGAAAATTGAACAACAACGAGAACAAATACCGAAGCGATGAAGCGCAAGTGGAGTCGTGACGGAAGCTGTCAAAGACGAAAGTTTTGGGCAGCG
>JAQWDK010000026.1 GCA_028705495.1 Eubacteriales bacterium
AGCTTTTGATTACCGGAATTTGAAACAAAAAAGGCCCGGGCCGGTTAGCCGGCCGGGCTGTTTTTAATAGTGTATAACAAAGGTTGCCTTCTTAGGATGGGATAATGTCGAAGAAAAGGTATATGAAACCGGTACAGCCGGAGGATGAGAAGCGTAAAAAAGAATATGAGGATAACCTGAGGATCCGAACTATAACAGGTTCAACGCTGCGTGACGAGGACCCCGACGCGGCATTTTCTCCTCCCAATATGCGCATCTGGGAAGTGCTCGACCATTTTCGTGTTACAAGCGAATCGGGTCTTGATGAGAAGGAAGTCAAGCGCAGAAGAAAAAAATCCGGTTCCAATATAGTCTATCCCTATATGCAGCTTTCTTTTGCAGGTAGTCTGCGCTCACAGCTTCACACTTCAATGAGCCTTTTGTTTATCGCTGTATGTCTTTTGGTGTACATATTTGAAAAAAATAGCATTTATCTGATATCAGCTTCCGTTGCTGTATCGCTTTTTGTTATTAATGCAATAATAGAAGCAAATGCAGCTTCAGCGCTTGAGGTAACAAAAAAGTTTTCGACTATGAAATGCGTCGTCAAGAGGGGCGCAAAGGAGCGAGTAATCGACAGCCGTGCGCTTGTACCGGGTGACATAATCATACTCGGACCGGGAAGCATAGTACCAGCTGATGCAAGGCTCACCGAATCAAATTCACTGCGTGTTAGCGAAACACCTGTGTTTGGTAATTATGCAGTCAGCGAAAAGAACGCACTGTACCTCTCGGTAAGAGAGGATAATAGCTCGAAGCCTAATATGGTTTACGCTGGTTCGATTGTAACCGAAGGTAAAGCAGTAGCGGTGGTCTGTGCGACAGATGATGAGCTGCTAATCAGAAAACAGAGAAAAGCCTCAGACGGCGATAAAAATCACCGTCCTACACTCCTTCAGTTTGCCCACACAGCAACCTCAAAGCTCTCTCTTGTCTCTGTCATAATGTGCTTTTTTGCGGTGTTTATCGGTGCTGTTAAGGGTTTTGATATAACAGAAATTTTTATCCTCTCAGTAGGAACTTGTTTCGCTTCACTTTCTGATACAGTAAACAGCCTTGCCGGAGCATCCCTAACTGTCGGCATTAAAAACATGGTCGACAAAGGCGCAGCTTTGAGAAACCTCAACTGCATCCCCGATCTTTGCAAAATAGATACTGTAATGTGCGAGCATAGTTCAGCATTCCCAACAAGAGGAATGGCGGCAACAACGGCTTTTACTGGGATGAGGGAGTACAATATCGAGTCTTCTTCTAAAGCTAAGGTTCAGTCCTTGCTTACACAAGCGCTTGTTTGCTCCGATGTTAAATATGCTTATGACACACAGAAAAATAAAAAGAGACAAAGCGGGAAATTAGTCGGTACAAAAGAAGATGTTGCGATAGCAAAAGCAGCTTCTTCTATAGGTATTTCGCTCGATGAAATAAACAACAGCTATTTCCGTATTGCCTCATCTTACAATTATCGCTCTGAGCTTGAGAGGGTTCTTGTGCTCAGCGGTACACAGCATAAAGTCATCCTTAAAGGCGCACCTGAGTTTGTTTTGCGCCACTGTAAATACTATGAACAGCTAGGTCAGCTTTATCCTCTTGACCAAAAGTCAAAGAACAGACTCCTTGATGCAGCTTATGAGATGGGCGAAAAAAACCAAAAGGTTATCGCCTTTGCGGAAAAACCTACTGAGGAGGACAACCTCAGCCACAAATCAACGGCAAAGGATTTTGTATTCGTCGGATTTGTCGGTCTTTATGTAAGCCTTGGTATGGATGCTGCCTCCGCGGTTTACAAATGTTCGACAGCGGGAATAGAAGCAGTTGTTAGAACGGAAGAATATTATCACGTTGCAGTATCACTTGCAAAAAACGCAGGTATTATAAAAGATGAAACCCAGGCAATCAGGGCTTCTGAGATAAATTCAATCGACCCGGGTATATATATCGCCGATTTACCGAAGTACAAGCTCTTTGTCGGAATTGACGACGAACACTGGAGAGATGTTCTTTACTACCGCAAGGAAGATGACAGGAATGTTGCACTTCAGGTTCGTTCGCTTACAGAACTCCCAGCGATGTCGATTGCAGATATTACAATCACAAGCGAAAGTGAAGGTAACGAAACACTCAAGCAGTGCGCCGATGTAATTGTTCGCAGAGAGGGTTTTGATGTCATAACGGAACTGCTAATAAAAGCGAGGATGATATATAAACGCATCCATTCGACAGTACGCTTCGGTGTCTCGTCTTTTGCAGCTTTTTGTATGGCGCTGCTGATGTCGGTCATTTCAGGCATAGGACCGGTGTTCAGGCTGCCGGAGCTTATAATTGGTGGTGTGCTGGTAAACTTCCTTATACTGCTGTCATTAGCGGCAGCACCAGAGGACTGCGCGATACTCAAAAAAAAGTCTTCAAGCCCCTATTCAACCCAACTGCGATACAGCGATTTTCTGATTTCGATGCTCTACGGCATTTTTACAGCCGGAGGAATGCTTTTAAACTACAATATTGGTAAAGCATCAGGAAGCGAGTTTCAAACAGTGCTAATAGGTGTGGTTATGTCGATGTTCTTTTTCGCCTATTCCGACATAACAGGTACGGGCTCTTTCTTTGGTGGCGGTTATAAAAACTATTTTCTCACCATATCAATGCTCGTTTCCGGGGGATTACTCGCGATCTTGTTCTACCTTCCATCTGCAAGCTCAATTTTCGGTTATAAGCCGCTCTCAGCTGTAAGCGTTCTACTTTGCCTTATATATCCCACTGTGCAGTTTCTGCTGTTCGGCTTTGGTCGCATTCTTTTTAATTCTGCGAAGAACGGGAAGAAACAGCCAGAAAACGACGACCACGATGATATTGAACCAGACGACATTAGATACAAATAATAAAGAATAAAAACTGAAAGGAATTACTAATAATGAAAGTAACTAAAGATACCATAATCGGCGATGTTCTCGACGCTGATAGAAGCGCAGGCAAATTTTTTCTCGAAATCGGTATGCACTGCCTTGGCTGTCCCGCATCAAGGGGTGAGAGCATCGAAGAAGCTTGCCAAGTACACGGTGTAAACGCAGATGAGCTTCTCAAAAAGCTCAACGACCATTTCGAATCCCAAAAGTAAGAAAAAAACCAACCGGCTGATATTCATCAGCCGGTTGGTTTTTTTATCGCAAGTAATTTAAAACATTTTCAAAACTATCAATATTATCACCTTGTAAGAAAAAGTATAGATAGTTTCTATCTCCCGGATTGCCATCATAATAGTTATTATAAATAGTTATTTGCATAAAAGGTTTAGAAAAATCAATGCTTGGGGTAGCGGTATCGTCATACAATGATAAAAGCTTATTGATTTTGAGAGAAGAGATTTCATTATAGTTTGGTGAATAATTATACTCCATATTTGCTCTTGTGTCGTATCCATAAACATTAATAAAAATAGTATAATTTGTCTTCTTGCCACTCTTTATCTCCTTTAGCCTATTTATACCGTCTTCGAGATTGTTACTATTAAGACTAAAGAAAAATTTTGAAAGGGTTTCGGGGGTATTCTCATCAATTGTATATATAGACCCAAAGTTTTTATTCATTGTATGACCTGTTGCATATAAGCTGGCTATATATTTTCTCTTTGTTTGATCTTTGTCTCTTTGTTCCCAGAAGACAGTATCAAAATAATTACCTAAAAGATGTAATTTATCGTCGAGGCTAAACCCGGAGGTTTCATCGAGATAAATATCATACAATTCAGCGTATTGTTCTTGAGATAAATTAGTTGATGAAATTGTGAAATTGTCAATTTTATTCCTACCAACTGGCACATTATCAAAAGCATTCTGCAATAAAACTCGATTATCGTTTTTTAAGAGTATTGCTCTTAAATCGGTTTGTTGGTCCGGGCTAATCCATAGGGTTCGGGACATGGTAATGCCGTTTTTCAGAACTATCTTGAATTTATATGGATTATATCCTGAAAAAAACTTATGCTTTACCATATTTTGAGTTCTTTCAAGCACGTCGGCAGTAAAATTTATAAATTCCTCGTCTTGGAAAAGTATTTTTTCAACTAATAATTCCTCATAAGATGGTAAACTATAAATTCTTTTGCTGTAATTTAATCTAATACCTTTTATATCTGAAGCTTTTGTTTCAGTATTTAAAACATAACTCTTAACTCCGTATACAGAACCTATAAATGCAGCATTCAGCAAAATAAGTATTCCAAGCGCGGGTATAGTTCTCTTTATACTACTGAGCTTTTTGGTTGTTATAAGCTCATAGGAGAAGTAAATGATAAGCGCGATACAATATAAAGTAAGTATAGTAACTAAATTATCTGTTCCATTAAAATATAAGGTACAGGGTATCAAGCAAAAACCAAAGGCAAGGGAGACTCTGAATATATGCTGGAGAAGGTTACTGACAGCTGAACTACCCGCCATTTCACTCTTTCTCTTTTTGAATAATATGAAAGCGATCAAAAGATAAATAAGCCCAAGAACCGCTGTGTATATTATATATTGGATTTTGTTATAATTAGGTATGTTATGTTCATAATGCATTAAAGAATTAAAAATGTACATCGGATAAGAAACAGGGATGTTATACCAGTAATTACTGAAGAACCCTAAGCTGTCTGCAGGTAATATAACAGCTTGCCTTATTATCAAATTAGACAACATTGTCATAAGAGCGCGCGGCAAGAACATCAGCACAAAAGAAACTACTACATTAGAAAAGACTGTTCCCGTGAGTGTCATTGCTGTTACTGTTATGACGGCGACAAGAAATGATGCTGCCATCATGCTCAGAATATGTATAATAATGCTCGCTACCGGAAGAGAAAGGTTCGGTGAGGTTATCGCATAAAGCGCAAAACAAACTGCAGAAGAAACAGCTATAACCCCGACAATCCAAGTCATTACTGCTGCGAAAAAGCTTCCAAAGAGCGTCTGTCTTTTGTGTGGTATGCTGTGGAAAAAGTCGCTTGTATTCCTTTTATTAAGGAAGGAAAATGTGACAAGGACTAAAATTGGCGCAAATACAGTAAAAGTAGTAAATAGAGCATAATTAAACTGGTTGTAATCGAAGGGAGAGCTATAAAATGGTCTCCGATAACCAAGAGGTGTAAAAATCGCTCCCAACATCATAACGCAAGCAAAAATTATACCGGGTAGAAGGGACTGCCTAAGCCCCTCTTTATATAATTTGAAGTTAAATAGGCTTTTCATATTTATGACTGTTCCTTTCTATCTTCCTTATTCAATTATATCTCGAAATGAATAGCCTAAGGCATCCATCTCGTGAACAAAAACCTCTTCAAGCGACAGTGGGAGTATGTCGAGTAAAACGGGCTGGAGTTCGCGTAGCTGAGACTCAGTCTTTTCACGGTCTCCGCGTACTATAAACATTGCGACAGAACCTTTTTTCGAAAAGCTAAGCAAATCAAGATTTTCAAAAAGACTTTTGTCGTATGCAGCAGAAAGTGCAATCTGTACTTTGAACAGCGAAGTCTTAAGGTTCTGGACATCGGATTCAAAAACTATACCGCCTTGGTGGAGAAGTGCGAGCTGGTCACAGGTGTCCTCAAGCTCACGGAGGCTGTGAGAGGTAATGATAACCGTCGAATGCCTTTCAAGAACGTCTTCTACTAAAATATTTTTAACAAGATTGCGCATTATAGGGTCGAGACCGTCGAATGTCTCATCGAAAAACAAATATTCAGGACGGCACGAAAGAGCGAGTATTGTCGCAGCTTGCCGGCGCATACCTTTTGAGAAAGTATTGATGCTTTTTGTAATATCAAGTCGGAAAGCATCGGTAAGCTCTTTGAAACGTATGTTATCAAAATGGGGAAATATCGAGTTATATAGAGAAGCCATGCGTTTTAGGCTCGCGTTGTTGATAAGAAACAGTTCATCCGGTATAAACGCTATTTTTGCTTTGGCTGTAGGATTTTCGTATACTTCTTCACCCTCAAGGGTAAGACTTCCTGAATCGGATTGGTAAACACCGGTTATAAGACGAAGAAAAGTTGATTTACCTGCACCGTTTGAGCCTATAAGCCCATAGATACAACCTTTTGGTATAACACAGTTGAGTTCTTTGAGAGCGAGGAATCCATCAAATGTCTTTGTGATATTTGCTGCTTTAATCATTGTTATGACCACACCTTTCTTATTTTCTTGAAGTTTGTTTCGGTCGCGCTCTTTGCGCTTCGTGCCATGATATACGGTACGAAAGAAACAAACTTCGAGATTGAAAGATTAATCTTTCAATCTTGTTCCTCCTTGGATGCCATATATGCATAATTTACGATGTCGAGGATCTCTTGCTTTTCGATTCCAGCGGCAGAGAACTCTTTTAAAGTTTCAAAAAGCTGCGGTAATTCTCTTCGTTTTTCTGAACTGATTACCTCACGGGCCTTTTCATCAACAAAACTACCCTTACCCGTGATTGTATAAATGACTCCGCGCCGTTCCAGTTCGCTGTATGCTCTTTGAACAGTGTTGGGATTGAGATTTAGTTCAATCGATAAACTGCGTACCGACGGAAGTTGATCGCCTGGCTTTAGTAGTCCTGCAAGAATGAAGCGCTCTACTTGTTCAATTATCTGTTCATACACAGCTTTTCGGGACTGGTTATCGATCTGATAGGTGTTGTTCACGGGTTCACCCCTTTCTTTTTATGGTGTATTATCTGTATTAGTACACTTACAACCTAATAATAGCACTGCAATATATATTTGTCAACAGTATTTTGAAAAATATCCGTTCACAAAATGTTTACAACATTAAATGCACTTTTTGCCGAAAACTATTGCAAAAAACAGTTTCGTAGTATATACTTAGAAAGCTTGATATGCGATGAATTTGGAGATTGCTGCACGCAAAGCCATTGCGGAACCGAACAAGTTTTGGGGCAGGTAACTTCAAAGGAGTATGTCCGAAGCGCGGAAAGCGAAAAGAGTGATAAAAGCTCATGTTTTTCGTGAAACTGCGCAAATAATCGGGCGAAGCGGTCAGCGTTTTTTTAAGGTTGTTGATGAAACACCCGGACGCGTGTTAAGACCGCAGCCGACAAATTAACAAGGAGGCTAATATGGCAGCAAAAGAAAAGATTCGTATCAGACTCAAATCCTACGATCACACCCTTATCGACCAGGCATCGGAAAAAATTGTAGAAACTGCAAAGCGCAACGGCGCTGATGTTTCTGGACCTATTCCGCTCCCGACGAAAAAGGAAATCATCACAATCCTTCGTGCAGTCCACAAGTACAAGGATTCCCGTGAACAGTTCGAACTTCGTACACACAAGCGTCTGATCGACATCCTCAGACCCAACAAAAAAGTTGTTGATGCTCTTACTGGACTTGAACTTCCCGCTGGCGTTGACATCGAAATTAAGCTTTAACACCAATTACCGGTGCAAGCGACAACCTTTCGCGAGAGAGGTCAAGTTGGCGGTACAAAGCTGCCGTCAACCAATAACCAAATGGAGACCGCAAAGACGGTTTTCCTAAAGAAAGGATATGTATAAACGAATGAAAAAAGGATTAATCGGCCGTAAAATCGGAATGACTCAGATTTTCACCGAAAACGGCACTGTTATACCGGTAACCTTGATTCAAGCTGGCCCCTGTGTTGTAACACAGAAGAAGACAGTCGAAAAAGACGGATACAGCGCAGTTAAGCTCGGGTTTTCCGATATCGAAGAAAGAAAGCTTTCTAAACCCGCTAAAGGCGCGTTCTTAAAAGCTGGAGTTTCTTTCAAAAAATATCTTGCAGAATTCAAACTTGAGAACGCAAATGAACTCAATGTAGGTGACGTGATCACAGCTGATGTTTTTGCTGAAGGCGAAAAAGTCGATGTTCGCGGAACGACAAAGGGACATGGATATACCGGCGTAATTAAAAGATGGAATCAAGCAAAACTTAGAATGTCCCACGGTGGCGGTCCCGTACACCGTCATGCAGGCTCGATGGGCGCAAACAGCTCCCCGTCAAGAATCTTCAAAAACAAGAAGATGGCAGGACAGTACGGTAATGAAAACGTCACGATCCTCAACCTGACCGTTGCTAAAATTGATGCAGACAAAAATCTCATCGCGGTCAAGGGAGCGGTACCGGGCGCGCGCGGCGGCATAGTATTTATCCGCAGCACGGTGAAATAAACGGAAGGGAGGATACTATAATGCCGAAGTTGAATATACACGATATGCAAGGCAAGGTTTGCGGCGAAATTGAACTCAGCGAAAACGTGTTTGGCGCTGAAGTGAACAAAGCTGTACTCCACAGTGTTGTCAGAGCATATCTAATGAACCAGAGACAGGGTACACAGTCAACCCTTACAAGGGCTGAAGTTTCCGGAGGCGGCAGAAAGCCTTGGAGACAGAAGGGTACCGGCAGAGCAAGACAGGGTTCGACCCGCTCTCCTCAGTGGAGACACGGCGGTATCGCATTCGGTCCGAAACCTCGCAAATATAAGGTTGAAATCAATAAAAAAGTTAAGAGAATTGCTATGAAGAGTGCTCTTTCTTCTAAGGTCCTCGCCGGCGAATTGATTATCGTTGATAATATCGCGCTGAACGAATTCAAGACCAAGAAGATAGTTGAAATGCTCAAAGCACTCGGCGCTGCAAAGAAAGCTCTTATTGTTTCGGCCGAAGCCGACAGATATCTCTACACATCCGCGGGCAATATCCCCGGCGTTGAGACAGCTGCGGTTAACTCAATCAATGTTTACAACATCCTCAAGCACGACACCATGATCCTCACAAAGGCTGCTGTCGAGAAAATCGAGGAGGTATATGCATAATGCGTAATGCTTACGATATTATAATCAAACCGATCATCAGCGAAAAAGCGATGGACGGAATGCAGTCGAAGAAGTACACCTTCAAGGTTGCTTCTGATGCAAACAAAATCGAAATAAAGAATGCGGTCGAAGAAATTTTCGGTGTTGAAGTTGAGAAGGTAACAACCATCAACATGAAGGGTAAGCCGAGAAGAGTCCGTTATGTCATGGGTAAGACAAGCGCTTGGAAAAAAGCAATTGTCAAACTCACATCCGAATCAAAGACAATCGAATTCTTCGACAGTCTTATGTAATCGAAAGGAGCAGTTAGAATGGCAACAAAAAGTTATAAGCCTACCACGCCCTCAAGGCGTCATATGACGGTTGCTTCTTTCGAAGAGATTACCAAAAAGTCTCCCGAGAAAAGTCTTGTTACAATTCTCAAGAAGCACTCAGGAAGAAACAACACCGGTCGTATAACAGTCCGTCATAGAGGCGGCGGAAACAAACAGAAGTACAGAATCATCGACTTTAAGCGTTCGAGCAATGAGCCCAACAAGGTTGTTGCGATTGAATATGATCCCAACAGAACCGCTTTTATCGCACTGCTTAAAGAAGATAGCGGCAAGAAGAGCTACATCATAGCTCCCGCAGGCCTTAAGGTTGGAGATACAGTTTATTCCGGCGCAAGCGCAGATATTAAACCTGGCAACGCGCTTCCTATATCTTCTATACCTGTCGGCACCTTTATCAACAATATCGAGCTTTATCCCGGCAGAGGCGCTCAGCTTGTCCGTTCGGCAGGTGCAGCAGCTCAGCTCATGGCTAAAGAAGGCAAAATGGCACAGATCAGACTCCCTTCGGGTGAAGTCAGATATGTTCGTATCGACTGTATCGCAACAATCGGTCAGGTCGGTAACCTCGAGCATGAGAATGTAAAGCTCGGTAAAGCAGGTAAGACCCGTCACAAGGGTATCAGGCCTACAGTCAGAGGTTCGGTAATGAACCCTGTCGACCACCCGCACGGCGGTGGCGAAGGCCGTTCACCGATCGGAAGACCTTCACCTGTTACACCTTGGGGCAAGCCCACACTCGGTTACAAAACGCGTAACAAGAAAGCTCGTACTAATAAGTTTATTGTTAAACGTAGAAATGATAAGTAAGGGTATCGAAAGGAGGATATTAATCAATGAGCAGAAGTGTTAAAAAGGGACCGTTCGTCGAACCTAAGCTTTATAAGCGTATTGAAGAGATGAATAAAAAAGGCGAGAAGCGTGTCGTTAAAACCTGGTCGAGATCTTCCACGATATTCCCCGAATTTGTCGGTCATACAATCGCGGTACATGACGGAAGAAAACATGTTCCGGTGTATGTCGTAGAGGACATGGTTGGTCACAAACTCGGAGAGTTCGCACTTACCCGTACCTTCAAAGGTCATTCGGGTTCGAAGACCGCTAACGCAAGATAAGCGCGGACTGAAAGGAGGAAAATCGAATGGAATCAAGAGCATATTTGAGACAGATCAGAATTTCACCCCGTAAGGTCAAGATCGTGCTTGATTTGATCAGAGGTAAAGATATAAAAGTTGCTGAGGGTATTCTCAAGAACACAAATAAAATCGCATGCGAAAGCCTTCTGAAACTTCTCAAATCCGCTGCTGCAAATGCAGAACACAATTTTCAGATGAACACAGATAAACTTTATGTATCCGAATGCTTTGTGACCCCCGGGATACTTAAAAACCAAAAGCGTATGATGCCGAGAGCAAAGGGTAGTGCAGATAGAATTATCAAGCGTACCTCTCACGTCACAATCGCACTGAAAGAAAGAGAATAAAGGAGGTTAACGAAAAGTATGGGTCAGAAAGTAAACCCCCACGGTCTTAGAGTGGGCGTAATTAAAGATTGGGATTCCCGTTGGTTCGTTAAGGACGAGGTCTTCGGCGATACTCTCGTTGCCGACTATAATCTCAGAAAGTACCTTAAAGAAAAACTTAAGATAGCGGGCGTTCCGAAGATTGAAATCGAACGCGATAACTCGCGTCTTCGTGTTATAATTTACTGCGCTAAACCCGGTATAATTATCGGTAGAGGCGGTGCGAATATCGATAAGCTCAGAACCGATATCGAAGCGTTTGCTGGTGTTCCTACAAGCGTAACGGTAACAGAAGTCAAGCAGCCCGATCTCTCCTCGCAACTCGTCGCAGAAAATATAGCCTCGCAGCTCGAGAAGCGTATCTCATTCAGACGCGCTATGAAATTCTCGATCAACAAAACAATGAAGCTTGGCGCAAAGGGAATCAAGGTTATGGTTTCCGGTCGACTCGGCGGTGCCGAAATCGCCAGAAGCGAGCACTATCATGAGGGAACAATCCCGCTTCAGACACTCCGCGCAGATATCGATTACGGTTTTGCGGAAGCTATGACAACCTATGGTAAAATAGGTGTTAAAGTTTGGGTCTACAAAGGCGAGGTTCTTACCGACACAAAGCGCTCCTTGGCGGAGGGAGGTAAAAAGTAATGTTAATGCCGAAAAGAGAAAAATACAGGCGTGTTCACAGAGGTCGCCTCACGGGTAAGGCTAATCGCGGCAATAAGCTCGCATATGGCGCTTACGGACTTGTAGCACTCGAACCCGCTTGGATTACAAGCAACCAAATCGAAGCCGCTCGTGTTGCCATGACACGTTACATCAAAAGAGGCGGTCAGGTCTGGATTGATATATTCCCGGATAAGCCCATCACAGAAAAGCCTGCCGAAACCCGAATGGGTTCCGGTAAAGGCAGCCCCGAGTACTGGGTGTCGGTTGTAAAACCCGGCCGCGTACTCTTTGAGATGGATGGTATCCCCGAAGAAACAGCACGTGAGGCAATGCGCCTTGCTGCACATAAGCTGCCTATTAAATGCAGATTTGCCACTAGGGCAGAATTCGAACAGGAGGGTTAATATGGCTAACTTAAAAGATATGAATAAAGAGCTTAGACAGAAAACTCTCGGAGAGCTTGAAGCAGAGCTCGGAAGCCTCAAGAAAGAGCTGTTCACACTCCGCTTTCAGCATTCAATCAAACAGCTTGACAATCCGATGAAGATTGTTGAAACTAAGAAGAACATCGCAAGAGTCCTGACAGCCCTCAGACAGAGGGAAATCCAGGAAAATGCACGGTGATGTGAAAGGAGAAGACTATGAACAGCGAAAACAGATCCCTGAGGAAAACCAGAACGGGTATCGTCGTAAGCGATAAAATGGACAAAACCATAGTCGTAGCTATCGAGGATAGCGTCACACATCCCTTGTATAAGAAAATCATTAAGCGCACAACAAAATTCAAGGCGCATGATGAAAATAACGAATGCGGTGTGGGTGACAGAGTAATGATTATGGAAACAAGGCCACTTTCTAAAGATAAGAACTGGCGCCTTGTCAAAATACTTGAAAAGGCTAAGTAAAGCCGTCAAAAAGGAGGATACACAATGATACAGCAACAGTCGTTCATGCGTGTTGCCGACAACACCGGCGCAAAAGAGCTGATGTGCATTCGCGTTTTGGGCGGTACCGGAAGAAGATACGCCAACATCGGAGATGTTGTGGTAGCTTCCGTCAAGAAGGTAGCTCCCGGCGGAGTAGTCAAGAAGGGCGAAGTCGTTAAAGCGGTTATCGTCAGAACGGTTTCCGGAATGCGCAGAGCCGATGGTTCATACATCAGGTTTGACGAGAACGCAGCAGTTCTGATAAAAGATGACAAGAATCCGAGAGGAACCCGTATATTCGGGCCGGTTGCGAGAGAACTGCGTGAAAAGGACTATATGAAGATACTGTCCCTCGCTCCCGAAGTTCTTTGATGGAGGAGAAGCGATGAATAAGAAAATCCACATAAAAACCGGTGATACCGTAGTCGTTATCTCCGGAAAGAACAAATACGCTAAAATCGAAGACGGAAAAAAAGAAAAAGCTATCGGCAAGGTAATTGCAGTTTCCCCAGCTGAAGGCAAAGTAATTGTTGAAGGTGTCAACATCGTCAGCAAACACGTTAAGCCCAGAAGACAGGGTGAACCTGGTGGTATCATCAAAACCGAAAGCGCTCTTTACGCTTCCAAGGTACAGCTCTACTGCCCGAAATGTGATGCTGGTCGCAGAACAAGACGGGAAATAAACGAGGCAGGTCAGAAAGTCCGCAAATGTTCTAAATGCGGCACAATTCTGTAAGCGGGAGGTAGATATTATGTCAAGATTATCAGATAGTTATAAAAACGATGTAGCTCCCGCGCTGATGAAGAAGTTCGGCTACAAGAGCCCGATGCAAATTCCAAGGCTCGAAAAGGTCGTCATTAACGTAGGCGCTGGAGAAGCGAAGGACGATTCGAAAATAATCGATGCGATTATTACCGACCTCTCAGCTATTACAGGTCAGAAGCCGGTCGCAACAATTGCTAAAAAATCGGTTTCGAACTTCAAACTTCGCGAAGGCTCGAAAATTGGTGCTAAGGTAACACTGCGCGGCGAGAGAATGTACGAGTTTGTCGATAGACTTTTTAACATCGCACTCGCTCGTGTTAGAGACTTTAAGGGAATTAACCCCAACTCCTTCGACGGACGCGGAAATTACAATATGGGTCTGAAGGAACAGCTCATATTCCCTGAAATCGATTACGAAAAGATCGATAAAATCAGAGGTATGGATATTTCCTTCACGACCACAGCCACCAAAGATGAAGAAGCAAGAGAGCTTCTGACACTTTTAGGTGCGCCGTTCGCAAAGGATTAAGGAGGGTTAATAATGGCAAGAACAGCTTTAAAGCTTAAGCAGCAGAAAACACAGAAATACTCCACCCGAGAGTACAACAGATGCAAAATCTGCGGTCGCCCTCACGCGTACCTTCGCAAATTCGGTGTCTGCCGCATTTGCTTCAGAAATTTGGCTCACGGCGGTCAGATACCGGGTGTAAAGAAGGCAAGCTGGTAAACGCTTGAAAGAAGGAGGACATTAATATGCAGATAACCGACGCAGTAGCGGATATGCTCACGCGTATCAGAAACGCTAATTCGGCTAAGCATGAATCGGTTGAAATTCCCGCTTCGAACTTAAAGAAGGCGATTGCCGAGATCCTTTTGGAAGAAGGCTACATCAAGTCCTTTGATATAGTAGAAGATGGAAAACAGAATATAATCAAAATAACTCTTAAGTACGGCGTAGGAAAAACGAGAATAATCAGCGGTCTTCGCAGGGTTTCAAAACCCGGTCTCAGAATATATGCCGGTAGTGAAGAGCTTCCCAGAGTAAGAAACGGTCTTGGAATAGCGATCGTATCAACTCCCAAGGGAATCATGACTGACAAAAATGCAAGAAAAGAAAAAGTAGGCGGCGAAGTTCTCGCGTTCGTCTGGTAAGGAGGATTGTGATATGTCAAGAATAGGCAGAGCACCAATAACAATTCCTTCCGGAGTCAATGTAACGATCGGCGAGGGCAATCTTCTTACTGTCAAAGGACCTAAAGCTACACTTACTCAGTCTATGCACCCAGCAATGACTCTGAAAGTGGATGGCAATCAGCTTTTAGTTACACGTCCCAACGACGAGAAGAAAAATCGCGAACTGCATGGTCTTACAAGAGCGCTTGCGGCTAATATGGTCAAAGGCGTGTCTGAAGGCTTCAAGAAGGAACTTGAAATCAACGGCGTAGGCTACAGAGCACAGAAACAAGGCAAACAGCTTGTTATGAACCTCGGCTACTCTCACAACGTTGTTTTCGATGAACCCGAAGGAATAACAATAGATGTTCCGGCACCAAATAAAATAATTGTCTCCGGTTCGGATAAACAGAGTGTGGGTCAGCTCGCAGCTGTTATTCGTGATAAAAGACCGCCTGAGCCTTACCTCGGAAAGGGCATCAAGTATGCCGACGAGCGCATCAGACGTAAAGCCGGTAAGACAGGAAAATAAGGGAGGAAGTGAAATACGATGTTTACTCGTGTTAATAGCAATAAACAACGCTTACAGAGACATAAGAGAGTAAGGGCGAAAATTTCCGGTACTGCCGAAAGACCTCGTCTTTGCGTGTATCGCTCCCTCAACAACATTCAAGCGCAGGTAATCGACGATAAGACAGGCGCAACCCTCGTTACTGCTTCAAGCTATGAGACTGATCTCAAGAGCAAAGGCGGAAATGTAGAAGGCGCAAAGCTTGTAGGCGAACTCGTCGCTAAACGTGCGATTGAAAAAGGCATCACCGAGGTTGTGTTTGACAGAGGCGGCTATTTGTATCACGGACGCGTTAAGAGCCTCGCAGACGGCGCTCGCGAAGCCGGACTCAAGTTTTAACGGAGGGATGACATGACAAAAATAGATGCTACAACTCTGGACCTTAGAGAAAACGTAGTTAGCACTAAGCGTGTTTCGAAAACCGTCAAAGGTGGTCGTATATCGCGCCAGTCAGTACTTGTTGTTGTCGGCGACGGCAACGGACATGTAGGCTACGGCACAGGTAAGGCAGCAGAGACACCTGAAGCAATTAAAAAAGCAATCGAAGCAGCAAAAAAGAATCTCATTTATGTACCAATGGTTGACAAAACCATTCCTCATGAAATTATCGGAAAATTCGGTGCAGGCGAAGTTCTACTTAAGCCAGCATCTGCCGGTACCGGTATTATCACAGGTGGTGCAGTGCGTGTGGTTCTTGAAATTGCAGGACTTAAGGATGTAAGAGCGAAATGCCTTCGCTCCACAAACAAGACAAATGTAATTAAAGCTACTTTTGATGCACTCAAGTCTCTTAGAACGGCTGAACAAGTTGCGCAAATGCGCGGCAAAACCGTCGAAGAGATCTTATAAGGAGGTACGGATGATGGAAAAAATTAAGATCACACTTAAGAAGAGCCTCATCGGTCGTCTCGTTAAGCATATAAGAACAGCCAATTCGCTAGGACTCAAGAAGATCGGTGACAGCTGTATCGTTACAAAGACCAATGAGGTCGACGGTAAGCTCGCTAAGATATCTTATTTAGTCGATGTCGAAGCAGCTGACTAACCGGACACTGCATTCCGACGAAAGGAAGGTTTAACAAATGAAGCTCCAAGAACTCTCCCCCGCAGAAGGCTCAGCAAGAGCTAATTACCGCAAAGGACGCGGCATCGGCAGCGGAAACGGTAAAACAGCCGGACGCGGTCACAAGGGACAGAACGCACGCTCGGGCGGCGGTGTCAGACCCGGCTTTGAGGGCGGTCAACTTCCCATGTACAGAAGACTTCCCAAGAGAGGTTTTAACAATAAATTCGCTTCCAATTATTCAATCGTAAATCTGAACAGCCTTGAGGTTTTTGATAACGGCTCGATCGTTGACGAACAGGTACTGCTCGATAGACGTATAGTTGGTAAACTAAACGATGGTGTAAAAGTTCTCGGCAACGGCGAACTTACCAAAAAACTCACTGTCAGAGCATCGCACTTTTCGGCAACCGCAAGACAAAAAATTGAAGCGGCAGGCGGAAAGGCTGAGGTGATATAGGATGTTTGAAACCTTCAAAAATGCTTGGAGGATTCCGGATCTGAAGAAGAAGATGGTGTTCACTATCATCATTGTTCTTCTTTACAGACTCGGTTCGGTTATATTCGTACCGTTCATCGACAACAATGCAATAGCATCACTGTTCGGAGATCAAAGTGCATTTGCTTTATTCAACGTAATGAGCGGCGACGCATTTTCACAAGCTACTCTTTTTGCGCTCTCGGTATCACCATACATTACATCTTCAATCGTAATGCAACTGCTGACTATCGCGATCGCACCGCTTGAAAGACTTCAAAAGTCAGGCCCCGAAGGTCAGAGGAAAATCGCTCAGATCACAAGACTTGTAACAGTCGGCTTGTCCATTATCATGGCATACGGCTACTATGCAACCTTGAGAAACAGCGGTAATATACTTCTCGACACCTCGTTCCTTTCAGGTCTCGTTATAGTTACCTGTTTTATTGCAGGAAGCTGTATCGTTATGTGGCTTGCTGAGAAGATTGACAATAGTGGAATCGGCAACGGTATTTCAATTATTCTTTTTGCGAATATCGTTTCAAGAGTACCGACAATGGTAACCACAGGTTTTAAGATGATGAAGGAAGATATGATAAGCATCATATCCATCGTAATTATCATAGCAGTTATGGCACTTTCGATTTACTTCATCGTTTTCATGACAAACAGCGAAAGAAGACTTCCTGTTCAGTATGCTAAAAAGCAGGTCGGTAGAAAGATTTATGGCGGTATGAATACTCATCTGCCTATTAAGCTCAATATGTCCGGTGTTATGCCGATCATATTTGCACAGTCAATCGTTTCACTTCCAGCGACTATAGCTCTGATAAGCAAACCAAAACCAGGAACATTCTATGACAACTTCGTTAATCTATTCTCAACAAGCTCGCCGCTGTATCCGATACTTACCTTCGTTCTGATAATTGCATTTGCTTACTTCTACCTGACAATATCGTTTAATCCGGTCGAAGTTGCTAACAATCTTCAGAAAAACGGCGGAACAATTTTAGGATATCGTCCCGGCAAGCCTACTTCGGATTACATTAACAAGGTTTTGAAGAGAATTACCCTTATTGGCGCTCTCTTCCTTGGCGTAGTTGCAATATTCCCGTTCATCATAGCTGCTATTGACAGTAAAATGAACTCGTTTATATTCGGCGGTACATCGATACTTATCGTTGTCGGTGTTATTCTTGACACGACAAGAGAAATAGAAAGCCAGATGACTATGAGACATTACAAGGGATTCCTTGATTAAAGAAGGTTTCAACGGAAGTAAAAAATGTCGGATGCTATTTACATCCGCAGATTAAAATACGGTGATACAATGAACATTATATTTTTCGGGCCTCCCGGTGCGGGAAAGGGAACTCAGGCTGACCTTGTTAGCAAGAAACTTGAAATCCCGACGATTTCGACCGGAGCCATAATAAGAAACGCTCTCAAAAACCGTACAAAGATGGGACTTGAAGCTAAGAAGTACACCGAAAGTGGTGCTCTTGTTCCCGATGATATCGTTATCGGTATCATCGAGGAACGGCTTTCTGACAGCGACTGCAAAAACGGTTTCATCTTAGATGGATTCCCCCGTACGGTACCACAGGCAGAAGCGCTTGAAAGAATGGGCATCAGAATCGATGTAGTACTTTCAATCGAGCTCTCTGATGAAGTAATTGTGGAGCGTATGAGCGGACGCAGAGTATGTCCTTCCTGCGCAGCGTCTTATCATATAAAGTACAACCCTCCAACTGACGGTAAGAAATGCGACAAATGCGGAGCAGAACTTACAATCAGAAAGGACGACGATCCAGCTGTCGTCAAGAGCAGACTTGATGTTTACCACAATGAGACAGAACCCCTTGAAGATTATTATAGAAAAAAGGGTATACTCAAAACGGTTCAAAGTCAAGATAAGGTCGAAGACACAACGGCTCTCACCTTTGCCGCACTTGGGATAGAAGTAGCGGTTTAATCTGGTGAAACCGACAGAGAATTAAGTTTAGGATGATTTTTGATGGTTTATGTAAAGAACGCTTCGGAAATCGCCGCGATGCGTGAAGCTGGCAGAATAGCCGGCAACGCACTCGTGTACGGCGGAACTCTGGTAAAGGAAGGGGTCAGCACCCTTTCTATTGATTCGAAAATTAAGAGCTTTATAATGGCTCATGGTGCAAAACCATCGTTTTTGAACTATAATGGGTTTCCAAATTCCGCTTGCATCAGCGTGAACGACGAAGTCATTCATGGAATACCCTCTGAAAGGAAACTTGAAGAGGGCGATATCGTGAAAATCGATGTCGGCGCATACTACAAGGGATTTCACGGTGATAACGCTGCAACCTTTACCGTAGGAAATGTTTCTGACGAGGCAAAGAAGCTCATTGAAACGACAAGAAAATGTTTCTTTGATGCATTTGCTATTGCAAAGCCCGATATACGGCTCTTTGATTTGTCGAGAAAAATCGCTGAAATAGCAAATTCCGAAGGTTATGGGATTGTGCGTGAGTTTGTCGGACATGGAGTCGGACAAAATTTACATGAAGACCCCGAGGTTCCCAACTATGATGTTGGAAGGCGTGGAATCAGGCTTGTATCCGGTATGACATTCGCGGTTGAACCGATGATTAATGCCGGCACAGCAGGGATAAAGTGCCTACCGAACAACTGGACAATAGTTACACTCGACGGAAAACTTTCGGCTCATTACGAGCATACGATCGCGATAACCGAAGACGGTGCCGTGATACTGACAGAACCTGACGGCGGATGCCTTTGAGCATAGCGGAGGCCAATAATCTATGGACAATATTTTAGGCTGCATTGTTACCGCTTCCGCCGGGAGAGATAAAGACAGAACCTTCATTGTTATCAAAAAAGCCGATGATATGCATGTCTTTATAGCCGACGGTAAGTACAGGCGGGTAGAAAAACCCAAGAAGAAAAAGCTGAAGCACTTGAAGCAGGTCGTGGATGCAGATTTCGAAATCCTGACCCCGCTCGACGTCAGTGTGAACCTGACAAACAGGATGCTCCGTGAGAAAATCGGAGCTTACGAAAACCATATGGCTGAAAGAGATATCAAGACGTGATTAAGACGGACTTGGCTGGCATGATGGCTATATGGATGGTTACAGGTGAAGGAGTGAACGATAATTGCCGAAAGAAGATGTAATCGAGTTTGAAGGCGTAGTAGAAGAAGTACTTCCAAACACTATATTCAGAGTAAAGCTTTCAAATGGACATATTGTAACGGCGCATATATCGGGTAAAATGCGTATGAAATCAATCCGCATACTGCCCGGTGACAGAGTGACGATCGAAGTGTCAGTATATGACCTGACACAAGGCCGTATCACTTGGCGCTGGACTTGATTGAATGGAGGATCGGATTATGAAAGTTAAGCCTTCAGTAAAGAAGATCTGCGAAAAATGCAAGATCATCAAAAGAAAAGGCAAGATCATGGTCATTTGCGAAAACCCTAAGCATAAGCAAAAACAGGGATAGAATTGAGGTGTTAAAATGGCTCGTATATCAGGTGTTGACATTCCAAACGAAAAACGTATAGAAGCCGGTCTGACCTATATATTCGGTATCGGTGACTCAAGAGCTCGAGAGATACTCGCAAAAACCGGTGTAAACCCGGACACAAGAGGCAAGAATCTCAGCGAAGATGATGTTGCAAAACTTCGTGAGGTTATTGAAAATGAATATGTAGTAGAAGGCGATCTTCGTAGAAACATCGCTCTTGACATTAAGAGAATGGTCGAAATTGACTGCTACCGTGGAATCCGTCATAGAAAAGGACTTCCGGTAAGAGGTCAGAGAACAAAGACAAACGCCAGGACAAGAAAAGGTCCTGTTAAGACCATCGCAAACAAGAAGAAGTAAAGGAGGCGGTATAGCTATATGGCAAGTGCAAACAAAAAAGTCGTAACAAGAAAACGTCGCGAACGTAAAAATATCGAACGCGGTTCGGCACATATACGTTCAACATACAATAACACAATAGTAACCTTGACCGATGTAAAAGGAAATGCTCTTTCGTGGGCTTCCGCAGGCGAACTTGGTTACAGAGGCTCAAGAAAATCAACGCCTTACGCTGCACAGATGGCTGCTGAAACAGCTGCCAAGGCTGCGATGGAGCATGGTCTGAAATATGTAGAGGTTTTCGTTAAAGGCCCCGGACAGGGAAGAGAAGCTGCAATTAGAGCACTTCAGGTTGCCGGTCTTGAGGTAACGATGATCAAAGATATTACGCCGATTCCCCACAACGGCTGCAGACCGCCCAAGAGAAGGCGCATTTAACAATAAAAAGGGAGGAAATAATTTAAATGGCAAGATATACCGGACCTTCATGCAGACAATGCCGCAGAGAAGGCGTAAAGCTTTTTTTGAAGGGTGAAAAATGCTTCAGCGATAAGTGCCCCGTCACCAGAAGAGGCAACGCACCCGGCCAGCACGGCTCAGGCACGGGCAGAAAGCGTGTAAAGGAATACGGACTCCAGCTCCGTGAAAAGCAGAAGGCTAAGAGATATTACGGTATCTTAGAAAAGCAGTTTAAAAACTACTTTGTAGCAGCAGATAAAAAAGAAGGCCAGACAGGCGAAAATCTGCTTACGCTCATCGAGCGCAGAATCGACAATGTCGTTTACCGTATGGGCATCTCTGAGAGCCGCAAAGAGGCTCGTCAGTTTGTTCGCCACGGTCACTTCAGACTTAACGGAAAGAATGTTAATATACCTTCTCTCATCGTTAAAACTGGTGATGTTATCTCGTTAAAAGAGAACAGCCGCAAGTCTGATAAATTTAAAGTGCTTATCGAAGATATCGCGAGCAGATCGCTTCCAAAGTGGCTCGAATTTGATAAAGAAGCTATAAGTGTAAAAGTCATCTCTCTCCCGCAAAGAGAAGACGTTGACTTTCCATTCGCGGAGCATCTGATCGTCGAGCATTACTCGAAATAATCGGACTCTTGATGAATTGGCACATCAGTGCCGGAAAGGACGCAGGTTATGATCGAGATAGAAAGACCGAATATAGCGACCCTCGATATGAGCGAAGACGGAAGACATGGTATTTTCGTAATTGAGCCATTGGAGCGCGGATACGGAATAACCCTGGGGAATTCATTAAGACGCATACTGCTCAGCTCGCTTCCTGGCGTTGCTGCTACAAGCATAAAAATTGACGGAGTGAGACATGAAATTTCCACCGTCAAAGGCGTGAAGGAAGATGTTACTCAGATTGTCTTGAACGTTAAGGGAATCATCGCAAAACTCAATGTAGCCGGCCCGAAGACCGTAATCATTGATGTCCGCGGAGGCTGTGAAGTAACAGCTGGTGATATCCAAACTGACAGCGACATAGAGATTCTCAACAAGGATCACCACATCGCCACGGTTGAAGAGGGACATTCCTACTATATGGAGCTTACCTTTGATAAGGGACGCGGTTATGTTTCTTCTGAAAAGAATAAACTCACCTCAACCCCATCAATTGACACTATTTACACTGACTCCATATTCACACCCGTTTATGCTGCAAACTACACTGTAGAAGACACTCGTGTCGGAAATATAACCGACTACGATAAGTTAACTCTTGAAGTTACAACAAACGGCATTATTAATGCAAAGGAAGCAGTCTCACTCGCTGCGAAAATCCTCAGCGAACACCTTAACCTTTTCATCGAGCTTTCCGACGAAGCAAAGAACACTGAAATAATGGTTGATAGAGAAGAAACCATTAAAGAAAAGGTTCTTGAAATGACTATCGAAGAGCTTGATATGTCGGTTCGTTCCTTCAATTGTTTGAAGAGAGCGGGTATCGATACGGTTGAGGACCTCATTAATAAAACTGAAGAAGACATGATCAAGGTTCGTAACCTTGGTAAAAAATCACTTGAGGAAGTAATCCAAAAGTTGAATTCCTTAGGACTTTCGCTTAAACCGAGCGAGGAATAGGATTTCATTCATCCGTCGTTAAAATACGGATTTCACGGGACAAAGTCCCTGAAAACCGAAAGCAAGGCGGAGAAATATCAATAAGGAGGAAAAACCATGCCCGGAACGAGAAAATTGGGCAGACCAACATCGCACAGGCTCGCCATGCTAAAGGGGCTTGTGACCTTGCTGCTCGAAAAGGGACAAATCGAAACAACTGTAACCCGTGCTAAAGAACTCAGTGCACTTGCAGATAAAGTTATAACCATGGGCAAAACCAACACCCTCGCTTCAAGACGTATGGCTGCAACATATATCACGAGAGAAGATGTTCTCAAAAACCTCTTCAACCGTATAGCTCCCAACTACGAATCAAGAAACGGTGGTTACACACAAGTTTACAAAATCGGACCCCGCAGAGGCGACGGTGCTGAGATGGCAATTATTCAGCTGGTTGACGCTGATAAGATTTATGCTACAAGAGACGAAGTTAAAGCTAAAAACGACGCTAAGGAAGCTAAAGCAGACAAAAAAGTTGCTAAAAAATCCAAAAAGGTCGAAGGCGACGCTCTCGAAGCGTAATACCTATAAAACCATAGACAAAACACCTGCTACAGTGCCTAATGGTACTGCCGCAGGTGTTCGTTTTTTGAAAATATGTTATTATTTCTCCTAAATGGGAATAATCATCGAGAATCGGTTGAAAAATCAATATTATTCTGTTAGAATAAAAAGAGAAATAAAAAACAGAAAGGCGCCGCAATCGGCATATATAAATAAATGAAAAATCTAAACGGAAGAAGTGCAAAAATGCTTCTTGTATATCCGGACTATACTGACCGCGACTGTGTCGCAAAAGTCAGTGGAGGAAATTATAGCGAGGGACTTGCTTCAATCTCGGCTGTGCTAAAAGAGGGTGGTCACGAGGTAAAACTCATGCACTTGCTCTATTTGCACAGTGAGAAGGAATTCAAGGACAAGCTTAGTGAACTGAGCGAATCAGTCGGCGGATTTGACATCATTGGTTTTTCAGTCAGAACGACAGCTTTTCCGGATTCACAAAACTATATTAAATGGGCTAAGGAATCATACCCCGATGTGTTCGTAATATGCGGCAGCTATCATGTCACCCTTGTTCCTGGTGAAGTACTCGCAATTGATGGAGTTGATTGTGTTTGTATCGGCGACGGCGAATATGCTGAGCTTGAGCTTTGCGATGCAATGCGTGACGGTAAGGATTATACCAACATAGAAAGCCTCTGGTTTAAACTGCCTGACGGGTCGTTTAAGAAGAACCCGGTTAGACCTGTTTTCTCCGATCTTGAGAGACTGCCCATTCCCGACTTTGAACTTTTCGATTACCCGAATCTTGAGAGCTCTAAAATTAACACAGCGATAGTAATGGTAAGTCGTGGGTGTCTGTTCTCTTGCACATATTGCGGTAACTCACAATTCAGAAATGTCTATCCTAATAAAAAGTGCTACACAAGGTTCCGCAGCCCGGAGAATGCAATTCTTTACCTAAAGACACTGCTTGAAAAGTTCCCATTTATACAGTACATCAACTTCCGCGACGCAATATTCAATATGCTACCCGACTGGTTCGATAAGTTCATCGATATGTATAAAGAAGAGATACATCTGCCTTTTACCTGTAACCTCAGGTTCGACATTATGACCGAGGACACTGTGCGCAGGATGAAAGAAGCTGGTTGTTATACAATTGATATCGGAGTTGAGAGCGGTGACCAGGAGATACGTACAAAGTATCTTAAACGCAACATGACTAACGAAATGATGATTAATGCAAGCCAGTGGTTCCATAAATATGGAGTGACGGTTCTGACATATAATATTGTTGGACTGCCTTTTGAGGATCTGAAGCGTGCACTAAAGACCGTAAAACTCAATGCAAGGCTTAAGAGCGATAGAATTATACCAAATATCTTCTACCCATACCCGATGACGGAACTAGCGAGAATAGCAAGTGAAGCTGGTTTTGTTCCAGATGTTATACCACCGGACTGCCGTGTACCGTTGAAACAAGAACAGTTCCCAGAGCATGAGGTGCTGTTTGTTGCAAATTACTTTATGTACTATGTTAAACGCTACAAATGGGCGTTCAGTCACGGAAAAATCGGTAAAGCATACGAAAAATGGTTAGATTTCTGGTTCACAGGTCCGATAACACCAAGAAAACTTCTTGTGTTCTTATATGATAAACAAGATGCTGCTAAAGTAAAGCTCAAAAAGCATCTGAGAAGCAAGCACCCCGATTTCTACCTGAAACTCAGAAACAGAAAATTACAAAAGAAAGCGCAGAAATAAGTGGAAATGCTGTCCGTTTCATCGGGCAGCATTTTTAAATTTTTTCTATTATGTCAGCTATTTTTATACTGGCATTGCCTTCACCATAAACTGATGATGCTTTGCATGGCGTTTCATCAAGGAATAGCTTTATGTTGTGGTATACAGTTTCTTCTTTACAACTTGTAAGAGAGATACTGCCAATGTCAATACCTTCAGTTCTTTCCGTGTGATCGCGAATAACTAAAGCACGTTTTCCGAGAGCAGTCGCTTCCTCTTGAACTCCTCCGCTGTCGGTTACAACAAAGCTGCAATCAGCAAGTAGGGAATGGAAGTCAGTTAAATTTAGCGGTTCGGTTAATATGATGTTTTCATCACCGTTTAAATAATCAAAAGCAAGTTTTTTAATAGCAGGATTAGGATGAACGGGGTATATAAATTTGATTTTTCTTTCGTTTACAATTCTGCGTATTGCTTTGAATACTGAAATCATAGGCTCACCTATATTTTCACGGCGATGCATTGTGAGTAAAACTGTTTTACCGTCCTCGGTGGCAAAATCCTTTTTCCTTTTTGATAGCGAATATTTCAGAGCATCCACAACGGTGTTCCCGGTAACAAAAATTTTGTCACCTCTAATCCCTTCTTTTATAAGGAAATCACGGTTGCATTCTGTCGGAGCAAAATGATAAGCCGCAATAATGCTTATCCCGCGACGGTTAAATTCTTCTGGAAACGGCGAAGTTATATTATATGTTCTAAGGCCTGCTTCAACATGTCCGACAGGAATTTGTTTATAAAAACAAGCGAGAGCTGCAGAATAAGCGCTGGTAGTATCGCCATGAACGAGAACAAGATCAGGTAAAACTATATCAAGCACCTTATCGATTCTTTCTAATATAGTAGAAGTTAAAGATGACAGCGATTGATTATCCTTCATTGAATCTAAATCATAATCAGGTACTACACCGAAAATCTTTAGAACATCGTCTAAAATTTTTCTATGTTGTCCGGTGACACAGACGACAAGCTCAATCCCAGAGCGGGTTTTTAGCTCATTTATAAGCGGACACATTTTAATCGCTTCAGGCCTTGTCCCGAAAACTGCCATAACCTTTTTCATTACTGCACCCGCTCCTTTTTTAATGTAATTGAATTATACCACTAAAATCTTTCTGTATCAATGATTTGTAAAATGATTATTTTGTTATATATAAAAACGTAGTGAAAAATATTGGGGGTGACAATCGTGTGGTATAGAATACGTAAAAATAACTCTTGAAAAGAAACCTTCTTTATGATATTATAATAAAGTTGAAGTAATACCCACTCCCACAACACTAGCCGCTGTGGCGGAATAGGTAGACGCGACGGTCTCAAAAACCGTTGGATAACACCGTACCGGTTCGATTCCGGTCAGCGGCACCAGCAGGCAGTGCCTGCACCCATTATCGCGCACCAAGATTGGTGCGTGATTTTTCTTTGATAGCACGCGATGAGACGACATCTTTTTTGTTACGTCTTTACAGCAGCAAGTGCCGCTCCCAATTTCACGCACAAATTACGGTGCGTGTTTTTTTGTTCTCACGCTTGAGTATGCCTAAAATATTTCACAGAAAAATAGTATGCAAATGTGTAAAAAAAATAAAATTTGTATAGTGTATAATAATATGGTCTAAAAAAAGAAGAAGCCAAGCCCGAACTGTGGTAAAATGGTAAGTGCCAACGAACCATTCACAGAAAGGGCAAGCTTTTATGAAAAGTATAACACAAAGAGCAGAGAAAAAACAGAGGGCAGAAGAGAAAAAACGAGCAAAGAAGAAAGAGCGAATAGTTTGGTACGCAAACAAGCACGGAAAAAGTTCAGCATCACGAAAATAT
>JAQWDK010000004.1 GCA_028705495.1 Eubacteriales bacterium
AAGAGGACGAGGTGTACGAGATAACCACCGAACTGACGCAATTTGATGCAGTTAAAACAGCTCTAACTGAAAAAGGTTATAATCTTGTGTCTGCAGAAATTGAAAAAGTACCGTCAAACTATGTTACCGTAACGGACGAAGAAAGCGTTACAAAGATGAACAAGCTCCTTGAAATGCTTGAAGACAACGACGATGTGCAAAACGTTTGGCACAACTGGGAAGACTAATACACACCATTAAAAATCCCCTGCAGCCTTTAGTGCTGCAGGGGATTAGCTTTTAGTCTTCGAGATTAGGGAATGGGACAGTGTTGATTCCAATCATTTTATCTACCGGCATTGTAAAGCTAACACTGTGAGCGGCAGTTCCGATTCCTGCTTTTTCTTTTACGACAGCCATGATTCTGTCTGCTACATTTTCATCTACAAGGCAAAGGATGATCTCCTTTTCCGAATCGACTGTTATTCCCATAAAAACTTCATGTTTAGCGCCTTCACCGCGGGCATTTAATACCGTTGCACCACCTGCTCCGCTGGCTTTTGCCATCTCGATGATATCATCTGCATGGCCTGCATTGGCTATAATAAATAGGGCTTTTGTGTTTTTGAAATGTTCCATATTATTCTCCTTCTGCCGCGAAGCGGCCGCACTGTCGTGAATGTATCGCAGTTGGACTTCATCACACCTATACTGAAAGCTTGCTAACAGGTATTGTAAAAGCGATGCCCGTGTTCGGTTTGTTAAAATTAAATTTTTCGATTAGCATCTGCATTGTAGCGTCAACTTTATCTTCGGTTATTAGGCAAGTGATTACGGCTTTGTTTTCCTCAGGTACGAGTCCTAAGAGGTTCTTCAGAAACGAAGCACTAACCGCCCCTCTACCGTACAGAGTACTTATTAGCTTTGCTCCCGATTCAAACATCGCGGTTAAAATCTCATCTTTTTGTTTTCTACCCACTATCAGGGTGAGAAAGACAAGCTTGCCCGCTTTTTCATTCTTCATTTGTATTTTCCTCCAAAGGTGTTTCCGGTGTTTCGTAGTTATTTACAATATTGTCGCTTTCACCTTCATCGATTTCAGCAAGTTCGATAAGCCCTTCGAGCTCTTCGTCCATCGTTACCTTCTGTACTTTCTTCAGACGTCTATCGTAAATTATACCGAGCATCTGTACTGCAATAATTGGTGTTACAGAAATAAAAGCTATAATTCCGAACCCGTTTATTAAAACTGACTGTGCTTGCGGTCCCGCATTTTCTGCTACTGCTTGAGCGACTCCGAGAGTCATGGGCGTCAGGAAAGCGGAAGTGAGTGCTCCGCCCGATACTCCTCCTGAATCGAATGCAAGGCCCACAAAAAGCTGCGAGGAGAACTTCATCATTATTAGAGCAATCGCATACAAAGGCACAAGAAAGTAAAGAATATTTATCTGTGTGAGAATTTTGATGATTGCAAGAATTGAAGCAAAACCAATTCCGATTGCAAGAGTCATTCTTATAGTTAGCTTTTTTATGTGACCGTTAGTTGTTTCCTCAAGCTGTTCTCCGAGAACAGTTACAGCCGGTTCGGAAAGGGTTATAGCCATACCGAGAATAAATGATATAGCAAGAAGTATCAATATAAACCAACTAGGGCTTCCGGGTGCTAAAAATATGCCTCCGATATATGCTCCAGCAAATGCAAATCCATAATCAATTCCGGACAGAAAGATAAGAAGTCCGATGAAAACAGGTATAGTGCCAAGTACAATTTTTTTGAATTCTCTTTTAGGAAGCTTTACTAAAAATTTCTGGAAGGGGAGAAAAACAAGTACAACCGGGAAGAGTGCAAGCGCTACACCGCTGATGTTGCCGAGAGTTATATCGAGAAGACTGCTTGTTGTTCCGGGGTTATATACACCCGCCGGTGGTATAGTACCGCCGTTTACTAATTTCAACACTATTCCATATAAAAATAAAGCGAGAATGGGCCCCACTGATGCAAGACCGACAATTCCGAAGGTGTCGTCATTGGTTTTTCGTTTTGACATTGTAGCAGACACACCAAGTCCCAGAGCAAGAATAAACGGAACAGAAACGTCGCCTGTTGTCGCTCCGCTACCGTCAAATGCAAGAGCTATAAATTCATTTGGTGCAAAAATTGCTGTGAGGAAGATGACAATATATAAAGCTGCGAACGTGATTTTAAGATTTATATCTTTAAGAATTCTGAAGAGGGCGAAACCGACAAATACACCGATTCCCGCGCCCATGATCCATATAAAAGCCATCTCATCAACAATATCAAGAATCATATGTGTTTGTTTTGCGAGAACCGCGAGTGCGGGTTCAGCGACTGTTGAGAGAAGACCGAATAAAAATCCAAAGAAAATAATAAATACAATTTTTTTAAGTCTTATAAGTGATCTGCCTACAAGCTTACCTATCGGTAATATGCTAATGTCGAGTCCTACAAGGAAAAGTGCTTGACCCACAACAACGCTGATATAGCCGACTGTAAGCTTTATATAATCGTTTGGGTTGATAAGTGGCTTAAAAAATAAACAGAATATTATTACTGCCGCGAGAGGTAGAGAGGAAAGAAATACTTCCTTGAGTACGCGTAATGTTTTCATCAATTCACCCAGATGTTTTTATTTTAGGATATTTGTGTGGGATGCCAAGGATGCCGTGTGCTAAGCCTTCTTGCTTAATTAGCGCTATCGCTGCAGTAGCCGCCGAGATTTTGCTAACGGTATGTAATCAGTTCTGCACAAGCTGCATATTAAGGGTGTTCGCTTTCGGCATGAGATTGGTGATCATATAAATCCCAAATCCGGATTGACGGTGTAGCCGCCAGCGCTCCGGTAACCAAATATATTCTATACACTCCTTTAAAATTATATTTTACTTTGCTCAAAAACCAAGTTAATTTACTATATAAGATTATACCTTACAATTTCGATAAGGTCAAGGTGAAAAGTGTAAGTATTGGAACATAAAACTTCGATTAGCTAGAATTGATAAGAATAGTCGGAATTAAGAAAAACACTGATTATATAATAAAAAATCAAGTAGTATCTTTATTTTTTCTTTTGGTTATGCTATAATGACTTAAATGACAAGTTTAAAAAGCGAAGCTTTTGAATGATGCGCTTGCTGAAGAACTTCGAGTCAGTAAGAAAGGAATGATCATAAACATGGAATATAAATTCAACCTGCACGGAACATGTGCTAAGCAGGTTAACTTTGAGTTGAATGATGAAAATCTTATTAAAAACGTTAAATTCGTCGGAGGCTGCAACGGTAACGCAAAGGGTATAGCAGCTCTTGCAGAAAACAGATCGTCTCTTGAAGTCATTTCAGCTCTTGAAGGTATAAAATGCGGTTATAAAAACACCTCTTGCCCAGACCAATTCGCTAAAGCACTGAGGTTTGCGATAAATGAACTAATTGAAAGCGAAGCGATTGTTACCGCAAAGTAGAGTTTATTTGGCTTTCGGATTGTACTATAAATGTTTTCAGGAAGGAATGCCGTTTTATTATAAAACGGTTGTATTCGATTATGAATGCGGAATATAAGAAATGGCTCTCTTACGAAGGACTCGACCTTGACCTTCGAAATGAACTTGAGTCTATAAAAGACAAGCCCACAGAAATTGAGGCTCGTTTTGCCATGCCCATGAGCTTTGGCACTGCCGGACTGCGCAGTTTTATGGGCGCTGGAATAAACCGCATGAACATATATACCGTAGCTCAAACAACGCAGGGGCTCGCTTCACTTATACTGGCGCAAAACAGCGCTGATATGGGCGTCGTGATAGCTTACGACAGCCGTAATAATTCAAGACTGTTCGCTGAAACAGCAGCGAGCGTACTTGCCGCTAATGGAATAAAAGTATACATGTTTAAAGAGCTACGCCCAACTCCGGAGCTGTCTTTTGCGGTTCTGCATCTCGGAGCAGTTGCCGGTATAAATATCACGGCATCTCATAACCCAAAAGAATATAACGGTTATAAAGTGTTTTGGTCTGACGGAGCACAACTTTCGGTTGAACACGCTGAAATTGTTTCTGAAACCGTCAAGGGGCTTGATGTTTTCAACGGTGTAAAGAAAATTGATTTTTCCGAAGCAGTAGCAAACGGATCGGTAAAAATCATATCTTCTGAGATTGACGAGCCGTTTATGAAGGCTGTCCTCGACTGCCGGATAAATCCACATATCATAGAAGAATATGCTGATAAACTCAACATAATTTATACACCATTCCACGGAGCGGGTAATTATCTTGTTCCCGAAACGCTCCGCCGTGCCGGAATAACGAACCTTCGCGTTGTACCGGAACAAAGCGAACCGGATGGTAACTTCCCGACAGTTAAAAGCCCAAACCCTGAGAACAAAGAAGGTTTTGCGCTGGCTATAAATATGGCTTTTTCCACTGAATGTGATGCTGAGCTCATTATCGGAACCGACCCGGACGGTGACAGAATCGGTGTTGTAGTGAAAGACAGTGATGGGCTTTACACCTCACTTTCCGGAAATCAGGTTGGAATACTGCTGTCTGATTACATTATCAGTGCAAGAGCTGAGAACGGATCTCTCCCTTCAAATGCCTGCGCTGTACGTTCCACGGTTTCTTCAAGACTGTTTGATGAGATTTGCCGCTCGCACAATGTGACTCCTTTTGTAGTGCTGACTGGTTTTAAATATGTCGGAGAAAAGATAAACGAAGTCATTGAAACAGGTTCCCACACCTTCCTTTTCGCTTATGAGGAAAGTTGCGGTTATCTACCCGGCCCTTACATCCGCGACAAAGACGGTGTCGGAGCGACACTGCTGTTTGCTGAACTTGCGGCATATTATAAAAGTAAGGGAAAAACGATTTTTGGTCGCCTTGGTGAGATATATGCTAAGTACGGTTATTATGATGAACTGACACTAAACATCATGATTAGCGGGAATGATCCGATGTCTGAGATGAAGGGTAGAATGAGAAGACTGCGTGATAATCCTCGTTCTGAAATCTTAGGGACGAGCGTGCTTAAAATTAAGGACTATTCCACTGGTGATGTTCTCGACCTTATAACAGGGGAGAATGTAAAAAAACCGCTTCCCGAAACGAATATGCTTGTGTACGAGCTTGATGATACGACAGAGATAGCTATAAGACCAAGCGGTACTGAACCGAAGGTAAAGGTTTATATTCTTGCTAAAGGAAGAACAGCAAGAGAAGTAGAAGCAAAGCTCGATAAGTATAAGAATTACAGTCTGTAAGCTGTAAAATGCCCGTTTTTTATATGTTTTTTATATTGCAAAGCGGGTAGACTTGTGATATAATGATTTTTGGCTCAAACTTCTTTCACCAAAAGAAGGGGCTAATATAAAAAAACAAACACTGACGCGGTCACGCATGGGTGCGCAAAATCTAAAAGAGATTTGCGTTAAGGCGTTAAGTAGCGCGGTGGGGTAGCCCAGAATGGGCAGATAACCCGAAGGAGAAAATATGGCAGTTGTATCAATGAAACAGCTTCTCGAAGCTGGTGTCCACTTTGGTCACCCGACTAGAAAGTGGAATCCGAAGATGGCTGAATTCATCTTCACAGAAAGAAGCGGTATCTACATCATCGACCTTCAGAAAACTCTGAAAAAAGTCGAAGAAGCGTATATGTTTGTACGCGACACAGTTCAAGACGGAGGAAAAATCCTTTTCGTCGGAACAAAGAAACAAGCACAGGACGCAGTAAAAGACGAAGCGCTCCGCAGTGAAATGTTCTATGTCAATGTTCGCTGGCTTGGCGGTATGATGACAAACTACAAAACAATCAAAAAGAGCATCACAAAACTCAAGAACCTTTGCCAGATGGAATTGGATGATACCTTCAACCTTCTTCCGAAAAAAGAAGTTGCTATGCTCAAGAAGGAAATCTCCGATCTCGAACGCAACCTCGGCGGTATCAAGGACATGAACGGTCTTCCCGCAGCAGTCTTCATCGTTGACCCGAAGAAGGAACGCAATGCAGTTGAAGAATGCCGTAAACTCGGTATTCCGATAATCGCAATTGTTGACACAAACTGCGACCCTGACGAAATTGACTACATCATCCCCGGCAACGACGACGCTATCCGCGCAATCAAGCTCATCAGCTCGGTTCTCGCTGACGCAGTTCTCGAAGGCAAACAGGGCGTACAGATGAACGACGCTTCAGAAGCAGCAGCTGAAAAAGAAGCAGCAGAAATAGAAGACGCAGACGAAGAGTAATAATCGGGGTAATCCCGGCACAAATAAATCCGTACGCAACCCCGGCTATTGCGGCGGAACACCGTATAAGAACGCCTTATCGGTGGGTTATTAAAATTCCGGTGAGAAAGGACTGTCTGTTCACCCTACGGCTCCAACGATAAGGTGAATCGACCGAAAAATATATGGCTATATCAGCAAAAGACGTACAGAGTCTCAGACAAAAAACTGGCGCCGGCATGATGGAGTGCAAAAAAGCTCTTACAGAATGCAACGGTGACTTCGAAGAAGCGATAAAGTATCTCAGAGAAAAAGGACTTGCAGTTGCTGCAAAGAAAGCTGACAGAATCGCTGCTGACGGTATCGTCGATATCCTCAAGAGCGACGACGGTATGACAACCGTAATCGCAGAGGTAAACGCAGAAACAGACTTCGTTGCTAAAAACGCAACCTTCCAAGAATTCGTAAAGGGTATCCTTAGAACTATCCTTGCAAATAAGCCTGCAGATGTTGACGCTCTCCTTAAACTGCCTTATGATGGCGCTAATAACACTGTTGAAGAGGAACTCAAAGACAAAATTTTCACCATCGGCGAAAATATGTCTATCAGACGTTTCCAGATAATCGACGGCTTTACCGGCTCATACATCCATGGTAAAGGCAGCATCGGTGTTGTAACTAAATTTGACACAGATGCCAAAGTAGCCTCAACTGAGGATTTCGCAGAATTTGCAAAGAATATCTGTCTCCAGATTACAGCAATGAACCCGCTCTATGTTAGATCGGAAGAAGTTCCTGCATCTGTAATTGATAATGAGAAAGAGATTCTTTTAGCGCAGATCAAAAACGATCCGAAAAACGCTAATAAACCTGATGCGATTGTCGAAAAGATGATTTCTGGTAGAATTTCTAAATTCTATGAGACAAACTGTCTCCTCGACCAGTCCTATGTCAAGGATGAGAACGTCAAGGTTTCAAAATATGTCGACGACACAGCTAAGGCTCTTGGCACTTCGATAAATGTCACCTCCTTTGTTAAGTTTGAAAAGGGTGAAGGTATCGAAAAGAGAGAAGACAACTTCGCTGCTGAAATCGAAAAGATGGTTAACGGTTGATAAACAACTAAATTTAAAACATAAAAAGCCGCAGTTTTGCGGCTTTTTAATATTAGATGATTGCATTTTTTTCCTTGAAATGATATACTACAAAACAAGCAAAATAATTTTGAGCGTACCATCCTCCCTAAAGTTAATTATTTCAAAGCGACTGAGTTATCAAATTCGCAAGGAAGGAACATTTTAAAATGGAAGAAAAGCTGCCGAACGAACTCGAGACATTAGAAGAGGAACCCAATCACGAGAACGAAAACATCATTAAAGACGAAGAGAGATTAGAAAACGCTGAGATACCAGTCCCAAATGAAAATTTCTCTCAAAGACCCGGCATCCATATAATCGATGAAAATGAACTGCAATTTGATCAAGCAAGTCGCGATATATTCGAGAAAGAGATCAAAAAGCTAAAGGCAAAAAGAAGGTTTTCAGGAGCATTTATTGCTGCTGTTGTATTCTTTCTACTTGCGTTAGCTGTTCCGGTTATAGTAAGCACCTATTACCCATATAAGTACGAGGTAACAACAACAGATTATCTACTAATTTTGTTGACTTCCTACCTTCTCATTCATGTCTTTACGATACTCATATCAAAAAAGACGCTGGGAATAAAACTCTTTGAGCCTTTTACAAATCGTCCTAAGAAACCAAAGAAAGCTTTTCTAACTGTTCTTGTTGCAATCGGTATCGGATTTCTTGTTCAAGTAGCAGTACAGCCGATATATTATATCATACCAACCTCAAGCGAAACAGGTATGTTTGCCACCCCTCAAACAACGCTGCTCTTTTTTATAGTTGTGGCGATTATACCATCAATATTTGAAGAGTGGCTAATACGCGGCTTTATATTAAGGCATCTCCTGCCTTTGGGAAAATGGACGGCAATAATTGTTTCAGCTGGAATTTTCGGGCTTTTACACTCACACCCCGCTCAAGCGATTTTTGCGTTTGCTTTAGGCATAATGCTCGGTATTGTCTACCTTAATTCCGGCGGCAATATCTGGCTTACTTTTATAATTCACTTCCTTAACAACTCATTTTCTGTTGTTCAAGGGTATGTATACGAAAACTATGGTATGGAATCCATTTGGATGGACTATATCACTATAACGCAGTACTCACTTATGGCAATAGCTCTGCTTGTTCTGCTTTATTATACTTTCAAAGGCAAAAGAATTTATTTTCTACCGGATGGTATTGAAGAACCCGATAACAGCTATGACGGTAAACCAAAAGATTCCGCAAAACTTATTTTCAGAAATATAAGCACCTATGTTTTCATTGCTTTAAGCCTTTATATGATGCTTGTCTCTTATATTCAAACAATGGCTACTACAGGATAATTAGCGTGAAATTTTTATGACGGACACTTCGCGACAGAACGGACATTATTATGACAGTTGACGAAAAATTTATGAAACGGGCAATAGCCAATGCGAAGCGTGCTGCATCACGCGGTGAAGTCCCTGTCGGAGCGGTTATTGTTAAAGACGGTGAGGTCATATCAGTCGGCAGCAATATGCGTGAGAGAGGTATGGACGCGCTCTTGCATGCGGAGATAATTGCAATTCGCCGTGCCTGCCGTAAGCTTGGAAGATGGCGCTTATCAGACTGCGATTTGTATGTAACCCTCGAACCGTGTGCGATGTGTGCAGGCGCTGCAATAAATTCAAGGCTAAGACGTGTCGTTTTCGGCGCGTACGACTCTAAAGCAGGTTCTCTCGGAACAGTTATTGATTTAAATAAACTCGGGTATAATCATCTTCTTGAAGTCGAGGGTGGTGTTCTCGAAAAGGAATGCGCAGCTCTGCTGTCGGATTTTTTTAAAGAATTAAGGAAAAGATAAGTTATATATTAAGAAACAGGAGAACTAATGAAATTTCAGTGGGATAAAAAATACACAGCCGTCGCGGTTTATTGCTTTATTGTAATTTTAGCCTGCGGCTCGGCATTTCTTCTCATGCTCAATTTCAAAGCCGTAGGTAACTTTTTTAGTTGGATATTCGGTATATTGTCACCCTTCATCGGTGGTGTAGTTGTGGCGTATATGCTCAATCCAATTGTTATGATGCTGGAAAGCCATTTCCTAAAACGTATTCCCAAAAAGAAAACCCGTCGCGGCGTCGCCCTGTTTTTGACTTACTCTTTTGCACTTTTCTTATTAACAACTCTTATAATGAATATAATTCCGCAGCTCCAAGAAAGCATAACGGGACTCATCTCAAACTCGAAGACCTATATTGACAACATAAACAACTACTTTCTCGATCTTGCGGAAGACAATCCATGGCTTAAAGAGCCGTTTAATGCCGCCGCAGATTACCTCGAAGAATTTATCAACAATTCAGGAACCCTTATTAAAAATGTCGTCCCGACTGTGATGACTATAACGACGAGCGTTTCGAATATTGTGATAGCAATAATTGCTTCTATCTATCTGCTTTCAGCAAAAGAACTTATGCTCGCACAGTCGAGGAAGATCATCTTCGCGGTTTTCAAGAAGTCGTTCGCAGACAGAATTCTTGAAATCGCGTCATTCGCAAATGATTGTTTCAGCAAATTCATCTCCGGACAGATTTATGTTTCATTCATTACAGGTACACTAACTGTTATAGTTGCAACTATAATGGGAGCGCCATTCCCGATCATCATGGGATTTATTATAGGAATAACAAACATTATACCGATGTTCGGGCCGATAATAGGTAGCATACTTTGTATTTTTATTACTCTACTTGTTGACCCGATGCTCGCAATTGGATTCGGAATATTTATTATTATACTCCAACAAGTCGATTCCAATATAATAAGCCCGAGAATAATAGGAAATAGAGTGGGGCTTTCTCCGTTTTGGGTTATGTTCTCCATCATCGTTTTTGGCGCATTGTTCGGATTTGCCGGACTTGTATTCGGAGTTCCATTTTTTACTGTAATTTATACTGTTACAAGAATAATGGTAAAAGACAAGTTAGCGGAAAGAGAGATGCCCGTGTCATCCGACAGCTTTTATGAGGACTATAAAATCGAAAATAACCGTTTTAAGGTCCCTGAAGAGATAAAAAAACAGCGAATGGGGGATTCCCCTATAGATAAATTAGCTGCAAAACTTAAACGAAAGAAATCAGCAAAAGAAACTCCCGACAAGGATGATAACAATGAATAAGAAATTTTATATTACTACAGCAATAGCATACACCTCAAAAAAGCCCCATGTAGGCAATATCTATGACCCTCTAATGGCCGACTGTATCGCAAGGTATAAACGTATGTCCGGTTTTGATGTTTTCTATCTGACAGGAACTGACGAGCACGGACAGAAGATACAGGACGAAGCAAAAGCAGCAGGCGTAACACCGAAAGCGTATGTAGATAAAACTGCGAAAGAAATCAGAGATATCTGGGACAAATTCGGTGTAAGCTACGATAAATTTATCCGTACTACCGACGATTACCATATGAAAGCTGTTCAAGGCATATTCAAAAAGCTTTATGAACAGGGTGATATATACAAGGGAAGTTATGAGGGTTGGTACTGTAAACCATGTGAATCCTTTTGGACTGAATCACAGCTTGAAGACGGTAATTGCCCAGACTGCAAGGGCAGCGTTGCTAAGGCAAACGAGGAAGCATATTTTCTTAAGCTGTCCAAATACCAGGATAGACTTATGAAGCATATCGAAGAGCATCCTGAATTTATTCAACCTGTTTCGCGTAAGAACGAGATGATAAACAACTTCCTAAAACCCGGTCTTACCGACCTTTGTGTGTCGCGCTCATCTTTCAGCTGGGGTATACCGGTGACATTTGATGAAAAACATGTCGTTTATGTATGGCTTGACGCACTATCAAACTACATCACTGGAATCGGATATGGTGTAGATAAATCTGAAAAGAGCTATTCCCATTACTGGCCTTGCGACCTTCATGTCATTGGTAAGGACATAATAAGGTTCCATACAATCTACTGGCCGATTATACTGCTCGCATTAGGTGAACCGCTCCCAAAAACCGTTTTAGGGCATCCGTGGATTCTCTATAACAACGATAAAATGAGCAAATCCAAGGGTAATGTAATGTACGGCGACGACCTTGTCGATTTATTCGGACTTGATCCAGTGCGTTACTATATGCTCAGTGAGCTATCTTTCACCAACGACGGCAATATCACCTATGAAAGCTTGATAACAAGGACGAACTCCGACCTTGTTAATATACTCGGAAATCTTGTGAGCCGTACAGCAGCGATGATTAACCAAAACTTTAGCGGAATAATTCCTGCACCGACGGTTCTCGAGGAAATCGACAAAACACTTAATGACGGTGTGACGGAGAATCTTGCGAAAGCCGACAAACTTTTGGATGAGTATCACCTTGCGGATGCGCTTGAACGAATTATGAGCGTCTTTAGACTTTGCAACAAATATATCGACGAGACAACACCATGGGTTCTTGCAAAAGGAGAAGAAACAAAACCGAGACTTGCGACAGTCCTTGCTTGTTTGGTTGAAAACATCCGTCTTGGCACGCTTTATCTAAATGCCTACATCCCAGACACAGCAAAGAAAATAGCTAATATTTTCGGTTTTTCCGTCGAGAACTTTGATGATATATCTCATTCCTTCCCTTGCTCGGAAAACAAACTTGGCAATGCGGAAATGCTGTTTGCAAGAATAGACCCGAAGAAGAAGCTTGAAGAGGTTGCAGAATATCTTTCGAAAAAGTATCCTGCGAAATCTGAAAAGAAAGAACCTGAAAAAGAAGCTCAAAGCGATATAATCGGAATCGAGGATTTCGAGAAAGTCAGCTTAAAAGTCGCACAAATAATCGGATGCGAGAGCATTCCGAAATCCGACAAACTACTAAAGCTTGAAGTTGATCTCGGAACAGAGCGCAGACAGGTTGTTTCCGGTATCGCGAAATTCTACACCCCCGAACAGCTTATTGGCAGAAAAATAGTGCTTGTTTCGAATTTGAAACAAGCAAAACTGCGCGGTGTCGAAAGCAATGGCATGATCCTTGCTGCAGGTGAGGAAGAAATAAAGGTACTGTTTGTTGACGACGATGTTCCTAATGGAGCGGCGGTTAGATAATGTTTGACTCTCACGCACATTACGATGACGAGCGTTTCGATGAAGATAGGGAAGGACTGCTTGACGCGATAGACGCTGACGATTCCATGACAGGCATAATCAACGCATCGGTCGATATCACGTCTTCCGAGAAGCTGATTGCCCTTGCTGCCTTACGAAAAAAGCATTATGCTGCTGTCGGCATTCATCCCCATGAAGCAGAACATGCTGGCAGTGGTTATATCGAGAAGCTCAGGGAGTTTGCATCAGCTGAAAAGGTTGTCGCCATAGGTGAGATAGGGCTTGATTACCACTATGACTTCTCACCGCGGGATATACAGCGAGGGGTATTTGAAGAACAGCTCATTTTAGCAAAAGAGCTTTCTCTCCCGGTTATAATACACGACCGAGAAGCGCATCAGGACTGCATTGAAGCAGTATTGAGATATCCGGAGCTAAAAGGTGTGTTTCACAGCTTCTCAGGCAGCGCCGAGACAGCAAATATTCTCCTAAAAAGAGGTTGGTATCTTTCCTTCAACGGTATTATCACCTTTAAAAACGCAGCAAAACCCCGTTCAGTGGCACAAATTGTTCCGGACGACAGGCTTTTGATTGAAACCGATTGCCCCTACCTGTCCCCCGTGCCCCTTAGAGGTAGAAGAAACGACAGTCGGAACCTCAGGTATATTGAAGCTGAGCTTGCAAATCTTCGAGGTCAGACAATAGAACATATAGAAAAAATCACCACCGAAAACGCAAAAAGACTTTTCGGAATAAAATAGAAAGGACATCACGATATTTGGAAACTATAACATACAAAGTTAAAAACTCACTTTATGTAAATATGACGAACCGTTGTACGAGTAATTGCACCTTTTGCATCCGTAGCTTCGGCGACGGCGCTTATGGCAGTCCGTCTTTGTGGCTTGATAAAGAACCGACCGCTGATCAAATTGCTGAAGAAGTGCTTTCGCACGACTTGAACACTTTTGATGAGCTTGTGTTCTGCGGCTATGGTGAACCTACAATGCGTATAGATGAGCTTGTATATACCGCCAAAAAGGTCAAGGCGGTATCTGATATACGCATAAGAATAAACACCAACGGACATGCTAATTTATATCATAAAAAAGATATCACCCCTATGCTTGAGGGTATAATTGATGTCGTATCTGTAAGTCTCAATAGCGCACACAAAGAGCAGTATGACAAAGTTTGCCGTCCTGCATACAAAAACGCTTATGAAGCTATGCTCGAGTTTACCTCGCTTAGTTCAGCCCATGTAGAGCAGGTTATAATGTCGGTTGTCAGGGGAACGATACCTGATGAAGAAATCGAACTTTGCGAAAAAATTGCAAAAGAACACGGGGCAACGCTTAGAGTTCGTGAGTTCGACCAATAATTATTAACAAAATGAAAACTTTGCCTTTTCTGCTTGTAATGACATACTTTTTGTTGTAAAATTAATTGTTGTAATAATAAAACGGAGGTCTTAAATAATGACAGTAAAAGTTGCTATTAACGGTTTTGGCCGTATCGGTCGTCTCGCGTTCAGACAGATGTTTGGCGCAGCCGGCTATGAGATTGTTGCAATCAACGATCTTACTGACGCAAAAATGCTCGCACATCTTCTCAAGTATGACTCTGCACAGGGCAGATATGCTCTCGCAGACAAAGTCGAGGCGAAGGATTCTTCCATCGTTGTAGACGGAAAAGAAATTCAGATTTATTCAAAAGCTAACCCCGCTGAGCTTCCCTGGAAAGAAATCGGTGTTGACGTTGTTCTCGAATGTACCGGCTTCTTCACATCCAAGGCTAAAGCTCAAGCACATATAGATGCAGGCGCAAAGAAGGTTGTTATCTCCGCTCCCGCAGGCAATGATCTTCCCACAGTCGTTTTCGGCGTTAACGAAAATGTTCTTACTTCATCTGATACAATCATATCAGCTGCATCGTGCACAACAAACTGCCTCGCTCCTATGGCTGACACACTCAACAAGCTCGCTAAAATCCAGAAGGGCTTCATGACAACAATCCACGCTTACACAGGCGATCAGATGGTTCTCGATGGTCCTCACAGAAAAGGCGACCTCAGAAGAGCAAGAGCAGCAGCAGCAAACATCGTTCCTAACTCGACAGGCGCTGCAAAAGCTATCGGTCTTGTTATTCCTGAACTTGCTGGTAAACTTGACGGTGCTGCTCAGCGTGTTCCTGTTATCACAGGCTCCGTTACAGAACTCGTAGCTGTTTGCGAAGGCAAGGTAACAGCTGACGATGTCAACGCAGCAATGAAAGCAGCCGCTTCCGCATCCTTCGGTTACACCGAGGAAGAGCTTGTTTCCTCCGACGTTATCGGCATCACCTATGGCTCCTTGTTCGATGCAACACAGACAAAGGTTTCCGATCTCGGCGATGGCAAGACAATGGTTAAAGTTGTTGCTTGGTATGACAACGAAAACTCCTATACAAGCCAGATGGTTAAAACAATTAAGTACTTCGCAGATCTTAAATAATAAAGATAAAAAAATTGGTGCAGTCCACTTGGGACTGCACCAATTTTGTAATGTTTTATATAGTGTGAACAATAGGTTTTTCTGTTTGTGCTTTTGTATCTTTGTACGCCTGAACGATGAAGCTCCAGCTGCCAAGTGCCGCGAACAAGAACCCAAGACCGAGGTTTTGAGCGATGTAGGAAGCAATATCGGGATCTGTTGCAGCTAAAGATAAATTATAAGGGGTTAACTCAAGTGCTTCAAGGAAAGTAATACCTTCTTGGGCAAATGTCTGATATATGGAAATAGTAGTAGTAATAAAGAAAGCGGCGAGAACACCGAGTACAGTAAATAGGATGATAGCTGTGATTTTAGGTTTTCCGTTTTTACCGCCCAACTTTTCATAACCTATTTTTATTGCCGCACTGAGTATAAGTCCTGCGACACCAGCAACAAATCCAGCGAGTGAGATTAGAATCCAAGGTATTATACCTACAATCATACCTAAAAACGCACCAAAATAGCCCATACCATAGGACTTTTTCAGCTCTTCTATCTCTTTTTCGGGTGTTTTTTCTTCTTCTTTCTCAAGACAAGCCCTATGTCCGATAATTGTCGAATCGCCCCTGAAAGCAAAAGCTTCATCTGTTTCAATATTTTGTCCGCAAATACCACAGAGGTCTAAGGGGGTGATTTCATTAGCTTCAAAAAAGTCGATAAACTCGTTTAGAAGCTTTTTTATTACATCCATAGTTCCGACAGTGTCGTGTATGTTCATTGACAATCCCGATGCGCCGATTGTGTAGCTGAGAATTCTAAAACCCTGCTTAACGGAGGTTATGTAGGTATCAAGCTTTAATAAAAGGTCTGCAGATAACGGTGAAAACTTTAACTCAACTTTCTTGAACCCCATTCCGTCATACATTCTTATGAAAAAGCCACGATATTTACCACAAATAGAACCATCAATTACTCGTAATCCAATTTCATTACCATATTTCTTTAATCCCATTGAAACCATGTTTATACCTCCGCGAATTTTACAATAATTATATTCGATAATAAATAAAAAGTCAATATAAAATTAATATCAAGTTTCTACTTGTAAAAATTAGATATGTCTGTTATAATCGTTTTTATGCAGAGTATCTAAAATTTTGAAGGAATGGTAAAAAGGATGAACAAATCTTCTGAAATTCTAAATGAAGTCAAAAAAGCAGTCATCGGAAAAGACAATGTTCTTGCAAAAGCATACCTTGCAATTCTTGCAGGAGGGCATATTCTTCTTGAGGATATTCCTGGTGTAGGAAAGACAACCATGGCTCTCGCATTTTCAAAAGCGCTTGAACTTGATTACAGCAGAATGCAGTTCACGCCCGACGTTCTACCTTCCGATATTGTGGGATTCTCAATTTACAACAAAGATACAAGAGAGATGGAATACAGGAGAGGTGCCGTTCTTTGCAACCTATTCCTTGCGGACGAGCTCAACCGTGCAACTTCAAGGACACAGTCAGCGCTCCTTGAAGCGATGGAAGAAAACCAGGTCACTGTTGACGGAGTTTCCCATCCTCTACCAAACCCGTTTATTGTTATAGCAACCCAAAACCCTGCAGGTGCTGCAGGAACACAGCTGCTTCCGGAATCACAGCTTGATAGATTTATGGTTAAGCTTACTCTCGGCTATCCGGACGAAAAAAGCGAAGTTGAGATACTGAACAGTAGACAAAACGGAGCACCGCTTGACAGTGTTAAGCGTATAGTGACAACTTATGAATTAGAGAATATGAAAAAAGAAGCAGCTTCGGTATTTATTTCCGAACCTGTTTATTCCTATATTGTCAGACTTGTAGCAGCAACGAGAAATGACGAATTTATCCTGCGCGGAGCGAGCCCAAGAGCGTCGCTGTCACTGATGTCAATAGCAAAAGCAAGAGCATACGCACTCGGTAGAGATTACGTTGTGCCGGATGATGTGCGCGCATTCTTCAGCGACTGCGTGTCCCACCGTATAATCCTAACACCCGACGGAGAAGACCGCGGACGTGGAGAGGGTTTTGTGCTTGATAGAATATTAAAATCAGTTGTTCCACCAGCGATAAAATAACTTAGAGAACGTTAAATTTTTGCGGAAAGAGAATGCTTATGCTGAAGAGATGGCTTACATATCTGTCCGTTTTATTGCTTGCAGCGTTATTTTACGGAATTTATGATGGGTATCTATCCCATTACATATTTATGGTCGTTTCACTACTGCCGATTTTCTCGCTTCTAATAAGCCTGCCCCATATGTTGGTTACAAAGGCAGAGCTTTCTTCGGTGCCCCCTGAAATATATGTAGACGAGATTTTTGATGTTCATGTACATATAAAATCAAAGGGACTCTCCCTGCCAAAAGTTGATATAAGGTATTTTGCTGACAATATTACCATACCAAATGACTTGGTTGGAAAAAGAAACACTCGTGTTTCGGTATATGGTTGTAAAGATGATAAGGTACCGCTGCCGATAAGCTCTGAGCATGTTGGATGCGTTGTTATAAACATTTTGTCGATTAAGACTTATGACTTTATCGGTCTTTTTGCTTCATCTGTTAAAGTGCCAGAAATCAGAAGAGCGTTTATAATGCCGCGCCCGATTGCTCCGGTACCGCATCCGGTGTTCCCGAGAGACAAGCTTGGCGGCAAAGGGCTAAAACCTAAACCCGGAGGTGGATTTGCAGAAGATTATGACCTTCGCGGATACCGCATAGGCGATCCGATGAATTCCATCCACTGGAAACTCACCTCAAAAATGGACAAGCTTATCGTTAGAGAAGCGCTTGTCTCCGAAAAGGGTAAGATATATATCTGCTTTAATTTATTTGGACAGCCGGACGAAATCGACAGCATCTTTGCTCAGGTTGCCTATATCTCAAGGTACATGATCGCCAGGATGATTGAGTTTTGTCTTTGTTATTATGATTCCTCCGGCGAGGCTGTTATCGCTCCGATTAATGAAGCTGACGACTACCTGAAGGTTATGTCGGTTGTATTCCAAAACAGAATACCGCTAACAGGGAAACCAATCGATAAAGCTATGTGGGGTCAGGCAGATTGGTTCTATGTAGTAAGACCGTTTACAGAGATTGACAAGGAGGAAGATGAATGAGAATTTCCTCTGATTATATTTTATCAACTTTGTCCGACGCCGTTATTATCTCAGTTGGCGCAACAGGTGCGATTTTTGCAATATTAAGCGCATACAACTTAACCTATAACAGCGCGATTATAATAATTATAACGGTTACATCAGCGCTCATCTTCTCCGCTGTTTTTCATGCGCCAAAAAAAGTAAAGCGAATCGGTCTTGCGGTTTGTGGTATCGCTTTATTTGTCGGCTATTATATGTACTCCACCGAAATAAACGGCGGATTCGTATATTTTTTTAATATCGTTTCAAGGCTTTTTCATAAGCTGTCAATCGACTTACCGACATTTAACTTTCAACCATATCTGTTTTTCTTTCAAACGAGCCTTATAACAGCATTTTTCACCTATTTCTCAGTAATTTTCACCTTTGTTATAGCGTTTGCGCTTATAAGCATGAGGTCTACCTCTCTCTGCTTTCTGTTCTCGTTAATCTTTGTTTTCCCGTCATTTATTTTTATAAATATGCCGCCGGATATCGAGGCTATAATTCTTTATCTCGCGTTTATCTTGACGGTCTTCTTGACGAACAGTATAAGACTTGGTAGGAAAAGAACGAGCAGTGCGGTCGCCGTTCTTGTACCGATGCTTATTTTCCTTGTGCTTGTGAGGACTGTTTCGCCGGAAGAGACATATGTGAGATCTGATATCGGCGAAAAAATTTATGAGTTTTTTGCTAATAGACTTCCGCTTAATCCGGAAACGAGCGAAAACCCTCTGCCCACAGTTTCGGGAGTTGATTACCAAGGTAATCCTCTTTTATCCGTTGACCTTCGGAACGCTGAACCGCCCGAAGGCACTGGAGTTGTTATGAGTGTAAAAACCAATTTGCGCGGGATACATTATCTACGTGGTATCACTTATGATACTTATAGCGACTCGAGCTGGACGATAACCCCAAATGATCCGGATATCACCATTATACAATACAAAGTCGCTCTTTTACCCGGCACAAATCCTGAGTTTCCACTAAATCCTCATACTTATGCAACTTATTCTGCGATGACGGCCGAGGATGAAAATGGTAATGTTGGATTACAGTCCACCGCACCAAGTATGTTTCACATCAGCTCCTTTAGTCGTGGTATTGCTTATATGCCGTATCTCTCGTTCTATAACGGCGATGACGGATTTAGCATAGAGAATGACTCTTATGTGATGCGAAACACTGCATATTCGGGATATACATTTATGACCTATGACCCGATGCTGATTGGTAGTTTGATAGGCTCAGGCAACTCATATAGACCGGTAGACAACAGTGATGAAGAAACATTTAATCGCATCTATGGTGCCATAGTAAATGAAAGATACTATAATTTGCCACATGCGCAGTTTTATTTTTTCAGAAATCTTCTCAGTAAAGAATCGCTTGTCACCGATGGGGACGATTATAAAACCATAACAGCAATAATCGAGTATGTCCAGAACAGTGCGACATACGATCTTAAAGCACCAAAAGCTCCTATAGGTGAGGACTTTATCGAATACTTCCTTACTGAAAGCAAAAGTGGATTTTGCATTCACTTTGCTTCAGCTGCCACGTGCATGCTCCGCGCTGCAGGTTATCCCGCAAGATATGTCACGGGGTATGTCGCGAATGTAAGCAGCGGTGAAGTTTGGACAGCCGTCACAGAGAAAGCAGCTCACGCCTGGGTCGAGGTTTACTTTGACGGCATCGGTTGGATTCCCTTTGATCCGACACCTGGAATACCGGGTGTTACAGCACCGCCGGTTGCCGAAACAAGCGAAGAGACAAGTCAAGTAGAATCGACAACATCAGTTCCAGAAATCACTGAGTCTGAGACTTCATCTGAAAACAGCGAAAACGGTGAACCTTTTACAGTTGATTTAACAACCTTTGCGAAAGTTCTGCTCTTAAGCTTAAGTGTATTTGCAGTTTTAGCACTACCTTTTATCAGAAGGCGGTATATAAACACAAAGAGAATAAATGCATTTACATCGGAATCAACTAACAAAGCAGTAATATGTGCATGGCAGTATCTTGAAAGACTACTCGTTTATGAGGTGAAACCTCCGACGGAGGTTTATGAAACAGCGTTGAAAGCAGCGTTTAGCAATCATAAACTCAGCGATGATGAGAGAAAGTCAGTTGTAGAATTTGCTGTAAAATCAGCTGCTGAAGTTGATAGCTCTCTGCATTTCTTTAGAAAAATTGTTTTCAGATACCTAAAATGTCTTTATTAAAATCAAAACCCGGCTAACTCGCCGGGTTTTACTATTTGTGGAAATATATAATAGTTGATTTTTTTAGCACTATGTGATAGAATAGTTTGAATTATTACGCGACTTTTCGCGTAAAACCAGAGCAGTTCGAAAGGAACTAAAATTATTTATGAATAGACGGGTAGCGCGGGCTATCGCGCTTGAGCTCTTATTTGAATTCGATTTCAACAGAGAAAAAAGCCCTGATGAAATTATAATAACAGCAGAAGAATCACGCGAAATAAAAGTCAACAGCTTCGCAAGAAGCATTTTTACCCTTGCAGCAACAAATATTGATGCGGTGGATGGCCTTATTTCACAAAAATCTGAAAATTGGAAACTTGACCGAATAAGCAAGCTTGCTAAAACAGTGATGAGGCTTTGTGTAGCTGAGATCGTCTATGCCGGAACACCTGACAGGGTTGCAGTCAACGAAGCGGTTGAGCTGTCAAAAGCTTATGACGATGAAAAGGGAGCAGCCTTTATCAATGGTGTTCTCGGGGGTATCGTGCGTTCACTACCGGGTTATGACGGAGAACAAAAACCAAAAGCATCGGACGACGACGGCGAAGTACAGCAGGGCGAAAGTGATTGACATAATACCGGAGGTGGGGAATTGAATCAAATGACAAGCTCCGCCGGAGCAAGCTCAGCATCGGTGTTAACCGTTTCTCAGATAAACGGGATGATAAAAAAGCATGTTGAAAGCTCACCGTATCTAAAATCCGTCTATATTAAAGGCGAGATATCGAACCTTACGGTTCACACAAGCGGACATTATTATTTTTCTCTCAAAGATTCTGGCTCAGTTTTGAAATGCATAATGTTCAGAGCGGCGGCAACAAAGCTTGTTTTCGCACCTGAAAACGGACTTAATGTAATTTGCCGCGGAAGAATATCTGTTTACGAACAGGGCGGTTATTATCAGCTTACTGTCGAGGCGATGAAGCCGGATGGTGTTGGAGAGCTGTATATTGCCTTTGAACAGCTGAAAAAGAAGCTGAATGCTGAAGGGCTTTTCGACAGAAAATATAAAAAGCCACTACCAAAAACGCCATATCGTGTCGGCATTGTAACCTCTCCGACCGGTGCTGCGGTGAGGGATATCATAAAAATCAGTCGCAGACGCTTTCCGCCTGCAAAACTTCTTCTCTATCCCGCTCTTGTTCAGGGTGAGGGAGCGGCCGCCAGCGTAATACGCGGTATTGAATATTTTAACCGTACCGATTCCGCGGATGTTGTTATAATTGGTAGGGGCGGAGGTTCAATAGAGGACTTATGGGCATTTAATGACGAAAATTTAGCGAGAGCAATTTTTCGTTCAGCGATCCCAATAGTATCGGCTGTCGGTCATGAAACAGACTTTACAATTTCCGATTTTGTTGCCGATGTTAGAGCCGCAACCCCTTCAGATGCAGCACAGCTCTGTTTACCTGAGATAGAAACATGTCATACAAGACTGACGAATGTAGCCCGGAGACTGTGCGACTCGCAGCTTTCTAACATATCCGAAAGGCGTTCTGCACTTGCGCTGCTTAAAAACAGCAAGCCTCTTACATCACCTTTTAACACTATTAATGACAGAAGAACGAAACTTGTAGATCTTGAGAGCAGTCTTTTCTCGGCGATACATTATTCTCTTGAAAGAAAAACAACTTCAGCCGAACACATTGGTGAAAAACTCGCTCTGCTTGATCCGTTTTCGCCGCTCAAACGAGGATATGCTATTGCATTCGGGAAAGACGGTGCGGTTACAAGGGTCGGCTCTCTTGAAACAGGCGATGAGCTTAAGCTCAAATTCGCCGACGGTGAAGTAGATACAAGGATCACCGCTGTAAGAAAAGAAAGGCAAGAATCAAATGAGTAAAACTACAAATCACACCTTTGAAACAGCAATGAAAAGGCTTGAAGAAATTGTTGTCGCTCTTGACGACGGTTCCGCACCGCTTGATGAGCTGATAAAGCTATTCGAAGAGGGCACAGGTCTTGTCAAGCTTTGTAATACTATGCTTGACAAAGCTGAAAGCAAGGTTAAAATATTGTCCGAAAAGAACGGGGTAGTAACCGAAGAGGATTTTACGACCACGGAGGAATAAGGGATTGAATGATCATTATAAAAATCTTGAGGAGCGCATCAATACGCTTTCTGAAGTGACAAAAAAAGAAATAGAAATTGTATCCAGGTCAAAAATCGGTGAAACATATTATAAAACGCTAATTGACTCGATGAATTATACCTTAGACGCCGGCGGTAAGATGATACGCTCGTTTCTTGTGTATGAATTTTGCTCCGCTTCTGAGGAAAGCGACACCCATTCTGAAGGTTGTGAAAAATACGCAGCGGCTGTGGAAATGATGCATAGCTTTTCGCTCATACATGACGATTTGCCTTGTATGGATAATGCTTCTCTACGTCGTGGAAAGACGACTAACCACCTCGTTTTCGGTGAAGCGACAGCGCTTCTTGCGGGTGATGCACTCGCAATTCTTGCTCTTCACACCTGCGCTTCTAACAGACTCTACTCTCCGAAACAAAACTGCGAAGCCGTGGAATGCCTTAGCCATTATGCAGGCAGGGATGGTATGATCGGTGGTCAACAGCTTGACCTTGAAGGCGAAAAAAGTCTTTTGTCGAAAGAACAGCTCGACCTTATGAACAGCATGAAAACTGGCTCTCTAATGGCAGCTTCTTGTGAGCTCGGCTGTATTGCAGGTATGGCAAGGACAGCGAGAAGAGTCGGTGCAAAGGGATATGGATTCCTTCTCGGACGTGCATTCCAAGTAACTGACGATATCCTCGATATAGAAAGTAGTCCAGAGCTTCTTGGAAAAGATATTGGAGCTGATAGCGAAAATAATAAATCAACTTATGTCACACTACTCGGGCTTGAAGGAGCAAGAGAGTTTGCAAAAGAGCTGACTGAAAGCGCAAAGAAATGCCTTGAAGCATTTCCAGACAGCCAGTCGAAGAGAAACCTACTGCTATTAGCGGATTATTTACTTGAGCGAAAAAAATAGTTATTGAATATAATAGCATAACATGATATAATAAAATGATAAGAACTATTAATGGCGCAGTATCCTAGTTGGACCGTCGTTCCCGAAAGCGGGCCTAAAAATCCGCGTAAGGGCAAAACGATGAAGCTCCTTGTGCTTGCTTTAGACGCCCAGTTTAGGGTGGGTGCTGGGAGAATGGACTGCGGGCGCCCCGTAATGGCATACGGGACACGACCCGTTTTCCGTAGAGGCTTTTTTCTGTGCTGGCACGGTTTTTTTCGTAGCTGGTACGGTTAAAAGATTAAACCTATCACGCGGTACTTTTTGTTGCTGTGGATAGAGTAGCCTGACTTGAGTGGTTTTGGCGGATGGGTGTTCACACCGGTGTAGTAAGTCGACGACGATGCTGGTTATCGCTCCCTGAAACCTCTGCTGCAAAAGAGTCTAAGGAACGGAAGCGGTCTATTGAGGAAATCTCCTAGGCTGAGATATCAGGCACAGGATGGATTGCAGTGTGAACTAAAAGGTAATCAAGTCCCGGCTCCGGTGACGGACCGGCTGTTGGTTTAAAGGGAAACCACTTTATCGGCGACGAAAAGTACTGACTGGGGAAAGCCTACTTGACCGGATGTCACAAAGTTTACGTCTTGTGCCGCCATTCATATTTTTATATAAAGGAAAAGAAAAAATGGACGACCAAAAGGGCGAAGTTCCGTTGCCCGATGTCCCGAAAAAGGACATATCTCGGAACAAAAAACCAAAGAAAAAACAAAAGCAGGGGCAATACGTCTGGGCAATAAAAGTTTTTATTGCATCACTTTTAACTACAGCAATCCTGACGCTGATTACCGAGGAATCAATTAACAATATATCCATGGTAGCGGCTTTTGTTCTTCTCGTTATAATAATCTTAATAAATATAATATTTGATGTTGTCGGACTTGCCGTTGCCACCGCGGCGGAAAGTCCTTTTCATTCTATGGCGGCAAGAAAAAATCGTGTCGGGAAAACAGCGGTCAAGCTTTTAAAGAACGCAGACAAAGTTTCATCTATATGTAATGACATCGTCGGAGATATCGCAGGTATCGTTTCGGGTGCGACAAGTGTTGCGATCGCCGCGAAAATATTTTTAGGCAACCCACATGAATCATGGTTTACTTTACTCCTGACATCCCTTGTTGCAGCGTTTACCGTCGGAGGAAAAGCGTTCGCAAAGAAACTTGCGATTGTAAAAAGTACCGAAATTATAATACTAACTTCCCGCTTCCTATCTTTTTTTAGCTTACAAGGCAGAAAAGAGAGAAATAAAAGCAAAAAAACGAAGATTAAACACGAAACCCGAAAATAAAAATAAGGGAATCATAAAAATTGGAAATACTTGATAAAATAAAATCCCCTTCAGACTTAAAAAACCTCAGTTATGATTGTCTTGACAAGTTAGCTAAGGAGCTTCGCGGAGAAGTAATAAAAACCGTATCAAAAAACGGTGGGCATCTTGCCTCAAACCTCGGCGTTGTCGAGTTGACTATCGCAATCCACAGGGTTTTTAACTCTCCTGAAGACAAAATAATATGGGATGTCGGGCATCAAAGCTATATCCATAAACTCCTGACAGGACGTAGAGAGAATTTTTCGACGCTCAGAAACTATGGCGGTGTGTCCGGTTTTACTCTCAGGAGTGAGAGTGAGCACGACCCATTTGGCGCAGGTCACAGCAGTACATCAATCTCTGCCGCTCTTGGCTTCGCCAATGCAGATGCACTTAACGGCAAAAAAAACTTCACTGTTTCGGTAACTGGTGACGGTGCATTCACAAACGGGATGATATACGAAGCGCTCAATAACTGCACAAAGCGTGATTTAAACCTAATTATTATACTTAATGATAACGATATGTCTATCAACATGAATGTAGGTGCTTTTGCGGAACATCTTGCAAGATTCCGTACAAGCCAAAAGTATTTTAGTTTTAAACATGGAACTAAAGCTACTTTTGAAAAAATACCAGTAGTGGGTAAAGGACTCGTTAAAGTTGCAAGAGGTTTCAGAGATTTCGGCAAGAGGCTTGTTTGGAGCGAAAATCTTTTTGAACATTTAGGCGTAGAATACATCGGTCCGGTAAACGGCAATGATATAAATAAGCTTGAAATAGCACTTTGCGAAGCAAAAAAACTTGGTAAATGCTGTCTTGTCCATGTACAAACAAAAAAGGGAAAGGGCTATGCTTACGCTGAAAAGAACCCTTCGAGATATCATTCTGTCGGAGCGTTTGACCCACAAAAGGGCGTTTCACTATCTAGCGGTTCGTCGTTCTCCTCGGAAGCAGGTAAAAGCATACTCAATCATGCAAAGGAAGACAGCGATATCTGCGCCATAACTGCAGCAATGACGGATGGTACGGGACTCAGCGAATTTTCCGAGGCGCTACCCGAAAGATTTTTTGATGTCGGTATTGCCGAAGAACATGCTGTTACCTTTGCCGCAGGACTAGCCGCAGCAGGAAAAAAGCCAGTAGTGGCGATTTATTCAACCTTTCTACAGCGTTCTTACGACCAGATTTTACACGATGTTGCACTCCAGAAACTGCCGGTCGTTTTTGCGGTAGACAGAGCAGGACTTGTCCACAGTGATGGAGCGACGCATCATGGTCTGTTTGATGTTGCTATGCTTAGAAATATACCGAATGTTTCGGTGTTTTCTCCAGAAACCTATGAAGAGATTGAGCTTTCTTTTGCAAAAGCATTCAGAAGCGAAATTGCGACGGCTGTCAGATACCCAAAAGGCAAAGAAAACTCGAATTATGTAAACTTTATTCGCAGTGGATTTATTTCCCATGTCGATATAGGTGAAAAACCCAAAATCGCTATAATAACGTATGGAATAATAACAAAAAATGCTTATGATGCCGCAGTTTCTCTGTTAAAAGACGGTGTTTCTGTAAGGATTATTAAGCTAATCCAAATAAAACCGATTGATTTTGAAAAGCTAAACGAACTGCTTTGTGGCATAGACTTTGTTTATGTACTTGAAGAAGGAATCCGCAGCGGCGGTGTGGGCGAAATGCTTAAAGCAGAACTTAATATCAAAACAGAAGTGCGCGCAGTTGAAGATAGATTTGTCACTTTTGGTGATACCGAAAGTTTACACCGTGAATGCGGTTTTCTACCAGAACAGATTGCAGCTGATATAAAGGAAAAAATCCGTGAGGCTTGATGTTTATCTTGTTACAAAAGGTTTTTGCGACAGCAGAAGTCGTGCCTCTGAGCTTATAAAAAGCGCTTTTGTGTTAGTTGACGGAAAGACAGAAACAAAAGCGTCTAAGAATGTTGAAGGTTGTAGGGTAGAGCTTGTTGGAGATATGAAATATGTCTCCCGTGCCGGATTAAAACTCGAAGCGGCATTAGAGAAATTTGAAATAGATGTAAAAGGCTCTGTTTGCCTTGATGTTGGTGCCTCTACTGGAGGTTTTACCCAGTGCTTGCTAAACCATGGCGCAGAATTTGTATATGCGCTTGATGTTGGAAGAAGTCAGCTACACAGCTCTCTTAAAAATGATGTGCGTGTAAAAGATATGCCTGGATTAAATGCAAGGAATATTGGAAAAGAGCTTTTTGATAAGAAGATTGATGTTGTGACAATGGATGTATCTTTCATTTCACAAACTCTAATTTATAGCACAGTCGCTTCCATTCTTGACAGAGACGGCGTATTTATCAGCCTTGTAAAACCACAGTTTGAAGCAGGCAGAGAAAATATCGGCAAGGGTGGGATTGTCAGGGAAAGCAAAGGACTCTACGAAGATATATTCAAAAAGCTATCCTCTGCCGCCGCAGAGCACAATCTGGCAATGACTAAAACAATGGAATCGCCGATCAAAGGCGGTGACGGCAATAGAGAATTTCTTGCGTGTTTCTATTTCTCAGAAACCAAAAGCGCAGATAGGAAAGATTAGATGAAAGCAGTTCGTATAGTTAAAAACACAAAAAAGCCCGACGCACTGCAATATGAAAAAGAAGTCCAGCGGCGTTTAGACGAGCTTGGTATAGCTTACGACGACGAATCAAAGGCTGAAGCTATCATTGTTCTCGGCGGTGACGGCACAATACTGCCACTTGCGGGCTCACCCCTTCCGCTGCTTGGTATTAATTTGGGCAATGTTGGCTACATGAGCGAACTCGAAAAAGACGAACTAAGCCTTCTCTCATGCCTTGTAGACGATAGTTATTATGTTGAAGACCGTATGATGCTTGATATTTTTATAGATGACGGCAACACTGAAACACTCTTCTGTTCAGCACTAAATGAAGTAGTGATGTCAAAAGGTGCGGTTTCTCATATGATAGATATCGAGTTTTCAGCTTGTGGCAGGGTTGTCTCCGTTTATAGCGCCGATGGGCTTATAGCGGCAACACCAACAGGTTCAAGCGCATACTCCATGGCATCCGGTGGCCCGATAGTGGATCCAAAGCTTGAGCTTATCTGTTTAACACCTGTAAGCTCACATTCGCTGCTGAATTCAAGGTCGCTTATATTTCCGCCTTTTGCAGAGCTTGCGATGAAATTCTTACCTACAAGGGGGAAGAAAGCTTATCTTTCTGTAGACGGTAGGAAGTCGATTCCGATTGACAACAAAGTGACGGTGAAAATCAGAAAATCAGATAAAACAACAAAGCTTATCAGACTCAACGGTCACTGTTTCTGCGATATACTTTATAGAAAACTTTCAAAATAACAAAAGGACGGTCGTACGGATGAAAACGCACCGACAGGAACTGATTTTAAAGCTAATTAAAGAAAACCGCATAGAAACGCAGGAGGATTTAGCGCTTCGTATCAAAAATGCTGGGATCAAAACAACACAAGCGACTATTTCAAGGGATTTAAGAGAGCTGGAGATTGAAAAAGTTCTTGACAAAAACGGTGGAACTCGTTATGCGGTAGTGACAAAACCAGGAGTTGGTACAACTGCAAAATACGAAAAACTACTTGCTGACACAGTCAGAAGTATTGACTATGCCGTGAATCTTGTAGTCCTTAAATGCTATGTAGGAATGGGAAATGCCGCAGGTGCTGCGGTTGATGCGATGGACTGGGAAGATATTGTCGGAACAATTGCCGGTGACGATACACTACTTATAATTACTAAATCAGAAGCTAAAGCGATTGAAGTTTGTAAAAGGCTTCAAGAACTATCAAGATAGAAATCTAAAACGTCGGAGGGAATACGCGATGCTTGTTTCGCTTCATGTTGAGAATATTGCACTTATAAAAAAGCTGTCGCTCGAACCGAACGGCGGTTTTTGCGTATTCACGGGAGAAACCGGTGCAGGTAAAAGCATCATCATCGACGCTGTCAATATGCTCTGCGGAGCGAGAAGTGATAGGGATTTGATCAGAACAGGAGAGGACTTCGCTCTTGTTGAGGGTGCTTTTGGCGAACTGTCCAAAACTGAACTTGATGCGCTTGCGGAGCTTGATATAGAACCCGACGAAGATGGGCTTGTATTCCTATCAAGAAGACTTAGTGCAGATGGAAAAGCAAGCGCGAAAATTGGAGGCAGACCCGTCCCAGTATCAAAGCTCAGAGAAACAGCAGAAAAGCTTATCAGAATCCATGGGCAACAGGACACAAGGATGTTGTCGGATTCATCAACCTTTATTACAATGCTCGATAAATACGCTAACAATAGTGTAGCATTATCGGAATACAAAACAGCATACAAAAAGATGACCGAGACGGAGAGAGAGCTTAAAACTCTTGTAAAGGACGACTCAGAGAAACGCAAAAGAGCGGATTATCTTGACTACGCTATCAATGAGATAGAGGGAACAAAACTCAAAACTGGAGAAGAAGAAAAGCTAAGTGAAGTAAAACTACGGTTGTTGAACGCTGAAAAAATAGCTTCTGGTTGCTCGGCTGTATACGATGTGCTATATGGCTCTGAGCGAATAACTGCGGCTCAGCTTGTAGATGGAGCTAAAAGGGAGCTATCGACACTTGTCAATATCCTGCCTGAACTTGAACCGCTAATTAATAGACTTGAGAGCGTAAGAATTGAAATTGAGGATGTTGCATCGAATTTACCGGGATTTATCGATGATGACACATCAGAAATAAACAAAAAGCTTGATAGATTAGAGGACAGACTGTCAGTCATACAGGAACTTAAACGCAAATATGGCGGAAGCGTTGAAGCAGTACTTCAATCTCTAGTAGATATGAAGGAAGAGCTTCAAAAAATCGAAAACTACGATGAATACATAAAAAACCTTAGCAAAAAACTCGAATTAGCAAGTTTAGAAGCTACAAAAAAAGCATCGGAACTGACAGCAACAAGGCAGAAAGCCGCAGAAGAGCTTGCAGAGCGTATGCGTGAGGAGCTTGTGTTTCTCGACATGGCGAAGCTGAAATTTGTGGTTGACATAACCCCGAAACAACTCAGCGCAGACGGTGCTGACATCGTCGGTTTCTTAATAAGCGTAAATATTGGGGAACCGCCAAAGCCAATCGACAAAATCGCTTCCGGCGGTGAGCTTTCAAGAATTATGCTTGCGCTACTAAGCGTACTTTCCCGTGCGGATGGCGCAGGTACGCTGATTTTCGACGAAATAGACACAGGAATCTCTGGTGCCACCAGCCGAAAGATCGGTCTTAAACTGCTTGGACTGACAGAATCAGCTGAACCGGTGCAGGTACTTTGTGTCACCCATTCAGCGCAGATTGCAGCGCTTGCAAATATGCATCTGAAGATAACGAAGGAAGAAAAGGAAGGCAGAACATTTACTTATGCAAATGTTCTTGACAGGCAGGGAAGAATTGACGAGTTGTCAAGGATAATCGGTGGTTTGGATAATTCCGGTGTAATCTCTGCAGCTGCTAAAGAGCTGCTTGAGAGAAAGGATTATGATGCTATCAAAAGATAAATCGCGACAGATATTATTTATCTTGCTTTTGATACTGACACTTTTCTGGACTGCGTTTATTTTTTCAAACTCCTTAAAAGACGGCGAGCAATCAAAAGCTGCAAGCGGTAAAGTTGTTGAAGTTGTTGAAAAAGCAGCAGATGTGATTGGTATTGAGATAAAGGAAACAGGTGACGGATTAACTCTTGAAGGTGTATCGCTCTTTGTAAGAAAGTCGGCGCATATATTAGAATTCGCTGTTTTGGGGTTTTTATCTTTTCTCACAGTATCCTTCTTTGTAAACGGTACGAAGTCTCTTCTATCGCTCCTCTATCCCCTTGTTACAGCAATAACAGACGAGCTGCTGCAGCTTACAAGCCCAGGTAGGAGCTGCCAACTCACAGATGTGCTTATCGATATGGCGGGAGCTACTGTGGCTGCTTTAATCGCATACCTTGTCGTCAGAATACACAAAAGCAGAACCGCAAAATCATGCAATACGGTCAAAAGCGAGAAAGTTAAGATATTTGCTCAAAAATAAAGTATTTTGAGCATTTTGATAGTATAACTAATAAAATAGATTTTTACGGAGGTTCACATGCCGATTCTTGAAGTGAAGAATATCACAAAGCACTTTGGAGCGAAAACTGTTGTCAGAAATGTTAGCTTTGAAGTCAACCCAGGCGAGATCGTCGGCTTCCTCGGTCCGAATGGAGCGGGTAAGACGACAGCAATTAAGATGATTCTCGGACTGCTGTCGATCGATAGCGGAGAAATCATAGTTAACGGCTTCAATGTCAGCGAGAAGAGAGAACAAGCCCTTCAACGCGTCGGCGGAATAATCGAAAGCCCGGAACTATACGGGTATCTGACCGGTAAAACTAACCTTAGACTTTTTGCTTCGATGTATGACGGCATAAAGGATGAACATATTGATACAGCCGTTAGAACTGTAAGACTTGAAAACAGAATCAACGATAAGGTTAAGAAGTATTCACTCGGTATGAGGCAGAGACTTGGTGTTGCTCAGGCGATATTACACGACCCAAATCTTCTAATTCTCGACGAACCGACAAACGGACTTGACCCGAATGGAATAAAAGAACTCAGAGACAACCTTCGCAACCATGCAAAAAAGGGAGCGGGTGTACTTGTATCATCCCATCAGCTTGCTGAAATGGAGCTAATGTGCGACAGGGTTGCAATCATTGAAAACGGCGTCATAACGACGACGATGAATATATCTGACATAAACAAACAAAACGATGATGTAGTTTTAAGTTACCTTTTTGAGACCGACAACAACGAGAAAGCTGTGGAACTTTTGGCAAGAAATCAGGTCGAATCCAGCGTAGAAAAAGACCTGTTAAAGCTGAGTTGCAGTAAGGTTGACGCTTCAAAGGCTTTGAAACATCTAATTGACGGCGGTGTTAACATCTACTCAATGCAGTACGAACACAAGTCGCTTGAAGAGGCGTTCCTTGAGCTCACCGATAGATCATCTATAAAATAAAAGCGCAAGCAGTCGGATTGAAAGGATTGACTTATGAACAAGTTAGGAAGACTTATCCGCAACGAGATAATAAAAAAGATAAAGCAGCCCAGCACAATTATCCTTGCTTTGGTTTTTATTGTTTTCTGTACTTTATTACCGTTTTTTGCGAAAGCAAACGAATACATTTACGATTATGACTATGACATAATTGAAAAGGATATTGAAAGTTATCAATGGAGGTACGATTGGGAAGCTCAAAAAGGAAGTAACGGTGAAATAGAATTACCGGATTACGTTGTTAATCAGTACGATGATGCAATAAACTTTCTAAAAAAGTTTACCGGTAAGGGCATAACTTATGAAGACTGGAGATATAGCCTTATACAGGAAACCACAAGAAAAATACAGTCAAATTACGTTATTGGACTGATCCTTGATGATAAATTAGACACGTATGACAAAGAATCATTACAATATCTCGAAGATCCCACCGGATACGCGTGGCAGTTAGAGTATCCTGATAAAGAAATTCTTCAATCTGAATGTGATGAGAATAAATCCTTTATCGATAAGATGACGAAGATAATTGAAGAAAACGACTATAAATATTATGTATCAAATTTGATTGAAACTATAAAATCATCTATCGATGTCAGTGAAAAACAACTTGAAACACTAAAGGAAAAACAGAGTAAAACCCCAAGCAAAGAAACTGAAAAAGAAATAAAAAACCTTGAAACACAAATCGGGCAAATGAGAGAAGCACTTAAAATCCCCGAATATAGGTTGGAGAAAGATATTCCGCTCGATAACAGTTGGAAAGATAAAACTTTAAATGCACTGGAATACAACTTACAGCAGATAACTGGATTAGAACTAGAGTTAGAATCGCTTAAAGAACCCGGCAGACGCAATGATTTTGACTATCTTGGCTTAACAATTGAAGACCAAATTAAGATTGTTGAAAAGCAAATAGCTAAAACCCAAAACATGACTATGATTTACTGGGAGAGCCTTGAAAAAGATACTCCCGAAATTGGTGTCGCCGCTTCTTCTCGTAATAACAGCCTAAACTACATGTCGATGACAATTTTCTCAGCAATCATATCCCTCTTTATCGCAGCGAGTATGGTTTCGAATGAATTTTCGACAAAGACGATTAATATGCTCGTTATAAGACCTGTGAAGAGGTGGAAGATACTTACCGCAAAATACATCACCGTGCTTATTTTCGCTTATGGTATCTACTTTATAGGAATGCTCGGCTACATGCTTTCGATTGGCTTAAACTACGGTTTCACAGATTTTGCAAACCCTTATATGTTCGTTTCCGGTGGTACTGTACACAGCATGAATTTCTTCATTCACATGCTCTTGAAGGTTCTTATGCATTCCTCTAACATCGTTTTCCTTGTAACGCTTGCATTCATGATGTCGACGCTTACAAAGAACACAGCACTTTCTGCAATTACAAGTATGGGTGCGTACTTTATCGGAAGCATTGTAACAAGCATCGTTATATTCGCTGCACCAAAAATGATCGGTGTTCTTAAACATACCTTCCTACCATATGTCGACCTAAACACTATAATACCGAGTAATACGGGCGGCATGATGGGTGGATATAACGATATAATGTCCTTTTTATATGATCCAATATACGGTATGATACATCTATTCGTGTTGTCAGCGGTTATGTTTGCTGTATCTCTGATTGTGTTCAATAAACGAGATGTAAAATAAATATCTTTACGGGAAGGAGGGAGTCTGGTATGTCAAACCGCAATGACGATTTTGAGGTTTCGTTTCTCAACCCATTTGCCACCAAAAGCTCTGAAACAAAGGGCAGACTCCGTCCAACCGATGAATACGAAATACGCACACCTTTTCAGCGTGACTGTGACAGAATAATTCACAGTAAATCGTTCAGAAGACTGATGCACAAAACTCAGGTTTTTATCGCACCTGAGGGCGACCATTTCAGAACAAGACTAACACACACCCTTGAGGTGTCTCGTATTGCAAGAACAATGGCGAGGGGACTACGACTCAACGAGGACCTAGCCGAAGCGATTTCGCTCGCGCATGACCTCGGGCACACACCCTTCGGGCATTCGGGTGAGAGGGCGCTTGCGAGTCTTAACCCCAACGGCTTTTCCCACAGCGCACAGAGCCTTAGGGTGGTGGACAAGCTCGAAAACTCCGGACAAGGTCTTAACCTTACTTTCGAGGTAAGAGACGGTATAGCAAAACACACAGGTGTTTCGGTAGCGAACACACTTGAAGGCAGACTTGTAAAGCTTGCTGATAGAATCGCTTATATAAATCACGATATCGATGATGCTGTCAGAGCTGGCATTATTGAGAAAAGCGATATACCGATGGAGCTGTCAAAAGCACTTGGCCAAAACCACGGAGAGAGAATTAACACCATGGTTTTAGCAGTGATTAATAACGGAGTAGAATCCGGTGTCGGCTTTACTGAGCCAATTGGAACATTAACAGAAAATTTGCGTGATTTTATGTTCGAAAAAGTGTACAGAAACGAAAAAGCGCTCTCTGAAGAAGACAGAATTACCAGAATGCTTACGATTATGTACAGCTATTTTAAGGAAAAACCCGATTTGCTGCCTTCTGAATGTATTTCCTGCATCGAATCGGATGGAATAGATACCGCGGTCTGCGATTATATCGCCGGTATGACCGACCGTTATGCGATTGCGGTGTTTGATGGCATATTTGTGCCAAGATCATGGGCGGTCGGAACACAGTGAGGAGGACGGAGGATGGCATTTTCAGCCGCATTTTTGGATGAGCTTAAATTTCGCAACGAGCTCCCCGACGTTATCTCCCAATATGTAAATCTTAGACGAACAGGCTCGAATATGGTCGGACTTTGCCCGTTCCATAGCGAGAAAACTCCCTCATTCGTTGTTTTTCCCACAACCTCAACCTTCAAATGCTTCGGCTGCGGAGCTGGTGGTGATGTCGTCGGATTTGTGATGCAAATAGAAAACCTCGACTATCCGGCAGCGATTGAGTTCCTTGCAAGACGCTGCGGTATACCGCTTGAGGAAGATGGATTTTCTAAAGAAAGCAAAGTCAGCAGAAAACGCGTTCTTGAACTGAACCGTGAAGCAGCTAAGTTCTTTCACAACTACTTGATGTCCCCCGGTGGGGAAACGGCATTACAATACCTGAAAAACAGGCAGATCAAGGACACAACAATAAAGCATTTCGGCCTTGGCGCATCACCTGCCGGATGGAGCGCACTCACAGAGCACCTAACATCATTAGGATACAAAAGCGAAGAGCTGACGGCCGCTTTTCTCGCAGGTTCGAAATCAGGCAGAACCTATGACTATTTTCGTAACCGAGTCATCTTCCCAATTATCGACCTTAACGGAAATGTTGTCGCTTTTGGCGGGAGAGCAATGGGTGACGAGAAGCCAAAGTACATAAACACCTCCGACACCCCTGCATTCAAAAAGAGCAAGAATTTATTCGCTTTGAATTTTGCGAAAAATTATGCTTCCGAATCGCTTATTATGTGCGAAGGTTATATGGATGTCATAGCCCTACACCAGGCAGGATTTACAAATGCGGTGGCGACACTCGGCACAGCTGTGACCTCGGAACATGCGAGAATAATCGCAAGATTTACGAAGAATGTGCTCCTTGCTTACGACTCTGACAGCGCGGGTAAAAGAGCGACAGACAAAGCGATAGAAGCTCTTACTGAGCTTGGTATAAATGTAAGGGTTATCGAACTTGGAGATGCAAAAGACCCAGATGATTTTATAAAAAAACAAGGAGCAGGAGCATTTGGACTAAAGCTCAAAGGTTCTTCGGGTAGGATAGATTACGCAATAGGTGAAATATTAAAAAAATATAACCTTTCTTTACCTGACGACCTACAAAGTGCTACGGACGAGCTTATAAATTATATCGCAGCTTTAGGAGACAAGCCGTCTCGGGAGATATATTCCCAAAGAGCTGCAGAGCTTCTTGGGCTGTCTGCTGATGGAATTGCAAAAGTAGCCGAACAAAAAGCAAAAAAATTCGTAAGAAGGGCAAAAAAAGAATTTGATGATTCAGAAATCAGAAAAAAGGCAGGATATGGCGATAAAGTAAACCCAGGAAGGTTGAAATTTGCTGATATTTCAACGATAGAAGAACGAATACTGGGAATACTTCTAATACGGGTAGATCTCGGTATTGAAGCGTTAAAACAACTTGGTGAGGACGATTTTTTCACTGAATTTTCAAAAAAACTATTTCGATTTATGAAACCCTTTCTCGAGGAAGGCAAAGAGGTAAACATATCCGCAAATGGTTTTTTCACACCAGAAGAGCAGGGAGTAATAGCAGGTTATATGGCTTCGAGACTTAAACTTGAAAAAAATGATTTTGAAGTTCTTGAAGCTGATATAAAACTCCTCAAGGAAAAGAAAACTGATCTTGAGCTTGAAGAAAAGGTGAATGAGGATTACGAAAATCTTGGTGAATACCTCGAACATTTAAAGCGAAAGCATAAAGATAAAAAGCAGTGATGCTTTCAACATACAAATTTTTAAACAATATCTATACCAAATGGCAAAAGAGGTTATAATGACCTCAGCTCAGAAAGGCTGGACTGACATAGATGAAAAGTAACACAGTAGTTGATGAACTTATAGAACGAGGCAAACAGCGGGGGTCTCTTAACAACACAGAGGTGTTGGAAGCCTGCGATGGCTTCGACTGCGAGCTTGAGAAATTCGAACTTGTGAACGATGTACTCGATGATAGCGGGGTTGATATCAACACAGATTCCGATAACGAGCTCTTATTGATGCTCGATGAAGTTGACGACGACCTTGTAATCGACGACAGCCCTGAGGAAGTTGACACCCTTCTCTCGCAAGAAGGACTCCCGATGGACGACCCGGTTCGTATGTACCTGAAGGAAATCGGAAAAGTATCCCTTTTGTCAGCTGACAAAGAGCTTGAATTAGCATATAAGATGGCGAATGGTGACGAAAGCGCGAAAAATCTACTTGTAGAGTCGAACTTACGACTTGTGGTTAGTATCGCAAAGAGATATGTAAACAGAGGTATGTTCTTCCTCGACCTCATTCAGGAAGGCAACCTCGGCCTTATGAAAGCTGTCGAAAAGTTTGACTACAGCAAGGGATACAAGTTCTCTACCTATGCTACATGGTGGATAAGACAAGCGATAACAAGAGCAATTGCGGACCAGGCAAGGACGATAAGAATACCGGTTCACATGGTAGAAACGATAAACAAGGTGCTTCGTACCTCTCGTCAGCTTCTCCAAGAATACGGCAGAGACGCGACTGCTGAAGAAATATCAGAAGTTATGGGTATGCCGATTGATAAAGTGCGTGATATAATGAAAATTGCCCAAGAGCCTGTCTCACTTGAAATGCCGATAGGCGAGGAGGAGGACAGCCACCTCGGCGACTTTATCGCTGATGACCACACACCGTCACCATCCGACAAAGCGGCGTCTACAATGCTCCACGAACAACTGCTTGAGGTACTGCATACGCTTACTCCAAGAGAGGAAAGCGTTTTAAAGCTGCGTTTCGGTTTAGAGGATGGCAGGCAGCGCACACTTGAAGAGGTCGGAAAGATTTTCGACATAACTCGTGAGCGTATCCGCCAGATTGAAGCAAAAGCCCTTCGTAAACTCAGGCATCCGAGCCGTTCTAAGAGACTCAAGGACTATTTAGAATAAACTATGTGCGAAAAAGGATATCTCGATTTAATCAGCAGCGAAAGGAATAATCATAATATGAAAATTGGTGTTATCTGTCCGATGGAAGTCGAGATGGAAAAACTCGCATCTGTTTTTGGTGCGAAAGAGTACAAAAAAGGAATCTTTAAAGCATCGCTCACAGGCGGAAGTGAGCTATACATAGCGCTCAGCGGAATAGGTAAGGTTAATGCAGCTGCATCAACGCAAAGACTTATAGACTTAACAGAATCGGAGGTTATCATCAACTCCGGCGTTGCTGGTGGTCTGAATCCGAACCTGAGTATCGGTGAAATTGTCGTATCAGCAGACAGTGTTTATCATGATTTTAACCCTCTATCGCTGCTTGACGAATACAGCCCGTTCGGTAAGATTTTTAAAGCTGACAAAGAGCTTATTTCTATCGCCGAAAAAGCTTGTGAAGAAAACGGTATAAAGTACACAGTTGGCACGATTGCCACAGGAGACAGATTTGTCGCTGACGACGATGATAAAAGCCGCATTACAACAGATTTCGGCGCTGATTGCGTAGAGATGGAAGGCGCAGCGGTTGCACATGTTTGTGTGCTCAATAGCGTTAGATTTATTATTATTCGCTCTATTTCCGATTTTGCTGATGATACAGCTGAAACGCATAATGAGCACGAAAAACCTGCGGCGGATAATGCAGCTGCAATAACCGAGTTCATTATAAAAAGTCTGGTATAATCATTTCTCCGAAAGGTATATATTTTTGGTATGAAGGAAAAACTCGAACAAATTCAAAAAGCTGCCATAGAGCAAATTGTTTCAGTCACGACTGCGGATGAGCTTGAGGCGGCTAAGGTCAAGTATTTAGGTAAAAAAGGTGAATTGACAGCTATTCTCCGAGGTATGGGTGCATTGACTGCAGAAGAAAGACCCATTGTCGGTCAGGTTGCGAATAATGTCAGAGAAGCCATCGAACAAGCGGTTTCCGACAAGCGTGCGCTTATAACAGCCGCAGAGCGTGAAAAACGCTTTGAGAAAGATAAACTTGATGTGACGCTTCCCTCAAAAAGAAGAGGACTGGGTAGAATACACCCGATCACAAAGACAATTTACGAAGCTCGTCAGATATTTCTTGATATGGGATTTACAATTGCCGAAGGACCGGAAATTGAGCTGGTTGAATACAATTTTGATGCCCTCAACGCTCCGAAAGATCATCCTTCAAGGGATATGACTGATACATTCTATATCGATAAATTAACGGTTCTCAGAACACAAACATCACCGGTTCAAGTCCGCGAGATGAGAGCTAACAAGCCCCCTATTCGCATTATTTCCCCGGGTAGAGTCTACCGCTGCGATCCTCCTGATGCAACTCATTCACCTGTGTTCCATCAGCTTGAAGGTCTTGTCGTTGACAAGGGTGTTTCTATGGGTGACTTAAAGGGCACACTCGATATGTTCGCTCGCAAAATGTTCGGACCCGAAACACGCACAAGATTTAGACCGCATAATTTCCCCTTCACGGAGCCGTCTGCTGAAGTTGATGTTTCTTGCTTCGCCTGCGGCGGTAAAGGTTGCCGCTTCTGCAAGGGAGAGGGTTGGATTGAGATACTCGGAGCAGGAATGGTTCACCCGAATGTGCTTGAGAGCTGCGGTATAGATTCTCATGTTTATACAGGGTTCGCTTTTGGTGTCGGTATGGACAGAGTTACGATACTCAAGAACAATATAGATGATATGAGACTGCTTTTTGAGAACGACCTGCGCTTCTTGTCGCAGTTTTGATTTGCATTTTAACGGAAAGGTTAGATTCTGAAGAATGAAGGTATCATTAAACTGGCTTCGTGACTATGTTGATGTTGATTGCTCTGTGAGCGAATACTCAAAATTAATGACAGACACCGGTACGAAGGTAGAAGAATACGAACAGCTCGGAGAAGAGCTGAAAAATATATATGTAGGCAAGGTGCTTAGCGTTGAAAAGCACAAGGATTCCGACCATTTGTTTATATGTAAGGTCGATATGGGCGACAAAACACTCCAGATAGTAACAGGTGCGCAAAATGTTCTCGTCGGCTCTCTTGTACCCGTTGCCGTTGACGGCGCTGTCGTTGAAGGCGGAAAGAAGATTAAATCCGGTAAACTCCGCGGGGAACTTTCTGAAGGTATGCTTTGCTCACTGGAAGAATTGGGGCTTACAATAAATGATTTCCCTTATGCTGAAGAAGATGGCATATTTCTGCTTCAGGAGGACTGTAAACCCGGCGACGATGTAAAGAAAGTCTGTATGCTTGAAGATACAGTCGTTGATTTCGAGCTCACTTTCAACCGTCCCGACTGCCTTGCAATGCACGGAATAGCAAGAGAAAGCGCGGTTACTCTTGGTAAAGATTTAAGAATTAATGTTCCTGCTGTTGACGATAAAATAAAAAACGGCAAAATATCTCCAGCTGTTCTTAAGATCGATGTACTTGATAAAGAGCTTTGCCCGAGATACTGTGCGGCAATTATAAAGAATGTAAAAATCGAGCCGTCTCCGCTTTGGCTCCGCTCAAGACTTCGCACAATGGGTGTTCGCCCGATTAATAATATTGTCGATATAACAAACTATGTGATGCTCGAATACGGTCAGCCGATGCACGCTTTTGATTATAATTACATCGGATCGAAACATATCGTCGTCAGACGCGCAAACAAAGATGAAAAAATCACAACCCTTGACGGAAATATTCGCGAGCTTACCGAAGATATGCTCGTTATAGCAGATGGCGGTAAGCCGGTAGCCCTTGCTGGCATTATGGGCGGCGAGAACAGCGAAATTCTTGACACTACAACGACTGTTGTTTTTGAAAGCGCGAATTTCAGCCGTTCAAGCGTTAGAAAAACTGCGACTGCTCTTGGTATGAGAACGGAAAGCTCTGCAAGATTCGAAAAGGGTCTTCCTGCAGTCAGCGCAATGTCTGCACTGTTAAGAGCGATAGAGCTTGTAACGAAACTTAATGCAGGCGAACCGGAAGCTGGAATAATTGATGTAAATAATGCGGATATAAGCTCTCATAAGGTGCCATTCGAACCGGAAAAAATTAATGCAATTCTCGGCACTTCGATCTCCGCAGATGAAATGGAAAGGCTTTTAAAACCTTTAGAAATCGTCAAAGACGGCAGCGACCCCAAAATGTTAATAGTCCCGCCGTTTAGAAACGACATTGAAAGAACTGCTGATATAGCTGAAGAAGTGGCACGACTTTACGGATACGACAAAATCGAAGCGACACTTTTTTCTGGTGCGGCAGTACCGGGCGGTCTTACTGACAAACAGAAGTTTGATACAATCCTGACAAAAACTGCAGCAACCCTTGGCTATTATGAGGTATATACCTATTCCTTTGTCAGCCCTGCGATTTATGGTATGCTCAGATACCCAGCCGACCATCCGGGCCGAAGCAGCATTAAAATCATAAACCCCCTCGGTGAAGATACGAGCATTATGAGAACATCTGCAGTGCCTTCTGTCTTAAAAACAGCGGCTTATAACTACAGCCGCCGTGTAGAAGCGGTCAAGGTTTTCGAACATGGTCTTGTTTACATCCCCGACGATAACGGCGAACATAAGGAGAACAAGAGTTTAGTTGCTGTCGCCTATGGCGAAAACTACGACTTCTACGATATGAAGGGCTTTGCCGAAGATCTGCTTGAGTCAGTTGGTGTAATAGATGTCGACTTTGCAGCCGAAAGCGTTTCCTTCCTACAACCAGGCAGAAACGCGGTTATATCTGTAATGAACCGAGGTGTTAGTGTTGTCATCGGAAGGCTAGGGCAGCTCCATCCCGAGTGCGCACAAGAATTCGGATTACCGGAAGCTACATTTGTGTTAGAGCTCGATTGCGAAGTGCTGTATAATAACCTTCCTACCGCACACCAATACACACCGCTACCGATTTATCCTTCCGTGTCAAGAGATATTGCTCTTGTGTTTGGAGATGATATCCCAGCGGGTGATGTAAGAAGATGCATATCCGAAAGCGGAGGAAAACAGCTTGTTTCAGTCGATATTTTCGATGTTTATAAGGGTAAAGGCATACAGGAAGGCAAAAAGAGCGTAGCATACAGCCTTGTGCTTCAGAACAGAGAAAAGACACTAAGCGATGAAGAAGCTGATGCAGTTGTCGCCAAAGTTCTTAAAAAAGTCAAGGAAAAATACGACGCTGATTTAAGACAATAAAAGTTTTTCCCGAAGAACAACAACGTTCTTCGGGAAATTTTATCCTATTATAAAGTACGCTTTTTAAACGTAGTAGATTCTTGACTAAACTGACCAAACAATATATAATAATATATATTTACTTTATATTACAATGGGGAGAGATACTGTGATTTCGAAAAGACAAGCATTTAATAGCGTTTTAGCAGTTTTTCTCGCCATTATGCTATTGTTTACCTTCTGTTTTACAAGCGTTTCTGCAGCAGTTTACAACGCTGATGAGATTATTTCTATAATCGAAGGCGTTATCACAAAGAAAAAGACAGCGCTATACGGCAGCGGTGACATTTCTCTTTTTGGTGACGAGTTTTATAAAAGCGCAGGAAACCCTGCCTCCGATTGGTATGCGTTCAGCACTGGTAGACTTGGAACGGAAAACAATTATTCAGAATACCTTGCATTTTTAAAAAACTATGTAGAACAGAGATATGATGAAAACGGCGGTCTTGATGCGAGAAAAGCAACGGAATGGCACAGGATTGCCCTTGCGGTGTTAGCGCTCGGTTCGGACCCGACGATGTTCGGTAAGACAAAAGACGAAAAAAATATAAACCTGATTGCAGATGGAGTATACAATAGACCTGAAGGATCGCCTCTTTCTGCGCAGGGGAGTAACGCATACATTTGGGCTCTTATCACACTTGACTCAAACAGATACAAGGCACCTGAAGGAACGAGAAACCGACTAATAAACGAAATACTGCGCTATCGCTTGGATGACGGTGGCTTTTCTCTTGATGGAAAAAACAGTGACACCGATGTCACAGCAATGGCGCTTCAAGCTCTTGCTCCCTATGTCAATAGCGAAGAACCGTATGAAGTGAATGATAAAACGCTTAAAATGTTCGAGATTGTTGACAAAGCACTCGATTTCTTATCTAAGACACAGAACGAAAACGGTAGCTTCTCTTCATGGGGTGCAGAAAACAGTGAAAGTACTGCACAGGTAATCACTGCTCTATGCGTGATTGGAATAGATCCTCTAAATGATGAGCGTTTTATAAAAAACGGTTATAACCTTCTTGATGCACTCCTTGAATACAGAATGGACGACGGAGGTTTTGCTCATTTGTTGAAGCCCGGCGAAAAAACTGACGGTATAGCCGGTGAACAGGCTCTATACTCGCTTGTCGCGATGTACAGATATTACGGCGGTTTTCGTTCTCTCTATGATTTCAGAGAGGAACAAAGCGCAGAGCTGAAGGAAAGCATAGAAAATCTTCGGGAATCGATTAAAGAGCTGACAGATGATTCTACTGCTTCTGAAATAACAGCTGTTTATAATGACTATCTCTTGATACCGATAACTGAGAGAAGTTATGTTTCTGAATATCCGCATCTCTCAGCACTTATGCAAAAGTACTGTATCGAAAATAGGTCTGAATTTTTAGCGGATTACATGGGTGAAAGAGATAATGGCAACGGTACGGTTACAGACCTTTTAGACAGTGGCGAGATAGTTTTTGATACTGTTTTTACACAGTCAGATACCGCAGAAGCTGAAGGAATCCTAGATGATTTATCTACTGAATATTATATAACTGTCATAAAACTTACTGACAAGCTCGAGAGAGCAACCAACAAATCAGATTACACGGAACTCCTTGAGCGTCTTTATAGCCTAAAGTCAGATATCGAAAACCTAAAAGATGAAATTGATGATATAAATGCGCAAATTACGAACAAGCTCAGCCCATATAGCGAGCTAGAAAAAGGTGACGCGGAACTTATTAATTCTCTTATCGAGAGAACGGATAAATTATCCGAACACGACAGAGAACTGATAACAGGCTATGAAGTGTTGCTACAAGCAAAAGCGAAGCTTTCATACCTTGAAAGGCAACCATATATTTACGCAGGTATAATTGCTGTTTTAGTGTTACTTGTAGCTGTTCTTATGATAAGGATAAAGAAGCGCAAAGATGCAAAAAAATTCCTGAGATGGAGGAGTGAGGATAATTATTTTAGGTAGAAAAAAGGACATTCTTATAATTTTTTTAGCTATACTTCTTATTGCCGTACTTGTGCACGGTGTGGAGATACAGTCAGTCGAGGAATATTATCTCACTCATATTGATGATATAAACTCAGACTCTGAAACTGTAACCCTGTCAATAGACTGCTCGTCTATACTTGAAAATTACGATAAATTAGATAAATCACTCCGTGATGAAAAATTTGTGCCTGAAGATGGAATTATACTTCCAAAGACTCGGTTAGTTCTCCGCCAAGGTGATACCGCTTTTGATGTACTAAACCGTGCCACCAAAAAATATAGAATCCATATGGAATATCAAGGTGCTGACCTTAACGCTTTCAGTAGTGTTTACATTAAAGGCATCAACTATATTTATGAGTTTTCCTGCGGCGAGACCTCCGGTTGGACCTACTTGGTAAACGGTCTTTTTCCCGACCAAGGTATTTCTCAGTACAAATTAAAAGACGGTGATGTACTTGAGCTTATATATAGTTGCGAGCTAAACATCAGATAATATAAGAGGTTGGGTTATGAAGCTTTTACGAAAAGAAAACGGTAAACTTGATTGGCGACGAATAGTAGGCCTAATTGTTCTGATAACACTTGTTCTATCAATCGTATACGCAATTATTATGGTTATCTCATCCCCTTCAGATACTAATCCAGGAGAACACCAGAAATTAAAGAGCGACTATCTTCTGATGATTTCTCAGTGCATTCTCGGTATAATCGTTATGGCAGTACCGTCTGTTATCGAAAAACGTTTTTCGCTCAGACTTCCTAATTTTATGTACATCCTTTACTTTGTTTTCCTATACTGCGCAATTTATCTCGGTGAAGTTCGGAGTTTTTATTTTGTTATCCCCCATTGGGACACAATTCTACACTCAATGAGCGCAGCGATGCTTGGCGCATTCGGGTTTATTATCATTGAAACAATGGGTAAATCAAAACGCTGTAAAATTAATCTAAGCGCTGGATTTATCGCCTTCTTTGCATTTTGTTTCGCCCTGACTGTCGGCACTGTCTGGGAAATATATGAGTACCTTGCAGATGGACTATTCGGATTCAATATGCAAAAATTTACGCTTGAGGGTGGAGAAAACCTTATCGGAAGAGCAGCCCTTGTGGATACAATGGAGGATTTGATAACGGATGCAATAAGCGCAGTTATCATCTCGCTCGTTGGATATGCTGCATATAAACGTAACGAAAAGAAGAATGCAGTGAGAAGCGACTGCGTTTGTGAAACAGTAGAATAATTGAGCCGGAGGGATTTTGTGAATAAACTTCACATCGGAAAAAACGACGGACTGGTCTACAAAAAGATAACTGCGGACAATTATGACGCGGCTTGTTCATTATGCATTAGGGTTTTCGATAAGCAAGTCGCGCCACTCAATCCTCCCCATGGAAGGGACACTTTTGTCAAATTCGTTACAGGTCAACCCTTAAAACAGACTTTTGATAACGGAGAGGTGTTTTTTCACGGCTGTTTTGATACAAATATATCGCCCGAAAGGCTCGTTGGAATAATAGCCGTTAAATTTATTAGAAGACAGCCGCATATTTCGCTGCTGTTTGTTTTAGATGAGTATTCTGGCAAGGGAATAGGCGCTGAACTAATTAGGATCGGTGTCGGTAATGCAAAAAGTGTCACTGTCAATGCAAGCATAAACGCAGAAGAATTTTATAAAAAGCAAGGTTTCAGGCGAACAGCTGGTGTTGTTTTTGAGGACGGGTTAAAAACTATACCGATGAAAAAGACTGAAGACCGAAAAACAATGAAGCTCTTCTCTGGTGTGCTCTCGGTTATACTTCCTGTACTGATTGCACTTATTGCGCTATACGCAAATGGTATCTCACCGTTCGGAGAAAAAAGTTTTTTGATTTACGATTTAAAAAGTCAATATATTGATTTTTATAACTCATTTTCAAGAATATTTTCCGGTGATTTATTCTACAGCTTTTCACGCACTCTCGGTGGAGACAATTTCACACTAAACGCCTACTATCTTTTTTCGCCGTTTAACCTGATTTTACTTTTCTTTTCAAAGGAATCTATGGCTGATGGAGTGCTTGTTCTCTATCTGCTAAAAACCACAGCTTCTGGATTTTCTTTTGCGTTTGTGATGCAAAAGACATCACTAATAAACAGGTGTGGCAGAGTATTTTACATAATGCTCCCTGCAGTCGCTACAGCTTACGCATTATGCGGTTTCGCAGTATCCTATTCTCTTAATGTGTTCTGGCTTGATGCACTTGTGCTTTTGCCGTTTTTGTCACTGGCGTTGGAAAAAGCAATTAAAGGAAAGCCTGTTTCATACATAGTCATCACAACACTTTCGCTGATGATAAACTTTTATTTTGGGTTTATGCTTGTTATATTTTCACTAACATCATTTTTCGCATACTCGAAAATTTTAAGTTCATCATATAAAACAATTCATTTTAGAAAATTTATAAAATTTACCTCTATCGGTTGTATGTTATCAGGTTTTGTTACCGTTCCGGTGCTGTTCGGCCTCTTAACGACGAAGCTTTCAACCTCCAATCCTCTGTATGCGATATTTAGCTCCGCAGGAAGTTACGAATCGCTCTCGATGATTGGGATACTACTTTTAGTTGTTGCAATAGTGATAACCTTGATTCAAGTAGGCGAGCGTTTTTTGCCAAACAATAAAAAAAGCTTAGAAAAAGAAAAAAAGTTTTCGCTTCATTTCGTTGATCCAGAGGTTAAGAAACTGATTATCCCGCTTGCGGCTGCTATAATTATTTTTTGGATGTTTATACAGTTCGACTTAACCTCCTCTTTGTTCTTGTCTCTTTTCCCGACAAATCAGGATGTTAATGTACCACCACTTTTTATAACTATGACGGGTGCTGTTTTTGCTCTCATTTTTGTTTTCCTAAATAGAATAGATAAAGAAAAAAGAATCGCGCTATCCATGCTTAGCGCTTTTTGGCTTCTTACACTATTAATAAAACCGCTTTATCTTGTTTTACATATGGGACAGCAACCACTGTCTTATCCAGGCAGATATATTTTTATAATTTCATTCCTTCTACTGCAAAATGCAATGATCGCATCAGGTAGAATTTCAGTACACAAATGCGGTGATGGAGCCATAAGGGACAACTCCCCAGTACGCATAGCAGCTCTAATTAGTGTTGCTTTGCTTATGGTTTTTGAAACATCAGTGAATGCTTTCCTCGTCTTTAGAAACAACGAAAGTTCATACTACGGTTATACTGATAGAAACGCATATATTAAATATGTCAAAAACAATGATGCGGTAATCGAAAAAGTAAAAGAATCAGAAAAAAGTTTTTTTAGAACTGAAAAAACTTATAACCGATCGCTAAATGACGCTTACACTTTTAACACAAGCGGTATTTCTCACTATTCCTCGATGTATGAAAATGAGATTATCAATACTCTAAACCTAATGGGTTTGTCCGCAAGCGCGTACTGGGTACAGTACAAAGGCTCAACACCAGTTACGGATATGCTCTTCGGCATAGATTATGTGCTTGATGACAACATCCTTACTACGTTTTATCAGGAAAAGTATTATAAAAAGCAGTTTTCCGAAAATGGGATAAGTGTTTATAAAAACCCTTATTCGCTAAATCTTGCAATAGCGGTTCAGAGTGAAGCTGAAAATCTAAGGGCTGATACGATAGATCCGTTCATGCTTCAAAATAACTATGTAAAAGCTGTCACAGGAGCTGAACTACAGCCTTTTTCCATTGTTAACAGTTACGAAAGAGAAGAAACAGTCTTTTCGGATGGCAGCAATTACGGAAAAGAAGATAATGGTAAAACAGAGAACATCACCTATACCTTTGAGCTGGAAAAAAGCGGCGGGCTGTTTATGTGCATTAAATACGGCACAAGGCCGGTCAGAATCTTTGTAAATGGTGAGTACATTACGCATTATTTCACACATGATACGAGTGGTAGTGTTTATCTCGGTGATTTTTCATCAGGGGATGAGGTCATTATTTCCCTGGAAGCAAATATTGGGATGGGTGAGAGTGTTGTTGGGATAAAAGAGGAAAACGAATTTTTTGCTGTCCTTGATATAGATAAACTTCAAAATATAGTCGACTCCATCAAAGATAAAACAAAAGTTTTAAAAGCGGAGTCAGGCAAAATCAATATCATTGTAGAGAATGGACAAGATTTGATGCTGACACTGCCTTATTCGCCGGGATGGAAGGCAAAGGTTGACGGTGTGGCAACTGAGACTTTCAATATCGGAAGCGGTTTTCTCGGAGTTGAATTACTAAACAGCGGAGAACACAGCGTCGAGCTTGTTTATACGCCTCCTGGCCTTGGTAGGGGAGCGATAATAACGGTTCTTGGTGTTATTGCTTTGGTTTTAGTCCTGACGAAGAAGAAATAATTATTAATATAATATTAATATAAGCTTAAATATATTTATTGCCGCATCGCTTAAATTTGCTTTTGCATTTGTTAAAATGTCGGACAAAGGTTTTAGTGATGTCAGTGTGGAGAAAGCGGCGCTTGCACCATGGGAAAGGATTTCTTCATAGCCATCACCGAGAACCCCTGAGAGCACAATTACAGGTACTCCCGCAGCTTTTGAACGGCTGACCACCGTCCCGACTGCCTTACCCATGACGCTTTGGCTATCTGTCGAGCCCTCGCCGGTTATGACTAAATCACAGCCTGTAAGAGATTCCTCGAAGCCGAGTATGTCAAGAAGTATATCCGCGCCGCTCGATAATTGCGCTCCTGTGAAAGCAAGTAGTGGCACGGCTAAACCACCTGCCGCTCCGGAGCCTTGTACAGACTGAACATCGAGCCCTGTTCGATTTTCGATGATTTCACCAAGTCTGCGAAGACCACGATCAAGAATGACTACATCATTTGGTGACGCGCCTTTTTGAGGCGCGAATATATATGCCGAGCCTTTTTCACCGTAAAGAGAATTTTTTACATCACATGCGACGGTGATTTTACATCTCTTAAGGCTTTCCTTCATTTTGGATATATCTATAAATTCCAGCTTCTCAAGCTCACCACCACAAGTGATAACATTACCATCTGAGTCAAGGTATTGTATACCAAGAGCAGAAGCCATTCCGGCTCCACCGTCCGTTGTTGCGCTGCCGCCAATACCGAGTATTATATCTTTGCATCTACGCTCAAGCGCGTCGGCTATTATTATTCCTGTGCCAAAACTGCTTGCTGAAAGTGCATTAAGCGGGAGGTCGGTAACGAGAGGGAGTCCGCTTGCGGAAGACATCTCGATAACTGCCTTACCATCTGGTAGAATCACATATTCCGATTTTATCGGTCTTCTCACGGCATCAAAGGTATCTACTGTTATAATTTCGCCTCCAAGAACAGAAGCCATCGAGCCGCACAGTCCTTCGCCACCGTCCGAAACAGGCAACTTTACGATTTTTGAATCGGGTAAGATTGCTTCTGCTGTTTTGGCGACAATTTCACATGCCTCTTTGGCTGTGAGTGTTCCTTTGAAGGAATCAAATGCGAGTACGATTTTCAAACTCTTTTTGTTAGCCATTATATTTAACCTCATATGTACGATATTTATATGAGAAACAGCCGCCCGTAATTTATGGGCGGCTGAATTTGATATTTGCTTACTTTTCAGAAGAAGCGAGAACTTTTTTAAGCTTTACAAATCTGGGGAGTCCGTCTTCGCGTTCAAGTTTTGTTTCACCCTGGATGAGGGGCAGAGCGTACTCAACAAACTTTTCGTTAAGACCGTCTTTTGTTTGGTTCATCCATTCTGCAGGAATCTTCTTTTCGGTGTTAGCGACAACTGTGAGATCGAACAGTTTTATATTGCAGACATACTTACCGTTTTCATAGCTTCTTTCAAAGCCAACCATCTTATCGGTTATACCGGAGATAGCGTATTCGACAGCGGATTTACCTGCGAGGAAGGATTCGTCGATGTCTGTCTGAGAAGCACTGTGTGCAGCACATCTCTGAAGCAGGGAAAGCTCAATTCCACGAACTTTTGCACCTGTCTTCTTCTTAACTTCGTCAGCAAGGAAAGCAGCGAGACCGCCAAGCTGTGCATGACCGAAGCTGTCTTTTGTTTGAGCGAGGTCAGCACCGTATTCGGAGATATATTTACCGTTCTTGTCACGGATTCCTTCCGAAACAGCAACGATACATTTTTTATTTTTCTTATAAATTTCATCAACCTTAGCGAGGAAGCTGTCTAAATCAAAATCAACTTCAGGTAAGAAGATGAGGTCGGGACCGTTGCCCTTGTAGTTAGCAAGAGAAGCAGCAGCTGTGAGCCAACCTGCGTTGCGTCCCATTATCTCAACAACGGTAACCATACCAGTATCGTAAACGCGTGCGTCATGGTAGATTTCCATAAGCGAAGTAGCGATATACTTTGCAGCGGAGCCATATCCGGGGCAGTGGTCGGTTCCTGTAAGGTCGTTGTCGATAGTCTTCGGAATACCCATTATGCGGCACTCATAGCCGTTTGCGAGCATGTATTTCGAAATCTTATTACAAGTATCCATCGAGTCGTTGCCGCCGTTGTAGAAGAAATAGCGAACATTGTATTTCTTGAAGATTTCAAGAATACGCTTGTAATCTGTGTCGTCAACGGAAGAATCCTTGAGCTTATAACGGCATGAGCCAAGAGCGGAGGAGGGAGTATATTTCATATGAGCAAGCTCAGCGGGGTCTTCCATACCCATATCGTAAAGCCTGTCTTCGAGAACACCCTTGATTCCGTTTGCTGCTCCGTAAACCTTCGTTATACAATCGCTTTCAAGAGCGGTTTTGATCGCGCCGTAAGCGCTAGCGTTAATAACCGATGTCGGTCCACCGGACTGACCGATTATGCACGCACCCTTAAGAAGTGACATATTAATTCCAACTTTCTTTATTTTTTTCATCCTCTATATTTATACCACAATTCTCTTGTAAAATCAATTATTTTTACGATTATTTACGATTAATATCCTGAAAGTATTGATTTAATCGCCGAAAATTGATATAATACTAAAAGTTAAGGCAATAAATTTAAGGAGAGATAGAAATGGCACTTGTCAATTCAAAAGAAATGTTCAAAAAAGCATATGAAGGCGGCTATGCTATAGGCGCGTTCAATGTTAACAATATGGAGATTATCCAGGGTATCACCGAAGCCGCTATGGCTGAGAACGCACCTCTTATTCTTCAGGTATCATCGGGTGCACGCAACTATGCGAAGCATGTTTACCTTATGAAGCTTATCGAGGCTGCTATCGAAGACACCGGTCTTCCGATCTGCGTACACCTCGACCACGGCGACACATTCGAACTTTGCAAATCCTGCATCGATGGTGGTTTTACCTCAGTTATGATCGACGGTTCACACCACAGCTTCGAAGATAACATCAAACTCACAAAGCAGGTTGTTGAATACGCACACGCTCACGGTGTAACAGTTGAAGGCGAACTTGGCAGACTTGCTGGTATCGAAGATGCAGTTAATGTCAGTGCGGAAGATGCTTCCTACACAGACCCCGGTCAGGTTCAGGAATTTGTTGAGAGAACAGGCGTTGACTCCCTCGCTATCGCTATTGGTACAAGCCACGGCGCATATAAATTCAAACCCGGCCAGAAACCCCAGCTCAGATTTGACATTCTCGAAGACATCCAGAAGCGCCTTCCCGGCTTCCCGATCGTTCTTCACGGCGCATCCTCGGTTATGCCTGAGTATGTCAAGATGATCAACGAAAACGGCGGTAAAATGCCTGACGCAATCGGTATTCCCGAAGAAATGCTCCGCAAAGCGGCAAGCATGGCTGTCTGCAAAATCAACATCGACTCCGACCTCAGACTCGCGATGACTGGTTCAATCCGTAAGTACTTCGCAGAGCATCCGGATCACTTCGACCCCAGACAGTACCTCAAACCCGCTCGCGCCAACATCAAATCTCTTGTTCAGCACAAGCTTGTTAATGTACTCGGCTGCAACGGCAAAGCGTAAAATTATATACAATAAAAATCCGGTATTGGGCTTGTCCCAATACTGGATTTTTGTTGCTGACTTTTTAAACGTATTGCTTTACAATGTTTAAAATGAATGTTATAATATGTACACACAATTGTAAAGCAACATACAAAGTTCGGCTTATAGTTTTTCGAAGTTGGGAAACGGTTTTTCGTGATAGGATTTGTTGGGCTCTGTAAAGTTAAAATGAAAGAAAGAGCACAAAATCAAGTCGAACAAACCGAAAGAATCTGTTATGGTGTTGAAATAGAACCAAAATTTGTGGATGTGGCGGTAAATCGTTTTTATCAGTATTCTTCAGAATACCGGAAAAACTCTGAGGTGTATCTTATCCGCGATGGTGAAAAAAAGACTTATGAAGAGGTGGTCGGCTCTGCCGAAACAAGTACCGTTAATGAGTAATATCATATATCGATTTGAGTTAGTTCGGCAGATATAACGATGTTCCCGTAGTGTTATGACATTCCGGGTATCTATTGATAGGTCGCAGATTCTAACATCAACTAATTCTTGAACACGAGCTTCCGTTTTACAATATAATACATATTGTTTCCAAATTGTTCTTGACTTAGCATATAATAGATGTTAAAATCAATATACTGAGTATTGTGTTTATGTAATATGTTTGTGAATATTATATGATACGCTGCTCAAAGTTAAAGGGTATAATACTAATCTCAAATTCAAGTACCAGCCTTTCATTATTGAGTTTAGTATAAGAAGAATCGAAAGGAAATGTAATAAAAAGAAAACAAGCAGCACTATTTTCTATCTTACTATGCATTGCGATACTTTTCTCAAGCGTTCCCGGAACAGGATTGCTGTCCGCAGCTACCGGAACCCCGAGGATGCCGGCATCCTCATCGACCCCCGATTACCTTTCAAGCAACCCCGAAACCCCGCAAATTACTACTTATACGCAGGACTCCACATTAGAGCGTGATTATGAGGAAATCACAGAGTTAAATGTTCCAGATGTCGTTGGTTATACGACAGCAGTTGAAAAAGGACATATTGCGAGAGTAAGAAGCGAAGAAAAAGATTTATATAGCGTTGTTTTCAGCAATGGTGATGGCACAAACACGCTGTATATGTTTTCCGACCCGGTCAAATTTATTGACAAAGACGGAAAAGTAAGAAATAAGTCAAATAAAATCGTTCCGGCGGACGGAAGTTCAAATAATGGATGAAACAAGGGTATTCGTCGCTTATACTCATGGTAATAGTTCGAGTATCGCTCTTGTTGAAAACAATAATGGTTCGTTGCAAAGGAGGAATTTATCAATTAACGATATTTCTGAAAAATTCTACTTTAAAAACGACTATTTTGCAAATATTGATCTTGCTGTTTTAATTTCTTGTTCTGCGGGCGATGAATCGGCGGGCTCTGAAGCATTTGCTAATAGGCTATACAATAATAACGGAAGTAGCCAGTTTACTGGTGCAAGAACTGTTATAGCTTTTAATAACCCTGTATATTATGATGACTCAGTACGATGGAAAGGTTTATTTTTCAGTTATCTATCATCAGGAAATACAATAAAAGTAGCATTAGAAAATACTAATGAGTATGTTACGGGAAATAAATATAGTAATTATTTTGGTTATGTTCCAATTGGGGATACAGACAGAACAATTAATCCGTGAAATCATATATTATAATAGGAGGTTTGTATAATGAAATTAAATTTAAAACGAACAATAAAAATATTGGTTTTAGCAATAATGTTGCTTGGGATTGTTATGTCATTAGGGATAACATCACTCAGTAAAACAACATTAATGACAGACGAAAAATTAACACATCTATATGCAAGAGTAAACGACCCCACACAATGTGAAGTGACAAATAAAAACTTACCAAACCGCATAGCCATTATTGATGGTGTTGAATATGATCTTAAGTATAGACAATCATTTGTTTTCGACGAATCTGTTTATGAATCAAAAACACTTTCTGTTACTCATTCATTTTATAACGATGGTGTTTATGTAACTTATCCTGACAACAAAAGCGGCCCAGACGACTGGTTAGTTTTTACTAGACCAGAAAAGGATGAACAAAAGAAAAATAAAACATTACCAGTCGAAGAAAGGATAAAAATAGCACTTGAATATGCGAGTAAGTATATTAACACGGATGGATATGTTTTACAGAAAAGAAGTATTCGACCTATCATAAAGGGTTATTCTAATGATGCATTTGTTTTTACTAAAATAATAAATGGTTTTGAAAGCAATGACACATTTGTAGTAGCTGTGACTAAAACAGGTTACATTTGCGGTTTTAGTAAGCAATCTTACGGTATATTTAATGACATTACAGTACCCGAAATTGACGAAGAGCTATTTATAAAGACTTTGAATGAATACGCAAAAAAGATTCATGGCGAGTTTCTATATCTTGAGATAGATGAAGAACGAACAGAAATTATACTCGATAAAGATGGAAACCCAATGATTAAGGTTTCTACTTGTATTGTCAGAGCAGCGACAGAAGAAGAAAAAAAGCAAACCGGAACTGATAAACGTTATATTTATAATGCTAATATCCCGGTGTACTGCGATGATGTAAAAGCTAATAAGTAAAACAGCTAAGTAATGCCAAGTACAATATGAAAAACTCCGCTCGTCACAAGACAAGCGGAGTTTTTAACAAATATAAGTCGGACAATCAGTGCTTATGATATAATTTTTTGCTTTGGTATTGCGGTTCACAGGTTATATTTACTCCGAGCTTTTTGAACATCCCTTCGTCGACCTGCGATAGAATAACTGTGGAGTGAGCTTCGCAACCTCTAAGCTTGCCGAGCTGGTTTATTGCAAGTGCTGCCTTCTCGTCAGTGACAGCGCAGATTGAAAGCGCAATAAGCACCTCATCAGTGTGAAGCCTGGGGTTGCGGTTGCCGAGATGCTTTGTTTTCAGCTCTCTTATCGGTTCTATAACCGCTGGGGAAATCAGCATTACATCCTCATCTATTCCGGCAAGCTCTTTTAACGCATTCAGCAGAAGTGCGGAGGACGCACCGAGAAGCGGTGAAGTTTTTCCTGTAATAATCTTACCATTCGATAGCTGAAGTGCAGCAGCCGGAGCACCTTCCGTCAGGTCTGACTTTTTTAAGGCTGCTTCTATCACAGCTCTTGCTGCGACAGTTATTCCAGCCTGCTTCATCAGCAGCTCAACACGGAAAACAGCGTTATCGCAGTCTCCGCCTTTTCTTCTTGCGCAAAGTTCTGCGTAATATCGCCTGATAATTTCCTGTTTTGCGGCGGCATCGACTACATCGCTGTTAATAATGCATTTGCCCGCCATATTTACACCCATATCGGTCGGTGACTTGTATGGTGATTTACCATAGATGCGCTCGAACACAGTCTGCAGAACCGGAAAAATTTCTATATCACGGTTGTAGTTTACAGCAGTTGTTCCGTATGCTTCGAGATGGAATGGGTCGATCATATTCACATCGGACAAATCAGCTGTTGCTGCCTCGTAAGCGAGGTTTACGGGATGTTTAAGAGGTAGGTTCCAGATAGGGAAGGTCTCGAATTTTGCGTAGCCTGCGGCGACACCGCGCTTCTGATCGTGGTAGAGCTGCGATAGTGCAACAGCCATTTTACCGCTACCGGGGCCGGGAGCTGTTATAACAACAAGCCCTTTTTTGGTTTCTACATATTCGTTTTTACCATAGCCGTTATCGCTGACAATATGTGCATAGTCATGGGGATAGCCTTCAATAGGGTAGTGGCGGTAAACCTTTATACCTAAAGAGTTAAGCCTTTTTTCAAAAGCAAGGGCAGAAACCTGGTCTGCATAATGTGTTAAAACAACGCTGCCGACATAAAGTCCGATTTCACCGAATGCGTCAATTAGTCTAAGGGTGTCGAGGTCGTATGTGATACCAAGGTCACCGCGAATCTTGTTCTTTTCTATATCGTTAGAGTTGACGACAATTATTATTTCAGCATCATCTTTCAGCTGCATCAGCATACGAACCTTACTGTCAGGTTCAAAGCCGGGTAACACTCTTGAAGCGTGGTAGTCGTCAAAAAGTTTGCCGCCAAACTCAAGGTATAGCTTTCCGCCAAAGCTCGCTATGCGAGATTTAATATGTTCTGATTGTAGTTTAATGTATTTTTCGTTATCGAACCCCAACAAAGGGTTATTGTTTTGAGAAGAATCCATTACTTTGCCTTTCATCTATTTGTGGTATTTACCACCCCTTATAATAGAGGAGCAGCGGTATATTTGTTCTAAAAGCATCACACGAGCTAACCTGTGAGGGAAGGTCATGGGTGACATAGACATCCTGATCGAACAAGCTGACTTAACCTTTTCGGAGAGTCCCCTCGAACCACCTATCACAAAACAAAGGTCTTTCCCGTCATGCCGAGCATTATTAAAAACATCCTTTAGCTCATCTGTGGAAAAAAGTTTTCCCTCGATACAAAGTGCGATACTGACAGCCTTTGTCACAGAGGGTAAAGCCTGTATAATGCGTGTTCCCTCATCCTCAAGCGCAGCATTAAAATCGGCTTCCGAAGAAGAATTGTCGTCAACACGGGATTCTTTGATGTGGACGCTCTTCACATTAGCAAAACCAATAAGCCGTTTTTCGTATTCGGCGACAGCTTCTGCAAAATAGCTTTCTTTAAGCTGGCCTACATGGATAATAGTTATATTCATCAAATTTTCGAAAGAGAGCCGAGAAGGTCTTCGAGTATATCGCTGACATCTTCGATTCCCACTGAAAGTCTAATCATGCCTGGGGAAATACCTGCACCGACTAATTGTTCATCTGAAAGCTGACGATGAGTAGAGGAAGCAGGATGAAGAACGCAGGTTCTCACATCTGCAACATGTACAACATTGTTGGCGAGTTTGAGCCCTTCCATAAATTTAACAGCGCGTTCTCTTGTGCCTTTGATATTAAAAGACATAACGCCGCTACAACCGTTGGGAAGATATTTATCTGCTAAAGTTTTATAGGGGTTTCCGGCGAGTGTGGGGTAATTAACTAATTCGATTTTATCATTTTTAGAAAGCTCATCGGCGACAGTAGCAGCATTTTTACAATGGCGCTCCATTCGGACACCGAGTGTCTGTATGCCCAAATCAAGCAGGAAAGCTCCCATTGCAGTCTGGTAATTACCAAGGTCACGAACAAGTTGAACACGCATTTTTGCGACATAAGCGGCCTTGCCGAAATGTTCGGTATAGATAAGCCCGTGGTAGGACTCGTCCGGTAGAGTTAAACTGGGGAAATCCTTCCAGTCGAAGTTTCCGCTGTCTATAACAACTCCTCCGAGCTGCACTGCATGACCGTCAAGGTATTTTGTTGTCGAATGTATGACAATATCCGCGCCGTATTCGATAGGACGACACAGAACGGGGGTTGGGAAAGTGTTATCGACAATAAGCGGCAGACCGTTTGAATGGGCAAATTTCGCGAATTTTTCAATATCAAGAACAGCGATAGCGGGGTTTGCTATTATTTCAGCGAATACAGCTTTCGTATTGGGGCGGATTGCTTTATTAAGCTCATCTATATCAGCATCCTGATCTACGAAGGTGCAGTCTATACCAAAGCGTTTTAAAGTAACGGCGAAAAGATTAAATGTTCCGCCGTAAATTTTAGAAGAAGCTATAAAGTGATCCCCTGCGGAGAGGATGTTGACAATAGAAAGGAAGGATGCGGACTGCCCGGAGGAAACGCAGAGAGCTGCAACACCGCCTTCAAGAGCAGCGAGTTTTTTTTCAACCTGTTCAACAGTCGGGTTGCTAATTCTTGAGTACATATGTCCTGGTCCGAGGTCGAAAAGCTTTGTAATTTCATCGGGTGAGGAGTATCTGTAAGTCGTTGATTGGTAGATCGGGAGAGCCAGCGGTTGACCGTTTTCCGCGCGGTACCCTTCATGTAAACATTTTGTCTCGATTTTCATTTTTGTACCTTTTATTTAATTATTGATTTATTCTTTAAAAATAGTACCCGCGCATACGCATGGCGGTGATAACACCTGCACGGAAAGCGCGGGAGGTTTTTTCTTTAGGGGACTACTTCTGAGTTTGGAACATCGAAACAGCTCTTGCGACATCCGGCTCAAAATATGTTTCTTCGCCGCTCTGGCGCATTGAACCTGGATATTGTATAACCTGTTTCGAAAATGAGGTATACTTGAAAATCAGTTCGGTATTGCTGTTGAGAGCTTGGAGGGTGATGTTTGTGTTTGAGTTGCTGACTAACGCTTCGATAAGCGAAGGTGCTTTAGAAACGTTCTCCATCGTCAACACTTGAACGAGCATCGACTGAACAAGGTCACGCTGAAGCTCAAGTCTACCGGTTTCACCTGTGGAGGGAACAAAGCGCACAAGCTTACTGACTATCTCACCGTTTAGTTTTGTTCTTCCTTTTTTGAGGTCTATGACAAGGTCCTGTTCAGGGTCCTCATAAAACATATCGTAGGGAATGTTAAAATAAACATTGTTAAGCTTATCAACAGTCTTAATAAGTCCATTGATATCAAATACCGCATAAAAATCGATCTGCAGTCCGGTTATCGCTGTAATCTTTTCTTTGAAAAATGTAATATCTCTCGATTTTAGCAGTGTTTTCAGCTTCTGCTGAACACCGTCAATTTGAAGCTGCATATCGGTCGGTACCGAAACAATAAGATAAGTCTTAGTTTCTTTATTGACCTTGACGAGCATTGCAGCGTCTATGTTACCATACATATCAGTGCCGAGCACAAGTGTGGTAAAGGATGTGCCTTTAATTTCATCTACAGGTTGGCTCACATCAGGAGATTCATCCGGAGAAGTGTCTTCAGATGGGTTCGATGTGTCAACTGCGCTTTCCGTTCCGCTTGTCGCTTCGGACTCGGCGGTTAAAAAGAAGTCGACTGCGGAGGGAACCATTTTATAAGCGATGAAACCAAATGCGATTAATGCCAAAATAAAGGTTATAAAAAAGTTTCTGAATCCTTTAGACATATAAGTCTCCAATCTTAAGCGTAAGGTATAACCTTACAACTTGAAGTCCGAGGGCTCAAAGTTGCCCGCATACGCAAAGAGATAATCGTCGCTCATAGGGAAGTCTGTTTTAAAAGTACCTAACGGCACATTAAAAACCTTGTCATAAAACGCAACACCGTCACAGACTGAAAACTTAGGAAATTCCACAAGTCCTCTACCTGTATACTTGACATAAGCTTCTTTGCGCACCCAAACTTTAGCGAAACGATGTGGAGTGTTATCTCCACTTCTTACGTAATCAACTTCGTCAGGAGCAAAAAATCTTTCTGCAAGTGTGTTATAATCGGTTTTTCTTTGTGGATCCGAAAGCCTCGGTAGATATTCGCCGTCAATACCGATTGGTGTGTCAGCAAAGGCGAACATCATAATTTCACCGGTAGTTGTAACGCTTAGATATATTCCGTGTTCTTCCTTGACATAGGGTTTTCCACTACTTGAATATATAATCTCTATGTCGGATTTACCCGAATATTCTGCGAGTGCGTTAGCAAGCGTTTCACGCCTTTGCTCCTTCGCCTGGTATTCGTAAACCATCAGCTTTACGCTCATAAATGTCCTTGCCTTTCTTAGGTAGGCGAAACGCCTTATTGTTCATAATGAAATTATACAGTCTATAAATGAATTATGTTTGGAATATTCTTTACATTTCAGTGTCGGACGCCTCATCAGAAATCACTTCATCTGAATCGTTTTCTAAATCTTCATCCAACTCTTCTTCCTCTTCTTCGGGAGGAACGACAGCGAAGTTTACTATGGTAGAATCCTCGCCTGTACGCATAACGATAACGCCACCGGTTGCACGACCATAGACGGGTATTTCGCTTGTCTTTGTTCGGATAATTATACCGTTGTCGGTTATAAGCATAATATCATCTTCGGGAGTAACAAGTGATATTCCCGCAAGGTTGCCTGTTTTATCGCTGAGCTTGTGACAGATAACACCTTTACCGCCTCTGTTTTGGACGGGGAAATCATCAATACTGCTTCGTTTTCCATAACCGAGTACAGATATTGATATGATGTCCTGACCGTTTTCAGCGTAATTTTCAGGGATTGCTGCTGCACCAACGATGAATTCGCCCTCGTCAAGAGTCATGGCTTTTACACCTCTGGCTTGTCTACCAACGCTTCTGACATCATTTTCGTTGAACCTAATTGCTCTACCTGTATCGGATGCAACAATGATATCAGCGTTTCCGCCAGTGCGCATTACATATAACAACTGGTCTCCCTCATCAAGGGTGATTGCAAAAATTCCAGCAGTACGCTTTGTTTTATACTCCATTATGTTAATACGTTTAACAACACCATAACGGGTTACCATAACGAAGTATTCATCCTCGGTAAACTCAGTTATCGGTATAATCGCGGTGATTTTTTCACCTTCATCAAGCATAAGAAGATTGACAAGGTTTGTTCCACGGGAAGTTCTGCTCGCTTCCGGAAGTTCATAACATTTCTTGATATATACTCGTCCAGTGTTAGAAAACATCAGAAGGAAGTCGTGGCTTCCAGAAATTATGACATCCTCAACAAAGTCCTCGTCACGGGTTGTCATGGCTGTTATACCCTTGCCACCTCTGCGCTGTGCGCTATAAGTCTCAGCGGGCAATCGCTTGATATATCCAGCGTGGGTGACGGTAACAACACTTTGCACACGCTCAATTAAGTCCTCGATTAGAATATCGTTATCAGCCTGTTCTATACCGGTGCGTCTTTCGTCACCGAACTTAGCTTTTATTTCGTTGAGGTCGTCTTTTATTATAGCTGTTACTCTTGTAGGGTCGCCAAGTATTGTTTTAATTTCATCAATCTGGCTATACAAAGATGCGAGTGTTTCTTCAATCTTCTCTCGCTCCATTCCCGACAGTCTGCCGAGTGTCATATCGACAATCGCTTGAGCTTGAATATCAGAAAGCTCATAACGCTCAATCAAAGCTCTCTTTGCATCGGAAATTGATTTGCTTGCGCGGATTATCTTAATAACCTCATCAATATGATCGATGGCAATTTTGTAGCCTTCGTAAATATGAGCAAGTCTTTCAGCTTTTTCAAGCTCAAACTTTAATCTTCTTGTGACTATTTCTTCTTGATGGTTGAGATAGTGAACAAGCATCTCCTTGAGGTTTAGAAGAAGAGGTTCGTTGTTGACAAGAGCGAGCATATTTATCGCAAATGTATCCTCAAGCTGTGTCATCTTGAACAGCTGGTTGAGGACAATTTGAGGATTTGCCTCTCTCTTGAGGTCGACAACGATACGCATTCCGTTTCTACCGGATTCATTGCGTATATCCGAAATACCCTCAATGCGCTTATTTTTAACATGCTCCGCCATAGTTTCAAGTAGTACAGAGCGGTTGACCTGATAGGGAATTTCCGTAACAATTATACTTGTACGGCCGTTCATTTCCTCAAAATGAGTCTTTGAGCGGATTTTAACTCTGCCCTTACCAGTCATGTATGCTTCATAAATGCCTGCGGTGCCGTGTATTGTACCGTAGGTAGGGAAGTCGGGACCCTTTATGTAATTCATCAGGGTCGGAATATCTGCATCAGGATTGTCGATGAGATAATTTATCCCATCGATTACTTCACTGAGGTTATGCGGAGGTATATTTGTTGCCATACCGACCGCGATACCAACCGAACCATTAACGAGAAGATTCGGAAAACGGCTGGGTAGGCATGTTGGTTCCTGTAGTTTGTTGTCAAAGTTAGGAACAAAGTCAACGGTGTTCTTTTCGATATCTTTGAGCATCAAATCGGCCATTCTCGCCATTCTTGCTTCCGTATAACGATAAGCAGCCGCCGAGTCGCCGTCTATATTACCGAAGTTTCCTTTGCCCTCGATTAGTGGATAGCGCAGCGAAAACGGCTGTGCCATACGAACCATAGTATCGTAAACAGCCTGGTCTCCGTGCGGGTGATAATGACCGAGTACATAACCGACAGTCGTTGCAGACTTACGGAAGGGCTTGTCATAGGTTAGCTTTTCTTCGTACATCGAGTAAAGAATACGGCGATGTACCGGCTTTAATCCGTCACGGACATCTGGTAAAGCACGACCTATAATAACGCTCATCGCATAATCGATGTAAGCGGTCTTTACTTCTTTTTGTATATCAACATTCAGAATAGTTTGACTTTCGTGATGAGGATAATCGTGGTTTTCGTTTCCTGCCATTTATATTTTAGACCATCCTTTCAATGGAGAGGTAGCATAATATTTTATTATTAGACATCAAGGTTAGCAGCTAATTTTGCGTTTGCTTCTATAAACGCTCTGCGCGGTTCAACCTTGTCGCCCATCAATACGGAGAAAATCTCATCCGCTTCAAAGGCATCCTCGATTGTTACACGCTTCAAAACACGCCTTTCGGGATCCATGGTGGTTTCCCAAAGTTGCTCCTTGTCCATCTCACCAAGACCCTTGTAGCGCTCAGCTTGGGTACCCGGTCCCATCCTTGCAATGATTTCATCACGCTGCTGGTCGTTGAAAGCGTATTCTTCTTGCTTACCCTTGTAAATCTTATACAGGGGCGGTTGAGCAGCATAGATGTGACCATGCTCGACAAGAGGTTTCATATGTCTAAAGAAGAAGGTCAACAAGAGCGTTTTAATATGCGCACCGTCAACATCCGCGTCCGCCATTATTATAATTTTGCCATAACGCAGCTTTGTTATATCGAATTCGCTTCCGATCCCAGTACCAAGTGCGAGAATTATCGGAACAATCTGCACCGAGGAATATATTCTATCAAGTCTCGCTTTTTCAACGTTGAGAATCTTACCACGCAGGGGAAGGATTGCCTGGAACTTGCTGTCTCTTCCATCCTTTGCAGTACCGCCCGCAGAATCTCCCTCCACAAGGTAAAGTTCAGTGAATTCGGCTCTGCGTTCATTACAGTCAGCTAACTTGTTAGGCATTGAAGAGGACTCAAGCAGCCCTTTTCGTCTTGTGAGGTCTCTTGCTTTTCTTGCAGCTTCCCTCGCTCTTGAAGCGGATATGGACTTTTCAAGAATCGCTTTAGCGACTGCAGGATTTTCTTCAAGATACTCCGAAAGCTTCTCTGTAACAAGACTGTCAACAATACCGCGCATCTCGCTGTTACCAAGTTTTGTTTTTGTCTGACCCTCGAATTGAGGATTCTCAAGCTTGACGCTTACAACAGCGGAAAGACCTTCGCGTACATCCTCGCCTGCGAATTTTTCTTCCGGCTTTAAGATGTTGTACTTATGTCCGTAATCATTAAGAACTTTAGTAAGAGCGGATTTAAAGCCTGTTTCGTGAGTGCCGCCCTCCATAGTACCGATATTATTTGCAAATGTATATAAAGTTTCGGTATAAGTATCGTTATACTGGAGTGCGACTTCAACGCAGGATGTGTGTTTTCCGCCAGTAAAGTAAATTACATCAGGATGTGTTAGATCACAGCTTTTCTTTGAGTTTATATATTCAACAAAAGAGCGAATTCCACCCTCATAGTGGAGTCTTTCAGAAACAACTTCGTCGCCCCTGGCATCGGTAAATGTAATTGCGACACCTGCCGTAAGGAAACATTTTTCTCTGAGTGAGGTTTTTATAATAGCGTAATCAAACACCGTTTCGTCGAAAATCGTTTTGTCAGGCATAAATTTGACGAACAATCCGCGTTTATCGGTTTTTCCGACATGGGTGTAAGGTACAACGGTTTTACCGTATTCGAATGATATGCGATATTCTTCGCCGTCTCTGCAGTTTACGACATCGAGTCTGCTTGAAAGAGCGTTAACAACCGATGCACCAACACCGTGAAGACCGCCGGAGATAGTGTAACCGCCACCACCGAATTTACCACCCGCATGAAGCACTGAATATACGACTTCTACCGTTGGTATTCCCGTTTGAGGATGGATACCTGAAGGTATTCCACGGCCGTCGTCTTGTATTGAGACGCTGCCGTCTTTGTTGAGAGTGACTTCAATATGAGAGCAATAGCCCGCAATAGCTTCGTCAATGGAGTTGTCGACAATCTCGTAAATAAGGTGGTGTAAACCACGCAGTGATGTAGAACCAATGTACATACCTGGTCTTTTTCTGACCGCTTCAAGCCCTTCAAGAACCTGTATTTGGCTGTCACTGTACTGCTCGTCGTTGATACCGGCAGTAGCAGCATCCATTATAGTTTCTTCTTCGTTATTAATACTATTTTTAATTTCGTTGTCCATCTATTAATTTTATCCTTCCGTTACGATTGTTTCCGTCGCCATGCTTCTGCTTTCAAGAGTTCTGACTGCTGAAGCTGATATAAAAAGTTTTGACTTTTTTGTTCCGCGTTTTGCGGCTAAAATGAGTGATTTAGGCAGATCAGAACAAACTGATTCGGTTTCGCCCTTGTCGTCGGCTGCTTTCAGAAAATCTTTAGTTGCTACCGATTGTGTCGCTGTCTCAATATCAAAGAATCCGACGACATCATTAGTGCGAAGGAACCTTCCGCCACCGATATGCAAAAACAAAAGAGCACCTCCGAAGTCTTATAACAAACACACCGCGCGCCGCATGGCAGGCGCGCTTGGTATTTTTATCGGTATTTATTTATGAAAAAAACATGTGATACTTGAATTTCTATCATATATATTATATCACAGACAGTCGAAAATGTCAACTCTGCATAAAAGGGTTTCGGCTGTGTCATTCGCTCTTTTCATCGTCTGAAGATTTCTTTTTCTTTACTTTGCTGAGGAATGTCTTTACTGTCATCTTTTCTTTTGTTTTCTTATCGTTTTCGTCAGGAGGTGGGTTCTTCCAAAGCTTTATTACCTCAGCATCATTTAGGTTCTTTAAGATAATAATTGTGATGGGGAAGAGGAAGAGACCGACAACACCCATAAGCTGCGCTCCCACATACATACAAATGAGCGTAACGAGAGGGTAAAGACCGATGTAGGTACCGACTATTTTTGGTTCCATAATCTGCCTTACAACGGTTATAACAAGGTACAGTATAAGAAGCCCCACTCCAAGGAAAACATCACCGATTATTAGGCTATAAATCGCCCAGGGGATGAGAATCGTCCCTGTTCCGAGAACCGGGAGTATATCTATAATCGCTGTAAAAAATGCAAATATAAACGCGTAGCGCACGTCAAGTATTGTAAATCCGACAAACAACTCAGCGAATGTTATCAGGATGATAAGGCTGTACGCTTTGATATACTTACCGGTTGTTGCTGTAAATTCTGTTTTTACGAGTTTTCCAAAGTTTCTGACCTTTTCGGGTAGTTGAGCCGCGAAAAATCCATTTATCTTCTTGAAATCGTGAGAAAAGTAGAAAGCGGAGACAATAACGATAATTGTGTCTATCAAAAGCTTAGGAACAAAAGAAGCTATTTTTGTTATTGCGGGAATGATTGTATCGATATTGGCGATATTTGAAGCGAGTGTGCTAAGAGCATTTTTGATGATTTCGTCGATGTTTGTCCATGCGGCTCTGAGGTTCTCACGTACATCGATAAACGGTATCTTTGATGCAATATCTTCGATTACCTTATCCACAAAATCGGAATTATCATTCATCTCGCTGACAAAGCTCGTTAAATTAGCGGCAAGAATTTTAAGCTCGTAATAGAGTCTTGAGCCCGTTTTGTAAATGAGAAACCCGATTAGAAAAACAACACCTATTACAAGGATGAATATCGAGAGCTTTTTAGGGAAATGAGCTCTTTTTGAGAGAAAGTTTATGATCGGTTGAAGAATTAATGCAACAACATAAGCAACAACAAACGGATAAATCAACGGCATAAGATATTTTAAAAATACATAACCGAAGATAAATATAATTACACCAGCTAAAAGGGTGTAAATTGTCTTCTTGTTGTTTCTAAAGAAAGTTGCAATCTTGTCGTATAATTGTGAAAGTTTTTCCGATAAGCTCATTGTGCCGCCAATCTGCCTTATTGAAGGCAATTCTCAATTTGTAAATTCGGTATTGACAAAGCTCTGGGCTTGTGTTAAACTAAACCTCGCACCAAGGCTTAAAAAACAATTTAACTGGCCTGTTAGTCAAGTGGTCAAGACGCCGCCCTCTCACGGCGGAGACAGGGGTTCGACTCCCCTACGGGTCACCAGCTGAGCTGGACTCAATTCTGCAATTGGGTTCAGCATTTTTTTCCGTAGCAATTACATTGCCACTAAAACCCACTATATGCAGAAATCTATATTTTACGTTTGACAGCTGAAGCTGGACTCAATTTCACAATTGGGTTCAGCATTATTTATTTAAAAAATCGGCGGATAGTTGCTATCAGGTTTTGATAAGTCCATCCGCCGAAAACTATGCTTCGAGTATTCTTAAATCAGCGAGTATTTCCGCGCCTTTATTTACAAGACGCTCAAGTTTCGCTTTATGTTGTATAAGCGTAGCTGAAGGAGCGACAAACGCTTTGCTATCCTCACCGAGAACAACTTTAACTTTGCCGAATTCTCTTGTAATATCATTAGCATCGATCTTACCACCGATGCAGACGAAGTAGCCGCTTTCTATTTCGTTGTAATCGACAAGTCTGCTCTCGCCGACATTTTTCCAAACATTGCGAGAGGGTTTGTACTTGATAACATCAACTATATCACCGACGACTGCGCTTGCAGTGGGAAGAGCACCAGCGCCTTGACCGCAGAAGAGCAGGTCGCCGACATAATCACCCGTTACAGAGACAGCGTTGTAAACACCATCAACAGATGCGATTGAATGGTCCTCGTGTAAAGCTACCGGAGCAGTATAAACGGCGAGTTTATCACCATCGATAGCATAAGCGCAACCTGCAAGTTTGATTTTGTAGCCAAGCTTATCTGCGAGTGCGAGGTGTTCGGTTGTTATTTCTGTTATACCCTCGTAATAGACATCTTCCGGCACTATGTATATACCGTAGGTAAGGTTCGCAAGTATGCAAATTTTACGGCAAGTGTCCGCGCCGCTGATATCCGCAGTTGGATCAGCTTCTGCATAACCTTTTTTCTGAGCGTCAGAAAGTGCGTCGGAAAAAGCTGTTCCGTTGCGTTTCATCTCAGTTAATATATAATTTGTTGTTCCGTTTAAAATGCCATAAACTGATTTAATCTTATTTGCTGTAAGACAATTTGTAAGGGGTCTGATAATCGGAATACCACCACCTACGCTTGCTTCGAACATATAAGAAACGTTCTTTTCTGCTGCAATAGCGAGAAGTTCAGGACCATAAGCCGATACAACGGCCTTGTTCGATGTTACTACATTCTTACCGGACTCAAGTGCACGTTTTGTAAATTCAAAAGCAGGATGGAGTCCTCCCATTGCTTCAACAACGATTGACACTTCTTCATCGCTAAGGATTTTATCAATATCTCCCGTCACTCTATCAGCGAGGGGGTGCCCCTCAAAAGTGCGGCGGTCCATTATATATTTAACCTCAATTCCGTCTTTATCGACGGAGTTGATTTTATTTCTAAGTGTATCTGCGTTCTTGAGTATGATATCGGCAACGCCGCCGCCGACAACCCCCATACCCATTATTGCTATTTTCACCATCCGGGTATTCATCCTTATCTAAAATAATAATTGCTATATTTGAATGCGTATGATAACCGCATTATCGACACAATACATTCTACCACAAAATAGCTGCATTTGCAATGCTGATAATGTAAAAAGAAAAAGCGGCAGACAGCGGCTTTTTCTTTTTTATGGTTATAAATTAATTTTATATGAAAAGTTAGGTTTACAAAGCAACTGTTGTTCTTTTTACTTTATGAACTGTTGTATGCCTGCTTGTGCAAACAATGCCACAATAACAACCGAGATGTCTATAATTACTCCTGCAATCATCGGTTTAGCACCAACACCGGCAACCTCTTTTAAGCTGGTCTTAAGCCCGATTGATGCCAAAGCCATGGATAAAAAGAATTTTGACAGGAAAGAAACGCCGGTTACGACGTTTTCCGGCACAATTCCTGTGCTTCTTATACCAACCACTGCAAGGAACCCAAGTATAAACCAAGGGAATATTTTGCGTATGCTCACTTTTTCCGCTGTTTTAGTAGGTGCTTCTTTTTTTGCGTAAATCCAAGCAAAAATAAGGACAATTGGTACAATAAAAAGCGTTCTCGTGAGTTTTACTATTGTTGCAAGCGAACCTGCCGCATCTGAAAACGCATAACCCGCAGCAACAACGGACGATGTGTCATTGACCGCAGTACCAATCCAAAGTCCATAACTGGTATCACTCAGACCTAAAAGCTTACCAATCCACGGGAAGGCGATTACTGTTATGATATCAAAAATAAAAGTTGCTGATATTGCGTAAGCGATATCTCTGTCTTTTGCGTAAATTGTGGGTCCTACTGTTGCAACAGCAGTTCCTCCGCAAATTGAGGTACTTATTGAAAGCAAGCTTGCTAACTTCCAATTTATTTTAAAGGCTTTCTTGCATATAAATCCTACGCCGAAAGCTGTAACAAATGTAAACAACAACAGTATCAGCGCATATTTTCCTGCTTTAATAACCTGAGTAAAACTTAAAGTTATTCCTGCGAGGATTATTCCCGCACGTAGAATTTTTTTGGATGTCCAGTTAATACCCGGGTTGAAAGCCTCATAACGACCAAGTAATGGATTCAACAGCATACCTAATAATAAAGCGAGCAATGTTTCCCCAAGAAATCCGGAAGGGACCAGCATATTGATTAGGAAAGCTACCACTGCAATCCCCACTGATAGTGAAATTCCTGATAAGTACTTTTTAACGTGACTCATTTGTCTTATTCCTTTACTTTATTTTTTATCTTGTATTGATTTTATCACATTTGTTTGATAAAATAAAATTATACTTTATTATATAAATATAAATAAAAATTATGGAGTGGTAAATATGCTCGATTTCAGACACGAAACATTTCTTACTCTGTGCTCATGCGGAAGTTTTACAAAAGCAGCGGAGCTTTTACACATTACGCAGCCTGCCGTTTCGCAGCACATTAAGTATCTTGAAGAATATTACGGATGCAAACTATTTGATACAGTAAACAGAAAAATAAAACTTACACATCAAGGAGAACTCTTAAAAGAGTTTGCAACGACTGTCTTTTCAGACTCCAAACATTTTAAAGAAAATATCCAATCTGTCCAAACAGACACAATGCAGTTTTCCTTTGGAGCGACTTTATCTATCGGAGAATATGTTATGCCTGAGATACTATCTCGCATGCTTATAAAATATCCAGAAATGAAATTTCATATGTCTGTTGCTAATACACAAGTTCTGCTTGAAAGGCTAAACAATGGTGAGCTGGATTTTATTGTGGTTGAAGGGTTGTTTGATAAATCGGAGTATGACTCTACAATTTTCAGCCTTGAAAACTTTATAGCGGTTTGTTCTCCAAAATCGGAATTAGCAAAAGGAGAGGTGGGTTTTCAAGAGATTACGGGAAACCGTCTAATATTACGGGAACGAGGATCCGGTACTCGCGAAATATTCGAAAACATATTGCAAAAAAACAATTATTCTCTCCACGCATTTGAAAAAATGATTGAGATAGGAAATATGGCTGCTATAAAGAAAATGGTTTCAAACAACTTAGGAATAACTTTTCTTTTTGAAGTCGTGGTAAAAAAAGAAATAGAAGTCGGAAAGTTATTTGCTGTTAACATTCCTGATTTTTCTGAAAAACGCGAATTCAATTTTGTCTTATTAAAAAACAGCTTTTTCCGCCAGAGGTATATGGGAATTTACGAACTACTAAAACAAGCATTTCAAGAAATGAACAGTGATTTTAATTGAGAGCCAGAACTAAAAAATCACTTTTATAGCTACTATAACAGCTTGTTTACTTGTCACATTATATTTTAACAGCAATATAATGAACTATACCCATTTAATTCATTATGAAAGGAAATATATATGGACAAAGCAAACTCAAAACCTCTTATTTCAACTCCACTCTCTGCTGAGAGTATGTCGATGTTACAGCAAACACCGATAACACCGGGGAACGCAAATCAATCTCCTATTCTACCTTCGGAACCTCAGTTAGAGGATATGGAAAATCTATATCCGGATATTTACAAGGATCTATATCCGGTTGTCCTTGCTGCGGTAAACAGTTTAATAGCAGCGGGGTATACTATTACGCCTGATGCAATTGACGACATCGTAGACAACATAATCAGGAACAGCGGTTTGTGGTATGAAGACGAGGATGACGGCGAAGACATGGAGCCCGAAACAATGCCTGTGCAATTAGGTTTTGGTCGTATGCCGTATCGCAGGCGCAGACGCAGGTATCACAATCGCGGCACTCTACGGGATCTCGTAAGAATTTTGTTGCTTCGCGAGCTGTTTACCAGGGGCAATAATCAACCTTATCTTTGGAGGTAAATTGCGTGAATAATCTAACCGATCAGCAATATGTGGTAAAATCACTGGAACTGCATCTATTTTTCGGACGCATCATGAAGGAGCATTCGTTTTTTTTAGAAGCAGGATTCACTCCAAAGAACGCTTCTTTCGCTGTTGCAGCTGATAAATATAAGGTTGAGTTCGAAAAGCTTCTCCGAAATGCAATTCGACTTAGCAATGGAATCGTGAGTTATGAAGCTCTACACTCTGGAGAGTTTATCACCGATTACACGCTGGGTTCTGAGCAAAAGACGCAGAACTTTACTGGAATCGCAATTGACACAAATCTGACGACACAAGAAGCCGCGCTTCACAGTGGAGTTAATCCAAATGTTAATTCAAGTCTTGTGCGTGCTGTCCGTGAATTGAATACCGGAGCATTACCGCTGATAAACAGCTTGATTGACTTTAAAACTCAAATACTTAACGGTATGTTATCATGTAATATGTTTACAATGAATTACCCGCTTCTTGTTGACCACATCAGGAGAGAAGCAAGGATGTACCGCGACCATCTGACGGCGCTTGAGCAAGGTCAGGACATGGACCACAACACAAGAGATATGGAACTGTTTTGGGATCAGATTATGCTGGAGCATGCACTCTTTATACGAGGCTTACTTGACCCGTCCGAAGGTGAGCTAATTAATACAGCGAATGATTTTGCGGCTGAATACAGCGCTCTCATCGAACAAGCACTATCCGCCAACGACGCGATGCTTGAGACTGTGACAACTGAAACGCTCGAGGGAACAAAATCATATCGTGATTTTAAAACAGCAGCAACAAAAGGTATCGCCGAATGCAAAATCCGCTCTATAATTCTACCGCTTTTAGCAGACCACACCCTGCGTGAAACAAATCACTATATAAGACTTCTTAATCAAACAAAATAATACTTGAATATTGTTGCATAACAAATACGCCGAACCCATATTAAAAGGGCTCGGCGTAAATTGTTCGATTAATCATGAATTGTAATAAAATTTTTCAATGCGGTTGTAATGTCGTCTTGTGCAACCAACAAAATTTCACAGTTCTCAAGCTCTTGAATACTGAACTTATCAATTTCATCGTTGCATACTAAAATAGCCGCTCTGTTAACGATTTCAGCGTTCATGTACTCGTTGAATTCTTGAATATCTCTATTGACCGCCTCTTCGACTCTTATATAACCTTCATCTTCAATTACTTCGGCTGTCCAAGCATTTATTTCTTTATCGTAAAACATTAAGTAATCTAATATAAGAAAATTTTTATAAAAGAAATAACCATAACCGTTTAAGCGAACTTCCTTGCGTCTGATATATTCGATTGGTAAGTCAGCCTTCATGATCGAGTCATACATACGAATATAGTATGATGAGGTTGACATCCATGTGTATTTTTCTTTTGTATCTTTGTAATACTTTGTAATGCGGTATCTGATGAAATCAATCGGCGTATATAGGAAAACTCCAATTATTATCAAAATTAAAAATGGTATAAAAAGAACTACTAAAATAACTTTACCGAATTTAACTAACTTTTCTTTAATCAATATCACCGCCTTTGAAAGAATTATAAATTGTAAGATAAAAAGAAGCAATACACTATTCTGTTATTTCTTCAATTATATAAAGCAAATTGCTATATTCATAATACTTAAACCTATAATACGAACCTTTCTTTAGATTTACATCTAATTGAAAAACATAATATGTGTTCGTATTGTTTATAAATTTTACCTTAGGTCTGGTTCCATCAATCTCCGGAATATAAATTTCAACGATTCCAGTAATATAAACATCTTCTGCATAATAATCTTTAAACGCACTTTCTACTCTCTGATATGAACCAATTGCCATCATACAAAAGAGAAGCAATACAACCAATCTCTGTAGTATTGTTTTTGTTAAGTTTATGCTTGGTTTTTTTATTATTGCTAATATAAAATCAATTATAAAACTGATTACAATAGCAACCGCAAAAGATAGCAAAATCATAAAAAATCTTATATCGCCACAAAGAACTCTCGTATCCAAGTCGCTCGAATACGAGGGCAAAATCATTACAGCTAAAAATATTATCAGAGGAATAGTGATTATTAATACTCCTAACACAACTTCTTTTTTGGTAACTTGCTTTTTAGGAGGATAATAAGAAATATCATAATCGTTCATATCATCAATTCCTTTTTTCTTGATTTATTGACTTAATTTTAGCATGCATTTATTTTCATGTCAACGATTTATTAAAATATGCTTTGCGTAGCAAAGCTTTTGTTCTTTCTTGTTTTTTATTTTACGGGGACAAGTTAAATATCCGGCTTTCATTGGTGGTGAAGTAATCCACTAACATACGCAATCTCAATGATATATGGCTTAAGCTGCATGCTATAACATCCGTTCCTTCATATTCGAAGCGTATATCATATGTTCGGAGGGGATAGCTATTATAAGCTTTTTTGTGGTAAATCAGTAAATATTTCGTAAGTCCCATTTAACGGACACATAAAATAATATAATATAAACAGAGAGTAAATATGGCGCTTGCGAAAGGGGTATATCGATGTTAGATGGATTTAATGGTGGAGGATTTGACCCGAACGGCTCCATTGAAAGCAATGTGAATAATCATTATGTATTTAGAGAAACAAGCAGCGGAAGCGGTGGTGGAGGTGGTGGTAAAAAAGGCGGATCAGGTAGCAGCGGAAATGGATGCTCCTATATTGTCTACGCTATCATAGCTGCATATTTTATCCTAAGCAACCCCGAAGCAATAATTATGTTGCTTCTTCTATCAGCGACCATCGCGTTGGGTGTTTGGATTGTGCATAAGATATGGACTGATCTAAGCGGAAAACGATTAAACATTTATTTTAGAGGAGCTGCCAAGGTTGTCGCCGGGTATCTTTCTGCATTTGGATTTTTCGCAATTCTGATTGAAATAGATGATTTTTTAGACTGGAAAATTTTCTGGTCCATATCAGCGGATTGGGTTATAATCTTCAGTATTGTTTTATTAATAGTATTTGTTTATTTGATCAAGCGGGGATTTGATAATAGAATTAATATAGCCGACAATAATGAGTAAACAAAATGCCACTACAGTGCATGGAAAAACAAAACGCACCTTGCAAAAAGCAAAGTGCGAAATATTGCATTGTGTACGAGATGTAAAGAGAAGTTTGTCATTGACAAAAATCGATAGTCTTTATGTAAAGAGGTAATGAAAAAGGATGTATGCTATTTGTTTTTATTTTGAATGATTTTAACACACCAGAAAAGCCATAAGACCATAAACCCAAATGAAATAATCCAACAAATAATTGCGCCTAAAATCCCCGTAGCATTTAATGCTGAAATACCGGCTAAGATTCCTATTGTAATTAATAGTCCACATAAAATTGACGTTATCATTAATCTAACTATTATTGGGACTTTTTTACTTTTTGTTGCACCTAAAAGCCCTTCAATAAATATTTCAAATATTATTCCCATCAATAAATCTCTCCATGTATGTAGATAATTTATTTAAATAAGTACTATCTTTTCTATCATTGCCTTTGCTTGAATAATATCACAAATACCTATATATTTCCATTATAATATTAAAAGACTATTGACATAAAGATGCCTGCAGAATTTTTGATTGAAGACATGAACCTATCTCTAATTACAAAAATCTAATTGTTCTTTTTCGCCGTGTTGATTGAAGCGATTAGCATAACTCTGCCTCTTTAAGTGCGATTTGAAGCTTCGCGATAAAATCGGCTTTGCTGTGAGAGTATTGTGCCTCGCGGATGTTCGCACCGATTGATGTGCCGCTTCTGCCGATCTGGTTAGAAGTGATTGATTCACGCTTTTCTTTGAGTTGTTTGACGAAGTTGATTACTGAAACCGCAAAATTCATTGATTGAGTACGAAGTTTTGAATTAGACATTGAGCGCACCTCACTTCCTAACATATTATACCATACACTTATGAGGTTTTCAATAGTGAAGTTGCGGCTTTGCCGCAGTGAAGTATTGTGGCTGCGCCGCAAAGTGAGGCTAAGTGTGCCACCCACGCCCGCAGGCACTTCACGAGGCGTAGCCTCGCTTCATGCGCGCAGCGCACTTCTCGTGCCAAAGGCACATCGCGTTACGATGTGCCTTTGCTGTGTTGTGACTACAATTTAGATGAAAAGCCGTGACACTACGATTTAGATGCACGCTTTTTCTCGCGAGGGTACACGAACCCCTTGGCGATGATGGGTGTTGCGCTTGACCGTTGACCGACGGGGTATAAAGCCATGCTTGTAACGAAGTCTATGTATTATATACTGGCTTATACACCCAATGTGTATCTAAGTCTATTACATAATCCACCTTAACATGAGGATCAAAAGGAATCACTTCATAACCATAGCGCATACCAAAAGCGGAGGGAAACTCCTTTTCGCTAACAAGATTAAATATTTCTTTAGTTTTTTCTCGAAGTTCTGATTCTCCAATTCCTTTTCCATGCAGTAGTATATCGCCGTATACGGATTCTATGTAAAATATCACTTTTTTCCTTCCGTCGCCGTATTGAGATTGTTTTTCGCTGTCGTAATAGACTTCACAAGTAAAAATCTTATTGTCGAGCACTTGCGGTCAAGTGTTTTATACCTCATTTCATCAATATACTCACTTTTCCAAAGCATTTCAAGCCATTTGCTCGTTTCGTTGGTCTCTTTCAATGAAATTTCAAGCTTTGCAATAAAATCGGCGCGACCGTGAGCGTATTTACTTTCAGCAATATTTGCACAAATGCTTGTCGCGCTTCTGCCGATCTGATTTGATATTACATTTTCGTGATTTGCACGGAGTTCCTTTGTTAATTGTAAAACCTAAACAGATAATTCCATTGAAAGATCACCGAGCTTATCTTCTCTCACGATGCCACCACCTTTCATAGAATAATTATATCATAATTTCAACTAAAAACCAACTGCATTTCAGCGCACAAACTAACGGCTTCATTCCGTTTGCGCGAAGCGCAACATCATTGGGCGAAAACCCACATCATTTGCCGAAGGCAACTTCATTTACGGCAAAGCCGTAACATCGTTCATTTGTGCCGCGCGGGGCGGCAATGAAGTTGAGCTAACGCTCAAATGATGTTGCGCGCGTTGCACGCAAATGATGTTGTGCCTACGGACACAAATGAAAAATCCGAAAGCGAGAGCTTTCGGATTTTTGGCAGGGGTGGATGGACTCGAACCATCGGAATGCAAGAGTCAAAGTCTTGTGCCTTACCACTTGGCTACACCCCTATATTAAATTGTCACTGACGGATATTATACTTTACGCAGCCTATTTTGTCAATACTTTTTCTTTTCTAATCTAATTAAAACTCAAACGGCAGAACCGCAGGTTCTGCCGTTTGACTAATTTTATTTTATTTAATCCCCAGCTGCTTCGTATCTTTTAATAAGTTGTTGCAGTCTCTTTGTGGCATCGAGGAGTGATGATATAGAGTGGTCAAAGCTGAGGGTGTTGACGATTTTGGCAATGAACTTTGATAAGTCAACTTCAACAAACCAAGGTCTTTTCTTGACTTCTTCCGGTACATAGGAAAGGTTAGTCGTGAACATCCTTGTCAGCTTTCCTTCTTCGTAGAGTTTATCAAACTTTTCGACACCTTCTGTAAAGAACGTGAAGGTTGATGCAACATAGGTGTTGCCGATTTTATACTTTCCAATTTCGTTTATAATATCAATTATGGACTCGCCCGAAGCTATCATATCATCGACGATAAGAACGTTCTTTCCGCTGAGATCGCCACCGATGTATTCATGCTGAATAATCGGGTTTTTGCCGTTGACAATTCTTTGGAAATCGCGACGCTTGTAGAACATACCAACATCAAGACCAAGGACATTTGCGTAATAAATCGCTCTGTCCATCGCACCTGTGTCAGGGCTTATAACGGTCATATTGTCTCTGACAGCCGGTAGACCTTCGGTTTCGATCATCTTCTTAATCATAGTGTATGTCGGATAGATATTCTCGAAAGAGGTGTTAGGAATGGAGTTGTGAATTGTCGGGTCGTGAACGTCAAAGGTAATAATCGCATTGACACCCATGTTCTGAAGCTCGTTGAGTGCCATTGAGCAGTCGAGAGATTCTCTACCTTTTCTCTTGTGCTGACGAGAGGCGTAAAGAAGGGGCATTATAACAGTTACCCTATTAGCCTTACCGCCGATTGCCGAGAGAGTTCTCTTGATATCCTGGAAATGCTCGTCCGGTCCCATTTTGTTTTCAAAGCCGAACATTCGGTAGGTTTCGCTGTAGTTTCCGACATCCGCAAGAATGTAGATATCTTTACCGCGTACAGAATCGAGGAGTTTTACCTTACCTTCTCCGTTTGAAAAACGAACCTGTTCGATAGGTATAAGATAGGACTGAACGCTGTGCCCGGAGCCTCTCATACCAACGATATGTTGGTCAATCATATCTCCAAGCTTATTGCAGCTTTTTAGAGCAATGATGCCAAGCTCGCCGTGATTCATGGTTTCGGTCATGTAAAAAAACCTCCAAAAGAATTATTTATTTTACAAAAATCGCGCTATATTATAATTCTATAAAATATATCCGATTTAGTAAATGGACAAAATTGATGAAAATAAGGGTTGGGAATGAATTGATTTGTGCATTAATTTCTCTCAACCCTTATTTTTCTATATTATTTCAAGATAATCCCTGTCCGGTAGCTTAGGGAATTTTGCAGACGGTAGTGTTTGATACCAATAAGCAACAGATGATATGTCATCCTGACGAGGAAGGTATCTTCCACCGCTGCGCCAGCCGAGAGCCTGAATAGTTACACGAAGGTCAGTTTCGAACCTTATCGGGTCATTTATATGCCAGCGGTATAGCCCGAATCTTTGATTTGCTGAGTAAAGCCCGTCGGGACGGGTAACTGTCGGCATACCGCTATATGGAGTGGTGTACTCTGTATATTTTCCGTTAACATCGAAATTATATGCACCGCCGAAATAATCCTCTGTGCCAGTGCCGCAAATTGTCGGGAATTCGTCGTCGCCGTCAATGTAAAATTTGACTTCTCCTTCGCCCCACCAACCGTTGTTGTTGACACCCCAAGTCATATAAGTGCCGACAAATTGACCTTTGCCGGTTACACCGTCAAGGATAGTATAGATATCTTTATAGGGTAGCGGATTACGGCGTCGGAACTGAGCATGGAAATAGGCAGCATCATCGGGAACTTCGGTCAATGAGTAGTCAACCTGATAGTAAAAGTAGTAACCTTTGTCATCAAGGTTTTCGACAGTCATACGGCAGCTTTTTTTGAAAGGCATATCCCAATAGCAATTTAAGCTCTTGTTAGGGTTACAGCAAACCGCGAGAGAGCTGATTTGATAGTGTGTGTCGAAAGGGTTACAGAAAAAATCACCAATGGGGACTTCAACTGAAGGTGTTTCTGAGCCATCCCAGTAGATACGAAGAATTACAAGTCTTGAGTTTACAGTAGTCCAAATATGGTTGATCACACCCGGTCCATCGATCGCGGCAATTTCGACTGTCTTTCCAGCCTCAAGGATGAAATATGGAGACACCTTCCAGCCCTGACCGAGGTCTCTTGCACACTGCATCCCAGTGCCTTCAGTTGCCATACCGCCTTTACCCTTTTCGCCTGTAAAGTTTTCTGCAGAAATGGACCTTGATTTTGCATCAGACAGCATAAACAGATTTGACATATTGCTTCCAATACCGTTAAATTTATACATATCTTTTCCTTTCTTGGCCAGATATATTATAATAAACTGCTCCCCAAATATTATACATTATATAAGGTTGATTTTCAATCACTATTATGGAAAAAAATCTGATTTTAAAGGAAAAAAATCAGTTATCGTTATTGTATACAAACACAACATATTGTTTTTTGTGCAAGATTTCGGTCAATATATAGTTGTTTTTATTTTTTTGATATGCTATACTAAATCATCGGAGTTAACACCTCCGGTTAAACATCGACACTGCAAAAATAACAACTAATTAAACCAACTACATATGTCTGAAAGGAAAGCATCATGAAGGTCATCAAACGAGACGGCCAGACCGTCGATTTCGACAGAAGCAAAATTATAAAAGCTATTAAAAAGGCCAACCTTGCGGTTGAAGAAGAGGACCGTTTGTCTGAAGACGAAATTGAAGAAATCGTTTCTTCGATTGAGTCGAAAAACCGCTCACGCCTACTTGTTGAGGATATACAGGACATGGTCGAGTCTGGGATCATGGCAAAAGGGAAGTTCAACCTCGGCAAAGCATATATAATCTATCGCTATTCAAGAGCGCTTGTCCGTAAAGCCAACACCACGGACGAATCGATATTGAGCCTTATAAAGAACTCAAATAAAGATGTTATGGAGGAAAACTCCAACAAAAATGCCGTAACGGCTGCAACACAGCGTGATCTTATTGCAGGCGAAGTGTCAAAAGACCTTACGAAAAGAATTCTTCTTCCAGAAAAAATTATAAAAGCGCACGAAGAGGGCGCGATACATTTTCATGATGCGGATTACTTCCTCCAACCGATTTTTAACTGCTGCCTTATAAATATCGGTGATATGCTTGATAACGGAACCGTAATGAACGGTAAAATGATTGAAACACCGAAAAGCTTCCAGGTAGCCTGCACGGTACTGACCCAGATTATCGCTGCTGTCGCTAGCAGTCAATATGGCGGTCAGTCGGTGGATATACGCCATCTAGGTAAATATCTTCGCACGAGTTACAATAAATTCAAAACTCAAATTACTGCCGAGTGCGATGGTGAAGTCCCTGAAGCAATTATCGAAAAAATCGTTGATGCAAGACTCAAGGACGAGCTTCGTTCCGGGGTTCAAACAATACAGTACCAAATCAATACACTAATGACGACCAACGGACAGTCTCCGTTCGTTACTCTTTTCCTGAACCTTCAAGAAGATGATGAATATATAAAAGAAAACGCTCTTATCATCGAGGAAATTCTCCGCCAGCGTATCAAGGGGGTAAAAAACCAAGCTGGTGTTTATGTAACGCCCGCATTCCCAAAGCTTATTTATGTTCTCGACGAACACAACAATTTAACCGGTGGAAAGTACGATTACCTCACGAAGCTTGCCGTAGTCTGTTCGTCGAAAAGGCTTTATCCGGATTACATTTCAGCGAAGAAAATGCGTGAAAATTATGAAGGTAATGTTTTCAGCTGCATGGGTTGCCGTAGCTTTTTAACACCATGGAAGAACGAAAAGGGCGAGTACCAATTCGAGGGCAGATTTAATCAAGGTGTTGTCAGCCTGAACCTTCCTCAAATTGCGATCCTTTCGAAGGGTGACGAAGACAAGTTCTGGAGTCTTCTTGACGAAAGGCTTGAGCTTTGCCGCGAGGCGCTTATGTGCCGTCATAATGCGCTCAGGGAAGTCACTTCGGACACAAGCCCCGTTCACTGGCAGTACGGAGCAATAGCAAGGCTTGGCAGGGGCGAGAAAATTGAAAAGTATCTGATGGATGGCTATTCTACTATTTCGCTGGGCTATATAGGTATTTTTGAGATGACAAAACTCATGACGGGTGTCAGCCATACTGATCCTGCAGGCACGGAATTTGCACTCAGTGTTATGAAACATATGCGCGCAGCATGCGATAAATGGAAGAAGGAAACCGGTATTGGATTCGGTCTTTACGGTACGCCAGCGGAATCCCTATGCTACCGCTTTGCAAGAATAGATAAAAAGCGCTTCGGTACGATAGAGGATGTCACCGACAAAGGCTACTACACAAATTCCTATCATGTTGATGTTCGAGAAGATATTGATGTTTTCAGCAAATTCGATTTCGAAAGCCAGTTCCAGAAAATTTCGTCCGGCGGTGCGATCTCATATGCTGAAATTCCAAACATGGGGCACAACCTCGAAGCTCTTGAAGAAATTGTAGGCTATATCTACGAAAACATCCAATACGCAGAGTTTAATACAAAGTCCGACTACTGCCAGAAATGCGGTTTTGACGGTGAAATTATCATCAACGATGACGACGAGTGGGAGTGCCCCAACTGTCATAACAAAGAACACGCAACACTCAATGTCACAAGGCGCACCTGTGGTTATCTTGGCGAGAACTTCTGGAATGTCGGTAAGACAAAAGAAATCAAGGCAAGGGTGCTGCATATATAATACTAATCTCAGATAAAAGTAACGATAAAAATATCGTTTACTCAATTTTATCGACGTTTATAATTGAGATTGGTATAGGAGGGTTCTTCTTGAACTATGCAAAAATCAAACCTCATGACATATCAAACGGAACGGGAATAAGAGTTTCTTTATTTGTGAGCGGATGCAACCATGGTTGTAAGGGCTGTTTCAACAGCGAAGCATGGGATTTCGGTTATGGTAAACCCTACACTGAAGCACAGACTGAGCAGATACTTAAATCTCTTGAACCTGACTATATAAAGGGGTTCTCCTTGCTCGGAGGAGAACCCTTTGATCCGAATAATCAACCTACAGTTTTAGAAATTCTGAAAAGAGTTAAAAGCGAATATCCGGAAAAATCAGTTTGGTGCTATACTGGATATGATCTTGAAAAAGAACTGCTTGCAGGAAAAGCTGAAAGCATCGAAACAGTTGAAGAAATTCTCGGATATATAGACATCCTCGTTGACGGAAGATTTGTTGAGGAACTAAAAAACATAAAAATAAAATTCAGAGGTTCAGAAAACCAAAGAATTATAGATGTGAAAAAATCCCTGAAACAAGGCAACATAGAACTATGGGACGGTAGTTACATCTAAAAAAATGGAGAAAAAAGCAATGCAAAAAGTGAAAATAAGAAAGTTAAACGAAAAAGCAGTACTTCCGACATACGGCTCAGAATATGCAGCAGGCGCGGATTTATACGCTTGTATCGATAATACGGTAACAATAGCTCCAGGTGAAACAGTTTTGATAAAAACCGGGCTTGCAGCAGAAATACCGACAGGGTATGCGGGTCTTATTTACGCGCGAAGCGGTCTTGCGTCCAAAAAGGGACTCGCGCCGGCAAATAAAGTCGGTGTTATCGATTCCGATTACCGCGGTGAAATAATGGTCGCGCTGCATAATCACTCAAAAAACCCAGCCATTATCGAGAGCGGAGAAAGAATCGCACAGCTTGTGGTCACACCGTTTTTAAGAGTTGATTTTATAGAATCTGAAGAACTTTCAGACACGACAAGAGGTACAGGCGGTTTTGGTTCTACGGGGACAAAGTAATCGAATATAGTAAAAAGGACTGTTTCGACAATTAACTTTGTCGAAACAGTCCTTGAGTTTTATGAGCTTTATTTTGACTTTATTGCTGCCTGTGCAGAACGGTACTCAGGTAGGCGTTTGGGAACAACAGCTCCTTATTCGTCTGATTCCTTATCATATAAATCCAGTGATGCTATTCCTCCATTTTGGTCATTTAAAATTAGTTTTGAAGAAGCTGAAAAATATCGTAAATCATGTGGCTTCTATCTTCGTAAAAATCAATGGGAAGATATGACGATTGATTTATATCTCTAAACAAATGCAACTATTTTTAATATTCATTATGGCCGCTTGTTTTTTTATAAAAGCAAGCGGCTTTTTTTATTGCCGATTTTACATAGCCTCACCTTAACGGGCGGGGCTAAATTGATGAAAGGAGGTAAAAAGATTGATATGCAAGTCAAAATTTCCATGCTGTTCCCGGAGACGAAAACGGCAAAAGCTGTAGCTGTATTTGGAAACAGCACTGTTCCCTGATTACGACAACAAGCAAATCAAATTCAAAATCATTAATTTTTTAACCAACTGAAAAAGAAAGAGGTATCCCTATGAAAAAAATTATCAGCAAAGTTAAGTCTATGTTCACCTGTGCAAAGGTTGCACTTTCCAACAATCAGGCTGAGGGCTTCGTGGATTCCGGCGTCAAAATCCTGATTGCTGTTGTCATTGGCGCTCTGCTCTTGGGCGGCCTTTACACTTTGTTCGGCGACACCATCCTTCCGACCTTGACTACTAAAATTCAAGGGCTTTTCAACTTCGCAGGCTAATCATCATCAAATCAAAAATGTTTGGAGGTAAAAAATCATGTTTAAATCTATAAAAAACAAGGTGTCTTCTTTCATCGGTCGTGTTCAAGCGACTGTTTCCAACCATAAAGCCGAGGGCTTCGTGGATTCCGGTGTTAAAATCCTTATCGCAGTTGTCATAGGTGCTCTGCTCTTGGGTGGTCTTTACGCTTTGTTTGGCGACACCATCCTTCCGACCCTCACAACCAAAATCACAGGCCTCTTTAACTTTGCCGGTTAAAAAGGTCTTTTTTATGCCGGAAGGAGGTTTGAATCTTGAATATGAAATCAGTTTTAAGCCGAGTGAAAAAGGTGTTTGGGAACAAAAAGGCATTTGGATTTGTTGATTCCGGCATCAAAGCAATCATAGCAGTTGTGATTGGCGGGGTTTTGCTTGGTGGGACGTATGTATTAAATCATGATGTCATCATGCCCACAAGCACAAATAGGATAAGCTCGCTGTTTGAAGGCCCGACTTCTGAACAATCAGGAAGCAGTAGCCAAACACCCAGCGAGCCTAAAGCTCCGGCAGATCAGTCGCCAGATAACAAAACCATCGGCATAGACAACTGGGGACAGCCTGTTAATATGGATTTGTGGGAGGTTACAAAGGACGGAACCAATAGAGTTACGTTGAATGACAGCCTTTCATCCTACAATGCAGGTTATCTTGGTCAGTTTATGGACGGCAAGATTGTCGGTCAGATTCCGGCAAGGGTAAAGTTTGAGGATGAAACCGAATTCAGAACTGTCGCCAGCTTAAAAAGCACATTTCAGAATTGCAAAGGGTTGATGTATGCTCCTACTATCCCTGATATTGTTACCAATCTTACAAGCACTTTTAGCGGTTGCACAGCATTACAAACAGGCTCAGCCATTCCAAACGGAACGACCTTGATGGGCAGCACTTTCTTGGATTGTGTGAATCTAAAACATGCACCTTATATTCCAAGCAGTGTAACAAATCTTGCGAGCACATTTTCAAACTGCAAGAACCTAACAGGAGGACTTATTATTGATGCCAACCCAACATCAATAGTCAACTGTCTTTTAGGTACTTCAACTGCATCTGGGGCTTTTTTAATGCTAAGTGGCAATCCGGGAATGCTCCATCAAATTTTTGCAACGGCGGCTGGAAATCCGCATATTTCGATGGCGTAATTATTCAATTGAATGGGAGTGGTTTTTTATCCACTCCCATTCTTACATTTAAGGAGTGAACAAATGATTGATTTTAATCTAATTCGACCCGTAGGTGTCTTGCCCATACCAATATCTGATACGATGCTGAAGATGTTTGAGCCTGTGTTTATATGCTTTTTCTTCTTAATATTGTCATTTGGAATTGGATTTGCTGTCAATAAGTATGCTAAGGCACATTGGCAACAGGATAGCATGATAAATTTGTATGTTCCTGTGATTGTATCAGGTTTAATGTATTTCAGGTTTGGACTAAGCCTGACCTTAATTAAAGGTTTGATTCTGTTATTTATTCTGCTTTTTGCTTCTAACAGCGATACTAAAAAACGAGAGGTCACAGACTTTGTTCCAATCGCTATATTGATTACTGGTTTTATAAACATTGAATTTAATCATCTTCCGTTTATGCTTCTTAGCGCTGTTATTCTAACATTACCACAGCTAATCGTAGCAGTATTAAATCCGGGTTCCTATGGCGGAGCTGATCTCAAGATCATGGCGGCTTCCTGTTTCTTACTGAGCTTGGGTAAAGGTCTGTTTGCAATAATCGTAGGATTACTAATAGCCGTAGTTTCAACAGTTATTATAAGAAAAATTAAAAAAGAAAGCTTAAAAAAGTCTTTTCCTTTAGTGCCGTATTTAAGCATTGGAGTGATATTGGCTTATTTAATGTAAGGAGGATTCTATTATGAAAAACAGGACATTTATCGGTATTTTCTGCATCATTTTAGCTGTTACCGTTATGTTTGGTATATCACCCATCATCAATAAGGCTTCAAGCGGTGAGGTTGTTGTCGTTCAAGCAAAAAGCCTGATTCCGGAAGGTAAGGTTATCACCTCCGATGATATTGTTAATGTCAAAATTGGAAAGCTTGGGGTTAAGGATGGTTTTATAACCGATACAAAACTTGTTATCGGCAAGGCTGCAAAAACCGATCTGTATGCAGGAGTAAATATCTACCCTGAAATGGTTGGACTGAAAAAGGACACTGCAAGTGATATTATAAATTCTCTGAATGGTAACGAACTTGCTATGAGTATTTCTGTTAAAAGCTTCTCAGATGGACTTTCCGGTAAGCTACAGAATGGTGATATTGTAAGCCTTGTAGTGACAGAAAGCTCCAATGTGTTTATTCCCGCAGAACTGACCTATGTAAAAGTGATTACTACAACATCCTCAAAGGGTGTCGATTTAGAGGATCAAGCTCCAAAAGAGGACGGTTCCATTGAACTTCCCGCTTCCGTAACTCTACTCGTTAATCAGACACAGGCTACGCTTCTTGCCAAATATGATGAGAACGCAAAGATAAGACTGGCGCTTGTTTATCGAGGGAGCGAGGAAACTGCCCAGAGCTTTTTGGATGTACAGAATAAGGTGTTTACAAGCGAGGTGAAATAAGATGAGTAAAATTATCGCCGTTTGGGGAAGCCCTAATTCCGGCAAAACAACTATTTCCGTCAAACTTGCTGAATATATTTACAGGATATATAAGGCTTCTGTAATCGTTGTCTTTGCGGATTACAATACACCATCTTTGCCTGTCGTATTTGCCGGAGATAAGAGTTTTGATATTCAATCTGTCGGTAATGCTCTTTCAAAAACAGAGATAACCGAAAACGAAGTGCTAAAAAATATTAATACGATAAAAGGCAAAGTCAATTTCGGGTTTGTGGGATATAGACAGGGAGAAAACAAATACACATACCCCGCATATGACAAAGAAAAAGCAAAAGCATTTCTAACTGTTCTCAAAGGTCTTGTTGATATCGTGATCGTCGATTGCTCATCAAGCCTTGAAGAACAGTTGTCAATAAACGCAATCAATCAGGCAGATAAAATCCTGCGTATCGGATTGCCAGACTTAAAAAGTGTTTCCTTTTTCTCATCTGTTTTACCGTTATACACCGATCCTGTTTACAGGTTATCTGAGCATATTATGGTGCTGAATCAAACGGAGAAAGAACCGAGTAAGGAAATTAATAAGTCGGAAAGCTTCTACGGCAAGCCTTCCTTTGTTTTACCTTATTCAAAGGAAGTAAAACAGCAAGGAATCGAGGGCTTAATGCTGAACAAATTCCGTAAAAAAAGTTATCTGAATATATTGAAGACACTGGCTGAAATGGTGGTGTAAAGATGGAAACAATCAGCTTGCAGTCTGTCCTTGCGTTGGCACAGGAATTTATCTCGACCAATTATTCAGGCGCACTTACGGACGAAAACAAAACAGGACAGATCAAATCATATATCGAAAAATTTATACGGGACGGAAAATACGAAGCGCCCGGTTATAATTTTGATTCCCTCACTTCTCGTATCTATGATGAAATGGTGAGATTTTCAATATTAACACCGTTCCTTGAACCGCCACTATGTCATAAAATTGAGGAAGTCAATATCAATTCATGGGATGATGTTACAGCCATTTACAGGGATGGAAGGATTGTAAAGCTTTCGGAGCATTTTTTCTCACCGCAGCACGCAAAGGATATTGTAAAGAGGTTGTTACAAAGAAGTGGCATGATTATTGACAATGCGTCCCCCTTGGCGGAAGGTCATTTGCCAAACAATATTCGTATCGCGGCAATGAAAGACCCGATTGTTGACAGTAATGTAGGTATTGCTTCTTCTATGCGTGTGTTGCATCCTCAGAATATTACCAGAGAAAATCTAATCACCGGCGATACCCTTACCGAAGATATGATGAAGTTCTTAGAGGTCTGTATGGCACATAAGGCTTCTTTTTTAATTGCCGGAGAAACCTCAAGTGGTAAGACTACTCTGCTGAATTGCATCTGTGAACAGGCAGATAACCTCATGCGTATTTACACCATTGAAAGCGGATGCCGGGAGCTTTACTTTCAAAAACGTGTGGAAGGCAAAATAGTCAACAACGTGGTTCATACGCAGGCCAGATATTCAGATAACGAAAAGTTCAATGTCCCACAGGAAAAGCTTGCGATTATGGCGCTGCGCTTCCATCCGAGTCTGATTATATTCGGTGAAATGCGAAGCCGCGAAGCATATGAAGCGGTGGAAGCCAGCACCACAGGACACACCGTTATTTCTACCATTCATGCTAAAACAGCACAGATGGCATATAGCCGAACGGCGAGCCTTTATTTGAAAGAAGCAGCCGTCGATTATCAGATTGCCTTGCACAAAACGGTTGAAGCTTTCCCCCTTGTTGTATCAACAAGCAGTCTGAGAAACGGCACCCGTAAGGTTATGGATATAAGTGAAGCCTTTGTAAACTCAAAGGGAGAAATCGAGTACAGTTCACTTTATTGCTATCACATTGATAAAAATGAAATTATAGACGGTAAATATCAGATTACAGGCAGATTTACCCGCAATGTCACTATTTCCGATAACTTAAAACGTATCCTCATTGACGGCGGTGCGCCATATGAAATCATTGATAGATTTTCAAGGAAGGAGCTTTCATAAATGATTATTTTACCGTTTATAGCTTCAGTCTTTATGATTGTCGCTATTATATTACTTTTAAAACTGACACCGGAGCAGGTCACGGACGATATGATGAAATTTGTTTCACCAAAGCAAAGTCTCAGAGATAAAGTCCGTATTGCACAGGGTAAGAAGAAAACAAGAAGGCTGTCCAATGCTCTGAAATCTATTAACACTGCACTTGCTGTGACCGGAAAAGACGGTCAGTTTGCAACAATTTGTACTGTATCCCTTGCATTGTTATTCTGCGGCGGGATTTTCGCAATCCTCATTGACAATATCTTTTTAGTACCAATCTTCGCGGCTTCGTTGGCTCTCTTACCCTTTGCCTATTCCAAAAAGACCATCGGGTATTATAACCAGCACATCGAACAAGAACTGGAAACCGCGCTGTCGGTCATTACGACCTCATACAACAGGAGCGAGGATATTGTAACAGCCATTAGGGAGAATATAGAATTTTTGAAACCACCGATCAATCAAATTTTCAGAGAGTTCATGGGTGATGTGACAATAAATCCAGATATCAAGGCTGCTCTTTACAAGCTGAAAGATAAGATTGATAACTCTATTTTTAGGGAATGGGTAGATACTTTGATTCAATGTCAGACCGACAGAAATTTAAAGGACACCTTAGAGCCTGTAATAAAAAAATTGTCGGATGTAAGGATTGTCAATAACGAATTAAAAACCAAGCTGATGGAGCCGAGGAAAGAATATTTTATGATGGTTGCCATGGTAGTCGGCAATATTCCGCTTTTATACCTCCTCAATCAATCGTGGTATCACACTTTAATGAATACAGTCCCCGGCAAGTTCGTGCTTGCAATTTGCGGAGTAGTCATTTTAATAACAACTTTATTCCTAAATAAGTTTACAAAGCCCATTGAATACAGGAGGTGAATCAAGTGCTTCAAATAATAATAGGAGTTTTATTTGGTATCGGAGTTTACTTTATCTTTGCCGATCTTTTGCGAATTCCAACATTAAAAACCACTAAGGCAATGGCTAACCTGACAAGCAAAGGTAAGAAGAAAACCAAAACTCTGGAAGTTTGGTTATCCGACCTTGCTTCATTGATTGCCAAACACCTGAAGCTCAACGAGTATAATAGGATGCAATTAAAATCGGATTTGCGGACAGCTGGCATGGAAATAACCCCCGAGCAGCATATCGCCAACGCGATCGTGAAAGCAGGAATTTGTGGTTCGCTAACAATTCCTGCTTTTTTTATTTTCCCCATTATAACACCACTGACAATTGCACTTATATTTGCGATGTACTTTAAAGAAAGCAAGGGCGTTCAGACCCGCATTAAAAAGAAGCGGGAAGCTATCGAATTTGAACTGCCAAGACTTGTATTTACGATTGAAAAGAAAATATCCCACGACAGAAATGTTTTGGGGATGCTCGATGAATACAGAGAAATCGCTGGCCCGGAGCTTAAATCTGAAATTGATATTACCGTTGCTGACATGCGTTCGGGCAACGCAGAATCAGCGCTCATTCGTCTTGAAAGCCGTGTGGGAAGCTCAATGTTATCCGATGTGGTTCGTGGTCTTATCTCGATACTTCGAGGTGATGAAACCGAAAGCTATTGGGCGGCACTGTCCATCAAGTTTGCGGATATTCTAAGACAGCTTTTAAATGTACAAGCCGGAAAGGTTCCGGGCAAGGTGAAAAGACTGTCAATGGTTATGCTGTTTTGCTTTATGGCTGTATATATCGTCGTCATCTGTACGGAAATTATGACGAGCTTGGGGGCGATGTTCGGATGATAAATATAATCAAATCTAAGCGCGGAGAAGGTTATATTGATGTTGTGGTATCTGTCCTTGTTTCAATGATGCTTCTTGTGCTTATATTGAATGTATTTTCATTTTTGACAATCAAGCAAGACATGGACTACTTCTCAAAGGAAATGATTGAATCAGCCTGCATGGATGGCCAAACAAGCGGTAAGGTAGATGAACGATATGATGAGCTTGTTGATGAAATCGACATATTTCCTGCTTATTCGTGGCAATCCACCTATTATAATATTTCTGACCATACTGTACAGCTTGGAGATACAATTACAATCATCACCACCTATCGGACTTATGTAAAGGGCTTTGGGGTTATTAGAATCCCCATAACCTTAACTACAACGTATTCAGGTCTTTCACAACAGTATTGGAAGTAGGTGTTGATTTTGACGCATATAAAAACGGCGGTAATTGTTTTAATCACAGCAATGGTATTGTCCCTTGTTTTGACTTACGCAAGCATTCTTTCCATTGTTCAGTATACGAAAGGCAATACTGAAAGAGTACTTGACAGTTTTATTATCCAAAACTCCATTTATATTTATGCCTCCATAAAAAACGGTAATGATTATACTGGCTCAATCAGCAAGGAGGAATTCGTAACTGCGTTCACAGAAGATAACACACTGGACAATGATGGCAATTATTTTTATAATAAAGACAGTGATGGTAATGTAACTTACATGCTCACCATGCCAGACACTGATTTTTCGGTAGATAACACATTGAATTTAACTTGCCAGCTAAAAGTTTTAATCCCTATTTATTTTGCAGGAAAGCAAGTAACCCAACTGAGTATTCCAGTCACCGTAACATCAAGCTATAAATTAAAATGATATAGAAAGGAAAGTGTTTGTATGAAAAAGCTTTTGAAAAACAAGCTGTTTATAAGCTGTGCATCAGCTTTTCTTGTCGTAATCCTTGTTATAACGGCAATTATTTTAATACCTGATAAATCCAAAATTCCGACTACAGATGATACATCCGGAAGTTCGGATGTATCAATCAGTTCCCCTGATATTAATGTGAATGCCCCGACGGCATCCGATCAAACGACAACATCAACTGATGATCCGGAGAATAAAGATAACTCTGACTTAACTGTAAATGTCGGCGGTGGAAATTCAAACAATTCAAACAACAGTAAAACACCTGCGAAAGATTCCGACAAGCCCGTTTCAACGCAAGAACCAACGCAATCGGATGGAATCGTGATTGGTGGCGATACTAACTCCGAAACAAAATATGATTGCAAAACGCCGAATCATCATTGTCAAAATGCAGAAAACCATGCGTATATTACGAATCTGGAGTTGCAGGGTTGCCCAATATGCGGATCACATTCGTGCCCTAGCTTTTATGCAGTGAATGAATGGGGTTATACAAGGTATGACATGAGTAAATGTCCCAAATACGATATTAAAAAAGACCCATTATACTACTGTCAGGATTGCGGCAGAAAAGTCGGGAACGGTGATAATAATACTTGTCAGCAATTTGTTGTTGACACCGTTTGCCCTATATGCGGTAAGCTCGTAAAAGCAAATACCTGTCACACACATTAAGAATAATCTCTGCAAGGGCTTGGCTTTATAGTCAAGTCCTTTTTTTATTATCCAAAAACAAGGAAGGAGTATAATATGCGAAAGCTTATATATAAAGGCTTGGCCTTTTTACTTGTGGTTTGCACACTGATTTCGGTGGTAACTCTACCCGCTTCAGCCCTGTCGTGGGATGGTAGTTCTTCAGGTGGCTCAGGAGCCGGAGATCCGGCAGGCCCGAATGGTTATGCAATCAGAACAACCGGCGACAACTGTTTGGGTTATAGATTTTCGGTTGTTGATAAAAGCGGAAATACAAAAAACGGTGCCGTTATAGATGTTTTCAGGAATACGTCATACGGCAATATGGAATATAGTTCAGCCTATAAATTTAATAACAAATATAATAAAAAACAACTTATAAACAATCAAAATAACGGTTTTAATACCTCTAAAACAAGCACAGACTGTTATAAAGAATCTTCTATGGGTTTTGCGTCGTCATTACCTACTCCGGATAACATGGGTTCTTGGCAAAGCAGCAAAAACAATCTCAACCCCATATTATCAAAGTTAGGAATCGGCACAATTGATAGCTTGAAAAATGGTGATAAGGTGCTTGTTGAACCGCTATTTGATGTGCGCTTGCAAAGTGTTTATCACAGTGTTACTGTGACAGAGCTTGCCTTGTATGGAAAGTGGCTTTTAGGAGCAAGTAGCAATGGCGGCTCAAGCAACACAAGTGCAAGTTGGGGCTTCATTTCAAACTATACAAACAAGATTTATCCGAATATGTTATACACCCCTGACGGACAAGGGTTATGGTCAGGTGTCGGAGCGTTATCAAGCCGTGGAACATTTTACAATCTTATCAACAGCGGATACGGTGTCGGCATTGCATATACAGAGACTAAGCCCGATTTTACTCCGAATCTTAGTGTAAATATCTGCGAAGCATGGCGCGGAGGTAAATCCGACAGAAGCTTTTATTATGGAAGTAGCAATGGTAGTTCTTTCGGAAACTTTTCTTATTCAAACGGCTATCCAGTAAAGGGAGACAGTGTTTGGTTTGCTATAAACTTTCCGTCAGAAAGCCAAGTAATAAGAGTTCGTCAATATGTAAGACTTCAAGGCGGAAGTTGGACTACAAGAGATGTTGATTTAAGTGGCAGTACAACAAGTTCCCGATGGTTTGATGTAAGCCTATCACCAAGTACAGTAGATAGTAGCCGCTCCAGTTATGTTGTTGAAGCAAAGCAGGATTGGATTGACGGAAGTGGCTCTGTTTTAAAATCCGGTGCAGTAAAGACATTTTATGTCCCGATAAAACCTAAGATCAACCGTTATCAAGTGACCTTATATGATATTACCGGCGCACAAGCAGCAAGAAACGGCAGTGCCGGACAAAGCGGAACAATTTACGCTGGTCAGCATGTATACCCCTATTACACCTATACTTCCGAAAACAGTTGGACATCATACAACTATTTCAGGGGGGCCTTATATGCTTGGACTAACGGTGCATGGAACACAGTATATTCAAGTAACGGCGGTTCAGATTTATATGTGGATAATCAAGGTGTTAACCAAAGTTCATCATTTGGGCGATACAGTAATTTAGGACTTTATACAGTACCGGATAACAGTGCTAATACAAACGGAAGTAACAGAATTCCTTTTAAACTATGGACACATTGGTCAAGCGATATTGACCGTACCGCAGAAATAACATGGATAGATGTCCCTATCGTAAAAGCAGATGTGGAGCTGAAAGAAATACGGCTGATTGACGAGGATGGTTATTATGTTAGTGCTGATAACCTTTGGGTTTACCAAAAAATAACACCTCAGTATGTCTATAAGAACAATACAAACACAAAGATTTATGTTGAAGGATATAATTCTGATGGCTCAAAAATAAACGGTATTTATGCAATTCCCGCCAACGGAGAAATATATGTAAACGGAAGTCAAGTAACCATTCCAAGCGAAACCTCATATTCAATATGGGGCGGTGTTTATCTTGAAGGAGCAGGAATTTACAATACCGGCTATGAAACCAATGGCAGTAATAATACAAAGACAATATCATATTCAGTTGAAAATTCTTTAAGTATCGACCCAATCACTCCCAATTCGGCTTATAGATTAAATACTCAGGTTATAACCAGCTTTAGAGTGAAAAACCAATCACCTGTAGATTTCACACCGGACTATAACATTTCAGTTAGATTTAGGGTATATATGGGGCCGCTTTTGATTTACACTACAACAAAATATGATGTTGTTATTCCAGCCTATGGAGATAATTTAGTGTATGTCAAATGGACAATTCCAAGTGCATTTTTAATTTTACCTTCCGCAAGAATATACGGTGAATTGATTGATGATGGTACAGTAATTCAAACGAAAAGTTTAACGCGAACGGTCGTGAAACAGGCGGAATCGCAGACGCCGGATACAAATTATGAAAAAAGCCAACCGTCTGATTGGTCAATGACCAATGTGCCAAGCTCATATTCAAATAAAGCAACATGGTCTGAATGGGTATACGAAAATGGTGCTATTGTTAAAAAGACGTATGGACTTGAATTAAGTCAAACAATATTAACGACCATTGTGCCCGACAATAATTCGCCATCCGCTGCATCTATTAACGGTGTGTGGAATATGAAATCAGGATATGGATTTTCATTAAATTACTATCCAACCCGTATATCTGTCAGCGGAACGCTTTTTCCAAGCAGTGCTGCTTATACTGCTGTACAAAGAGCATACGCAAATTTCCCGGAATTTAATTATTCAACAGTGTCAGGGAAATATAGAACACTTGAACTTGTTTCAGGAGTATTTCGATTTGTATCAAATAATTCTGCCAATGGAGAACGCTTACACTATATTCCGTTATGGTATCCAAATGGAACAAAGAATTACACTGTAAGCTGTTATGCATATGATTTTTGGACACCCGCCGGGATGATTTCATCAAGGGTGAATTCTAACAGCTTCACAATTACAGGGAGCGCCTATAACGATTGGTATATTGGCAAATAGATAGGGTTCGATTTAAGCCGCCTGAAAGGGCGGCTTTTTACATAACCGTTATTGCTTGCAGACGGTTAAATTTAATAGAAAGGAGCTGCCATTTATGACCGATGATTTTGATTCAATGAAACTGTTGCATTTTTTCGTGAAAGAAGAAGTTTCTGAACAACTTCCGCCAGTATTGCAGTGCATTTATCGTAATTATGCAAGCAATGAGCAGATGAATGAGCTAACTGATTTTCTCAGGGATATGTATGACAATGGGAAATTATTGTCAGCTGTTAACGTCATCAAATCGTTATTTATTTTATCAGGCATACAATACCCTGTCGAATTAAAGGTGTTTGAAACTTACGAAATAAGCGCAAATTACCTTGTTTCGGAAATCGTCAATTGTTTTGCAGAAGAAACATATTTGAATTGAGAAAGGAGAACCAATGATGTCAAACTGTAAAGTGATTGCATTATGCAATCAAAAAGGCGGAGTCGGAAAGACAACCACCTGTCTTAACTTAGGTGTAGGGCTTGCCAATCAAGGCAAAAAAGTATTGTTAATTGATGCAGATGCACAGGCCAGTCTTACTATATCGTTAGGGCACCAACAACCTGATGAAATGGAAACAACCCTCTGCAAAATTATGCAAATGACCATGGATGAAAAACCTATACCTGATGGATATGCAATCATTCCAAACAATGAGGGCGTTGATTTGCTTCCAGCCAATATTGACTTGGCGAACCTTGAGGTTCAGCTTATAAGCGCAATGAGCCGCGAAAGAGTTTTGAGAAGCTATATTAGCGAAATCAAGAACAAATACGACTATATCCTGATAGATTGTATGCCCTCCCTTGGTATGCTAACAATGAATGCTCTTGTGGCGGCTGACAGCGTGATTATACCCGCTCAGCCGCATTTTTTATCCACAAAAGGCTTGGAAACACTTCTATCCACGGTTATAAAGGTAAAAAAGCATTTGAATACTCCTTTAAAAATTGAAGGAATACTCATGACTATGGTTGATCGCCGAACTAACTTTGCCAAAGAAATCATATCCACTATGCGTGACAGGTTTAAGCAAAGCATTAAGGTGTTTGATACAGAAATACCTCTATCCGTGAAGGCCGTTGAAACAACAGCCGAAGGAAAAAGCATTTATCTGCACGATAAAAACGGCAAGGTTGCACAGGCATATGAATCCTTAACGAAGGAGGTGCTTGCAAATGGCGAACAACAGCGTATCAAAAATACAATGGAACGATAAGCTACAAGGGCTTTTTGATGAAGCCGATAACGCATCACTGATAAACATTCCCCTTAGTGATATTGACAGCTTTCCAAATCATCCGTTTAAGGTGCAGGACGATGAAGCAATGCAAGAGCTTGCTGAGAGTATTAAGGAACACGGTGTTTTGACCCCTGCTTTAGCAAGGCAAAAAGATGACGGCAGATACGAATTAATTTCAGGGCACCGCCGTAAAAGGGCTTGTGAGCTTGCAGGGCTTACATCAATGCCCGTTACCATTCAGGATATAGATCGTGAAACAGCTACAATCCGCATGGTTGACAGCAACCTGCAACGCGAATTTATCTTGCCAAGCGAAAAAGCACTGGCATATAAAATGCGGCTTGATGCTATGAATCGGCAAGGTCAAAGGACGGATTTAACTTCTACACCAATGGTGCAGAAGTTGTCTGTTGAAAAAATCGGCGATAAATCAGGCGAAAGCCGTGAACAAATCCGGCGTTATATACGCTTAACAGAGCTTATTCCCGAATTGCTTAAAATGGTAGATGAGAAATCCATGGCTTTTCGACCTGCGGTTGAGCTTTCATACTTGCCGAAAGAACAGCAAAAAATGCTCTTTGATACCATTGAGTGTGAGGATTGCACTCCATCGTTGGCTCAGGCAATCAAGATGAAGCAGTTTTCGCAGAATGAACGATTAAATGAAGATGTCATTTTTTCTATTCTTTCAGAAGCAAAGCCAAACCAAAAGGAACAATTCAAAATACCAAGAGAAAAAATCAGCAAGTTCTTTCCGGAAGGAACTAAAGCTGAAAAGATTGAGGAAACAATCATTAAAGCTCTTGAATTGTACCGAAAACGGCAGCGGGAACAGCAGGAGCGTTAATTTACTCCCAAGGGGGTAGTCTATCCGAACGAAATTCAAATTGCGGAAATGTCGCTTTGTTCCCCCTCTCCACACCTCTCCCCCTCAAAACCAGCTCTAACCAGCCGAAAAAGCATATTTCTTTAGCAATTTATAAAAGCAATAGAAATAAAAGTTGCAGTTTTTTATAACGGCTATTAATTCATTTCAATGCATTTTTTTCGGCAGGTAAAAATCGAATATAAGCATAAATGCTCAAACAATTGAACGGTATGCCGACCGTTCTTTTCAAAATTATTTAACAGGAGATGATTAATATGAATGTTGATATTAACACTGAAATTGCAAAACGGTTTGGCATTAATGCAGCTATTGTTATGACTTATTTATGGAACGAACACAATGAACTTTTGGGCGATGAAAAAAACAAAATTCACAGTAAAGTATGGGTTCGTTGCAGTCACAAAAAGCTGAGCGTTATTTTTCCGTTCATAACGCTTAATGTGGCCCGCAGAGCGATCGAACGCCTTCTTTCGGGAGGTATTCTTATAATTGGCGAATTTAACCCAAGCAGATTTGATCGAACAGCTTGGTATGCTTTTACTGAACATGGCTATGACTTGATGGAGGTTAATTATGGAAGAAAATAAGCGTATGGCAGGCAGTTATGAAATTGTCCATGCTATTCATATCGGTAACAAAGAGATCGTTTATGGTGAAAATCTGAAAGAGCCAAACGGTCTTTTTTATTTTGTAGGCAATTATACTGCAAACGAACTGTTTAGCAGCTATGATGAAAATCAGGTTAGCGATAATTTTCTTGAGATAATGCAAGAATTTAATAATCGTCTGAAAATGCAGATCGAAGCTGTTAAGGCTGAGCAGAATAAGGTAATTATACCGCTTGAAACTTTTACAGTAAGCCAATGTTATCCTAATGACCTCACAAAAAGCATTGAAGGCAAAGTAATGGCACTTAGACCGGATATGTTGCGAAATGAATATCGTACCGCAGACAGGCAAGTCTGGCTTGTTCTTGGTGGATTTGGGGCACAAGCAAATTCCAGAGGAAGTGCTTGTTTTTCTATCAATCTTTATTCAGGCAAGGAAAGTCGCTGGGAGCGCCGTGATTTTATGGGCGAAATCATATCGGAATGTCTACCTGAATGGGTCAAGGATCGACTTGCCGTTGTTCAAAAAGAACAATTAGTAAAATCCAAAAAGTCTGTAAGTAAGGAGGAACGATAATGAATATAAGACCGACAAAGCCGGTGGAACGGCTTTATTTTTATGCACAAAGTCAACAGCTTAAAATGCAATGCGGTAGTATCGGGTATCTTCGCGGGGATTTCGATAGCTCCGGTAATATGTTTCATACAACATGGTTTGACCATCGTGAATCGCACAAAACCGAGGAATTCAAAGCAGAGCTTGACAAGATCATTAACACTCTGCGATATGATGAACAATATGGAGGACTTTTATCAAACCGCAGCACCATGTCAGAATTCTGCCAAGAGCAAAAGGAGAGTGTTTTTGAAGGTAACTACTGTACTGAATATGGTTTTAGAGTGGATACTGAAAATCACGCTTATCTTATCAGGTGTAATCCGTCTCAGGGTGATTATAACTTTTATGTTTTTTGCTATATCTCAAAATGGCTTGATAATCACATGAAAAATGCTGAAAAGGGTATTCGTTTTATTGATCCGAATTACAATGAACAGTTTCGTATCAATGATGGTGAAAAAATTATTATCACTCGTTCGGACGGTGAAAATCTTTCAAAAACCTGCCGCTATATTGATGAGACACATCTCGAGGTTGGGAAGGAGCTGTATCATATTTGTCAGTTTGCAGAACTAATGGAGCGAAACGATAACATCTGTATGCCGGAGTACCCTAAACTGCCTGTAATGTGTTACAGCACGCTCCCTTCTACAGGAGAACTTATTGTTATAAAACGCGGCGAGAACGGATATCGCAAAGCAGATCATCGCATGAGTGGTTGTGATAGCAGTCGCTCATATGCTGATATGGTGAATAAAAAACTTGGTGTTTCCAAGGCACAGGAAGCTGCCATGATTGCAGGATCATTATACGGATGGAACGTACCTGCCGCCGATCCAAAGAATTATGATACAGACGGCCATCCGATTAAAAATAAAAATAGAGAAAGAGAGAGATAACGATGTCAAAATCGAATCTGCCAAGCGTACGTTTGAATGTATATAGTGAATGGTTTAATGTCCTGATGTCAGTCTTAGAGTTTAATAACACGCATATTTCTGATGATGATATAAGCGAAGAAGCATCTCAATTGATGGAAAAACTGTTTAGATATACGCGAGCTGTTCAAGATTCTAAGGGTGAAGACTGCACAGATATCCGCTTTTACCCCAATGAAGCATCTAATGTAATATTTCAATTGCTTGTATATGCCTCTTCTAATGTTAAAATTGATAACCGCTTTTATTCTGAGCTTATTCAAAAGCGGCTTGCCAGCGGTGCTGACCAACAAAGTAAGGATGAGAGCCATGAATGACAAGCACATTATATGGAGCAATAACAGCTTGGACTATAATGACTGGAAAGATGATTTGGAAGAGGAATACCCATCTTTATCTGAATCGGAACGCATTTCAAAGATGCACGAGATTAATAATGAAAACCTAAATGATGAGCGTATTAACCTCAATATTCAACTTTCACGCCCAATCATAATTATAGGAGATATTGGACGATGGAATGGCAGGCGTTCAGGATACAAGATGGTGGAATCAGGTAATATTCGGGACTGTTTATATTCTGATTGTGAGTATAATGAGTGGTTTGTAGACAGATTGGGTGACTTGCGCTGTACAGCTGTCCACCATGACGGCACCAATCATTATCTCTATCGTGTCTTTAAAGATACTGCCACTGATGATCAAATTGATAGTCTAAAAAACAAAATCTATTATGGCAAAGCGACAAGACAGGACATCACAATAGTTACAAAAAGACTCGGTGATGAAATTGCTGCCGTTTATGGATTTGATATTCCACGGCGGATTGAAAAATCTTATGAAAGGTAGGACGTGATATGGGAAAACGATTCAATGCAAGGACTGAAACCTTTGAAGAAATAATGTTATTTGGAAAACCTGCATTATTTACCTGTATCAGAATCAATAGAGATACCGTTCCTAAAGGACTTCATATGTATGAGGTTCGGCATGATGATGACGGTATTGGTGATTCGGTTCAAATTGCAAAGGGTATCCTTGTAAACCATTGGGGTACAGTTATAACCCATGAAACGATAAAACTTGATAATGACGGATACCGAGATATAAACCCTGATAAGGATTGGGCTTACGGCACAGGTGACTGTACAACAGTAGATGACTTTACAAAAAAATACCCGCCGAAGACAAAAGACTATGAAAGATAGGAGGTGCACAAATGGCAACAAAATTTCAAATGATAACTGAATTATACGATTCCACTGTTAAGGATTTGCTTAATATCCGGGGTAAGTGGTTAGAGTTTTTGACAACTGCCTGCCGAAATTATAAATGCTCTTTTGATGACCAGATATTGATTTATGCTCAACGGCCCAATGCTACCGCCGTTCTTGAAATAGAAAAATGGAACGAGCAGTTTGGACGCTGGGTAAATAAAGGAGCAACCGGAATCGCGGCTTTTGACCGTGGATATAATGGCAGGTCAAGATTGAAACATTACTTTGATGTCACGGATACACATGAAAGCCGATTTTCACGTTCGGTTCCTATTTGGGAAATGCAGCCTGCATTTGAGACAGAAGTCATTGAAGCGTTAGAAAACACCTTTGGCGAACTAACCGATAAAAGAGATTTGGCAAATGCCATTATCTCTGCTTCCAAAAACGCAGTTGATGATAATATTACCGATTATCTCAGGGATTTGATAGACTGCAAAGAACACAGCTTTATTGAGGACTTGGACGAATTTAACATTGAGGTCGTCTATAAACGCCTTGTTAGAAACAGCATGGCATATATGATGATGACACGCTGTGGTATAGATACGAATACGTATTTTGATGTAGAAGATTTCGTGGATATTTTCGATTTTAACACCCAAGATACTTTTAATGCTCTCGGTGTTGCCTCAATGGATATAACGGAAATGGGACTTCGTGAAATATCCTCCACTGTGCTAAGCTTACAGCGGAGCAGAAACAACATTCGCACATTTGCAAAAAATGAGAACGTATCTCATAATATAAGTGCCAATAAAGCAGAAAGGAGTTTTGATGATGGAACTCAGTTACAGAATAGAGAATGGATACAGGATACCAAATCTGATGGTTCCGAACGAGCCGGAGGTTCACCTCGGCAAGTACGCGATTCTGCGCAAAAGATACCTGATGAATCACCGGAAGGTTCTTTTCACAAATCTGCTGACATCGGGCAAACTGAACCAGCATTTGATGGAGCTCGAACAAACGGCGTTGACGAGAATGGAACTTCTGACCTCTCAGATGGCGAAAACCGAAGACCTGACGGAAGAATTGAAAGCCTCAGATCAGATGAAATGGATAGGTCTGATGAACAACATCCGGCAGTCGGCAGAGGAAATTATTATGAGCGAGTTGATTTACAGCTAAATACAGAAGAAAAAGCAGGTAGCTCTGAGCTTCCTGCTTTTTTAGATGAAAAATTGATTATGGGTATCATTGCGAATCAGGATGATGACCACAAATATAATAAATCTCAAATTGAACTTTTCTTTTCCCTCAACCCAGAAGAAGAAAAGCGGGGCGATTATCTGAAATCTGCTTACCACGACCGATATACCGAATTATTGGTTGATGGAAAACGCGTGGGATATAAACCTCAAGATGACGGACTTTTGATGTGGGAGGGTGCTTACCTTTCCCGTAAATCAGAGTCTGTTTTTTCTTGGAGGGTGGTTGCAGAGTTTACCGCACAGCTCATTGACAAAAAGGAATATAAACTAGGCACAGCTTTCAAACCACTGAAATCTCAAAATGTTCAGCAAATGACCCTTTTTGATTTTGCTGATTATTCCAGTGATAACGCAGAAACTGAACAATTTTCATTCTTTAAAAGCTTCGAAATCTCCCAGCAGGTTATTGACGAGGCTTTGTGTTTGGGTGGTAATGAACCGAACTGCTTAGAACGAATATGCGCCTATTTTGCCAAAGACTATCCGCTGGAGAAAAACGCAGCGTTTTTAATGGAAGAATATCGGCATGACGGCAAGGGCTTTTATTTTGATAACCATTTGATTTCCGTTTGGTTTGATAATCACGGCATTCGTATTTCAGAAGGCAGAACAACAAGTGGCTCACGTGCGACAGTTTTGACATGGGAGGACGCAGCTAAACGAATCCGTGAACTACTTGATGCAGGTCGTTATGTACCACAGGCAATTTTAGACCAAGCAGAGCCAAATGAGCGAAAAGAGCTTTCCAGTAAGCTGTGGTATTTAGTGCAAGATTTCAGCAGCGAAGCACGAGATGCAGGATTCATTCCGACTGTACAGGAGGTTTATAACAGCCGAAAAGGCTTTCCTGAAGAAACAGAGAAGCTTATAGGGCTGCTCAAAGACCCGTCAATCGTTGAAAAGCTTACTCATGAATTGAACGATTTTATCAAGGCATACGAAGAAAATAAAGTTTTACTTCGTTTTCGGTTTCACCGCCCTGATGAAATGTTGGGACAGCTACAAGGATTACAACGAGTACAGCTTGATTTTTCTGCAAAGGATAACTTTTCCTTCGAGCCAAAGCAGTTTATTACCGATGATGAAATTGACAGTCTGTTGATTGGCGGAGGAAGTATCCAGCACAGCAAATTCCGCATCTACTCCTATTTTCTCCAAAGTCACACGCCGAAAGAACGGGCTATTTTTCTGAAACATGAATACGGCGATGGCGGTTCCGGACGTTTGGGATTCAATGAGAATCATGATAGCAAAGGAATATCCTACAGTCGCGGAGATATGTCAAACCCTTATAATAAGGTACTGTTGCCGTGGAACAAGGTTGAAAAACGCATTGGTGAGCTGATTCACCAAGGAAGATATATTACCGAAAAAGAATTGGCATATATTCCGACCTATGAAAGGGATGAAGTTGCCCGGTCAGTCTATCACTTTTTCTCTGGTATTTCGGAAGATACCCCCTGCCCGTTCCCCCGTAACTTCGACTACCCAGAAGGTATTAAGTATGTGGGCGAACAGCTTGATGACCCAACCAAGGTGGATGAAATCTATCAGATGATGCTGCCTGTATGGGAAAGTACAACGCAGGATGAACGCAATTATTCGCTTCGCAAGCAAGGCTTCGAAAGCCTGACAGCTTTCCGTGACGGTACATTTTCACTCTTTGGTAAAGCAAAAACGCCGGTCAATACCTTAGATGTACCCGCCGAAAAAGAACCTGCCGATTTTCATGATTTTGCTGTCCGGCTCAATGCTTTTTACAAGGAGTTCGACCCATTTGACTACAAAGATAATTTTGAACTTGGCGATTCGGAGAAAGATGCGATATCCAGCCTTGAGATGCAACTTCAAGATGCCAGACAGCGTTCCAGCATTTTGGATACTTTGCAACTTTTTTTGGATGATACTGACCCCGATGAAGAAGTCGCAGTCGATCTTGAATTATTCATAGAGGAATTGCAGGCGCTATCGGATGATGATCTGGAAGAAGCAATCGAAACACTTTCTGATAATATCATCTCCGAAACGCCCAAAACGGTAGAATCACTTCAACAAACTCCCCCTGCTGTCCCTGATGAAGTCATCGTTGATAATGAGCAGGAATTACTGGCTGAAAAAGAAATGGTTAAGCCTGTGCAAAAGAGACAGGAAAGGGTTCATTTTACCGAGCTTTACCCAGACCTTCCCAAGGGGCAGCGGCATAATTTTTGCATCACTGACCCTGATCTCGGCGTTGGCACACCAAGTGAGAAGTATTCTGCTAATGTTGCTGCCATTCGTCTGCTGAAAAAAATTGAAGATGAAGAACGGTTTGCAACCCCTGATGAACAGGAAACTTTATCAAAATATGTTGGCTGGGGTGGTTTGGCAGACTGTTTTGATGAACGCAATGGTAAATATGAAGAACTAAAAAGCCTTTTAACTGATGAAGAATATGCCGCAGCCAGAGCCAGCACCTTAACCGCTTTTTATACCTCACCGGTTATTATAAAAGCGATGTATCAGGCATTAGAACAGATGGGATTTAAGGCGGGTAATATCTTAGAGCCAGCCTGTGGCGTAGGTAACTTTATCGGTATGCTTCCTGATGGCATGGCAGATAGTAAGGTCTATGGAGTAGAACTGGATAGTATCTCCGGCAGAATTGCAAGGCAACTATACCAAAAAAGCAGCATTGCAGTGAATGGGTTTGAAAAAGTAGATGCTCCTGACAGCTTCTTTGATGTCGGCATCGGCAATGTGCCATTCGGCGACTTCAAGGTACTTGACCGTCGCTATGACAAACACAAATGGCTCATTCATGATTATTTTTTCGGCAAGACATTAGATAAGGTGCGGCCGGGCGGTATTGTAGCGTTCATCACCAGCAAAGGCACAATGGATAAAGAAAACTCCAGTGTCCGCAAATATCTTGCACAGAGAGCAGACCTCATTGGTGCTATCCGCCTGCCGAACACCGCTTTCAAGCGTAATGCCGGTACGGAAGTTACCAGTGATATTATTTTCCTCCAGAAGCGCGACCGCATAATAGATATTGAACCTGCTTGGATACACCTCGATACCGATGAAAACGGCATCCGTATGAACAGCTATTTTGTAGAACACCCGGACATGGTGTTGGGTGAAATGGCTATGGAAAGCACACAGTTTGGCATGGACAGTACCTGCAAGGCTTATGAGGATGCTAACCTTGCCGAACAGCTTGGGGAGGTAATTTCCAATCTTCATGCAGAAATCACAGCGTATGAACTGGATGAGGAATTAGACGGTGATGAGTACTTCTCTATCCCTGCCGACCCAGATGTACGAAATTTCAGTTATACCATCGTGGACGGCAAGGTGTATTTCCGTGAAAATTCAAGGATGCACCCGATTGATGCATCTGTCACCGCTGAAAACCGTATCCGTGGTATGATCCAACTTCGTGACCAAGTCCGTCAGCTTATTGCTTATCAGTCTGAGGATTATCCCGAAGAAATGATAAAGGATGAGCAGGCAAAGCTGAACCACCTTTATGATGATTACACCCAAAAATATGATTTGCTTTGCAGTCGTGGTAATAGCCTTGCATTCGGTGAGGATTCCAGCTACTGCCTGCTTTGTTCTCTTGAGGTACTCGACGAGGAAGGTAAATTTAAACGTAAGGCGGATATGTTCACCAAGCGCACAATCAAGCCTCATGTTCCCGTAACAAGTGTAGATACTGCCAGCGAAGCACTTGCCGTGTCTATATCAGAAAAAGCGCGGATTGATATGGAGTATATGTCGGCGCTGTCCGGTAAAAGCGAAGCTGAACTGGAAAGTGAGCTTACAGGCGTCATCTTCCGTAATATTAACTGTGCTACCGACCCCGAACTGATACCCAAAGCATTTACCAGTTTGCAGAAGTTCCCCTTTGTTCCGGCAGATGAATATTTGTCCGGCAATGTGCGTGAAAAGCTCAGAATGGTCAGGGCTTTGGAGCAGGTATTACCCGCCGAAAACAAACACTTAATACAAGACAACATTAAGGCATTGGAAGCCGTACAGCCTGTTGATCTGACTGCGGGTGAAATCGGCGTTCGCATCGGTGCAACATGGATACCTCCGGAGATCTACCGACAGTTCATGTTTGAGCTATTCGGCACAGGAGTAAATGGTAAACGGCGAATGAATATTATTTACTCAAAATGCACTGGTGAATGGAACATTTCAGAGAAGACCTCTGATTATGGCAATATCAAGGCAATTACCACTTACGGTACAAGCAGGATTGGTGCCTACCACATTTTAGAGCAAACCTTAAACCTCAAGGATGTACGTGTCTTTGATACGATTATTGAGGACGGCAACGAAAAGCGTGTCTTAAATAAAAAGGAAACTGCTATCGCACAAGACAGGCAGGAGCTTATCAAGTCAAAGTTTACAGAGTGGCTCTGGAAAGATATTGATCGCCGTGAAATTCTCTGCCGTATTTACAATGAAACCTTTAACAGCATTCGTCCCCGTGAATATGACGGACAGCATATCACTTTTTCTGGCATGAATCCGGAAATCACTCTCAGGAAACACCAAATCAATGCCATTGCCCATGTTCTGTACGGAGGAAACACCCTACTTGCCCATCAGGTTGGGGCAGGAAAAACCTATGAAATGGTTGCCTCCGCAATGGAAGCAAGGCGGCTTGGTTTATGTGCCAAGTCCCTTATTGTCGTACCAAACCATATCACGGAACAATGGGCGGCAGAATGGCTTCAGCTTTATCCGTCCGCAAATATTCTTGTTGCTACAAAGAAGGATTTTGAGACCAAAAACCGTAAAAAGTTCTGTGCCCGAATTGCAACCGGCGAATATGATGCCGTAATTATTGGGCATAGCCAGTTTGAAAAAATCCCGATGTCAAAAGAACGGCAGGAAGCTATTTTACAGCGACAGATCGATGAATTGCTTTATGGTATTCAGGAAGCGAAATCTGCAAACTGTGAGCGTTACACTGTTAAGCAGATGGAAAAAACAAAAAAATCACTTGAAACCCGCATTGCCAAACTCAACGACCAATCCCGAAAGGATGATGTAGTTACTTTTGAAGAATTAGGTATTGACCGCATTTTCATTGATGAGAGTCATTATTTTAAGAACCTCTTTTTGATGACAAAAATGCGTAATGTGGGTGGTATCGCACAGAACGAGGCGCAGAAGTCCAGCGACTTGTTCATGAAGTGTCAGTATCTGGACGAACTGACGAATAATAAAGGCGTTATCTTTGCAACCGGAACACCGATCAGCAATTCCATGGTTGAACTTTATACCATTCAGCGTTATTTACAATATTCCACCTTGCAGAAAATCGGGATGCAGCACTTCGATGAGTGGGCAGCAAACTTTGGAGAGACAATTACTGCGATTGAATTGTCACCGGAGGGCACAGGTTATCGAGCTAAGACAAGGTTCGCGAAATTCTACAACTTACCCGAACTCATGTCCATTTTCAAAGAAGTTGCGGATATCCAAACGGCGGAAATGCTGAATCTTCCCGTTCCTAAAGCGAACTTCTACACCGAAGTCATTAAGCCATCCGAACTACAGAAGGAAATGGTTGCCGGGCTTGCCGAGCGCGCGGAAGCCGTGCGCAGCAGAACTGTTGACCCCAGCGTCGATAATATGCTAAAAATCACCAATGACGGCAGGAAGTTGGCACTGGATATGCGTCTTGCCAATCCACTTGCCCCAGATGATGAAAATGGCAAGGTCGCAGTTTGTGCCAGAAATGTGCATCGTATTTGGGAACAGACACAGGAAAAACGTTCGGCCCAGCTTGTGTTTTGCGACCTTTCAACGCCGGGTAAAGACAAGCCGATTGAGATGCATGAAGTAGACGGCACTTATAAAATGATTCCGAGCCAGTTTAATAATGTTTATGACGATCTGAGACAAAAGCTAATTGCCAAGGGTATTCCAGAGGAAGAAATCACCTTTATTCATGATGCCAATACTGAGGTCAGGAAAAAGGAGCTGTTTGCAAAGGTTCGCTCCGGCCAGATTCGCATTTTGTTGGGCAGCACTCAAAAAATGGGTGCAGGCACCAATGTCCAAGACCGCTTGATTGCTTTGCATGATCTGGACTGCCCATGGAGACCGAGTGACCTTGAACAGCGTTTGGGCAGAATCGTTCGTCAAGGCAATCAAAACCCAGAAGTCGGAGTTTTCCGCTATGTAACAGAAGGGACATTTGACAGTTATCTTTATCAGTTAGTCGAGAATAAGCAGAAGTTCATCGCACAAATTATGACCGCAAAAACACCACTTCGTGCAGCTGATGATGTAGATGAAACGGCGCTCAACTATGCTGAAATTAAAGCTTTGGCGACCGGAAATCCATTTATCATTGAAAAGTGCAATTTGGATATGGAAGTCGGTAAACTAACTATGCTCAAAGCAAATCATCTCAGTCAGCGGTATGCTCTAGAGGATTTGGTTATCCGCAAATACCCTGAAACCATCAAACGGCTTTCCGAGCGTGTGTCAGGCTATGAACAGGATATTCAGCTTGTAACGGTTCATCCAAAGCAGCCGGATATGTTCCCGACAATGGAAATCATGGGTGTTGTTCATACCGAAAAAGAAAGTGCAGGCAAAGCAATTCTTGATGTTTGCACCAAGATGACCGGCTCCGATGTTGTCTTTTTAGGACAATACCGGAGCTTTTCTATGGCACTTTCTTATGATGGTATGAGCAACGAATACCGTCTTACTTTGAAAGGAACCCTGTCCCATACCATTATTTTAGGTGCAGATGTGCATGGAAATATCACCAGAATGGATAACGCATTAGAAGGGTTTTCTGCCAAACTGGAAACTGTTATAGAGGAACTCGATAACACCAAGGTTCAGCTTGAGAATGCCCGCATAGAAATGGAAGCCCCATTTTCCAAGGAAGCGGAGCTTGAAGAAAAGTCTGCACGTCTGAAAGAACTGAATATTCTTCTCAATATGGATGAAAAAGACCGTTCCTTAATTGATAGCGTTCCTGATGAAGATGAGGTTCAAAATAAACCTCGATCCAAAGATTATGAAAGGTAGGGTTTCTATGGGTTATCAAGAATGTTGGATAATACCCCGATCAAAATCTGATTTCAAAACTATGGTTAATGCTTATCAGCGAGTAAAATCCAAAGGATTGTATGAAAACTTTACCTGCAATGCGCAGCCACTGAGTGTCGTTTGTTTGAAACAGCAGGTTGCCGGAATAAATGCAGGTACACCAATCATGTGGACTTGCGGCGAACGATTTGCATCAAATATCAATGGCGTTTTCGGTAAAGAGCTGCCTTGGCATTGCAGACTGAAATTTATCCCTATTGAAAATGTGATACAAGCTCAAAACGGTCTATTTGATGGTATTAACTTCAACAGTAAAAAAGCATCTGAAAACCAATATCTTACCCGATATGATATGGATTCATATGTTGAAATGATTGTTAAAAAAAGTGAGAAAGAAAGGTAATCATTATGCCATATATTGCTCCGGAAATTATTTTGGAAGCAAAGAAAATGGATTTGCTGACTTATCTCAAAAATTATGAACCGGGAGAACTGGTTCATTTCGGCGGAAACACCTATTGCACCAAAACACATGACAGCTTAAAAATATCTAACGGAAAATGGTGTTGGTTTTCCCAAAGTATCGGAGGCAAATCAGCATTGGATTATCTGATTAAGGTCAGGGGATTCACTTTTTTAGAAGCGGTTGAGAAAATTACAGGACAGGCGGCTGAAAGGCCGCCTGTTTTCATCTCCCAAAAGGAAAGAAAATCATCCGTGCTGTTGTTGCCTCAAAAATATAGGTATGCCGACATTGCAGTCAATTATCTTCTTTCCCGTGGAATTGATTCTAAATTAATTGATTTTTGCATTAAAACAGGGCGCTTATATGAAAGCTATCCCAATCACAGTGTAGTTTTCGTAGGCTTTGATAAACAGCATATAGTGAAATATGCAGCTATTCGTGGCACTGGCGGCAGTTCGTATGTGGGCAATGCTGACGGCAGTGACAGGTATTATTCATTCTGTATCAATGCAGAAAAGCCAAATGATACTGTTCATCTCTTTGAGAGTGCGATTGATCTGCTGTCGTATGCTACGGTTCAAATCGTGAATGGCCGGGACTGGAACGAAGATAACCTACTATCCCTATCCGGCATTTATCAACCTAAAAAGATTATTACTGAAAGCAAAGTCCCTTCTGTCCTTACTCAATATCTTATGGATTATTCCCACATTAAAAATATAGTGTTTCACCTTGATAATGACCGCGCGGGACGTCTTGCCACGCAGGCAATCACTACCGTATTACCAAAACAATACCGCACGGCAAATATGCCGCCGCCTTCCGGTAAGGATTTCAATGATTACCTTTGTGATTTGAAAGGCATAAAAAGAACGCCCCCAAGACCTAAAAAAGAAAGGAATGATGCACGATGAAGGTTTTTGATGTCACAATCACTGAAACCTTAAAAAAGACTGTTCAGATTGAAGCGGATAATCGTAATGAAGCTGAGCAAATTGTGTCGGACAATTGGCTGGGCAGCGAATATATTCTTGATGCCGAATGCTTCAGCGGTGTCGCGTTTAAAGCGGAAGTCATGCAAAAATCTAAAGGATATGAAAGGTAGGCTTATATATGAATATAAGAATTTATCAAATCAATCATGAGAGAGATACCAACAGGGTTAAGTTTGAGAGCTTTGAAAATCTTAGTAAATATCAGAATTCACCCGATGTAAACCCTGATATTTATGATGAGGTTTTTCAAGGTGAAGTTGATTGCAGAACACTTGATGATATCTATCACAAATTTAACTGCGATCACCCGAATAATTTCAAAAGCCATTCGTTATCCGTATCAGACATTATTGAAATAATTGAATCTGATAAAGTCGTTTCACAGAATGGAAACCAACCGTCTGTTGAAAGCGGCTTTTACTTTTGCGATTCTGTTGGATTTAAGAAATTGGACTTTGTACCTCCTCAGCATGAAAAGATTAGAGTCGTTTTAGTCAGCCCCGGCAAGTTGGCTGAGATAGCTGATATTAATGCTACACTTGAAGGTATGCAGGCAGTTGTCGGCGGACTTATTGAAGCTGTATATCCTTATGAGGAACAGGTCGCAGTTGTTTGCAATGAGGAAGGGAAAATTGAAGGACTTCCCTTAAATCGTGCTATCTACAATAACGATAAGGAAATGGTCGAAATCATTGCTGGTAATTTCTTTATTTGCGATTGCAGTGGAGAAAACTTTGGCGGCCTTTCCGATGAACAGTTGAAACGATATTCGGAAAAGTTCAAAAATCCCGAACGCTTCTACAAAATCGACGGAGAGATAAAAGCCGCGCCATATGACCCAAATAAAAATAAAAATTATGAAAGATGAGGTTTTTATAATGGATTATACTTTTTCATTTAAGGAAGTCAATTACGGCTCTATTAAAATCACTTCCGACCATATCCCCTCCAACGCTGAGGTTGAGGAAGCAATCATGAACGGCGAAGGCTTCTATAAGAACACTGAATATCTCGACATTAATCTTGATGAGCAGGAGCCAATAAAGGTGAAAAATCAGCACGATCATGAGCGATGATTTTCTTTTCGGACGGTAACAGCAATCTCCCCCGCCCAGAGGGAAAAAAAAGGGGTAATTCTTAGCAAGCATCGTGTCTGCACAAGCAGACACAGACTTGTAAGGGACTTTCGTCCCCTAACCCCTGTTTAAGAAAGGATTTTTATGAGAAAAAGGAATTGCAGAGTTGAATTATATTTTACAAAGGATGAGCTTGAAAGGCTTACAAAAAAAGTTGAAAAATCCGGACTTACTCGTGAAGCATACCTCCGTCATCTTATCAATGGACTTGTACCAAACGATGCACCGCCGCCAGACTATTTTTCAATGATGAAACAACTTTACGGTATCGGTAATAATCTGAATCAAATTTCAAGCAAAGCTCATTCGCTCGATTTTATTGATGTACAAAGATTTGACAGTGCCGTAAGGGAATTTGAACAGGCAGTAAAAATAATTACCGAATCTGTTATACTGCCAAGACCAATAACCTGATGGCAACAACATCTCTTTGGAGGATAAAAGGTTATCTCGGCGGTATTGTGTTGTATCTTGAAAATCCCGAAAAAACAAATAATCCAAAATACTTCGAGAAAAATGATATGACAGAAAAACAGGTGCAGGGACTTTTCGATGTTATTGAGTATACAATCCAAAAAGAAAAAACAGAGATCACAGATGATGAAACACTGGAGGTAATTAGAAGTTATGTTTCCTGTATCAACTGTTCACCATCAACGGCAAGGAACGAAATGATGGCGGTAAAAAAGCGGTTCGGCAAAGAATCTGGCACTATGGCATATCATGGTTACCAGAGCTTTCGCGCAGGAGAAGTTGACCCCGATACTGCTCATAAAATTGGTATTGCACTTGCTGAAAAACTATGGGGTGACCGTTTTCAGGTTCTTGTTGCAACCCACCTCGATAAAGAAAGTCATTTGCATAACCACTTTCTACTCAATACCGTTTCGTTTATAGACGGTATAAAATATTACCGAAGTGAAAAGGATTACTACGCGATGCAGGTCGAATCAGATAACCTTTGCCGAGAGTATGGGCTTTCGGTTATTGAGAATCCGAAACGGGGACGTTCCATGCAATATGCCGAGTGGCGGGATAAGAAAGAAGGCAAAGAAACATGGCGTGAACTCATAAAAAAGGAAATAGATAAAATCATTGCCGAATCACTTTCTGAAAAGCAATTTTTCTTCAATCTAAATAAGCATGGATTTCAATATAAGGTCGGCAAAGATATTTCAGTAAGACCGACCGAAAAGGAACGCTTTGTCCGTCTTGCACGAAACCTTGGCAACGAATATACCATTGATAAAATCCGCGAACGTATTTTATCACAGACATCAATTTCTGCAAAAAAGCAGCAATATGATTATCAACCAAAGCAATACCGTTATCAAGGTAACTTTAAGAAAAGAAAAAAGCTTACCGGATTCCGTGCGCAATATATCTACTATATGTATCTTATTGGTGCAATCCCCCAAAGACATTTGTCTGCAAGAGAGATCAATTTCATATTTCGTGAGGATATTTTGAAAATGCACGAATATTCCGGGCAATTCAGGCTGCTTGCGGTAAACAAGATTGATACCGCAGAGCAGCTTTTGTTGTATAAGACATCCTGCGAAGCAAAGCTATCACCTTTACTTGTCGGTCGTAAAAAGCTTTATAAGCTGATCGATCGTGAGAAAGATGAAAAAACGTATGCCGGGTATAAATCCGAACTTGCGGAGGTGAGCAAAAATGTAAAGGTGCTTAAAAAACAAATTTCACTTTGTGACGGTATCCTGTCCCGTAGCATGGAGATGAAAGAAAAAATAGAAAAGGTCAGACAGGAAATTTTGCAGTCAAAGGAGGAAAAGAAAAATGTACAACAACGGCGACGCAGCTGAACAGGTTTTTAGGATGGCTTTGAACGGAGTAGAGGTTGCTGCAAAAATCAGCGGTAAAGGTGCAGTCAAGCTGATGGCGTACCTTACCGCCGTGATGAAGGATCAAAAGAAAACCAAAGGCAAATCCCGTCTTACTGCGATGTTGAAAAGCGGCAGACCCCTTGATGTTTTCTCTATCAGAAAAGAAGATCTGAAATCCTTTGTTTCAGAAGCGAAAAAGTATGGGATTCTCTATTGCAGTATCAACAGCAAGTTGGGTGCTGACGGTATGAGCGATATTATGGTTCGTCGGGAAGATTCCGCACGAATCAACCATATCGTGGAACGACTGAACTACGGTGCGACGGATATGGCTTCAATTGAAACGGAAATTCAAAAAAGCAAAGATATTGGCACACCGGATATCGGTGTTCAGGAAAAAAGTGCGGAGGACAAATTATTGGATGAAATACTCGACCAGCCAAAGCAAAAGGAACCGCAACCTGCTCAAAACCCCTCACAGGCTTTGACGGGAAAGTCCCGTCCGTCAGAGCCTTCCTCCGTCAAAACGGAGCCGACGGTTAGGGATAACAAAGAAGCCGGGCGCGACCGTTCTGAACGCCCATCTGTCCGGCAGGAGTTAAACGATATCAAAACGGAGAAAAAGGTACAGGAAAACAGTTCCCCGTCACCTGTTCAAAAAAGCACCCGTCATAAGCAGCCAAAGCAAAATAAAAAATCTAAATCTAAAGAAAAGTAATGGAGGTAAAAGTCATGGCAAATAATCTTGATGATATCTTCTCGGCAAAAACTGCTGAGAAGCAAAGTAAAGCTTCATCTTCGCACAGTAAGCCTTATAATAAGGATTCTTGGGCAGAGGATAAACAGCTTGAACGAGAACAGGTTTACAAGCTGATTGATGACACCGCTGAACAAGTTGTGTCTGATGAACAGCGGTTCAAAGAATTTCTTGATGCCTCCGCACGGCTCAATCTTTACAGTACGGGAAACACACTTCTTATCCTTGCACAAAAGCCAAGTGCAATCCGGCTTGCCGATTTTGAAAAGTGGAAGGAAGAAGGAGCCTATGTAAATAAAGGCGAAAAGGGCATCAATATTTTGGAGCCCGGAGAGGAATACACCCGCGATGACGGCACTGTAGGTACCAGTTATAATGTTAAAAAGGTCTTTGATATTACGCAGACCAGTGCCGAACAGAAAACCCAACCCGCTGTCAACCGGGATGAACGTATTCTTCTTAAAGCGCTCATGGCGTTGTCTCCTGTTCCCATCAGCACCAGCGATTCCTTAAACGGTAATACACAATCTCTGTATAAACCACAGGAAAAGGTCATCCTTGTACAAAAAGGAATGAATGCTCAAAACATCTTCCGTGCGTTGTCATTGGAAATTGCTCATGCACGAATGGATAACGGCGAAAACACGCGAAATGACTATGCTTTCTGTGCTTATGCTGTATCGTATATCGTGTCAAAGCGGAATGGCATTGATGTTAGCGGTTATAATTTTTCAAATCTGTCAGAGCGTTTTTCTGGACTTGAACCAAAAGATATTCGTGACGACCTGTCCTTCGTTCGCTCTGTCAGTGATGAGATGATCAGGGATATGGATAAGTCCTTGAATCCTCCCCATAAATCACAGAGCAAAAATTCTCCTTCCAGATAATTTTGCACATTTGCATATTTAATAAAAAGGCGGTATGCTAATGTCAGAAGTTAATTCGGATAGGAGGACAGCGATATGAAAGAGAAAAAGCGCATATTACAAATAGATCGGTACGAGCAGGGATTTATCGTACAGACACTGAATGAAAAGCGCAATGAAATGCTCAAACAAAATCGCCCCACCGATTTTGTTGACGAGATAATTTTGAAAACCATAAAGGCTCCTGAAAAAAGTATAAGGAAATGCAGCAGTGAAGCAGCAAGATAAACTGTCCGCATCAAATATCGTTCTTTATGCTTGCGGAATAATTCCGATAGTGTGGGTGGCACTGCTCACCGCTCCCGCACTGTCAGGAGGATTGCCGGAGATAATCGAGAACCTAACCGCCAACCTTGAAAATCCTTTTAAAATAACTTTCGTGCAGGATACACCAAAATGTATCCTGCTTTTTTTATTGGCATACGGTATGGGTATCGGTATTTATCTTTCCACGGCAAGAAACTACCGCCGCAGAGAAGAACATGGTTCTGCCAAGTGGGGCAATAGCAGAACCATTAGCAAAAAATACAAAGAAGCAGATATCTTTCAGAACAAGCTTCTAACGCAATCAACGGCAATCGGATTCAACGCTAAAAAGCACAGGCGCAATCTGAATGTTCTCGTAGTCGGAGGTTCCGGTGCCGGTAAAACAAGATTTTATTGCAAACCGAATATCATGCAGGCGAACACATCCTTTGTTGTTCTTGACCCAAAGGGAGAGATCACGCGAGATACAGGACAACTCCTAAAGGAAAAGGGTTACGATGTGCGGGTGCTGGATTTGATTAACATGGAAAAGTCACACTGCTACAACCCGTTTGCCTATCTAAAGCGTGACAGTGATGTGCAAAAGCTTGTAACTAACCTTTTTAAAGCAACCACGCCAAAAGGCAGTCAATCACAAGACCCATTTTGGGATACAGCGGCAAGCATGTTATTGCTTGCCCTTATTTTTTATTTGATACACGAAGCGCCAACCGATGAACAGAATTTCCCGATGGTTATGGAAATGCTCAGAGCCGGTGAAGTTCGTGAAGATGACGACGGCTATTTAAGTCCTTTGGATATTTTATTTGACCGCCTAAAAATGAAAAATCCAGATCATATTGCGCTCAAGTATTATAAGGATTATCGAAGTGGTTCAGCAAAAACCATCAAATCCATCCAAATCACGCTTGCTTCACGTCTTGAAAAGTTCAATCTTGATAGTATATCAGCAGTCACAGTAACGGATGAATTGGATTTGCCGTCATTGGGTGAAAAAAAAGTAGCTTTGTTTGCAATCATTCCGGACAATGATTCCAGTTTTAATTTTTTGGTCAGTATCCTTTACACGCAATTGTTTCAGCAACTATTTGACTTGGCGGACAGCAAATACAAGGGCGCTTTGCCAGTTCATGTTCACTTTGTGATGGACGAGTTTGCGAATGTCAGCTTGCCAGATGATTTTGATAAAATACTTTCCACCATGCGTTCCCGCGGTGTGTCGGTGTCTATTATACTTCAAAACTTGGCTCAGCTTAAGGCGCTTTTTGAAAAGCAGTGGGAGAGCATTGTCGGCAACTGTGATGAATTTTTATATCTCGGTGGAAATGAGCAGTCTACTCACAAATATGTGTCTGAAATGCTTGGGAAAGAAACGATTGATACCAATACTTTTGGAAAAAGCACAGGCAGAAACGGAAACTATTCAACCAATTACCAAATTGCCGGACGGGAGCTTTTAACGCCGGATGAAGTGCGTATGCTTGATAACCGCTATGCCATTTTATTCATACGTGGTGAACGACCGATTATGGATGATAAGTACGATATTTTATCTCACCCAAATTTAGTGCTTACAACAGATGGCAAGGCTGCTCCCTATGACCATGGAGCCATTACTGAATCCGTCGCATCCCTATCCCTTGATTTCACAATAACCGAATTACCAGATATGGAAGAACCCAATATTAATCCGGATGATTACGAACTTCTGTCCGAAGACGATTTGCAAGAACATTTCAATTTATAAGGAGGAAATCATATTATGAAAATCAAAAAGAGAACGAATACGCATAGGCTCCCTATGGCGGGCAAGGTTAAGAAGGGATTTATTTTTTACTGCTTGCTGGTATTAATCGTTGCGGTTCTTTCAATGACTACACTGACCTGCTTAGCAGCGACTGACGATCCAATCAAGGTAGTAAACAACTTATCAGATTTTATTTTTGGCATTATACGCGCAATTGGAATGATTTTGCTCGGATTTGGCATAGTGCAGATTGGTCTTTCATTAAAATCACATGACCCTTCTCAAAGAGCCAACGGATTTTTGACATTGGCTGGCGGGGTTATCATCACCTTTGCCAAAGAAATCCTTAATCTTATTACGGGAGCATAATATTTTGTAAAAGCGGGCAATTTTCTTGTAAACAAATTGCCCGCTTTATTTGCAATTTAAAATGATAAGCCTATATAATTTATACAGTATATCCCAAAATCAAATACTCAAAGAGAGTCGCAAGTTTATTCAAGAGTTCATTATAAATTTTTTCCGTATTATCAAATGATACAACACCTAATGATTGGACAATATTTTGACGTTTACTTTCTTTAACTTCCTCCGATAATAAATGATCATAATATTGCCTAAAATCATTTAATAAATAAAGTGGAGAAATAATATTATGGACATCATCATTTCTGCTAATTACGTTTTTAAGAAGAACCTCATAAAATTTTATTGATCCCCATTGTTCATATCTTTTATCTGGTTTTTCTACAACCTTTAAATATATTTTTCTAATCTCTTGCATATTAACGCCTTCAATTAAAACTTTATGAAGCATATTAATAGTAGGCTCAATAGTTCTTTCTGTAATAATAACAGGTTTTACGTACTGTTCCTTTTGCTGCTTAATCTCATCAATGAGATGGAAAAGCGACACTCCATATGTATTTGTCAGCGCATTAAACAATTTATCTTTTTGATCACATATTCGCATTTCTCTATTTGGATGACTCCAAATACAACACATTTGCCCTGCATAAAACTCAGAGGCTATTAACTGATGATCCGATTCTATATTATGTGGCTTCATTATATTTAAAGTCATATTATCTAAATAATTTAAATCGCCAAGCCAAAAAACCACTTTATCATTGCGATTTATTCCAAAAGGAATGCTCCATTCGTTTTTCAGACTAAACTCGCCGTAAGATTCTGCACCAAGTTTGACTTTGTAATCAGGGTCATGCATAAAGTATAGTAATACTTTTTTTGTAAAATAAACAGGAGTTAAAAATCCTTCAACAGAATGCTCGTCATCATAAGACAATCCTGGAATATTATAATAGTCATTATGATCATATATAAAATCTTGTTCTGTGCAATAATCAAATTTCTTTCGGTAACCTTTTCTTGAAAAAATGCCCATTTTGTCGCCGCGTTCAATTGCAGTTTGATAACATCCACCTATTATCTCTTTTGAATACTCAGGCAAACAATCATATCGGCAATCAGTACATTCTAATATGTGTAGTTCCTCGTAAGTTAATTGTATATCGCCTATTTCAATAAAAACTGGCATAAGTATTAATTCCATAGGCATTCCGCATTTAGAGCAAGAATGGCTATGATAAGTTTGATATTCTCTTAGAAAATCATCATAAGTTTTAAATGTAAAAGTCATAATACTCATTCCTCTTTTTTTGTATAAAATCAAATTTTAGTCGATTACTTGAGCAGATGCATATGCTTAGGTGTTCGACTTTTTTATATATTATTATACCAATAGTTACCACACATTTCAATGTAAACCTATAAGGAGGTGTAAAACTTGTCAAGCGGTAATTGGATAATAGATAACCTTAATAATGCCTTGAAGACTTGGAACGACAAGTTATCAGAAATATGGCAGCTATTAACGCAATCGCCGGAGAACTTTAAAGGCGGCAGTATTTGGAATGTTGTCGTAACCATTCATGGAGGATTACAAGCAATTGGTTATGCATTGCTTGTATTATTTTTTGTCATTGGTGTGGTTAAGACCTGCGGAAGCTTTGCTGAAATCAAAAAACCGGAACATGCCATAAAACTCTTTATCCGCTTCGCGATCTCAAAAGCGGTCATAACTTATGGTCTGGATTTAATGCTTGCTATGTTTGCAATTATACAGGGTATTGTGTCTAAAATCATGCAAAGTTCAGGCTTTGGTTCTTCCGGGCAATCTGTCTTGCCGGATGAAATTGTAACGGCAATCAACAATTGCGGATTCTTTGAAAGCATCCCATTATGGGCAGTGACATTAATAGGCGGACTATTTATCACGGTACTCAGCTTTATCATGATTATGTCGGTATACGGAAGGTTCTTTAAATTGTTTATGTATACAGCTATAGCACCAATACCATTAGCGGCCTTTGCTGGTGAACCTACTCAAAACGTCGGCAAAAGCTTTCTTAAAAGCTATGCAGCAGTATGTCTTGAAGGAGCAATCATTGTCCTTGCCTGTATTATCTTCTCTGTATTTGCAAGCTCTCCGCCAGCGGTAGATGCAAGCGCAAGTGCTGTAACCATGGTATGGAGTTATGTGGGCGAGTTAATCTTCAATATGCTTGTTTTAGTAGGCTCAGTTAAGATGGCAGACCGTATTGTACGCGAAATGATGGGACTTTAAGGAGGCACTTTGATGGAAGTAAAAATTAATAAGGAGATCCGTGATTATACGGAGTCGATGTTTTTTGGACTGTCGCTGAGACAGTTCATTTTTTCTTTATTGGCTGTTTTGGTTGCAGTCGGTATCTATTTTGGATTACAGCCACTATTAGGTGTAGAGACCACATCGTGGATGTGTATTATTGGTGCAGCACCATTTGCCACAATCGGATTTATTAAATACCACGGTATGACAGCGGAACAATTTGTTTGGGCGTGGCTAAAATCTGAATTTATCAACGTAAAAAAACTACCGTTTAAAGCTACCAATCTCTATTACGAAGCTATGAAATCTTATATTGATAACAAAGTGAAGGAGGAGTTTAACTGCCATGATTAAAACACTTAAAAAGATTTTCAGGCAAGACAAGCAACGCTATGTTCCTGTCAAACGGGCGCAGGATGTTATCCCCATAACCCGCATCTGGGAGGACGGTATTTTTCTACATGGAAATAAATTCTCAAAGACCTATAAGTTTGAAGATATAAACTATGCCGTGGCTTCACAGGAAGATAAGGAAGCAATGTTTCTTGCCTATTCTGAACTGCTCAATTCTCTTGACAGTGGCGCTACTACAAAAATCACGATCAGTAATAGAAAGCTCAACCGTGTAAACTTTGAAAAAAGCATATTAATTCCTCTAGTTAATGACAGCCTTGATGAATACCGGAATGAATACAATAAAATGCTGACTGACAAAGCAACCGGTTCAAACAGTATTGTACAGAACAAGTATATCACCATTTCTGTGATGAAAAAGAATATTGAAGAAGCAAGAAACTACTTTGCCCGTGTGGGGGTGGAGATGATCGGACATTTTGCCCATCTTGGTTCGAGATGTACGGAGCTTGACACCATTGAAAAGCTTCGTATTTTTTATGACTTTTTTCGTACGGGAGAAGAAACCGAATACCGCTTTAGTCTGATTGATGCAATGAAAAAAGGACACGACTTTAAAGATTATATTTGTCCTGACAGCTTTGAATTTGAAAAAGACTACTTCAAAATCGGAAACCGTTTCGGCAGAGTGATTTTCCTAAAAGAGTATGCATCATTCATTAAGGACAGCATGGTTACCGAACTTTGTGAGCTAAACCGAAACATGATGCTGTCTGTTGATGTTATTCCTGTTCCCACAGATGAAGCAGTACGCGAGGTGGAAAACCGTTTGCTTGGAGTTGAAACCAATATAACTAACTGGCAAAGGAAGCAGAATCAAAACAACAACTTTTCTGCGGTTGTTCCGTATGACATGGAGCAACAGCGCAAGGAAAGTAAAGAGTTTTTAGATGACCTTACCGCCCGCGATCAACGTATGATGTTTGCTGTCATCACTATGGTTCATACAGCGGATACAAAAGAACAACTGAATAGCGATACGGAAGCTCTACTTTCCACTGCCAGAAAACATCTGTGTCAATTTGCTCCGTTAAACTGGCAGCAGATGGACGGACTGAATACGGCATTGCCGTTTGGTGTCCGCAGAATAGACGCGCTGCGCACGCTTACAACGGAAAGTCTTGCAGTGTTTATCCCGTTCAGGGTTCAAGAAATCTGCCATCCTAATGGTATCTATTATGGACAAAACTCCATCTCAAAGAATTTGATCGTTATTAACCGTAAGAACCTGCTCAACGGCAACAGTTTTATTTTAGGTGTATCCGGTTCCGGTAAATCCTTTACGGCTAAAGGGGAAATTGAAAACCTTGTGCTATCATCTGACGCAGATATAATCCTCCTTGACCCTGAACGAGAGTATTCTGCTCTTGTAAATGCAATGGGCGGCGAAGTAGTCAACATTTCGGCAACCAGTCAAAACCACATTAACGCTATGGATATGAACTCGGAATATGGTGATGGAGCTAATCCGGTTATCTTAAAATCGGAGTTTATAATGTCACTTTGCGAACAGCTTATGGGAACCCGTAACCTCGGCCCGAAAGAAAAATCAATTATTGACCGATGCACGGCAATAGTATATAGGCAATATCAGCAGAACGATTATCGGGGGAATCCTCCGACATTAAAAGAATTCAGAGCAGAACTTCTCAGACAGCCGGAAGATGAAGCGAAAAATATCGCTCTTGCTATTGAGCTTTTCTCTGATGGTTCACTGAACACTTTTGCAAAGCAGACCAACGTGAACACAGGCAGCCGTTTAATCTGTTATGATATTCTTGATTTGGGCAAACAGCTTTTGCCTATCGGTATGCTTGTGGTACTTGATAGTATATTCAATCGTATTACTGCCAACCGTGAAAAAGGTAAAAGCACCTTTATTTTCATAGACGAAATTTATCTTCTATTTCAACATGAATACTCGGCGAATTTCTTGTTCACTCTTTGGAAGCGTGTTCGTAAATATGGAGCGTTTGCCACAGGTATCACTCAGAATGTCGGTGATCTGTTGCAAAGCCATACTGCTAAGGCAATGCTTGCAAATTCAGAATTTATCGTCATGCTCAATCAAGCATCTACTGACCGTCTGGAGCTTGCAAAGCTACTCAATATTTCCGATCTTCAGTTATCCTATATTACCAACGTGGATGCCGGACATGGACTTATCAAGGTAGGAAGCTCTCTTGTCCCGTTTGTCAACAAGTTCCCGAAAAATACCAAATTGTATAAATTAATGACGACCAAGCCGGGGGAATAACAGTTGAGATAATCAAGCTGTAAAGGAATATTATTATACTTTTTATTTCTTTCCATTTTACAGCCTCCTGTTGTAAATAGTAATATGGTTTAAACCATTTACTATTTTGCAACAGGAGGTTGCTTTTTCTAAACATATCTATTCTATAGGTAAACCTGCTTTTTGTAGTTAATGTTATAGAAAGAACAGGATTTTTATATAGCCTATACATATTATCAGATGACTTGAGTTTAAGTGTTCAAGGCGTTTTTTATGTAAAAATAAAAAGGAGGTCTTTTTCTTGAGTAATATAAAATTTCACGAATCCACTAAAAATATCAAAACACTGGACAAAGCCAAAGATATATCCAAACATATGAAAAATTCATTTGTGAAAACAAAGGAAAAAATAGAAGAAAATCGCCAGATAGACTATGATACCCCTCATTCTTATGCAACTGAATCAGTATTTACAAAAGCCAAAGATATATCCAGTTCTACTGCTTATAAAGCGGATCAGCTCGGAAGACGATCTTTGAAAAAAGCACCTGAAACATTGCGGGAAGCGAAAACAGGAGCAATTCGCATTAAACAAAGAATTCATAATGTTGCTAAAAATATTAAGACAAAAAGAGCTGTAAAGGCTGCCAATAATTCAAAGACTGTTGGCAAGACGGCAATTAAAACAGTTAAGACATCTAAGCAAACGGCACAAGCATCGGTTAAAACGGCTCAAGCGACTTTGAAAGCCTCTCAAAAGGCCGCTCAGACGGCAAAAGCCGTAGCTAAGGCAACCGCACATACTGCTAAAGTAACTGCGAAAGCTGTTGTTGCGACTGTTAAAACAACGATTGCCGCTGTGAAAGGTTTAATAACTTTAATCGCTGCTGGAGGATGGGTTGCGATTGTTGTTATTCTTGTTATTTGTATGGTAGGTTTATTGATCTCGTCACCTTTCGGCATCTTCTTTTCAAGTGAAAAAACAAATAATCCAAACGACATGACCATAACATCTGCTATTGAACAAATCAATAACGACTTTGCCGCAGAAATAGAACGAATAAAATCCGAAAATCCGCATGATGAAGTGAACGAGATTACTACTCCTCAGAATTGGAAAGATGTTATTGCTATTTATGCGGTCAAATATTCAGCTGATCCAAATAATCCTAATGAGGTTGTCACGATTAATAATGCAAAACTTGAAGCTGTTAAATCAATCTTTTGGGATATGAATGACATTTCATTTATATTGGAAACAATAGAACCCGAAACTAATTCAAGTGAGCAATACACATCTAATCTTCCTGTATCAAAAAAGATACTTCATATAACAGTTAAAAATAAAAACTGCTCTGAAATGGCAGCGCAATACGCTTTCAGTTCAGAACAGTATAAGATGTTAAATGAGTTGATGAGTGATAAAAACAAAGCTGTTTTTGATTCGATTTTTAACAATTAAAAAGATAGCCACTAGTAATCGTCACTTTACTGGTGGCTACCTTCTATTTTTTAATATCTTTAACAACAGCTAAAATGTTTAAAAGTTGTTCATCATTTAGAGATTTTAAATTATTTATTAATTCATTAAGTCTTTCCGGATTAGATGATTCAAAATCAAAAAAATCTTTGGGTTTTATATTGAGATATTCACAAATATAAAAAAACACTGACATTGAAGGTAAGTTGTTTTTGTTTTCAATACTATTAATATATCCTGCACTTTGTCCAATTGAAAGACTCATATCTCTTGCTGATACACCTTTTGCCATTCGAAGTTGAGTTAATCGCTTGCAGAATAGCTCATCATACACATAAATCACCACCTTATATATAATTATACTGCACGAAATTATTAATTTTATCCATTTGTATCGGTTATTACCCTTGACATATCTTGTTGTACTGTATAAAATATGAAATGTATTGCTTTTAACAAGTAAGAGCAAACAAATAATATGTTATTCAACGAAAGGAGTTTTTAAAATGCAAAGAAAATTATGTACACGAAAGGTAGACGAATTGGGGAGGGTTGTTCTTCCTCAGGAAGCAAGGACTGCATTAGGAATCAAGGAAAAGCAGAGCTTTGATATTTACATCGATGAAGACATTATTTTATTAAAAATTAACAATGACATTCCGGTTTGCTGTTTATGTGGAGAGTCGGAGGTACAACTAATGGAGGTTAATCATTCTTTATTATGCAATAACTGTATTGCTAAAATTAAAGAAATTTAACATGTTATCATAGAAAAAGCCTCCTTTGTAAAAACAATCTTACAAAGGAGGCGATGCATTTTATGTTCATATTTACTTATTCTTTGTTTCGGTTAATCGGTCAATTAATCCTAATAAAGTAGTTAGGTCTTTTTCATTTAAATTACATATTCCATTCATTACTTTTTGAACAAGTATCGGTTCAGCGATATTTTTATCAAAAAAACCCTTTGGCGTTACACCAAGATATTCACATATATATAGAAATTCTGATAAAGAAGGTAAGGAACGACCTGAAGATATACTTTGCACATAACTTTTGCTGTGTCCTAAGTCAATGCTCATTTTATATTCCGATACGCCTTTTTTTAACCTAAGTTCAGTAATTCTGTTTCTAATAAACATTTCATCCATCTTATCACCTCGCTAATATATATAATTATAGACTAATTTAATCGGTAATAATCACGATAAAATTACCGTTTATACTTGATATATACCGATATATGCGGTATAATATGGCAATACAGAGTATTATGTATTGTATATGAGGCAACGCTGATGAAAAAAGATAAGACCTGTTGTTTTACAGGTCATAGACAAATACCCAAATCAGAATTAGGTAATATAAAAGATAAATTGAAGCAAACGATATTAACCTTATACGGAAAAGGTGTTGTATATTTCGGCAGCGGTGGTGCTTTAGGATTTGACACGCTTGCAGCACAATGTGTTTTAGAACTCAAACAAACATATCCGCAGTTTAAACTTATTATGGTCTTACCATGCAAAGAGCAAGCTTACAGGTGGAGCAATGAGGATAAATCCATTTATGCTATGATACTTCGCCTTGCTGATAAAGTTACATATACATCCGAGCATTATACACGATATTGTATGCACGTTAGGAACCGTCATCTTGTTGAAAACAGCAATTATTGCATCTGTTATTTGACACAGAACACCGGGGGAACGGCTTATACAGTTTCTTTTGCAATTAAGAATAACCTAAAAATAATCAATCTTGGAGACGGAGATTTAAAAAATGAATAAGAAAGAAGTACAAAATGCATTAAAAAAAATTGCACAAAAAAATAGGGTGTCGTATAATGATGTTGTTGAAGAAATTCAAAAAGCTATAGATATCGGGATGAATAACCCTGACCCCCATATTGGTGCATATTGGAAGTCTATTCCTCATACTGGCGAGCGACCGACTCCCTGCGAGGTAATCTGCTATATATCAGATGAAATCCATAATAAATCAAGAAAACCAAATTGAAATTCTACAACTTTTCAAATTTCCATAGCCTTTAAAATTCATGAAGGTTATAGTATGAAACAGAAAGGAACCTACTTATGCCTTCAGCTATTTTTATTGAAATAATAGGTGTAATCGCCCTAATGTTTGTTTTTTTCTTAGCTAACAAAAAAATATTGGTTGAAGTGAAAACACATAAAATCATTAAAACATCAATAATTACTGTATTGTTGTTCTGTTCTGAAATATCGGTAATTTTGCTTAATGAAAAACCAGCTGATTTAATTGCTAATGCTTTGAGAATAATGCTATCTTCGATTCTGCCTATAATGCTTTCCTGTTTAATTAATGATAGTTTATATCAATATAGAAAGTACTTATATATTCCTGCTTATTTTCAATTTGCTGCATGTATTTTTTATGTCTGGTATGAATGGTCTGTTCTTTTTATTATAATAAATGTATTCATTCAAATATATAGTTTGTTTTTGATTTTATATGCTTGTTATCATGCTTCAAAAAATAATGACACTCAGCAAAAACTGTTTTTGCTTGCGATTTCTTTTCTTGTTATTGCAGGTTATATGATTGAAAATTTATCTGAAAATATCATTTCGGGCACATTCATTTCAATATTTCTTTTGCTCTATTATATTTTTCTACAAGAAGAACAAATGTACATTGATCCTTTGACTGGAATTCAAAACCGATGGGCATTTGATAAAAAAATGACTGAAATGCAGAAGGAAGATAATGTTGCAATCATTGTTTTGGACTTAAACAATTTAAAAACAATCAATGACACTCGGGGACATTTAGCAGGCGACAGTTGTCTTGCCGACGTCGCCCAAGTTATTAAAATAAGCTTTGCAGATACCGGTATGCCATATCGTATTGGAGGCGATGAATTCTGTGTCCTCTGTTACAAAGCTGATAAAGAAAAACTAAAGGCAGATTTCTACAAATTAGAGTCATTGACGGCTGATCTGAAAAATAGTCGTTCATTGTCAATAGAGATTGCTTATGGCTATGATGTTTTTAAAAAATCAAAATACGGCAATATTTATGATAGCTTTACAAAGGCTGATTTAGCAATGTATGCTCATAAAGCTACTATGAAACAATAACTATACAATAAAGGAGCGAATTTAAGTAATTCGCTCCTTTATTGTATAGTTATTGTTTGCTTAACGTTTTTGCAAGTTCTTTTACCTTTTCTTCAATAGTACGAATAACCTTTATGAACTCTTCATCACTTATTCCTGTCGGATCATCCAGTCCCCAATCCTCTTTATATTCACAAGGCAGAAAAGGACAGGTAACATTACATCCCATTGTTATTACAATATCTACAGGTGGGATATCGGATAATAATTTTGATCTCTGAGTCTTCTCCATATCAATATTGTATAGCTTCTTCATAAGCCTGACAGCATCTAGATTGATTTGCGGCTTGGTTTCGTTCCAGCCGAATAACTATCAAAAACATCACTGGCAAAGTGTTTTCCCAATGCCTCAGCTATTTGTGATCGGCAGGAATTGTGAACACAAATAAACGCTACCTTCTTCATTTTACAGCTCCTTTAACTTTTCTCCCTTTATATCATCCGCGCTCCAAGCAATGACTGCAAAGTTGCCCTTTGAATGTTCATCAACCTTGTTGATCCATTCAATTTCATTGCTTGCTTTTGCTGAAAGTAACGCATTTGTTGTTTTTGTTTGATAAAGTGAGGAGTTAATGACCCACCATTTAGTTGCGATTCCGGCGCGTTTTAAATCTTCTTCAAGTCGCATTGCTTCATATACAGGTGTTGTTTCTGCAAGAGTTACTATAATAACTTCTGTTTCAGTCGAACGCAAGCGGGGAAGAAGCTTTTTGACTGATTCGGGAATATCACCCTGAGTACGTTTTACTTCTCTGTGATAGCTCTGTGTGGAATCAAGCAATAGCAGTGTGTGGCCTGTTGGTGCTGTGTCTATGACCACAACCTGTTCTTCTGCCTTTTCAACGATCTGAGCGAAAGCACGGAAAACGGCAATTTCCTGTGTACAGGGAGAACGCAAATCCTCCTCAACATAGGCAACATCGTCCTTAGACATAGTTTCTCTTGCTTTGGCAAGTACCTCATCCTGATATTTTTTTAGTTCGGCATGTTCATCAATATGGCTCATGGTTATACCGCTGTTTTCATCAAGCACAAATTTCAGATGAGCTGCCGGGTCTGTAGTAGCAAGATGAACCTTTTTACCCCTTGCAACCAATCCCATTGCAATTGCCGCCGCAACGGTAGTTTTTCCGACGCCACCCTTGCCCATAGTGAAAATAACCTTTTTATTTGAGTTATATAAGTCGTCAATAACATCTTTAAGATGAGGGACATTTGTACTGCGAATAACATCATTTCTTTTATTGACCTTATCCGTTGTAAGTAAAGAACGGATATTTTCAAGACCCATAATGTTATAAGCTCTGAGCGGTACAATGTAGATTTTGATATTTTTAAGCCCTTCTGGCATTCCGGTTATCGCTTTTTGCTGCTTCTTATAAAGGCTCTCGGACACACTGTCATCATATGATGTTAGAACACCGTTCAATACCATAACTTGATTGTTTACACCAAGCTGGGAAAGCTCTTTAGATGCTCTTTCTGCTTCCTTGAGTGGGGAATCATCAGGACGAGAGACAAGAACAAGGGTAGTTAATACTCCAGCTGCCAAGGTACTGACTGCGTTTTTATACACTTCTTTTCTGCTTTCTAAACCAGACAGCTGGCCCAAGCAGGATGCACCGTGAGTACTTTCGCTGATAAAGTTACTCCATGCAGAGGGTAACTGAAGCATTCGCAGTGTATGCCCAGTAGGAGCAGTATCAAAAATGATGTGATCATATTCGGTTTGAGCAGTTTTATCAGTAATAAAATTAGAAAATTCATTAAAAGCAGCAATTTCAACCGTACATGATCCGGAAAGCTGTTCTTCCATGTTGGCGATAACGGCATCAGGTAACTTACCTCGAAACGGAGAAATTACACTTTCTCTGTAATCGGCCGCTGCCTTTACAGGGTCAAGATTAGCAACAATAAGATTCGGAATATCCTTAATAGGAACTCCTTTATTTGTTAACTCAGTGGCGAAAACATCCTGTAAGTTAGATGCTGGATCAGTGCTGACGAGCAGCACTTTTTTCCCTTGATCGGCAAGTGTAACTGAAATAGCGCAAGCAACAGAGGTCTTACCGACTCCGCCTTTTCCGGTAAAAAACATGTACTTCGTAAGATTTATTTCTTGTGGATTAAATAATTTATACATTAACAACAACCGCCTTTACAACCGCATCCTCCTGATCTTTTTGGCGAAACTTTAACTTCCTTTGGCTGCTCACCAATAAAACTCATTGGGACATTTAACAGTTTTACAAATTCCTCATTAGTTGGATATCTTCCTGTGATTATAATTTCACCATCTAAAACAGTAACCGGCAACCCGTCTACACCTTTCGTATTAATAAAGTTATTTACAGCTTTATCATTTATAAATTCTTGTGGAGCGCTGGACAAATTATATCTTTGTATCTCAACACCATTTTTCTTTAATGAATTGAGAACTGTTGAAATTCTTAAAAGCTCCGAGTCAACGCCGACACCGCAAAGTCCGGTTGAACAACACATTGCTGGCTCATAAATTGATAATTTTTTCATGTATAAAATCTCCTTATAAATTATTATTGATTTTCTGCTACTGATTCGACGGTTGTTGTATATTCAGGTGTAGGAAACCAGTGCTTTGTTTTGTTGATGATCTTCACTAGCAACAACATAACTGGAACCTCTGTAAGAACACCAACTGTGCAAGCAAGAACTACTGGAGAGTCGGGGCCAAAAAGAGCAATTGCAACTGCTACCGATAATTCGAAAAAATCTGAGGCTGCAATAAGAGCAGCTGGTGCAGCAATATTATGAGGTTGTTTAGTCCATTTACATATCAGATAAGTGAAATTGGCTGAGATTACATTTTGAAGGATAAGTGGTACTGCAATTAATAGAACGTAAAGTGGTTTCTCTAAAATAATATCTCCCTGGAAAGAAAATATTATTACCAAAGTCAAGAGCAAGCCCAAAGTTGTTATACCATCAAACTTGGGTACGAATCTTTCGTTAAAGTAATCTTCGCCTTTTTTCTTAATCATAAGAATACGTGTAAGCGCACCGCCAACCAACGGTACAACTACAAACAATATAATTGAAAAGATAAGCGTATCCCAAGGAATTTGAACGTTATTAACACCAAGCAATAATTGGACTAATGGCACGAAAAGGATAAGAATTAGCAAGTCATTGACGGAAACCTGTACAAGTGTATGTGCCGGGTCACCTTTTGTAAGATTGCTCCATACAAATACCATTGCTGTGCAGGGAGCTGTGCCTAACAATACCGCACCTGTCACAAAATCTTGTGCTAAATCGGCAGGGATAAAAGCTCGAAAAACAATATTAAAAAATAGAGTCGCCAACCCAAACATAAGGAATGGCTTTATCAGCCAGCTACTGCCGCTCGATATAGCTATACCCAAGGGATGCTTTCCTACGTTCTTTATAGATTGGAAATTAATCTTCATCATCATTGGATAAATCATAATCCAAATGAGGATTGCTATAGGTATGTTTTGTTCTGCAAATTGAATCTTTTCAAGAAAAGTAGGAACACCCGGCAAAAACTTGCCAATTAAAATTCCCGCAGCCATACATAGTAATACCCATACAGTTAGGTATTTCTCGAAAAATCCAATACCTGCGCTTTTTTCTTTGCTCATAAATTATTACCTCTTTAAAATAAATTTAAAATAATATTGAATATGGGGGTCAGAATAAGCGACATCAGCATTTATGCTTAAAACCGCACATCCAATTTACCACCTTAATTATTGTTACATATATTTTGCTCTCTGCATTTTTTACGTTTTTCGGTATCCGTTTCATAAGTAGGGATGCCTTTTAAATTATGTTGCAGATACTCCCAAAGCACTTTATTCTCAGTCATAAATTCATCACTGATTTTGTAATAAGCCCATTGAGCATGTTTTGTACTGGACAGGATGCCTGCATTTTTCAAAGTGGTCAGATGACGCGAAGCGTTTGATTGAGTAAGATTCAAACTTTTTTCAATTTCACAAACACACAGTTCATCATTCCAGATTAGAGAGAGGATACGAAGTCTTGTTTCGTCAGATAACGCTTTAAATATGTTGATCATTTCTCCACCTCCAATTTATCCTTATATGTTCATATACTCATATAGTATGTCAATAGAAGATATTTGTTACACAAAAATTCACTTATTTAGTATGTGCTTTTTTAAATTGCTTATGTCCACCCGAAAGATTGAACACACTTTTAAACCCTTTGTTCAGCAAAATATTCTGTGCTGCGTTTCCGGTCACACCTTTGTTGCAATAGGTAATCACAACGGTATCCTTGTCTAATGTTTCAGAAGCATTTCTAAGCTTTGCATGTGGGATGCTTTGTGCGGTATCAATATGATCTTTGTCATATTGTGCCGCTGCGCGGGCATCAATTAAATTGTATTTTTCACCCGAATGCATCAACGTATCCAGATCATCCGTAGTAATCAACGGTCTGCCCTTGGATATAGCGTTATCGAGTATCATTCCGGTATACATGACAGGGTCTTTTGTGGTTGAAAACGGGGGAGCATAGGCAAGGTCAAGATGAAATAAATCCTCAACCTTTGCTTTATAGGTGATTGCCGTTGCAAAAACGTCAATTCGCTTATCAACACCTTCATATCCTACAATCTGAACACCCAACAGTCTGCCGTCATTCTTATCGGCAATTCCCTTGATAACCATTTCTTTGCCGCCCATATATTCAGGTTTGTTAGGCTTTATATTGTGGCATACCTGTACATCATAACCAAGCTCTTTAGCCTCACGTTCTGACAAGCCTGTTTGTGCTACGGTAAGGTCAAATATTTTAAAAATACCAGTACCCAATATTCCTCTGAACTCCAGATTTCCACCTGTAATACTGTCACCGGCAATTCTACCTGTTTTGTTGGCAGTTGATCCTAAAGGACGGTAAACAGGCTTTCCGGTTACCAGATGATATTGCTCTATGCAGTCACCGCAAGCATAAATGTTATCAATATTAGTCTGCATCCTTGTATTTACTTTAATGGCACCAGCAATGCCAAGCTCAACACCTGCTGCTTTAGCAAGCTCTGTATTGGGACGTACACCTGCCGAAATCAGTACCATATCTGCTTTTATTTCTTTACCATCCGAAAGCAGAACTCCATTATCGGTAATTTCTGTAGCAGTAGTATTTATGTGAATAGCCACACCGTTTTTTTCAATATGTTCCTGAACATATACCGCCATATCACTGTCAAGTCCCGGAGTTACCTGTGGCAGCCGTTCAATCAGAGTAACATCGATCCCAAGTCTTTTAAGATTTTCACATACCTCTAAACCGATAAAGCCTGTTCCTATAATTGCGGCGGATTTAGGCGAATTGTCATTGATAAAAACTTTGATGCGGTTCATATCACCGATGTTGCGAAGGGTAAAAACATTTGATTGATTCGCACCCTTAATAGGCGGAGCAATTGACGTTGCTCCAGTTGCAATTACAAGCGTATCATAGGTATCCGTAAAAATTTCGCCCGTAAGCAGATTTTTTACTTCAACCAATTTTATATCAGAATGAATGGAAAGTACCTCATGTAGCGTCTTGATATCTACATTGTATTTGCTTTTAAAAAATGTCGGATCACGTGGGGTCAGCTCATCCGCGCTTTCAACCTCTCCGCCGATGTAATAGGGCATTCCGCAGCCGGAATAGGAAATAAAGCTGTCTTTTTCGTAAATGACGATTTCGGCATCCTCACTGTTTCTTCTCGCTTTCGCAGCGGCAGAGGTTCCCGCAGCTACTGCACCAATTATTACAATCCGCATAACACATCTCCCTTATCTGATTAAAACTGTATTCCTATATGCGCATACACTCATATTGATTGTTATATAAAAGCCATTGAAGTAATGGCTTTCTATTAATCGCATTCAGTCTTGCTGCTGTTTTTACAAATACAATCCTGTTGTTCAGTTGTTATGTGCTCCCAGAAGCTTTTTATAGCATTCACTTTTTCTATATTTGAACTGTATCTAATCCAAGACCCATCTTTTCGGCTGCTAATCAGACCGCAATCAGTCAAAATCTTCATATGGTATGAAAGAGTGGGCTGAGTAATTTCAAATGATTCAAGAATATCGCATGCACACAGCTCACCGCAGGACAGCATCTCAACAATTTTAAGTCTTGTTTCATCAGATAGGGCTTTAAATAGCAATGCATATTCAGCATGCTTCTCCATTTACAAGCTCCTTTCATTAGTATGATAGCAGATATAGATAGTTATCTATGCTTTTATTATAACCTCGACATAGATAGTTGTCAATATCTTAATTATATAATTCCCAGCAGATAAAAAATAAACCCTCAAGATATTGATACATAATCTTGAAGGTTTATTAATGTATTGGTTATTTAGTCTCTATATACTCGACATCAATTCCTTGTGGTTGTATAGATCTATTCAGTCGTTTTACTTCTGCTGCGAGATTTTCGCCGGTATCATAACAGCGTTCACAGGTTTCACCCTTAACGTCAAGGTGCTTCCATTCAATTATAAGCTGTTTCATTTGCATGCCTCCATATATTAAATTTTGAGTGTTCTATATAGATAGACGTGGCAAATGAAAAAAGGATGTATAAATAAAAAAAGCAATTACCGCCTGCATAAGTAATTGACCTTTATATTTAGCAGAATTTACAGTCTTTATTTTTGTGCTGATATCGGTAATCTCATGAATAATTATCCCTGTCCTTTGCTTTAAGAATAATAAATGCCGCCGTTCGCTTTTCGCGTGACGGCGGCATTTTAATACATAACCATTTAAAATTTGCTGTTTTAATTTATACGCTATGCTGATTACGCCGTTATCTGCCGGAATATTGTATCATTCACCCACGCTTATCCCGTTTTTCAAGCTCGGATCAAACAGTTTTACATCAATGCTCTTGTCTGAAGAGTCAACAATATATTTCTTGACTTTAGGCATTATCTTTTCTAAAGTTTCCAAAAGCAACCTGTATTTTGTTGTGTCCTGCGTGTAAATTTTGCTGTTATTCTGATACTCTTCCAGAACACTCAAAAACTTATCCGCTTCGCCGGTCGCTTTGTTTACCTGTTCAGCCTTATATGCTTCAGCCTCTGATATCATTTTCTGGGCTTTTCCTCTGGCTTCAGGAATCAGGCTGTTATAATAGCCCTTAGCCTGATTGATTTCCTTTTCCTTGTCCTCCTTCGCCGCGTTAACGTCACGAAACGCTTCCGCTACAGATTCTGGCGGCACAACGGTTTGAATATTGAATTCTGTAATCTGAATGCCGGAGTCATAGGAATCTAAAATTTCCTGTGCGTACCCCATTACCGAAATTTGCGCCTGTACCTTTTCAGTGCTTAAAATATCGTCCACCTTCATATTAGTCATCAATCTGACCAGGGCTGATTCCACGCTAAATCGTACTAACTGTTCGCTGTTGTTATTGACGTTGTATAAGAATTTTGAGGCATCCTTTACCTTGTAGTGGACAATTGCCTCAGAGGTAATAATGTTTTCATCACCCGTTAGAAGCTGTATGGCTTGTGGTGTGTCATCGGTGTGCATGTGTTCCGGCAAATTAAGGCCCACATCGGCTCTCCTAACCTCTGAAACATTTACTTTCTGCACTTGATCAATCGGGAAAGGCAGCCGATAGTGTATCCCTTCGCTAACAGTCTGGGGAAGTACCGCGCCAAAACGCCGTATCACGGCTTGTTCACCCGGATCAACCATATAGATGCCGGTCAGCATATATACAGCGAATAGTCCAATCAGCAAAGCGAAGACGGTTTTCTTGGGATTAAGATGGCTGAAAGCCTTTCGGATATCTTCAAATGTAGAATTGCCTTTTATCTTAAATTTACTTAATTTATTTCTTGCCCCTGAGATGAAGCGCCCTATATTAATTTGCTTCAAACGATCTTTTACATTATTTATTCTATCTTTCTTGGACTTTTTTGAGGGTTCGGGTAGGTTGTTGAAGTCATCTTTCATGTAAGCCGTCTCCTTTCTTAATCCCCAGTACCGCTGCCGCTAAGATATTTTAAAATTTCGGCAGTGGAAGGAAGTATGAGTGTTGTATTGCCGTCAATGGTCTTTTCATATGTTTCAAGTGTTCTGATAAACTCATAGAATTTTGGATCTTTTTGGAAGGCTTCTCCATATATACGAATGGCCTCAGCGTCGCCCTCGCCCTTAATTTGCTGTGCTTGCTTATAAGCTTCCGACAATAAAATCTTCTGTTCTTTTTCGGCATCCGCACGGATTTTCGCCGCTTCCTCGCTGCCTTCGGAACGATACTTTTTCGCCATCTGTTCGCGTTCCGCTTTCATTCTGTCATATACGCTCTGCTTATTTGATTCAGGAAAATTAAGTACACGAATTTGTGTGTCAATAACTTCAATGCCATACTCGGAAGCCCGCTCATTGACGTAAGCTTTCGCTTCATCAATCATTTCGTCCAGTTTCAGCTTGTCGGCGTCCACATTTACGAGTTCTTCAAGATTATATTTACCGAATTGAACGCCCAGGCCGGAAGAAAACACGTCTAAAAGGCGGGCTTCGGCTCCTATTTTATCTTTTACCGTTTTTATATAGGTAACGGGATCAACAATCTTCCATGTGCCGTAATAATCTATGGCTATGCTTTTCTTGTCCAGCGTTAAAAGCTCCAGCGAGTTCGTTTCATAAACCTGAACGCGTTTGTCCAATCTTTGAGCAGACTGAATGGGTTCCGGAAGTTTTATCCTCAAACCGGGCTGGGTAACTACGGAAACCGGATTGCCAAATTGTGTGACCACCACATATTCAGTTGTATCCACCTTGTAAATAACCAGTGTCAAAAGAAACAAAATTCCAACGCCTATAATTCCGATCACAGCTTTTTTGCCAAGCTTATGATTTGTCTTTTTTTCCATTTCCATTATTCGTTACCTCCTGTAATATTGTTTTTGTTTGAGATCCATAACTCCGCGTTGTCTATTTTTATGTTTGCTCCAAGCAGAATTTTTTGAACATTGGGTAGAATCTTATCCATCGACTCCATGTATAACCTGAACTCTGTAACACTTTTGGAGGCTGCGTATGCCGCTTGTCTTTCCTTAAATAAGGCGGCGTCGCCTTCTGCTGTTTTAATTTTTTCTATCTTATACGCTTCGGCCTGTGATACTTGTGTGTAAGCGTCCGCATTTGCTTTTGGGAGAATCGTATTTTTATAGGCCATTGCTTCATTTATGTAGATCGCTCTGTCTTGTCTTGCGCTGGCCAAGTCTTGAAAGCTGGCTTTAACGCTATCCGGCGGCGCGGATTCCAATAGCTGAACGCCTACAACCTCTATTCCTGTATTGTTTTTATTCATTACCGCCTGTAACAAAGATTTTGCCTGCTGCTCGACATCTGATTTACCTTCCGTCAATAGATAATCTATGGTTTCGCGACCAACAATTGTGCGTATGCTTGTTGTCGCGCCCGCTCGAATTAAAGAATCCAGATTATTGACGTTCATTGCGTAATCCTTGGCATTGGCAACTTTATAATGTACAGAAATATTTACGTTCAAAAGGTTAGTATCTCCAGTCAATAGTTCCTGGCTTTCGGTTGAGATTTTCTGCACGTTATCCTTTTTGACCAGCGTAACCTCCTCAAAAGGGAACGGCAGGCGGTAGTGGATACCGGGAGAAGCGTCCGCATTTACTACAGCGCCGAATCTTTGTACGATACCAACCTCATCCCATTTTACAAAATAAACACCAGATAGCAGATATGCCGCGACTAAAACAGAGCCTGCCATTACATACATTTTTTTGCTTCCCTTAAAAGGAACATGGTGATGATGATCCTCGCTGCTTTCCTGCGGATGCAGAAGTATCTTTATATTGGACATAAAAATTTCATATCCGGCAATCAGCATTAACACCATCGCTATAATCGCGGCAATTTTGTCAAGGCTGCTCATTCCAAACAGTGAGCCGAGCAATCCGACAAAAACCGCGATAGAACAATACATGTCCATTTTTGAATGGTAGCCGTCCGCTATCAGGCTTTGCGATCCTGTTTGATTGCCAACGTAGATTTTATATCTTGCCATGAAGTAGTTAATTATTACCCCAACAAAAGCGCCCGCTGCGACAAAAGGAACATGTTTCAGCTCTATGCCGTCATTTCCCATTGCATCGGCAAGAATCTCGACGCCCATATAGAAAATAAACAGGGATACAAAAATCGCGAGAATGTTTTCAGCTTTTTGGGTAACCTTTTTCAACTTCTTCGCGCCAAGGCGGGCGACAAGAAGCCCCAGTAAAACAACGGACGTTACAAATACGTCTGTAAAAGAATGCCACGCATTAGCGGCAAGGCCGATGCTCCCTGAAAGATTTGCCAAAGAAAATCGCAAAATAATCAATATTATATTTGCAATCAGGGTGATAAGGATGGTTTTTTCCTTTCGCTCCATAAACTTATTCCTCCTATTTCGATTTGGATTGTAATTTAGCTTGGGATTTAAGCATTTTACGCAATGTCCGGTTATATATGGTGAATTTTGAGTCTTTCAGCAACTTATTTTCCAGTTCGGCCGAAAGCTGTTCATGCTTTAAATCTTTAAGGTGCTCCTTGATTGTGTCAGTGGATTCTTCCAGAGTCATCTGATTTTGTTCGTTTTTCTCATGTACCTTAATAATATACAGGCCATTATCGCTTTCAATAGCTTTGCTTGTTTGGCCCTCCTGTAAGGCAAAGATGCTTTTACCTAATTCAAGGGGAAGATGATCTTGATAGACCCATTCGCTTATCTCGCCGCTCGATTGGGCTGTGCCGTCCTCGGAATATTGTTTGGCAACCTCCGCAAAATCGGTTCCGCTGTTTAAGAGAGCCAATGCTTCATCGGCCTTCTGGCGGGCTTGTTCTTTTTTTTCGCCGTCTGATCCCTCATCAATCCAAATAAGGCTGATTTTGACTCTTGCGGCTGTAACCAATTTGCTCTTGTTCTCATTATAAAACTTAAGGATTTCTTCTTTAGTGGGATCGGTCAGGTTACCCTCGACTTCATCCTTATGCATGATTTGGTAGAGGTATTGAATTTTCAATTCATCCGTTTTATGCTGATCCCCTGCGCCGGAAGTACTGTCCCCGACCTTCTCCAATAGCAGTTCCTTGGCGATGTACTGCTCTAAAAGCTGCTTCTTGGTTTCAAATGTCGAAAAGGCTGTTTGGTATTCCTCCGGGAGTTCCTTAAATTCTGTGTGGAAATCTCCCAGCGTATATCTTTTGCTGTGAACGCTGAACAGGGCTTCATCTTTTCGCATGGTATATTCTTTATCCATATTCTCACGGCTCAGCACAGTTACAATTTCTTCCCTTACCTCGGATAGCTTCTTAGTGCCCGCGGGCGTAATGTTAACCAGCTTTGCAATACTTATGGAACCGTCGGCGGCAGTGATCGGATCGCTGATCTTTCCCGGAACCATCTTCCAGACCGCCGTTTCAAGTGTGGTGTCGCCGGATCCTTTTTCCAATGTACGTTTTTCCGCTTTTCCGTTTTGTCCGTAAGCAGCAGCGACATTATCGAAGCTCTCGCCGGAACCCAGTTTCCTTACCGCTTCTTCAACCTTTGTCTTCGCGTCGCCTGACGTGAATTTAATTTCAAGGATTTCAGCGTTTTCAGGGGTTTGGTAATCAGCAGAATTTTTCTGGTAATAAGCTGTAATCTCATCATTCGTAGGCTCGCTTACTTTTAAAAGGTCGAAATTCACTTCCAGTCCTGCTGATTTTTTTAATTCCTCAATATATTGAGGGAAGAATTCCTCATCCTTTTTCGTTGCCAGTATGTCCCGAATCTCATGCTCAACCTCGCTGAATTCCCGGTCGCCGTATGTGTCCCGGTTTTCATCATAATACTGTTGTACTTCCCATTTGGGAATAGACTCTGCGGTAAGCTCCTTTTCATGTATTTGATCTACAAGCTGGCTGACGCTTTCGTCATCCAGTAAATCTTTTAACCCGTGCCGTACGTCCTCACGCTGCGTAACACCTTGCTTTTCAGCCCATTCCATGATGATTTGCTCTGTCGCCATCATGTTGATCAACTCCCGATATCCTTCAAGAGAATCTACGGGGTGCAGCTCGCAATCTTCAGAATCCTCGCATTTTTCATGATCATAACCGTGCGTTTCGCAATATTGATGCTCCCTCTCTCTGACATTTTCCAACGCTAAAAAATCTTTAAGATCATCTATTGTGATGTATTTTCCGTTATAGGAAGCGACAACATCCTCACCCGGCGGCCACGGTTCAGTAACGAACGCCCACAGAAACGCCCAATTATTATATATAAGCAATGAAGCAACAACAATGATTACAGTGATGGGCAAAGCAATTTTATAAAACTTAGAACGCTTTTTTTGCCTTAAAATCAGTTCAGGGTTATATAATACTTCATCGTCTGTGACTGTTTCGCCAGATAGACCGGCGTCATCCGAATATTCCCGGCAAATTAACCGAAGCGTGCTTATCAGATGCGTTCGGTATGCTTGCAGTGTTTCTGCGTCGTTTGTTAAATTGAGAACATCTTCTAATGATTCATCTGCCGCAGATGTTCCGTCAATAGGAGATTCATCTGCCGCCGTTTCGACGATCAAAGAAACACCATTTTTCACTTTGGCTTTAACCAATTCTCCAAGCGTAACCGGTTTTGTTTCCAAAGCATTATCATCCGGCAAGGCCGTAACATATTTGTCATCTGATAAGACTGGCTCGGTATTTTCGACGGATTTTGACTCATTAAGAAGTTTCAAAAATTCCGTAGAATACCCTATATCCTCCACGGCAATCTCGGTGGGTTCTGATTCATCGGGAAGCGCCGGACGCTCTGAAACATCGGGACGGGTGGGTTTAGTATCTGTGTCTTTGGGTTTTGCTTTTCTTCTTTTTTTCAGCAATGAAGAAAACCCGATAGCGTTAAGTAAATCAGAAACAACAGATTCGTCTTTGGGTTGTCCGATGCCGGGTGTTCCTTTTTCATTGTCCGAACCGCCGCCTATATCTTCTGCCCCATACTTGTTATCATCGTTCATGACGCACCATCCCCCTTTCAATTCATTTCCATTAGGCAGTATAATAAAAAAATGTGGGGAATTTATGGGGATAAAAAAACTGTACCGAACTCTTTGTCCGGTACAGTTATCTTATTATCTATATTTAATTAAATGAAATTAAAAACAACCCAGAATATTGCAAGTAATACAGGCTGATGGAAAAGGAAAATCCATAATGTTTGCCTTCCGCAAAAGTTTATAAATGGGCATTGAAAATCATATACCCATTTTGGTGCCCGATGTTCCAGCAACGGTTTAGCGAGGTATGTGCCGAAGAAAAACGCGAAAATCCACGGTATCAGAGGATAATAGTCTGCGCTGGAAAATCCGTTAGAAATAACGCCAATTGGAAATAAGAAGTTGATGTCGGAGTCGATTGGAAATAGAAAATAGGAAATGCTAAACAAAGCCGCAAAGAGCGGCAATGCGACAAAGCGCGGAATGGCAGCCAGAGGTTTTTTCAATAAAGCAGTCAGCAGCATGGCGCTGCCCATAAAATGAAGGATGCCGAATCGTATAGCCAGATCAGGTGTAACAATAAATGTTACCGCGGAAACCACACCCGCCGCTAAAATAACTATGATACCTCGCCGTATGGGATTGCGTGAAAGTCCTGTTGAAATACCGGATATGATGATAAATGCCAAAGCAAAAATCAGCCAAATAATATTTATAATCGTTGTATCGAAAAGGGGTATTTGAACATTATAAAATGCCGTTAAATCAAAAACGGCATGGTAAACGACCATACCGATAATGGCAAAGCCGCGAATAAAATCAAGAATATGGATGCGTCCTATATCATTTTTCATCAAGGTGCTCCTAAATGCGAAAAGTCTTCGGAAGAGCGTATTTTGATTTTAACCTAAAGATATGGGAATTTTATGGTGATTGTCAAAATCACCCCAAGGCAGGGATATGATAAAGGTTGTTCCTGTTTCCTTTTGGCTTTCTGCATATATTGTACCGCCGTGAGCTTCTATGATCGCTTTTGTAATGGAAAGACCGACGCCCATTCCGCCTGTCATATAACTGCGTGATTTATCGACCCTATAAAAGCGTTCAAAGATATGGGACAGTTCCTCGGCGGCAATACCGCTCCCTTCATCACAAACGCGCAATTCAATATGATTCTCTTGTTTTTCATATATAACAGTGACATTTTTCCCTTCCGGGGTATAATGAATGGCATTTGAAATCAGGTTTACCATACATTGTTTTAGACGAGGCATATTAGCATATATGGGGGCGGGGGATGGAATCTGCCCCATTAATCGAATGCCCTTGCTTTTAATTGTCATTTCAAAATCAGTAAAAATTGACTTGTATAAATCAATGAAATCGAAATAATCACTTTCTATATGAGTGTTCTTGCTTTCCAGCGTATATAAATCCTGAAGCTGTGTCACAATTTGAGTAAGTCTCATGATTTCCACATGGCAGCTTTGCAGGCGTTCCGTACTTGGCTCCCATATCTTGTCTATCATAGCCTCCATATGGCTTTGGAGATTGTTTAACGGAGTCCGCAGTTCGTGAGCGACATCTGCTGATAGCTGCTTTTTTTGCTGCTCATTTCTTTTAAGCTCCTCCGCCATCTCGTTGATCGAATTGATCAGCCTGGCGGTTTCCCGCATGGAAGTGGTTTCTTGGATTTGAACCTCAAAATCTCCACCAGCAATTTTTTGCGCGGCCTTAGTAGCTTTAACAATGGGAGCGGCAACGTGCCTCGCCATAAATATTCCAAATATAATTGCAATAAGCAGGAACACAACACCCAAAATGATAATCGACCGATTAAGTCCCTTGATAAGAATAAGTTCGTTATCATTCAGCGAATATGGCCCGTAATATCCCGCTGTAAGATAACCGACAACTTTATCATTATACTTCAGGTCATATGTATCTTCTGTATATCCTCCTTGAAAATTCGGATAAAGGCTGTGCATATTCTTATCCGTATGCTGTAACTGTATCATGCATTCCTGCGCTTTATGCTGCTGAATATCCCAATCAATTTCTTTTTTAAGTGTTTGAACGTGCATGAAAATTCCGTTTTGCAGTGCCGCGTTTCCAATCATCTCCAACCCGTCGACATTATAAAGGTCTGTTCCTTCATCAAATTGCTGATTCACTTGACTGATAATGCTGTCAATCTGTTGGCTCCGCTGGGTGATAGCGTAATTCTCGAATCCCTTGTCAACGGAAAAGTTAATCAATATGCCGAGAATAACAATGATCAGAAGTGAAATCAGAGAATATGAAGCTATCATCCTGCCTTTTAATGTGTTCATATTGTAGCTTACCTTTCATGTAATTGTACTACTCGTAGGATTGAAATTTATATCCGATGCCGTGTACTGTCACGACATATTGCGGTTCTTTGCGGTCAAGCTCTATTTTAGACCGCAAACCCTTGATATATGTATCAATGGTGCGGTCGTAACCGTCATATTCATCGCCGAGAGCAAATGAAATCAACTCATCTCTTGTAAAAATCCGATTAGGCGCTTTAGCCATTGTGGACAGCAATTTATATTCAGTAGGCGTGAGGCTGACAGGCTCCCCTTGCTTTTTAACCATACAGCTTTGAAAATCTATTGATAAATCATTATTGTTATATGACACAGGAAAGCTTGCCAATTCGTCGCATTCAACCCGGCGCAATATTGCCTCAACCTTTGCCACAACCGCTCTGGGGCTTACCGGCTTTGTCATATAATCGTCAGCACCGATATGCAGTCCGTTGAGGAAATCGGTTTCCTCAACCTTTGCCGTCAGCATTACGATTGGAACACGGGATTGCCTGCGGATGATTTGGCAAATTTCTTCGCCTGTTATATCGGGAAGCATCAAGTCTAAGATTATAAGTGTTATATCATTTACCTTGAATATACTCAATGCGTCTTTGCCGTTATGCGCTGTATAAACTTCATGTCCTGCATTGGAAAGATAAGCCTTTAAAGCCTCTGTGGTTTTAATTTCATCGTCAACAACCAGAATTTTTCTATCCCTTTTCACGGCGTATCCCCCACAGCAAAAATAAAATTTATACAATATAACCATTATAGTTGAACATATGCTCAATTGTCAAGAATTTTTGATTTCATAGAAAATTCATAAAAATCTATTTGACAAAAGATAAAGGTAGGAATAAAATAATTATATACGGTTGAGTAACCTTTCAATTGATATATTGGGAAAGTTGGAATTTAAAAAAATATGATAAAAAAAGTTATATGTTGCTTTTTATTTATAGCGTTTACCTTCGTAAGTATCCCGTTTTCCGTAACCGCTGTTATACCGGAAAATTTAAAACTACAGATAAAATCGGAAGCCGCAATCCTGATTGATGGTGATACAGGACAAATTCTTTTTGAAAAAGATATGCACAAAAAAACGTATCCGGCCAGCATAACAAAGATTATGACCGGACTTCTGGCCTTGGAAAAGGGAAATTTAAGCGATATAATAACGATGTCGTACGACGCCGTTTTTTCAATTGGTCGGGATAGTTCCCATGTGGCTCTTGATGTGGGGGAAAGAATAACCCTTGAACAGGCGTTGTATGCGTTAGCTATCGCATCGGCCAATGACGCAGCGAACGGGATAGCCGAGCTTATCGGCGGAACTATGGATAATTTTTCAGCCATGATGAGTGATAGGGCAACAGAAGCTGGAGCATTAAACACAAATTTCACAAACGCTCATGGATTATATGACAAAAACCACTATACGACGGCATATGATATGGCGCGTATAACAATGGCAGCAATCAAAACCCCTGAATTCACAAAAATTTTCAGTACATTGAGATACGAAATGCCTCCAACAAACAAACAGCCGGAAACAAGGTATTTCAATTGCACGAACGCAATGATGGTAGGCAAATATAAATATGAGGGTATTATCGCGGAAAAAAACGGATGGACAACTGAGTCGAAACATACGCTTGTGACGGTGGCGAAAAGAAACGGTAGGACACTTATAGCCGTTGTTTTGAAAGCTCCTGCGATTAACGATAGATGGGAAGATGCAACGGCTTTACTGGATTATGGTTTTGACGAATTTAAAACTCTGAGCTTCTCTGCGGAGGAATTGAAAAAAGACAACTATGCCGTTTCAGATAATAACGGTATTGAAACGAATATCAATCTGTCTTCAAACAGCGGTTTTAATTGCCTTGTTCCCAAAGCTTTGACAAAAGATGATGTTCAAATTAAATATATTGCTGAAACTGATGGTGCAAATAACAAGCCGAAGGTTAAAGCGGTATTTGCATTGAACCCAGCCTATTCAACGTCTTTATTTACAGAATTAGGCGAACTGGAGATGCAGACAAGCATAAATAATGATATTGTACCTACCGACCCATATGAAACCGGGCAAACAGATAATCAAAATAATAAGAATCCGATATTATCATGGTTTTATAAGTTCGTAGGCATATTATTTGTTTTTATAATATTTTTATATATCAGACGTTGTATTATCTTGAAAAGGCGGCGAAGAAGACGCAAAAACAGATCTTATAGATAAGGAAATAAAGTGGGTTTTCTTTATAACTAAAATACGGTGAGCGAAAAATCCTCTGTTTATTAAGCCGTATAAATTATAAGAATTTTTAACGAAAACATATTGACAAAATGAATGGAATTGCTTATACTGATAATAACAGTTGAATTATTGTTCAACTGTATGGAGGTAAAAACGATGAATGATGATAAACAACTTATCTGTGACTGCGAAGTTATACATGGGGAAGTCGTGGATAAAGTCAAAGGCATGATGCCACCGGGCAAGGATTTTTATGACCTTGCTAATCTGTATAAAATGTTTTCTGACAACACAAGAGTACGGATACTGTGGGCGCTTTACTGTAACGAAATGTGCGTGTGTGATTTAGCTGTTCTTTTGAATATGACTAAATCGGCAATTTCACATCAACTTAAATCCCTGCGGCTTGCTAATCTTGTGAAATACGATAAACAAGGCAAAGTTGTCTATTACTCGCTGGCCGACATACACATTAAAGAAATATTTGAAAAAGGATTTGAACATATACACGAATAACAAAAGGATTTGCTCAAGTCCTCTTTTTTTAGGATATTGGTTGAACAAATGAACAATTATGATATTATAAATGGGGGTTATACTATGATTAAACAGTATATTTTACAAGGACTTGACTGCGCCAATTGCGCAGCTAAGATCGAAACGCAGACTAAAAATATCAGCGGAGTCAATAGTGCGGCCGTTGACATAATTTCTAAGAAGCTGACTATAGAAATAGCTGATGAGAAAGAATTCAATAGGATTTTTGATGTAATAGCTGATATCGTAAAGAAAATTGAACCTGATGTTAAAGTGATTGATACAGCTAAAAACAAATATACAAAAAATACAGCGATTCTTGAAGGCCTTGGATGTGCCAATTGCGCTGCAAAGATAGAAGCGGCAATTAAGAATTTGGATGGAATTACATTTGCTTCTGTAGATTTTGTTTCAAAGAAGCTCATATTGGAAACCGAATCTGCTGTAGATTTTAATAAGCTAGTTGAAAAGATTGAGGGTATAGTTAAAAAAATAGAGCCTGATGTTAAAGTCGTTTTAGAAAAAAACTCCGCTAAACCTAACACTAAATCAAACGATAACGATAATGACGAGGATGAAGATAGAGAAAATCGCAAAAAGGAAATTGCGAAGCTTATAATTGGTAGTGCTATTTTTGCTGTAGGAATGATTTTTAGTTTTTCCGATTGGCTGGAACTCACTTTGTTCTTAATAAGCTATGTTATAGTAGGTGGCGGCGTTGTTTTACGTGCAATAAAAGGTATTGTTCGTGGGCAGGTTTTTAGTGAGCACTTTTTAATGAGTATTGCTACAATTGGAGCCTTCTTCGTAGGACAATATCCTGAAGGTGTAGCTGTTATGCTGTTCTATTTGGTTGGTGAGCTATTCCAAGATATGGCCGTAGATCATTCCAGAAAATCAATCAGCTCATTAATGGACATAAGACCCGACTATGCAAATTTAAAAGTCGGTGATGAATTAAAAAAGGTATCTCCTGATGATGTAAGTATCGGTGATATTATTGTCGTAAAACCGGGAGAAAAAGTACCACTGGATGGAACAATTATAGAAGGTACTTCAATGGTTGATACGTCTGCCTTAACTGGTGAATCTGTACCGCGCGAATTGGAGCCAGGTAAGGATGCTTTAAGTGGTTTTATAAATAAAAATGGTGTATTAACAATTAAAGTAACAAAAAGCTATGGAGAATCAACTGTATCAAAAATTTTGGATTTAGTTCAAAATGCCAGCAGCAGAAAGGCACCCACTGAAAAATTTATCACAAAGTTCGCAAAGTATTATACTCCGGTTGTTGTGTTTGGAGCTTTAGCACTTGCTGTTTTACCACCATTAATTATATCAGGAGCTACCTTTTCTGACTGGATTTATAGAGCTTTAGTATTCTTAGTGGTTTCTTGTCCGTGCGCTTTAGTTATATCAATACCATTAGGATTCTTTGGGGGGATCGGGGGAGCATCCAAGAAAGGTATTCTGGTAAAAGGCAGTAACTACCTTGAAGCTTTAAACAATATTGAGGCAGTTGTATTTGATAAGACCGGTACATTAACTAAAGGGGTATTCAAAGTTACAGGATCATATCCTCAAAATGGTTTTACGGATAAAGAGCTAATAGAATATACAGCGTATGCAGAAAGCTATTCAAACCATCCGATTGCTCTTTCCATCATAAGTGCGTACAATGCAGAAATAGATAAGGATAGGATTGAAAACTACCAAGAAATTGCCGGACACGGTATTAAGGTTAATATTGATTCCAAAGAAGTCCTTGCTGGAAACACAAAGTTAATGATCAGTGAAAACATTACGTACAATGACACCGATACTATGGGAACTATAGTACACGTTGCAATAAATGGTAAGTATGCTGGTAATATTGTTATTTCAGATGAAGTCAAAGAGGACTCGGTAAATGCAATTAAGGCACTTAAGTTACTCGGTATTAAAAAAACAATTATGCTTACAGGCGACTTAAAGATTGTAGCCGACAAAATCGGAAAACAGTTAGGATTGGACGAGGTTTATTCTGAATTGTTGCCTGCTGATAAGGTGGAAAAAATCGAATCTCTTGAAACCAAAAAATCCCATAATGGAAAGATCGTATTTGTAGGCGACGGCATCAACGATGCGCCGGTACTTGCAAGAGCCGATATCGGAATAGCTATGGGTGGTTTGGGTTCTGATGCTGCGATTGAAGCTGCGGATATTGTAATCATGACCGATGAGCCGTCCAAGATAGCAACCGCGATAAAGATTGCAAAAAGAACAAGAAAGATTGTATTTCAGAATATAGCATTTGCATTAGGGGTTAAAGCTATATTCCTTGTCTTAGGTGCTTTGGGAGTGGCATCAATGTGGGAGGCAGTGTTTGCTGATGTAGGTGTAACCTTGATTGCAGTAATAAATGCAATGCGTGCAATGAAAAATGACTAAACGACTTTTGGGGGAGAATTGAATATGGTTTTAACGGATATTTTCTCAATTGCATTACTATGTATATTCGGGATCGCATATATATCCAAGTTAATAATATTGTCTATGAGAAGCAACATAAAAGCGAATGTTTTTGGGAAAGGAGAAAAACTCAAAAATACGCTCATTATTGAAAGATGTTTGAAAGTTATTACCTTTGTAGGTGTTGGAGTTTGGACGGTTGATGCTTTATTTCCAGCGCTTGCACAAAAGTGGTTTTTAGGGTTAAATAAAAGTTGGGCAATAAGTTCTATTGGACTTGTCTTCACCTTGTTAGGAGTTTCTCTTTTTATATTGGCAATGGTATTTATGAAAACTTCATGGAGAGCTGGCATTGATAAGTCCACAAAAACAGCACTTGTTACTTACGGTTTATATAGATACAGCAGAAATCCAGCTTTTGTTGGAATGAATTTAATGTTTATAGGGACAGCAATTACTCATATCAATCTTGTAACTGCGATTTCTACTGTATTAGTTATTGTTGGCTTGCACCTGCAAATACTTCAAGAGGAAGAGCATATGAAAGAAACGTTTACTAAGGAATATAATAAATATGCAGCTAAAACGCCAAGATATTTATTATTTTAAAATGTTCTAATTTATATTGTACTATTATATTTCTGTATTTTATTCTTATAAAAAAGAGGTGAATTAATGCTATTTTCTATTTGTTTCGCTATGCTATTTGCAAAAATAAAGAAATACAAGATCAGTTATTTGTTTTTATCGTGGACGTTTTATCCAATAATAGCTTTCACGATACTAACATTATTATTACAGCTTAGCGTTTTCTTTAATTATTATTATTTTGTTCAATTTGCTTCTTATTTTAAAACAGCATATTTGTTTACATTTCTTATTCCTATATTTTATTATAAGCAATACAAAACCGGATTAATTGGTTCTGCTTCTATTATTGTAGGTACTTTGCTTAACAAATTTGTAATGGCTCAAAACAATGGCAAAATGCCCGTTTATCCAAGCTTATCTTACTTAACTGGATATTTTAAGCCAAATGCAATCATTCAAGCTAATGATAATATACATATTATGGGCAATGCAAGCACTCCATGGAAAGTCCTAACTGATTATATTGATGTAGGGCTTAGTATACTTAGTATTGGAGATTTGTTTATTCATTTTTTTCCTTTTCTTGTAATATATCAGACTATAAAAGTTCTAAATAAAAATAATTCATCTGTTCTTGTAGGCAAATAATTTCTTTGCTTAATATATAGGAATAAGTAGAAATTGAGTTTATTATTAATACAAAAAAAGAGAGATTCGATTCTCTCTTTTTTTGTATTATATGATCACAGCGGCTATTATAAAAAGAATCGTTGAAATACCTATTGCTATAATGCTTAATGGTAGTTGTGATTTTACATGCTCAATGATAGGAATATCGGATATAGTAGCAGACAGTATTGCAGTTTCTCCAAGAGGAGATGCGTTATCTCCCAGAGAACCTCCAGCTAATACAGCTCCAACTATAAGAGGTATACTCGAATTTGTACTTACGGCAAGTGGTAGGGCTATCGGCATTATTAAGGCCCATGTTCCCCAAGCTGACCCCATGAAATATGATGATGCACATCCGATTAAAAAGATTACAGCAGGAATTAAGAAAGCAGGAATATTATTTCCTACAACATTTGTGATAAAATCTACGAACCCCAAATCCTTAACTATGGAAGAAAGACCCCAACTTAATATTAAAACAATAATAGGTGGGATCATTTCATTACCACCAGATAAAAAATGGCTTTCAATTTCGCTCATTGGTATTTTTTGCAAAACATAGAAAACTGAAGTTAAAACGATTGTTAAAGCACCAGAAATTAAAATTGATTTTTCAAATTCGGCATTCATAATAGCACTAAAAAAGCCTGCTCCTTTACCCTTACCTGTATACCAAAAAAAGAAAAATGTTGAAGTGATAAGCAAAATTAAGGGCAAAATTAGGTTTAGTGGTCGTGGAGCCACCTTTTCTTCAAACTCACATTGTTCATGGGCTTCGTGTCCATGCTCCACGTTTTCTTTACGTCGATTTTTATCCTCATTATAATTGTCTTTTGTAAATCCGAAATTAAATATAATTACACCAATACTGATTAATATCATGACTATTGCATAAAAGTTAAAAGGTATGCTTTTGATAAAAATACTGTATGCAGATTCTTTAATACCTACTTTATTTAAAGATGATGCAACAACACCAACTATATAACCAACATAAGTCGTCCCAAATGGGATAAGGACGATTAAAAGACATGATGTAACATTCAATACATGTGCTAACTTATATTTATTGCCGTTAACCTTATTAATCAATGCTTTCCCAATCGTACCCGTAGAAATCACATGAAAGCAGCAGTCAATAAAGGTAAAAATAGAAACAAGCCAAATTGTACCCAAAGCTCCTTTTTCTGTTTTTACATATTTATCAGCAATTTTTGAAAAACCTTTTATGCCTCCTGATACCTTCATTATTTCACCTAAAGCTCCAAAGACGAACAAAAACATTATAATATATAGACTTTCTTCATTGGCAGAAGATTTTACTAAATGTTCTACCGCAAGAATTGTACCATTAATTATATTGCCTTTGCCTAGAAGAATACCGCCTGTTAGAATTCCTATAATTAGAGATGAAATAATTCTTTTTGTAAAAGCTGCAAGCAATATAACAAGTAATGGAATAAATATTGATATTAATCCGTAGCTCAAATTTATCACTCTTTTTCTTAGATATTTAGATAGTATTTGCATAAGTTGAGCCTATTATTACCATCTACTTCTTAATTAAGACATTTTTTAAAATAAAGATGCTCCAATATGCTAATACTGTTTCGGAGCATCTTTTTTACTTATCGAATATTGTTGCTTTTCGCATACCTTTGTCGAATCTATTGACGAGCAAGAAATACGATTATCCTTATTATTTAATATAAAAAGGTCTAAAACTAAAAAGTTATTAAAAATAATGACGATGACCCTTATCCTATTTATATAATATATTGACCCAATCGCATAGCCAAATTGACCCCTGGAATTTCAAGGGGTGAGTTTGGCTCTTTTTGCTGTGCAAAAAAGCTGGACAAGCTTTCTGGTTCAACAGGCTGCCGTAGTCCTGCGGTTTTGATTTTTGCCTAAAATAAAAATCAAAAATTCGGAGGATTATAAAATGTTTAACGATAAAAGCCCTTATATAATCCGTATTGAGGTTATTGAGAATGGATACAAAATCATGTGTGTCCCCACACCTACAACGGTGGTTTGACTCCCTGTGCGGCCAGAGCTGCTTAGTAAATTTATACACTGGTGTTACAATTTTGCTTAACTACGTCAAAAGTGTACGCTTACTCGAATTTGTATCAAGTAAGCGTACACTTTTTATAGTGGAAAAATAGAATAAATTTCGCTTGTCAGCCATTTGAAAATAATGTATTTAATCCTGAACGGTTAATATTTTTACCTATAATGTTGATTGCACTTTGTTGGCTTTCCTTTGCAATTTCAATGCACAGTCTGTTTTTTGTACAATTGATAAGAAGTGTTTGATTGTCTTGCGATGTTAAGTAACCCTTGATTCTTAATACTTTTCCATATTGTTCGTTAAATGCGGCATTAATGATTTCTTTAAGCTGAGGAACGCTGAACTGGTTTTTAATATGAAGGGTACTGCTATTATAAGTGTTCGTATGATCATATAGTCTTCTTTTATGTGGAAGGCTATGCCCGCTATATGCCACAAACTCACTAAAAAACCGATCATTAAGATTTTCCCACGGCTGTGCAACAATTTTTTGCTTATTTGTGCGCTTAGTGCTGTTTGCCCAAAAGATATGATCGATACTCTCGGTAAGCGTTTTTATCTTATTATTGTCGGATGTAGAAATTTTACTGAGCAAAATCAGATTCGTGCTATGTAATTGAGAATAGAGCATATCCGTTACGGCTTGATCGACATCTATTAAACTCGTTGGATCAACAATTGTTGCAACTGTACCGACTTGCGCATATTTTTTAACATTCTCACTGTTTGTGACATCAAAAAAGTCATCAAGGTTAAAAATTCCTGAGGGTTCTACAATTATGCGCTCGTATTCCCCACTTTCTGAAAGCTTTATCAATAAATCGTGAAATCCAACCTTTAAGCCACAGCAAATACATCCTCCCGAAAGTTCGGAAATATTATCAGTTTGCCCTTTTAAAATTGCGCAGTCAATTCCTGCTTTTCCAAATTCATTTTCAATAATAGCTACTTTTACATCTTTTTGTTTAAGCCATTGAAGATATCTTTGTATAAACGTCGTCTTCCCAGCTCCCAAAAATCCGGTTATCAAGTCGATTTTAACCATTATTTATCATACCGTCCGTAAGTCTTAGCAATCTCTATCATTCTTTTTGCACGGTCAAATGATGCATTTGCCGGATATTCACAGCCGGTCGCAAGCATAAATCCTCCGCCCTTAGCCATTGCGTCTATCTGGTCATAGCATTGCTTATCCCATTCCTCGTCCGTGCCGATCACGGCGCTTGCGGGCGTAACGCAACCGATCAGTGTGACCTTATTACCGTATTTAGCCTTTGCTTCGGCAAAATCAGCACAGTCATCAGGCGGAAAAAGGAAGGAGATTGCGCAGGGCTTCATACGCTCTATTTGTACATCAAAATATATTTTCTGTCCGCAGTTATGAATCATAACCGCACAATTGTTGTCCCGCACAACCTGTGCAAGCTCTTCGACCAGATCCCCCTCCATTTCATTCCACATATCCTTGGACATTATTGATCCTGAAGCAAAAAGAGTATCAAACATAACGGCACTAACACCGGTTTTGCAAATGGCTGCAACATAATCTTTCAAAGTCTCGTTTATTTCACGGGCGGCATCATGAACAGCGTCGGGATCATCGTATATGTCCATATACATTTCCTGCTGATTACGAAGCATGGAAAGAACTCCGAGAGGTCCGAAAACGAAGGCGACTATAGGCTTTTCCTTTCCTTTTTCGGCGACAAGGCGTTTACAAACATCAATATGCATCATCATTCTCTCCGAATTTCGATAATCAACCTTTTTGATGCTCTTATAGTCATCAATTGATTTAACGACACTGTCGCTGTAATCGGGATGTGCAGCTTCACTTTCGGGATATATCAGCTTTTGACCCCACGCATCACATTCAACCGATAAATCAATGAGAGTTACTATACAGTCAATGTCAAATTCCTCTGCTGATTTTATAAAAGCGTCTGCACAAGCCTTAGCGTCGGTGGACCATGTTGGATAGTCTACATCTATAAGCTTGCGTGTAATGCCACACATAATTGGATAAACCGGTACTCTGTCCGGCTCCTTATGAGATAATGCTGTCATAACACGTTCAATTGAATTCATCACATTCTCCTTTATCCGTTTTGCATTGTTTTTTGGAATTACTCATGCAAGCAACGGTACCATATTATATTGGAAATGGCATACCATTTTGATTAATCTATGATAACATATTAAAAAGGTATGATATATAAATATGTTATCATATTTTGTAGTATTTTTTTATGTTTGAATATATTTTATGGGAAGCAATTATTATGGAGATTCATTATTGAAAACGGAGATTCAGCAAAATGTTTGCTATTCTTTGACAAAATAGTTGGGTTATACACCGCCCTGCCGTATTGTACTTGCAGATAGGGCGTTTTTAGAAGAGTATTATATATGGTTTGCATAATGAATTTTGAATATATTAAAGAAATGGCTTAATAGCAAAGAATAGCTTACTATTTGTTATTGTTCATTATTTCCCTTTTCTTGTAATATACGAAACTATAAAAGTTCTCGTAAATTGCAATAGCAAGTTGCAATAGTTCTGAATTTAGCAATGACTTGTGGTAGAACGATGTGGGATTACGGAGAGAGGGCGAAGCCCGAACGGAGAAATCCCACATCGGCGGCCGCCGATCAGGCAGCATAGATTCGGTCAAGTTCTTTTTCGAACAGTTCTTCCGGAGTATGGTAACCCAGAATCTTTCGTGGCAAAGCGTTAATCCGGTCGGCAAAAAACAAGATATCGTCTACGCTGTAATCGGAAATGCGCTTTCCTTTCGGAATGAAGCGGCGAAGCATCCGGTTATGACATTCGTTTGTGCCCTTCTCCCATGACGAAAATGGATGGGTGAAGTACACTTGCGTTCCGGTTGTTTCCTGAGCGGAAAGCTCGGCAAATTCTGAACCGTTGTCAGCCGTGATGGTCTTGAATACATCGGAAAAGTGCGTGCCAAATTCTTGCTTCAGCTGTTGAATCGCATGCGTCACGGCGGCAGCCGAATGATCTCTCACCCTTAACCAAATAGCAGCTCTGGTCATCCGCTCGACCATGGTTAATGCCACTGGCTCATCGGCATTTTTGCTGCCAAGCACCGAATCAAACTCCCAATGGCCGAATTCTGAACGGCTTTCCACAATTATCGGGCGTTCTTCAATGCTTTTTCCGAGGTTTTTCCGGTTTTCCCGCACTCGTTTTGACTTTGTATTCCGCCGCAGCTTTTCAGGAAGATCAATATTCTTGATGGGAACAAGGCCGAGATCAACATAGTTGTAAAGCGTTTTGGTACAAACCATTTCTTGTCGGCTGAATTCTCCGGATAGAAGGGCTCGACCGAAGCAAGCATCCAGCGACCAGTTTTCTCCTTGAAACTGTTTGACCACATATTTCAAAAATGCCGCGGTTTCCAGACAACGATAGGTTCTGGTGCTGCTCCTGCGGTTTTCGTTGTATCTCTGTTGACCGATTTCGGCCTTGTAGCGGAACACCTTACCATGGTACACAGCCACAGTCCCACGGGCTATTTCATTTTTGATCGTGTTAAAAGGGCGGCCTAAATGCTTGGCTATCTTGTATTTTGACCACCCGTCTTTCAAATGTACTTCAATATCATGTCGTTCTTCTGGCGTTAAATGTTGCCCTTTTCGATGCTCTGTGTTACAATTTGGATTGTCCATAGTGATGATCCTTTCAGAATTGGTGTGTAGTGACTCAATTCTACCATAGGCTCATCGCTATGGATTCTTTTTTACTATTGCAACTTCATTTTACAATCTGCCCTATAAAAGTTCTAAATAAAAAAAGTTCTTCTATTCTTGTAGGCGAATAATTTTATTTTTTTATTTCTCAAGTAGAATAATATGAGTAAGATAACTTTCAACAGCAGCCTTGTCGAACAATGTAACCTTTATAAAGCTTTTGTCGAATATATTGACGATAAAAAAAGAAAAAGCTATAATTATATTATGAACTGTTAATTATTTACATTATTGCACTGTAATTGGGATTAATTAATTATAAAGGTTATATTTTATACATTACATCGAAAGGATGCGACAATTAGTTGCAAGGATAATGACATGAAAAATATAATAAAGAATTATAGCAAAATTAATTTTGCTTATAAAAAATTAAAACAAATAAGATCAGAACAAAGCACCGTACGATTTAAGTGATTAAATTGTACGGTTATTTTTTTGCGATTTTTGTCATACCAAGTTATTTAATATCTGAATATGTCGAGAAAGGGATGTTGGAAATGATAAACGATGAAATACATCATTTAAGCGATGCCCAGTTAAATCTACTGATTCAATTAAAATTAAAGATTTGGCGTGGCAATTCTATCCGCAGTTAATTAGGTTACTCCACCGTAAGGCAGAGTTGCCATGCGGTTGGAGTGACAATGAAACGTATTATACACAAAATACGCTTATCCTTATTATTTAATATAAAAAGGATTAAATCATACATATTAAAAATAAACAGGGAATTTAAAAGTTCTAAAACTAAAAAGTCATTAGTAAATCATGATGATGACCCTTATCCTGTTTATATAATATATAAACCCAATCGCAGAGCCAAATTGACCCCTGAAATTTCAAGGGGTGAGTTTGGCTCTTTTTGTTGTGCCAAAAAGTTGGACAAGCCTTCGAGTTCAATAGGCTGCCGCAGTCCTCCGGTTTTGATTTTTGACTAATACAAAAATCAAAAATTCGGAGGAGAATAAAATGTTTAATGATAAAAGTCCATATACCATACGTATTGAGGTGGCTGATGATGTCCGACACTACTTTGTTTCCTTTATTGACGGTGAAAATATATGTCGTGAAACAGAAGTGTCTCGTTCTGTATTTTTGGAAATTTACAAGTCCATTAAGAAGATACGTAACTTAACCCGTTCTGATGAAAGGCATATAGAACAATCTGAATTAACAGAGGAAACTCTTTATAGCAGAGCTATGAATCCCCCACAAGAAGTTGAAGAAATCGTATTTGATATAGAACGCGGAAATGTTTTGAGAGAAGCTATTAATGTACTACCTGAAACACAAAAACGGCGCTTTATTTTATATTACGATTTTAATCTTACATTTGAACAGATTGGAAAATTGGAGGGGTGTACACATCCAGCCGTATTAAAGTCAATCAGAGCAGCTGAAAATAAAATTAAAATTTTTCTAGAAAACAAGGTTACATTTTAAGCTTTTAGTGTGGAAACAGGTGAAGGGATAAAAATTCCCTCCACCTGTTTTCCGTTTTTATACGGTTAATCGGAACGGTTCATTGACAACTGAATACCCATTCATCAAATACATTCTCATTGTTGTTGCAGAGCATAAGCCACGTTAGCGATTGCGCCATGATGTCGCAGGACAAAGGAAACAGAGCTACTTTCATTTGCCTGTTTAATCCTTGCCGCGATGAGCGATATACAATCGGCTATAAGTACAGGGTGGCTCCCGGTACGGCCATGACAAACAGTGAGGACAATGATACTCCCGTCCAGTCACAGTCCGAGCGTGAAAAAACCGTCGCAGGCAATGAGGGCGGCTCTGTCAGAACGACAGTTGGGGTGAAACTCCCGTGGAGCTGATAAGCTATCAGCCGTTTGATGACTTCCCTAATGTGTGAGGGGCGTCGAGGACAAATATCACTCTTTGAAAATACTGAATCCGGATACAAAGCGGATTAAAAGAAAAAGAAGAGTTTTTATACTTCATCAATCTTAAAAGCTACGTATCCGGCTTCCTTACATACCTAAAAAGGTGTGAATTTTCATGGGAGGTCAAACATAGTGAAGGAATCTATATTACGAGGAAATTTATATTATGCTGATTTAAGTCCTGTAGTCGGCTCCGAACAGGGTGGTAACCGCCCTGTTTTAATTATCCAAAATAACATTGGTAACAAGCATAGTCCAACTATTATTATCGCACCGCTTACAAGCAAATTAGGAGTTAAACCAAGGTTACCTACTCACTACTACATTGATACTCAAAAAGGACTGGATCATCCATCAATTGTGCTTTTGGAGCAACTTCGTACAATTGATAAAATAAGACTTGGAAATTACATTGGAAGGCTCGATGAAAAACATATAAAAGGTATCAATAATGCAATTGCAATTAGTGTAGGACTATTTGAACAAATATCAAGCGAAAAAAGTAATAACAGTTAAGTATAGGAGGAATTAATATGTTGCCAGATGATATTAATATTGATCTTACACGTACTGCTATCTTACTAATTGAAATCCTATTTGAAAAAGGGTTAATAAATAAAGAAACCTATATAAATGTAAGGAAAAAATATCAATTGCACATTTCACAAACGAGTTGATATCTTTTATAATTGAAACACAAATCTCATTATGGAGGGAACAAAATGAATACCAATACTAATTTAGCTTCAAGATCATATCCATTTAGCACCTTTTTAGATAGAAATCGTGACAGAAGTATAGTTTTCTACGGGCGAGTATCAACCGAACATGAAGCGCAACTTTCAGCCTTGGAAAATCAAATTCAATGGTATGACGATCAAGCAAAATATCACGCGAACTGGACTGTAATGGACAAATATATTGATGAAGGTATCACCGGAACCCAAGCCAAAAAACGTCCTGCTTTTTTAAAAATGCTTGAAGATGCCCGATTAGGTAAATTTGATCTTATTGTTACCCGTGAGGTCTGCCGTTTTGCCAGAAATACCGTTGACACTCTTGTAACTACTCGAGAGCTTAAAAGTCTTGGTATTGAGGTCTATTTTGTTGAGGATAATATCTGGACAATGGATGGCGACGGCGAGCTTCGTCTTACTATTATGGCTACATTAGCACAAGAAGAAAGCCGTAAAGTCTCAGAACGAGTTAGAGCTGGTCAAAAAATCAGCCGAGATAAAGGCGTTCTATACGGAAATGGTAACATTATAGGTTATAACCGTACCAACGGAACTTATATCATAAATGAAGAACAGGCTGAAACTATAAGGCTCATCTTTAATTTGTATTTAGAGGGGCTTGGAGAACAAAAAATTTGCAAAGAATTGTGCAGATTACAAAGGAAAGATGGTCATGGAAATGTTAGCTGGTCAGTATCAAAAATTAGTCGCATTCTGCGAAATGCAACATATAAAGGATACAAGTGCTACCTAAAATCTTACTGCAATAATTATCTTGATCAAAAGCGGATTAAAAATCTTGACGAGGACTCTTATCTTTATGTCAAAGGCGATTTTGAACCTATTATTGATGAGGAGTTATTTGATCGGTGTTCTGAAATACGCAAATCTCGCACGACTAAAATGATTGTCAATAAAGGTGAACGTACGTATGGGAAAAAAGCATCGCAAGACGTTTGGCTTAGAAAGCTGCGATGTGCTTGCGGCTCTACTTATCGTAAAAACAAATGGAGAACAAATAAACGCGGAGATGAGGTTTTCGGCTACCAATGTTATAACCAAGTCAATAATGGAAGCAAAACTTTTCGCCAGAAAAACGGGTTAGATATAGAAGGTTATTGTGATATACCAATGATTGGAGATTGGAAATTAGACTTAATGGCGAAAATAATTTTTGAAAGTTTATGGACGGACAAAAAATCAGTTGTACTTGAAGCATATAGGATTCTTAATGAATGTTATAAATCTGATAGTCAAAGCAATCAAGTTGTTATTTCAACACTTAAAGGTAAAATGGAGCGGGTAAATGCCAAAATCAATAATCTGATAAATATGCGTTCTGACGGTGAAATATCCAAGGATGAATTTAAGGTGATGCGTGATAAGGCAACCAAAGAACTTGAAACATTCAATTCTGAATTTGAAAAATTAAGTGCTGTAACGCCTGATGCAATCTCATCATTGAATTTAAGTGAAATTGAAAATGCCTTGAATAATTTGATTGATTTTTCTGGCACAAAAATTGATGATAATATTATTGATAAATTTGTTTCACGAATAACTCCTATTGATAATATGCACTATAGATGGGACTTGAATTTTTCTTCAAAAGATAAACAAGCCATCATAGGATGTGTAGAAGGAAGAAAAAATAGCCCAACGGTTTCCATAAAAAAAGAAGGTGAGGACACCGAGCGTCCTCACCTTACATATGATAAGTCTATTCAGTTTTCATCTAATGGGAAAATAGCCTACCTTTGTTTAATAGCAGCCTGTGCGGCGGCAAGTCTTGCGATCGGAACACGGAAGGGCGAGCATGAGACATAGCTTAGACCAATCTCGTGGCAGAACTCAACGGAGGAAGGATCGCCACCGTGTTCGCCGCAGATACCGAGTTTTATGTCGGGTCTTGTAGATTTACCAGCGTTGGCGGCAATCTTAACAAGCTTACCTACACCGTTTCTATCAAGCCTTGCGAACGGGTCGCTTTCAAATATCTTCTTATCATAATAATCCTCGAGGAATTTTCCGGCATCATCACGCGAGAACCCGAATGTCATCTGGGTGAGATCGTTTGTTCCGAACGAGAAAAATTCAGCTTCTGCTGCAATTTCGTCTGCTGTGATGGCTGCTCTCGGTATTTCAATCATCGTACCGATTTTATATTCGAGAGAGCTGCTGCTTGAGGTAATAACATCATCCGCAGTTTGTTTTATAACTGATTTAACATACTTCAGTTCGTTTACATCGCAGATAAGAGGAATCATAATTTCCGGTATAACATTGATACCTTTCGCTTTCACATTGAGCGCAGCTTCGATTATAGCACGAGTCTGCATGCGTGCAATTTCAGGGAAAGAAACCGCAAGGCGGCATCCCCGATGACCCATCATTGGATTGAATTCGTGAAGCGAGGCGATCTTTTCTCTGAGCTTTATGACATCAATTTTCATTTCAGCGGCAAGTGCATTTATTTCGTCATCTGCTGTGGGTAAAAACTCGTGGAGAGGTGGGTCGAGAAGTCTTATTGTGACTGGCAGCCCATTCATTTCTGTGAAGATGCCTTCAAAATCTCCTCTTTGCATCGGTAATAGCTTGTCCAAAGCCTTAACCCTCTGCTCTATTGTATCAGAAACAATCATCTCACGCATTGCTGCAATTCTGTCCGCTTCAAAGAACATATGCTCTGTTCGGCAAAGTCCGATTCCTTCAGCACCGAATCTAACTGCTTGTTTTGCATCCTTAGGTGAGTCTGCGTTAGCTCTAACTTTCAGCACTCGTTTTTCGTCAGCCCATTTCATAAAGAGCTCAAAGTATCCGCTGATGGACGCTTCGACTGTTTTAACAGCTCCAAGATAAACATAACCAGTCGAACCGTCGATTGAAATAAAATCGCCTTCATTTATACGGACATCCTTGACGATACAGTACTTTCCTTCTTCGTGCATTGCGATATCACCACAACCCGCGACACAGCATCTACCCATTCCACGTGCGACTACTGCAGCATGTGAAGTCATACCGCCACGGACGGTCAGTATGCCTTCTGCGGCAACCATTCCTTCTATGTCTTCCGGTGAAGTTTCAAGTCTTACAAGAACGACCTTTTCTCCTCTGGCGGCGGCGCTCTTAGCGTCTTCAGCTGTAAAATAAACCTTACCGTAAGCCGCTCCGGGAGATGCATTTAGCCCTTTTGCGATTTTATTTGCAGTTTTGAGAGAGGCGGGATCAAACTGAGGGTGAAGGAGGGAGTCAAGCTGCTTCGGCTCAACTTTTAGTAGCGCTTCATCGGTAGTCAGCATACCCTCTTCAACAAGGTCAACTGCAATTTTGAGATCAGCGGCAGCAGTTCTCTTGCCGTTTCTTGTCTGGAGCATATAGAGCTTTCCGTTTTCTATCGTAAACTCCATATCCTGCATATCTCTGTAATGCTTTTCAAGCTTTTGGGATATATCTACAAAGCTGTTGTACGCTTCTGGCATAACCTGTTCAAGCGCGCTGATTGGCTGCGGTGTTCTGATGCCTGCGACAACATCCTCGCCCTGAGCATTCATAAGGAATTCGCCATACAGTCTTTTCTCACCGGTGGACGGATCTCTTGTAAACGCGACACCGGTTCCGCTTGTGTTACCCATATTGCCATACACCATCGATTGAACATTTACGGCAGTACCCCATGAGCTGGGGATATCATTCATTCTCCTGTAAACGATTGCGCGCGGATTATTCCACGAACGGAAGACCGCTTTTACGGCTTCTATAAGCTGTTCTGTCGGGTCGGTCGGGAAGGATGTGCCTTTAGTTTTTTTATAATAATCTTTAAACCGTGCGGCGAGAGCTTTCATATCTTCAGCTCCAAGCTCAGTATCAAGATTTACGCCTTTTTCTTTCTTAAGTTCATCAATGAGTTTTTCGAAATTTGATTTTGGTATCTCCATAACAACATCTGAAAACATCTGAATAAATCTGCGGTAAGAATCGTATGCAAATCTTTCGTTTCCGACAAGCTTTGCGAGTCCCTCTGCTACCTCATCATTAAGACCGAGGTTGAGTATTGTGTCCATCATACCCGGCATCGAGGCTCTTGCGCCGGAACGAACAGAAACAAGGAGCGGATTTTTCGGACATCCGAAACTCTTTTCTGTGATTTTCTCGAGAGCTTTGACGTATTGTATTATCTCATCACGTAGCTCGTCCGAGAGTTTTTCGCCATCCTCGTAGTACTTAACGCATGCTTCTGTAGTCACTGTGAAGCCTTGAGGAACCGGCATGCCGAGATTGGTCATTTCGGCGAGGTTCGCACCTTTACCGCCTAAAAGTTCTTTCATACTACCGTTGCCTTCAGAAAATAGATAAACAAATTTCTTGCCCATGAGATTTTATAACCTTCCTTTCGAATGTGAAAATGATGTAAATTTGCGGGTAGAGAATTGTTATCGGAATCAAAGAACTTAAGATATTTAGATTTAAGATATTATAACACATACAATAAAAATATGCTACATTTTTATGCATAAAATATTTTGTTTTTTGGTAATATCGCTACAAAATTACTGATATAATAACAAAACAAGAAAAAAGAGGCGGACAAAACCGCCTCTTCGCTTGAAATCTAACTTAATCTGAATCCAGCTGCGCATTGTTCACATATTGAAATTCAGTAAATTGAATTTCGTGATTTTATGAAAGAAAGAATTGTTATGCTTTAGCTTGGAATTTCTGAGCAACTTGCTGTATTTTCTGTTGTTCGACTGTAGTCATAGGGTACCAACCCTTTTCAGACATTTTTTGATGGATTTGTGTCTGCATCTGTAGAGTTTGAGTGAGAGCTTGTTCAAAAGCATTTTTTATATTTTGATTTGAAGCTTCAATAGTTCCGTGAAGATAGAGATCCGCTGCGGCTTTTGTGGAGACGAGAAGACCTTCCATTAGCATTTTATCGTCCATATCCTTCATCCTTTCCTTGTTTACTGTGTAACAGTATTGTATAGCTTGTCGAAGATTTCCTTATTGCGCTGTGAAAGCTGCATTGCAAAATTCTTTAATGATGTGTCTTGCAAAGTGTTAGCGCAATCGTCACATTGTGTGCGGATGAATTCTCCGCGTGAAAGTGCGTCTTCGATATAGAGTAGTTCTTTTGGTGTCATACCGATAACCTTCCTTTTAATTATTTACCACTTATGTGGTTACTTCTTAGTTATTCTTTACCTGCCACTACGCTTTTATTCTTATTTAAAATAAATAAGTCGAAATTGCTTGTGGAAAGCGAACTTTAATAGCGGGGGGATTGATTTATATTATTCAGTGTGGTAAAATAACTAATAATTATGAGTGTGATTGGGTTAGATTCTTGACTTATGACATGAAGAAAAAATATAATTTGTTCGGTATAAAAATTGACGGGGTTAACTTAGATGAAGCTGTTGCAAAATCGCTTGCAATAATAGATAGCGGTCAGTTATGCTCGGTTTTTACTCCCAATGCATATATTTTATTAGAATGCTTGAAAAACAAAAATATTAGGGATGTAATTAACACATCCGACCTTTGTATTCCCGACGGTGAAGGTGTTCTAAGGGCTGCAAAACTCTCACAGACTCCAATAACGGAAAAAGTTGCAGGAGTTGATTATGCCTACGCTCTGATGAAGGCGCTTGGCAAGAGGGAAGGGCGACTGTTTATTTACGGCGGAACATCTGAAAACCTTAACCTTGCTATAAAAAATGCAACAAATATGTTTCCGCAACTTATTTGCGACGGAATTAACGGATATGATTTTTCTGAAGAAGAAGCTATTAATGCTATAAATAAATTCGGTCCCGATGCGGTTTTTGTTTGTCTTGGTTCCCCCAAGCAGGAATATTTTATCTACAATAACAAAAATCGATTCCATAAAGGAATTTTTGCTGCACTCGGAGGTACAGTTGACATAATATCCGGTACAGTAAAGCGCGCTCCGAAACTTTTAATCAAATATAAACTCGAATGGTTTTGGCGAGCTTTTACAGAGCCAAAACGCTTTTTGAAACTACCGAAACTTTTAGAGCTTGAATATAGAATGCGAAGGCTGAAGTCTTCCAAATCAAAAGAGGAAGATTGAAAGATAAATTTTTCAATATCTGAGGTTTATTTATTTCGTGCAGGCAAGAACCGCAAAGGACGCGACCGAAAGAAACTTCAAAAAACGAGAAAGGCATGGTCATACCAATGAACAAAAATAAGCGTCTAATAGCAATAGATGGTCTCGACGGCTCCGGGAAGGGAACCCAAACGGATCTTCTCTGCCGCTTTCTTGAAGAAAAGGGTTATGCGTATAAAAAGCTCTCGTTCCCGAATTACGATATGGACTCCTCAATGCTTGTAAAGATGTACCTAAGGGGCGATTTCGGCCTAAACCCCGAAGCCGTTAATCCCTACGCTGCTTCGAGTTTTTTTGCGGTTGATAGATACGCGTCTTTCAAACTTAAGTGGGAAGCTGATTATGAATCGGGAAAAATACTCATCGCTGATAGATACACTACTGCAAACGCCGTTCATCAGCTCTCGAAGCTAAACAAATCAGAGTGGGAATTTTATCTCGACTGGCTTGAAAACTATGAATTTGAACTTTTAAGAATCCCAAAACCCCAGAAAGTCTTATATCTTTGTGTTCCTCCTGAAATATCTTTACAGCTAATTGAAAAGCGTTGTGTTGAAACAGGTGTGAAGAAGGATATACATGAGAATAGTGAAGAACATATCAATAAAAGCTATTTAGCAGCGATGTTCGCCGCTAAGTATTTCGGATGGGAATGGATAAATTGTAGCGTAGACGGAAAAATGCGTAGCATCGATGATATTCATAAAGAAATACTTGAACATTGTAGCGATTTATTGAAAAACGATTAAAGGATAGATTTATTTTGAAACCCGATTTTCGAGACATAAATATAAGCGACAGGGAACTTATAACGAAGCTTTTAGAACAAAACGGTAACGGCGAGGACGGAGACATCAGCTGCGAAAAGCAGTTTGGAACAATATACAGTTGGCGGTTAGCTCATCCGGTTCAATTCATGCAGTGCGGCGAAGGTGTAATATTCAAATACACCTGGAAGGACGAATGCTTATTTATGATAAGGCAACCGAACCTTGAGGAATTTGACGATTGTGTCAAAGTACTATCCGAGTTCTGTAAAGTCGGTAAGATTAAGCTAATTAATATGACCGAGAAAGAAGCGGCTTTTGTGAGTGAGAAGTATGGAGTCCAATGCCGTTATGATGAGAATTACAGCGATTATATATATGATGCCGAGAGTTTTCGCACCTATTCTGGCAAAAAACTCCACAGTAAAAAGAACAAACTCAATAAATTTATGAGTTTATACGGTGATTTATACAAATGTAAACCCATAACACCGTCCGTCATCAGTGATTGTCTGCTGCTGCTCGATGAGTGGAAAGCAGAAAACGGTGAAATGGGTAAATATAAAAAGCATGAGATAGTTGCCGTGGAGCAGCTTATTATACACTATTTCGAACTTGACCTTACAGGATGCTGCCTTTATGTAGGTGATAAGCCGATTGGTTTTACAATCGGTGAGCCGCTATATCGAGGAAGCGAAAATTCAACTCTTGTTGTTCATAGCGAAAAAGCATCTTATGATTATGATGGAGCTTATCCTGCCTTAGCCCACTTTTTTGCTATTCAAGAAAGTGATTTTAGGTATATAAACAGAGAAGACGACGGAGGAGACCCGGGATTGCGCAAATCAAAGCAGTCTTTTTATCCCCTTTATCAACTTCATAAATATATAGTAGAGCTTGATACAAAAACTGTTCTTGGCAGATAAAATGGCGGTATAAGTGTGGAAAGATAAATCTTTCATGTTAGTAAAAAAGGAATGGTCATAATTATGAATTATGAAATCCGATTCATTAAAGATAATGAAGTGAATTCTGCCAAAGAGCTTTTTATTAACTGTTTTGAGAGCGAAAAGAAAGAAGCTGAGCTCTTTTTCAGCCCCTCGGGTAAACAAATTGTCGGTGCGTTTAAAGGCGCAGAGCTCTGCTCGATGTTTACAGTTTTTGAATGCAGAGCACTGCTTGGTCAGGAAAAAATCAAAGCATCATATTTAGCAGGAGTAGCTACCGCTGTTAAACACAGAGGCAATAAACTTTTTGAAAGATGTTTTGAGTTTTATTGTAGTAATTCAGAATTTGATTTTATCTTTTGTATTCCGGCATCGGAATCACTATTTTCTCTCTATGAGCGAGCAGGGCTAACAGAAAAATCTTATATTATAAAAGCAAAAGTTAAAGCTTTAGAGAGTTTTTCTAACGTTAAACAGCTTTCGTATGGCGATAATCTTGACGAATACTTTTCCGCTTCGGACAAGCTTTACGCTGGAAATGGTGTCCATCATATCGCTAAACCCCGAGACCTTAGAGAAGCGGTAGTAAATAGCTATTTGCTTTATGGTGGCATTGCAGTTATAGGCGACGACTTTACCGCACTGTATCGCAAAGAAAATGACGAGGTTATAATAGCTGATCTTATATGCGCTAATTATACTAAGGGAGTAACCTCAGCAGTTTCGGCGGTTGGTGATAATAAAGAAACATCAGTGACTCTACCTCCACTTCCCGGAATTAAAGGCATTACAACGAGTATTGCCGCATGTATGAAGCGGGATAAATCTATTGATATTAGCTCTTTATATATAAATGTACTTTTCAACGATATATGAGTGAACCAAACAGTCGCCTCGCGGCAGAATGGAGATAACATGGCAGTATACATAATGTTAGCAGATGGATTTGAAGAAGCCGAAGCGCTTGTTCCGGCAGATATCTTACGCAGAGCAGGGGTGGAGGTTTTTTTGACCTCAATTTCCGGCAGCGATACGGTAACAGGCGGACACGGAATTAAAGTCACTGCAGACTCCAAGATTTCTAAAGTTGACTTTGCTTCCCTCGAAGCACTTGTATTACCGGGTGGTGGAAAGGGTACGGAACTTCTCGAAGCTTCTGAAGCTGTAAAACAGCTTATTGCCGATTGCTCTGCAGCCGGCAAATATATTGGCGCGATTTGTGCCGCTCCTTCTATACTCGGTAAGATGGGACTTCTTTCCGGCAGAAGAGCAGTTTGCTACCCGTCTTTTGAAAAATACCTTGAGGGTAGCATTATTACTGGCAACAGCGTTGAGCATGACGATATTTTTATAACAGCGAAAGCTGCTGGAGTTTCGTTTGATTTTGGGCTTGAGCTTGTAAGAGTCCTTGTCGGCAGCGACGAAGCGGAAAAGCTCAGAAGAGATATGTTCTACGGGGATAAATAAAATGGACCGCGGTGGAAAAAGGGTCCCTGTAACTGCGCCCTTGCTTGTAGCGGCAGTACTTCTCCTCTTGAGCATATCAGAGATACTTATGCCGAGCAAAGATTCGCAGACAAGCAATATATTTCTTGTTCTAATTATAATTCAGATCATTGTTTTCGTTCTTCCGTCGATCCTTTACTATTACAGTATCGGCAGAAGGTTGAAAACACCGATGCTTGTCAGTCTCATTAAACCGTCACATTGGATTTTTATCCTGTTCGTGATAATAATGTTCGTAAGCGGTAATATGCTGTTAAAATTTCTCATGTATTTTATCAGTGATGGAACTGTAGCTGGCGATTCCTCGATGTTGAATGCATATGCGATACCCGATACCGGCAATAATCAAATATACATTTTTCTGACCTTCGCTGTTATACCTGCTATTTGCGAAGAACTGTTTTTTCGAGGTGTCATCCTCAGCGAATATAGATCAATGGGGAGTGTTAACGCAGTAATAGTATCAGCCATATGTTTTTCCATGGTGCATTTCTCCTATGATAATTTTATTGTCTATTTTTTCGCCGGTGTGGTTTTTGGCTTTTCTGCAATTGTCACAAGGTCGGTATTTACACCGATGATACTTCACATGATAAACAACGCACTGAACCTATATGTTGATGATTCGTTTTTAAGACTGATGATGCAGGAGTCCGGTACATTCTTTGTCGCGTTTGTCCTTGTCGTTCTGTTTTGTATCAGCACCGTTATAGTGCTATCGAGAACTGAAGCGATATTTTACTCTTATTCGTTGAAACCTCCCACGGAGCAGCTACCTCCAAGCAGTAAAAGTAATTTTGCAAAAGCATTCCTTTCTCCTGCTTTTTTAGCCTTACTCGGTATATTTATCGTCATTACAGCATTCAACGGATAATTACAGAAAGGAAAATTTCCTTATTATGAATACAAATCCCGAAAAAAATAACATCAGCAAGGATGAGAATGTAGACGAGATTCTCGAAATCCTTGAAAGTTATAAAAAGTTTGAGCCTGAATCAGACAAGAAGACTGAAGAACAAGCTGAGGTTCCCGACGAAGGTGCGACAAAGATAACCGATGCTGTGACAGCGCATTTTACTGAGGTCATTGACGCTGCGGCAATAAGGCGAGCTGGCGGCGATATGACTATGCATTTTGCAGCATTAGAAGAAGAAAAGTCTGAGCCTGAAAATGACGATAAAACAGAAACTGTTATCGAAAAGATGCCAAAAAGGCGAAGGAAGAACAAAGTTGCTAAAGGCGCTTTTGGGCTCTTTTCTGGCATATTCAAAACTTTGATGTACATTATATTTGTATTAGGTGTATCCGCTTATGTCTCATACAATGTTATAATGATCGGAAATGACATATTCGCATTTGTAAAACCGGAGAATGTTAAAACAATTACCCTAACTGAAAATATGACTAATAAAGATGTTGCAAAACTGCTCGAAGATAATGGTATTATATCTTTTGATTGGGTTTTTGAGCTTTACGTAAAAAACAAATACACAAAAAACCCATATCTGACTGGTGAAATTGAAGTAAGCCCTAATATGAATTACGATGAGCTGCTTACAAAGCTTAAGTTTGTCGAAACGGTTAGAGAGGTCGTCAAAATTACAATACCCGAAGGGTATACAACGGACCAAATAATCGAGCTTTTAACAAGTAACGGCATAGGTAACAAAAAAGATTATATCGATGTTATAAACAATTACCCATTTAAGCACAAATTTATAGCAAAGCTTGCCGATATACCAAAATCACCCGACAGAAGGTATCGTCTTGAAGGCTATATGTTCCCAGACACCTATCTGTTTTACCGCGACGACAGTGCGGTTACCGTAATAAATAAGATGCTCAACAACTTTGAAAGTAAATTTGATGAATCATTTTACGCTCGATGTGATGTGCTCGGCATGAATTTTGACGAGATCATTATTCTTGCATCGATGGTTGAAGCAGAAGCAAAATTCCCAATCGATCTTGAATGCGTGTCGTCCGTATTCCACAACCGTTTAAATTCTGAATTATCATATTTTAAAAAGATGCAGTGCGATGCTACTGTACAGTATTTTCTGCCCGAAAGGAAGGAAATCCTTCCAATTAGCGATACTGAAATTGACCATCCCTACAACACCTATATTTATGAAGGTCTCCCGCCGGGAGCGATATCAAACCCCGGTATTGATGCTATAACAGCGGCATTATGGCCTGATAACCCTGTTAACGACAATGGAGTGTCCTTCAAAGCATATTACTTCGTTTCAAACCTTTCTGGAAAGACTTATTATGCCGCCACCAAGGAAGCGCATGATCAAAATATCAAAAAAGCAAAGGCTGATAACGCAGAATATAACTCATTATATAATAACGAAAGCAGAAGCTGATTTGAATAATAATATAAAACTGCCGGAGCTTCTTTCTCCGGCAGGAAATCTTGAAAAATTAAAATATGCAGTTATTTACGGCAGTGATGCAGTCTATCTCGGGATGAAGAGTTTCGGTATGCGAGCAGCTGCAGATAACTTTTCACCGGAGGATCTCGCAGAAGGGCTAAAATTCGCTCATTCAAGAAATGTCAAAGTATATGTAACTCTTAACACAATGCCGCGCGACTTTGATTTTAACAGACTTGCAGGCACATTAGATGAAATATCAGGTCTTCCAGTGGATGCCTTTATTGTAGCTGACATTGGTGTAGCAGAGCTTATAAAACAAAAGAGACCGGATGCGGTTTTGCATATTTCCACTCAGGTTAGTACAATGAATTCTGCCTCCTGTAATTTTTGGTATAAATACGGTGCGAAGCGCGTCGTTTTAGCTCGGGAGCTGTCACTTAAAGAAATCAAGAATATACGCGAAAATATACCAGCAGAGTTAGAACTTGAAGCATTTGTCCATGGAGCGATGTGTGTCGCTTATTCAGGAAGATGCCTGATGTCCAACTACTACACCTCTCGGGATGCAAACAACGGCAGCTGCACTCAACCCTGCCGCTGGAGTTACAATGTAACTGAGGAGAAACGCCCGGACCTACCTCTTGAGGTAAGCGTTGCTGGTGATGGTACGCATGTATTTTCTTCTAGGGACCTTTGTATGATTGAGCATATAAAAGAACTTGTTGATTCCGGAATAGATTCTTTGAAAATAGAAGGCAGAATGAAAAGCGCTTATTACACTGCTTGTGTGACAAACGCCTACAGAATGGCACTCAGAGATTATGCGGTGAATCCCGATGCACCTTTTGATAAAAGGTATCTTGATGAGATTGGCGGCGTCAGTCACAGGGATTATGATACAGGGTTTTATTTTGGTTCACCCATTGAAGATCCCAAAATATGCAGAGTTAACGAATATATAAAAGATAAAGCATTTCTTGCTACCGTTGAAGGTTATAACAGCGATACGGGACTTTCTCTATGTAAACAGAGGAATAAAATGCGCTTAGGCGATGGAGTAATGTTGCTAAAACCAGAGAAGGTCGCCTCTGAAACGGCTATAAAAAGACTGTATGATTTCGAAATGAATGAAATAACTTCAACACCTCATCCGGGTATGCTTTTTTATGCGGATGTTGGAGAAACCAGGCTTGGGGATATTATAAGAGGACGGTAAGAATTAGAAGGAGATAGTGATTATTTGATAACCAAAAAAGTCGGTGTAGGAATAATTGGATGCGGAGTAATTGCGAATTATCATTCATCTGCAGTGCTGGAACTTAAGCATAAAGCAAAGCTTGTAGGTGTTACGGACGGAAAGCTTGAGAGAGCGAAAAAATTCGCTGAAGAGCATGGAACTGGATATTTCCGCGATCTCGACGAAATGCTTGCATCGCCTGAGATCGATATAGTTTGTATTTGCACACCGAGCGGCCTTCATGCTGAAGCGGTAATCGCCTGTGCAAAAGCCGGCAAGCATGTAGTCGTCGAAAAACCCCTTGGTATAACAATCGAGCAGCTCGACGAGGTTGAGAAAGCCGTCAAAGAATCAGGGATTAAAGCATCGTGTATTCTCCAATCAAGGTTTTACAGATCGGTAAAACGAACAAAGAATGCAATAGACGAAGGGCTTATTGGTAAAATTGTTTGTGCTGACGTTTATATGAAATACAACCGCACGCAAGCCTATTATGACAGCTCTGCATGGCGTGGTACAAAAGCTCTTGATGGTGGTGGTGCGCTGATGAATCAAGGCATTCATGGGGTTGATTTACTGCTTCATTTGATGGGATCGGTCAAGTCGGTTTTTGCATTTGCAAAAACACTGCGACACCATATTGAGGTTGAGGATACTCTTGTTTGCGCACTTGAATTTACCAGCGGCGCACTTGGAGTAATCGAAGCCGCAACATCAGTTTCCCCGGGTTATCCGAGACTGCTTAACATACACGGTGAAAAGGGGACTATTAGCCTTGAAGAAAATTCAATCGTACGCTGGGATATCGAGAAAACCGCGAACGAGGAGGATTTGGTAATAACTCCTTCAGGCTATACCGCTGCAAATACACCCACCGCAATATCTGCGGACGGGCACCTTTTTCAGATTGAAGATATGGTTGATTCGGTTCTCGAGGGTAGAGAACCTTTAGTCGGCATAAAAGAAGGAAGACAAAGTGTTGACTTGATTTTGGCGATTTATCGTTCAGCCGAAGAAGGTAGAGTCGTTTTGGTATAGCAGTCGTGCATTCACTATATCCCAATTAATTACCACCAATCGGCACGACCATCAAAATCTTCGATTTTGTGAAGGTAGGTCTATGATGTGGCGTAGCAGTCGTGCATTCACTATATCCCAATTAATTACCACCAATCGGCACGACCATCAAAATCTTCGATTTTGTGAAGGTAGGTCTATGATGTGGCGTAGCAGTCGTGCATTCACTATAACCTAATTAATTACCACCAATCGGCACGACTAAAGGCTTGATTTATATGGTATAATATGCAATTGATAAATTTTTGTCGTTGACAAGGTATATTTCATGTGTTAGAATTACCTTAAATAAAATATTGGGCGATGCATGAACCTCAATGAATTAGCGAAATGTCGAGAAAACAGAAACAAAGTAGTACAATAAGACTTTTTCGCCTACCGAAAAATGATCTTTCAATCGCAAATAAATAGCGAATGAAAAGACTCAGGGGTTCATTTTAATTGTGATGTTGATAAGTAACATAATCCAGTCAGCATCGAGGATGTGGGGTTAAAATGGAAATTACACTCGAAAAACTTCTTGAAATAATTAAAAAGAATATAATTTTTATACTTATTGTAGGAATTTTGTTTGGGGCAATTGCTTTTATTGTCACTGACTTTTTCATAACACCGACTTACGAAGCTGATGTAAGGCTCTATGTAAGTTCACCCTATGCTTCAACGCAACCGCAGCCAACTATTGATGTATTAAGAAAAATGACTCAGACCTACATAACTATACTCGAAACACATGAGTTTTGTAAGACTGTATTAGAAAATGTCGATCCAGCAGTCGCATCAAATTACACACCTTCATCGCTAAAAAGTGCAATTAAGTATTCCATTGTATCAAACACCGAAGTTTTCGATATAACAATAACAGGGAAGAATTCCTCGGATCTATTTGCTATTGCTGAAGTAGTTGCCAGTCTCGCCCCCGAGAGAATTAAAAAGTACAATCCTGACGCAAATATAAATGTGGTAGAACCTCCAATAAAATCCGAAATAGAAAAACCTGTTGCTCCCAGCGCTCGAAACAACACCATTATCGGAGTAATACTCGGACTGGCTTTCTCATTCGGTCTTGTGTTCCTCAGAGAAATTCTTGATGTCAGAATAAAGAACTCAGATGAAATCGTAGCTCGTTATAAATATCCTATCATCGGACGGGTACCGATATTCCATGGTGATATAAAAAATAATAGAGCTAACTGACAGCGTGTCGTTATATAAAACCGTATGTCAAGATTGGGTAAGTCTGAATAGTACAAATTCAGATGAGAAAGGACTTTTTCAAAATGGCAGATAATTTTAAGGACAATGCTGAATTACAGAGTATTAATCTGTTTGCGGTTCAAGAAGCATATAAAACGATAAGAACAAATGTAACGCTATCAATCATCAAAGAAGGTTGCAAAACAATCGTTGTTACAAGTTCTCTACCCTCTGAAGGTAAGACTACAACAAGCTTAAATTTATCAATATCACTCGCGCAAGCTTACAAAAAGGTACTTTTAATCGACTGCGACCTTAGAAAGTCTAAGATGCACAAGGTTCTCGGTATTCCGAATGTACCTGGCCTAACAAATGTCATTAGCGGACTTGAAACATTGGAAAACTCAGCTCGAGAGACAAAATATTCAGGTCTTCATGTGTTGACTGCCGGAATACAGGTACCGAATCCCTCAGAAGTGCTGTCCAGCGAAGCTATGTTCGCTTTACTCGAAGAGATGAAAGCTTCATATGACTATATTATTCTTGACACCCCCCCCCTTAATATTGTTGCGGATGCTCTCCCACTTTCAAGAGTAGCTGATGGAACATTAATTGTTGTAAAACAAAATCAAACAACTCATATCGACCTTAGTAAGGCGATCGAAAGCCTTGAATTTGTTGGTGGTAAGATTGCCGGTATTATTTTAAACGGTGTCGAAACAACAGATAATAGGTACTACAAATATAAGTATAGGTTAAAAGCATATCAATAAATACCGGAGACTTTAGAAAATGATTGACTTTCATACTCATATTCTACCGGGTATAGACGACGGAGCAAGAACTCCCGTGGCATCATTCAGGATGCTTCGGGAGCTTAAAATTTTAGGCTTCAGTGATGTCGTTCTAACCCCTCATTTTTACCCCGATAAATCATCGGCAGAGAACTTTTTGGAAAACCGTAGATTGGCGGTAAAGAAGTTAGCCGAACATACAGGCGACAGAACAGGACTTCCTAACGTGTACATTGGATGCGAAATGCATTTGTCGGAGCATATTTTCAACAATACCGATATATCAAAGTTATGTATTGGCGGAGGGCGGTTTCTTTTGACTGAACTTCCTGACACGGACTTTTTCAGCGAAGTAGCGCTAAACGCTGTTTCAAAGCTCATTAACGATTACAATGTTGTACCAGTGCTTGCGCATATTGACCGATACGCTTTTTTGCTGAAGGAGAAGAATCTATACAGGTTTCTCGAAGCTGGCTGCCTTGCTCAAGTCAATTTTAGTGCGTTCTCTAAGTTTGGAATTAAGGGTAAAATCCTAAAGTATATCGAAAAAGGTTATATTTCAGCTCTCGGTAGTGACTCCCATTATGCACCTGTTAAGAGTGATATGATTTTGAAATCAATCTCTCTCATTGAAAAGAAGGCAGGTAGAGATAAGCTTGAAAGGGTTTTCGCAAAGAGTGCGAAAATACTCGGTATTAGCGGCTCTTATGGAAAATAGTTTTAAGTAGGTCTGAGAAAGGGATTGGAACGATTGATATCAGCACAACTACCATCCACTGACTGATGTTGATATGTACTGTTGACGCAATCGCATTTGCATGAGGTAGAACAATAACTGCAACTTGAAGCGCTACACAAGCGATAAATGCTAATATAAGCCATGGATTTTTGAAAACTCCTGATTTTATCAGGGGTTTTTCGCTTTTCATATTAAAAGAATGGAAAAGCTGAGATAATCCGAGTACTGCAAACGCCATTGTTCTCGCTGAATCGAGATCATCGTATAATGTCAGCCCTAAAATAAATGATGTTAGCGTAATCGCACCAATAAGCATACCTTCGATTACAATTCTTCCGAAAAGACCGCCGGAAAACAGTCCCATAGTTTTAGGTATCGGTTTTTGCTTCATGACTTCGGGCGAAACAGGTTCAAGTCCGAGTGCGATTGCTGGAAGGCTGTCTGTGACAAGGTTTATCCATAAAAGCTGAATCGCAGTAAGCGGTGTCGGAAGCCCTGCGAGTATAGCAACGAAAATGACAAATATCTCACCGAAGTTGCATGAAAGCAGAAAATGAACTGCTTTTTTTATGTTCTCGTATATCCCTCTGCCGCATCTTACAGCTCCTACAATCGTAGCGAAATTGTCGTCAGTCAGCACAAGGTCAGCTGCCTCTTTTGCGACATCAGTTCCGCTACCCATAGCACAGCCGATGTCAGCTTGTTTAAGCGCGGGAGCATCGTTGACACCATCGCCTGTCATGGCGACGACAAGCCCTTGCCTTTGCAGCTCATTTACGATTTTCACCTTGTATTCAGGTGTTGTGCGGGCAAAAACACTCGCGTTTTTGATCGCTTTCCTGCGTTCGTTCTCCGGCATTGCCGTCAGTTCCTTTTCGGTAACAGCAAAGCCGTTGTATATTCCTACAGCTTTAGCAATCGCAATCGCGGTATTAATATGATCACCTGTTATCATGACAGGGGTGATTCCAGCTTGTTTACATAATGCCACAGCTTCATAAACCTCTTCTCGCGGCGGGTCGAGGAGCCCGGCAAGTCCGATAACTGTCAGCCCCTGTTCGGGATTGGAAGGCATTTCATCAGTGAGTTTTATCGCAACGCCGATTACACGAAGAGCTTTTTCGGTCATTTCACTCTCCGCATCCACAAATTCACGAGAATTAACCGACAGCCCGAACAGCACATCCGGCGCACCTTTTGTTATCGTAAGGTAGCCTTTCGCGGTTTTATGTACTGTAGTCATAAGTTTGCGTTTTGAGGTGAATTGAATTTCTTTGATACGGGGATATTTTGTTTCATCTACAGAAATACTAAATCTTGTAGCCGCATCAAAAAGTGCGGTTTCGGTTGGGTTAGAGTTATTACCGCAAAGAACGCAGTAACGAAGAATATCGTCTCTGTTACCGAAAAATTCAACTGCCGTCATTTTGTTTTGTGTGAGTGTTCCGGTTTTATCCGAACAGATAACGTTAGAACAACCGAGTGTTTCAACTGCAGGCAGCTTTCTTACAATAGCACGGCTTTTTGCTATTCTTTGCACACCGATTGATAGCATTACGGTTACGATTGCCGGAAGGCCCTCCGGAATTGCAGCAACAGCGAGAGAAACTGATGTTATAAACATCTCACCGATGGGTATCTGTTTTAGGATTCCTGTTATGAATATAATTGTGCAGATTGCAAGAGCAAGATTACCGAGCATGGAGCCAGTCTTTGCAAGCCTGCGCTGGAGAGGTGTCTGAGGGCTTTCGCTTTCGTTGAGGAGGGAAGCAATGCTACCCATGTAAGTGTCCATACCCGTTGCGACAACGACAGCTGAACCATAACCGCCGGAAACGATAGTGTTAGCGTAAACCATATTGTGCCTGTCACCGATATGAGCTTTCTCGTCAACAATACAGTCGTATTTTGTAACACCAAGCGATTCGCCAGTTAAAGCGGATTCGTCAGTTATCATCTCGTGTGAAGTTATGACTCTTGCATCCGCAGGGACAAAATTTCCCTTTTCAATGAAGACGACATCACCTACAACAACATCCTCAATCGAAATCTTTTTCTTTTCACCATCCCTTAAAACAGTGGTGAAGGGAGTTGTTAGCTTTAAAAGTGCTTCAATCGCTTTTTCAGCTTTACTTTCTTGAATAAGTCCTATTGTTGCGTTTAATATAACAATTGCAATAATAACAAGTGGTTCAGCAAAGTTTTTATCGGTAAAATAAGCCATTACAGCTGAAATTGCAGCTGAAATCATCAGTATAATAATCATTTTATCAGCAAGCTGACTAAGAAAGCGTTTAAAAAGAGAGACTTTTTTTTCACGCTTCAAGGTGTTCTTTCCGTTCTTTAATAGTAGTTCCTCAGCGGTTTTAGTGTCATGCCCCTTCCTAATGTCAATTCCGTGAAGCTTAATGACTTCTTTGATACTTTGGCTGTGATAGCTCATTGAAATACCCGATCCTTCCATTTTTGCTTTTGTTTTTTATCCGTTTGTAATTTAAAAGATGAGTAGCAGACGATTGTATTTATTTCTTTTCTTGTTGTAATCAGCAGAGCTAAGTTTGGGAAAATCATTAGAGCGTTAAAAATGTCCGCAAGCTCCCAAGCAATGCCTTTTGATATTATTGCTCCGCAAAAAGCAGAGAGGACAAAGGTTAATTTATATGAAACAAGGAGAAATTTAGAATCGCTTAGAAATTTGATACAGCTCTCAGCGTAAAAACACCATGCAAGAACAGCAGCAAAGGCGAAAAGCGAAATCGCAATTACAATAAATACCGAACCGGACTTTCCTGGTAATATAGAAAATAGTTTACTGATACTGTCAGTACCAAGCACAAGGAGTGCGAATGCTGTTAAGGTGCTAACAACGAATGTATCAAAAAATACTTCAAAGATACCCCAAAGCCCCTGTTTATGAGGTTCAGCATCTTCGGCCGCAGCATGAGCGATTGGAGATGAACCCATACCTGCTTCGTGCGAAAAGACACCTTTGGTGAGTCCATTTCGAAAAGCTGAGGACAGCATTGCACCGGAAAAACCACCGATAACAGAATCAAGTCCGAACGCTCCAGCAAAAATGCTGTATAGTGCTGACGGGAGATTTTTTATAAAGATGAAAATAACGGCAATTATAACTATGAGGTAAAAGAATGATATTGCAGGCACAACAACAGAGCTTACAGAAGCAATAAATTTCTGACCTTTGAAAACAATTAGAGCCAAAAGAAGCGAGACAACAAAAGCTGTTATGTATGATGAAACACCCTCAGTTCTGAGCAGTTCCGCTATTGCATTTGTTTGAGTGAGGTTTCCAGCTCCTACCGATGCGGCTATACCGCATACAGCGAACAAAACAGCCGTTTTTGGTTTCCCAATCGCTTCGAGGGCATACATAGTTCCCCCAGTGAAGATTCCATCTTTGCGCTTTCGGTACTTTACCGCTATCGCGACCTCGGCGTACTTCGTCATCATTCCGAGAGCTCCGCTAACCCACATCCAGAAGATCGAACCTGCGCCACCAATTGCTATCGAATACGCAACACCTATTATGCTACCGATTCCAACAGTTCCGCCGAGAGCAGTTGACAGAGCCATAAATGGGCTTATACCGCCTTTTTTTGTTCCGCCACTTCGGAAAAGCGATATAAAATCTCTGCCGCACCGGAACTGAAAAAACCCGCTTTTTAGGGTGAAATACAGTCCCGTACCTAAAAGCAATATAATAAGAGGTGGTCCCCAAAGCAGATTTTTAATAAAAACTATAACTTCCATTGTAATTTCCATTCTACCGCGAAGCAGTCACTGAAGTTCACAAAATTCAATTTATTGATTTTGGGGGGCGTGAACGTTTCGTAGTTGGATGCTATCTTAGATATATTTCACGCTTGCTCTTTTATTTTTATGTGAAATGTGGTATAAATATAATTGAATACTTAACAAGAATAAATTTATATGTTATAATGCCTTTATGACAAGTAAATTCTCTTAAAGAGGGAAGGGGGAGCGCGATTTTTATCGAAAAAACGCGCGAGAATAAAATGGCAAAGCAAGGTTTCTTCGGCACCTCGTTTAATGGATACAACAAAGCAGAGGTCATAAAGTATATCGAGGAACAGAGCGCTGAAATTCAAAAGTTAAACGAACAGATATTAGTGCTTAAATCAGAAACAGAAGGCAAATCTAATAAAGCTGTATTAGAAAATCAAAGATTAAAAGAGAAGATAGCAAGCCTTGAAGCAGGTTTTGATTCAAACCAGAACGATAAATTAAAACAATCGGTTTTAGAAAACCTTAATCTGCAAGAGAGAATTTCAAAACTTGAAGCTGACCTTGCAGAAAAGCAAGCTAAAGAGATGGAAAGTCAGCCTTTAGAACAAGAAGAAGATGAAAACAAGAAAAAATATTATGAGCTTTGCATCCGCATGGGTGAAAAACTATTAGCTGCGGAAAGTACCGGACAGATGATAATAAGCAAAGCGAACGAAGAAGCTGAAGCTATTATTGCTGATGCAAAAAGCGAGAGTAGAAGGCTTATCAACGACCTTGTTGCAGAAGCTAAGAGGCAAGCCGAAGCGGTTTTCGAAGCGGTGAAACTTCATAAACAAAAAGAATATGAAATCAGAGACTCGCTTGAGGTTTCACTGCAAAAAATAAGAGAACTTATCCATTCAATAGAGGGACTTGGTAGAACAGATGATTGAGATCAACACATCCGATATAAAACAGATGAGTCTGTCACTCAGAGCTGGGGACGAAGTCCTTCTTTCCGGAACCGTATATACCGCAAGAGATGCCGCTCACAAACGCATTTCTGAGATGATAGATAAAAAAGAACCTCTCCCTTTCGATTTAGTGGGCGCTGTCATCTACTACGCAGGCCCTACACCGGCTCCGGAAGGCATGGTAATAGGTTCGGTAGGGCCGACAACAAGCGGCAGGATGGACCTCTGGACACCTCGTCTGCTCGATTTGGGACTTGGGGCGATGGTTGGTAAAGGACAGCGTAGCCCTGCTGTAACAGAAGCGATTGTCCGCAACAAAGCGGTCTATTTCATCGCAATCGGTGGTACAGGTGCGCTTTGTGCAAAACATATAACGTCCGCTGAGGTTATAGCTTTCGAGGATCTCGGTTGCGAGGCTGTAAGAAAACTGACGTTTAAAAAATTTCCTGTCTATGTAGCGAACGATTGCCACGGAGGTAGTCTATTTTATGAACAAAACTGAACTAATAGCTGATATTGATAAATTTATAAAAGAAAAGAAAAACGAAATTTTCGACGATCTCTCCGCTCTTATTTCGATACCGAGTGTAAAGGGTGAACCCGACGGTGAGCGTCTTTTTGGTAAAGAATGCGGCGAAGTTCTCGAAAAAGTACTTGAAGTTGGTGATGGTTATGGATTCCATACCTGTAACCACGATTATTACTGCGGCAGTATACTTTACGGTGATAAGGATAAAAGCCATGATGAGGTAGGTATTGTGACACACCTCGATGTTGTCCCTGTCGGAGACGGCTGGAACTTTGAGCCGTTCGCTCTCACAGAAAAAGACGGGCTTTATATCGGCAGAGGTACTGAGGACGATAAAGGACCTGCAGTCGCTGCACTTTATGCTTTGCGGTATTTAAAAGAGCGTGGTGTTAAACTTCCTTTTGATGTTAGGCTAATAATGGGCTGTGACGAAGAAACAGGAATGACAGATCTTCCTTACTACTTGCAAAAGATGAAACCACCGATGTTTTCATTTACCCCGGATTCTGAATACCCGGTCTGTGTGGGTGAAAAAGGAATTGCAGGAGTTGAAATAGAGCTTGGAAAACTCAGCGGGTTCTTCCACGATTTTTCAGGCGGAAACGCAACAAACGCTGTACCTGACAGAGCTTCAGCTGTTATAAATGGCGTAAATGGCAAAGAGACAATCACCGCTGAAGGCAGAGCACAACATGCAGCATACCCGGAGGGTTCTGTTAATGCGATTGCCGTGCTTGCAGAGAAACTATGCGATATGACTGCTGTAAATAACAGCGATAAAAAGATTCTTCTTTTCCTGAAAGCTGCGCTATCTGATTATTACGGCAAATATTTTGGTATCGAGATGTCCGACATCGAATCCGGAAAACTCACCTGTATAGGAGGCATTATAAAAACTGTCGACGGAACACTTGTATTGAACATCAACATCCGCTATCCTGTTACAAAAAATATAGGTGAAGTGTTTGGCAAGCTCTCTATGAAAATGGAGGAGCAAGGTTTCAGCGCAAAGCTTCTCTATGATAAGCCGCCATACTATAAAAGCCCTGACAGCAGGGAAATACGCGCCTTGATGGATGCATACAAAACTGTGACAGGACGGGATGACAAGCCTTATACGATGGGTGGCGGCACTTATGCACGCGCTTTTCAGGACTGTGTGGCTTTCGGTGCAAGCTTTGCTGACTGCAAGGGTCTTTTAGGGGAAGGCAGAGGCGGCCCTCATGAGAGGGACGAATATATCACGAAAAAAGAAATGTTTGACTCAATAAAAATATTCGTGCTCTCGCTTATCAATCTTGGGGCTCGTTAGGAGTAGGCATCAAGTCAAAGGGTTCAACAACAGCGATATTTTTTATATAAGTTATCTCACCGCTGAGGATGTAATAGTCCCCAGCGGTATCTTTTTTTCCTTCTTTGTCGGATGAAAGCAACAACCCGTCACCGACAAAGAACGCAGCTTGATTTGAAAAAGCCTTCTCCGCAATGATTTTGGCTTCTTCAACAGACACCTCTCTTTCAGATGTTGTAAATTCGCTGTATTTGTAGATAAACGCATCCACTGGAAGTCTTATTGTATCAAAAACGCTAAGACGGTTAAATTCAAATTCCACATCAGCTTGCTCGTATTTTGGTATCTCGTCAAGAAACAAGTCAATGTCCTTGCCAAAGGTATAAAGCGAGATTTTAACATCGGTTTTTCCGGTGTAGTGTTTTTCGTTTTGTTTGAGCGGAATTTTGATTAAGATGTTTTTCTTCATCCTTGCATTTACAACGCCAACAGCTTTTACTGGGTGGATTACTCCAAACTTATCTACAGGTTCTCCGCTCACAAGCTGCTGTCCTTTTTCCACTATGTCCCCCGGCTTAACAACAGGCTTCCCATGGGTTGCGGTTATGTCGACGATCTGAGCATCATCTTCTGCGACGATATGGCAAAACAAATAATCATCGGGCGTTTTATCAATAACAGTGCGCTCTTTAAGCTCCACATAAGCGACAGTTCCTCTTATGTTAATCGCAAAAAAAGAATATTCGTTATTTTTCAGAAGAAACTCATGTTTTGCTTTTGAGACATCGTAACCCAGTATATACTGTCCGGAGTGGCAGCCAACATCTTTCAATGCGTTGTATAGCTCAGGTGTCATCTCCTGCCCGACTATCCGAACATCCCAAACAAAGAAGCCGGAGAGTACGACAAGAAGGGATGCGAGCAGCGTACCGACGATAAGCCCCGTCCTCTTCTTATATTTACCTATGACAAAGGGGAGTCCTATGCCTTTTCCTATATTCAGCGTAAAGCCCGATTGTTTCGCAACAGTTATAATATTGTAAGCCGAAAACATCGAACAACGGAATGACAGCTTTTCATCCTCCGTGACCGTAAGCTTCCAGACGCGGAGTTTTTTTCTGTTGATTAGGTTGATGAATCGTTCAGGCTTTTTGTCTTCGACGGTTATTTCGAAATATCCGAATATTCTGTTTGTTATACCAAAGAAATCAGATATTTTTTGTTTTGTTTTATTATTAAACATATTCAAGTGAGTTGATGTAACCGCAGACGGCGATTCTATCATCTGCGAGGGCTTCCATCACAAGCCTTTTACCTTTAATCTTTAAGTCGACAGTGTCCAGTGATAAAACAATCTCGTTTTCGGTGTAGCTCTTTAGAAGGTCACATCCTTCGACGAATGCCTCTCTATTACCGCGTAGCTCAATATATGCCCGGGTTCTCTTGTCTCTTTCCGAATCCATATAAAGTACCTTCCTTTGCTTTGTATGCAGATTTATAGGCAGAAAACGTCCGTCTGCTGTTTAATTCTATTAGTGTTTATGAAAGATTATGCAATAGCGCATACGAATAGAAGCAAGGCTACAAGCATATATGAAAATAAGACGAAACCATTTCCCATGGAGTAAAATATGATTGTAGCACTTGTAATTGTTGTTTTATTTGGAGCAATCGCAGCTCCTGAATTTACTTCTTCAAGCGTCAGATCATCACTGTACCTTTGCGCCCAAACAATCATACCTTCGCTGTTTATTTATATGGTGTTGAGTGATTTTTTACTTAAAAAAAATGCTCTCCGTTTTATCGGAAGAGCATTTAGTGGACTTGGTAGAGTTAGTGCTATAGGCAGTGAAGGGGTCACAGTTTGGCTGCTTGGGCTTTTATGCGGTGCTCCGGTAGGTGCAAAGTTATCATCCCAGCTTTTTGAGAGAGGTGAGCTGCCCAAGGAGAACGCAGAGTATTTGAATCTTTTTTCGAACAACGCAAGCCTTTCTTTTATTTTTAGTGTTGTGTCCTTGACAGTAGGAAGACGAGGCGCATGGGTTGTATTTTCCTCAGTACTATTGTCATCAATTATAAACGCTTTTTTATTTAGACTCTTTATTAAGATAAAAAAGGTACAGCCGTTAATTAAAACAGCTGTACCTTCCGGTGCAAAAAAAATATATCATTTTACTGAGAGCATTAGTTGGGGCTCACAAGCAATGCTTGGAATTTGCGCTTCGGTTGTGTTGTTTGGATATTTCGGAGATATTGCTGAGGTTTTATGTCAGCATCTATCGATATTTCCCGAAGGCATAAAAGGCTTTTTTGAATTTTCCTCCGGGGTCATTTCAAGCACCTCGGTCCCGCTGATTGCTTTTTATTGCTGTTTTGGAGGGCTTGCGGTATTTGGGCAAGTTAAGACAGTTATAGGCGCTTCTCTTAATTCGAAGCTGTACCTACCAGCAAAACTCACTCAGGGCTTGTCGGGATTTTTGATTGCTCTTTTACTTGAGAAAATCATTCTTTAGCTTTAAAGTATTTAACAATGCTTGAGCCGTCTCCCATCCATTCCTTCAGCCTTAGCCCTGCATTCATGAGAGTATCGCCGTGATATTCATCACCCGTTGCTACATCAACATAAATTTTTGTCGGATCAAGTCCTCTGAGCCGCACAAAATATGTGTGATTTATAACAACACGCATTGAAACAAAGGTTAGGAGAGCTTCATTTTTGTCTTCGGAAACATATTCCCAAGCGCAGTAGTAGTTATTGTCATAAGGACTTATAAGGCGATAGAAGTCACCAAAATTGATGATGTGATAATATTTATGATAGGACTCAACCTGTTCTTTAACAAGTTGTTTTTCCTCAACGCTGAGCTTGTTTAGGTCAAGCTCGTACCCAAAAGCACCAGCCATAGCCACATTTCCGCGAGTTTTGAAGGAAGTTGCTCTTCCAGTTTGGTGATTAGGACTTGCAGATACATGAGCGCTCATTGATGAAGCAGGGTAAGCGAATGAAGTGCCATACTGTATATAGCAGCGTTCGATTGCGTCAGTATTATCGCTTGTCCATATCTGTGGTGAGTAGTAGAGCATCGCCGGGTCAAATCTGCCGCCACCACCGGAACAGCCTTCGAAAAGCACATTTGGGAAAGCTGTTATAAGCCTTTCGAGCAGCTCATAGAGACCGAGAACATAACGGTGAAACACTTCATGCTGCTGTTCGGGCGGTAAAAGCTCACTTCCAACTTCAGAAAGGTTACGGTTGAAATCCCATTTTACATAAGCGATATTTGAGGAGGAAAGAATTTCAGACATAACATTAAAAAGGTAATCTCTTACATCCTTCCTTGACATATCAAGGACAAGTTGTTGTCTACCGGTAGACCTGTCTCGTCCATTGACATGCAGACACCAGTCAGGGTGGGCTTCATAGAGCTTAGAAATGGGTGAAATCATCTCTGGTTCAAACCAGATACCGAACTTTAGACCAAGGTCGTTAACACGCTTAACGAGCGCATCAAGCCCTCCTGAGATCTTATCTTCGTTTACAAACCAGTCGCCGAGAGAACTGTGGTCATCGTTGCGGTTTCCAAACCAACCGTCATCCATAACAAGCATTTCGATACCAAGCTCTGCAGCGTCTTTTGCTATATTTACGAGCTTGTCGGAGTTGAACTCGAAATATGTCGCTTCCCAGTTGTTGACGAGTATCGGTCGTTTAGCATCTCGCCAAGGCCCGCGGCATAAATTCTTACGGTATAATCTATGATAAGTATGAGAGAGCTTTTCTAAACCAGCATCTGAATAAACCATAACAACCTCAGGAGTTGTAAAGAAATCCCCAGGACTGAGGAGCCATTCAAAATCGGTAGGGTTAATTCCCATAATTACTCTTGTATGGTCGAAGCAGTCAACCTCTATATCAGATGCAAAATTACCGCTGTATACAAAAGAAAACCCATATGCTTCACCAAAAGTTTCCGTCGCGGTCTTATCGCAAAGGATGACAAAGGGGTTGTGGTTGTGGCTTGAAGAACCACGCTTGCTTGCGATTGACTGTATGCCATGAATAAGGGGACTGCGCTCAAACTTTCGCTCAGCAACATGCTTGCCATGAAAATGTATTAGGTCAAAATCAGCACGATTTAAGTCAAGTGTCATCGAATAAGCTCTATCAACCTTCAGAAGTGCATCAGAGGTGTTTCTGATCCTTACATTACGAGCAATTGCATTAAGGGACTCAAAAGCAGTGTAGCAAAGCACAACCTCAGCACCTGAGAGCGTGTCTTCCATTGTTATTTCAAGCGTTTTTGCTTCGGAGTCACAGTTTACATAGGTTGCCGGTAAACCTTCAAGTGACGGTTTTCCGTCTATTATTTTATATGAAGCATATTTAAGTTCTGTTGATGTGCTTCCGTTAGGCATTTTAACCGACAGCGCTGAAATTCTGAAGTCACCGGCACCATTGCAAGAATATTCCTGCGGCTGAGTGTCGAGAGAAAAATAACTACTTTCTCTCGATGGAGGAAGAGGGCTGAAAGCTGCGTTAATATGGTTATCAAGCAGATGACTAACATCGCTGTCACTTATGTGAGAGCCATAATAGAGATGAAGCAGATAGCCGTTTTCACGCACCTGCATGATGTAGGTTGAGTTCCCAGCATCAAGCCGGAAGAGCTTTTTTTGGTCGTTGACGGTTATGGGCATTATTTATACCATGCCTTTCAGTTAGAGTGAAGTGTATAAAAGGAAAGAACACAAGGAGAAAACCGTTGCGGTGATAGTTGCGGTGTTTGTAAAGAGCTTTTCGTATTTTCCTTTGATATTTGTCATAGAAATGCCGAGGAAGAGCGCACCGATGATGACCGTCGGGACGATGTATCTGAAGTCCATTGAACAGTCGTGGGGATAGTCAAAGCTGAACTTCACAAAAGACAGCATAATTGTTGCGTAAAGCACACCAAAAAACGCTCTGAAAGGAGCGGATATTATATCCGAACGCTTTAAGACGAAATAGATTATTGCGATAAGTGAAACCACACAAATAAGAACATTTGCGTAGAACAGGATGTTTGAAACTAACCTTAAGAAAGCAGAGTTCTTACCGATGTAGTATTCACCGAAAATTGATGTTTTGAGGATCATCATACCGATTGTATGCTCACGGTAGGTATAACCAAAATTTGAACCTCTTGCCATCCACACATCTGAGTATCTAAAGTCGAAAAGCCTTTCCCATACGCTGTAATTGCCTACATACTGAGGATGCCCTTCAATTTTTATGCGTGGAACATAGGTTATCGGAACACCGTCTTTGATAAGGTTTCTTATCCCCCAACCAAGACCGAGGGGGAATACAGCTAATGCAAACGCAGAAAACTGTAGCACTAACTTTTTATATAACTTGCTCTCGAAGAATTTGATGACAAAGAGAACAGCAACTGCGGGTGCTACTAAAGCTGCAGAAAGCTTCGACATCATACCTAAACCTACAGCAAGCGCAACTTTGAGTATGTTTATAAGGCTTGGTTTCTTGTACCAGTTGAGAGCGGTCAAGATAGCGGCAAGAAACATTGTTATAGAAAGGATATCGTTGTTCGCACTGCCAGCCAAAATTGTAAAAGTAGGATGGAATGCGACAAGCGAAAGAGCAGTCAGAACCGAGCTGTTTTTCAGCTTAAAGAAGGTGAAAATCTTATAAGAAATAACCATCGAAGCCGAAGAGAAGAACAGCGTCAAAATCTGCAAGTTTTCTTTTGCAATGGCATAATATTCAGCTTGGTTTAGTTCAGTTATAAAAGGGGAAGCAACAAACATCTGAATCTTCATCCAGAGTGCGGCAACAAAATAATAGAACGGAGGATGATAGAGCTGATTTACACCGTCTGTAACTACAGTCGGTAGAGAAGAGAAGTTGTTTTTATAGAAGAATTCGATATAATTAAAATGCCCGTTTGAATTTCCGAAATCATGCTGATAAGAGTTTATGTTGATTGATAAAACATAAGTGAGCCTCATTAGAAAACCGAGTACAAAAATCAGCATCACGATTTTTCGCTGTGTCAGCTCATTTCTTGCACTCAGTATCATAAAGAGCATAAAAACAGCTAAAAGACCGAAGGCGAGGATCGCTTTTTCGGGATGTGCGTATGTCAGGTATGTGTAGTTAATAAGCCCGACAACTACCGTAATAATCGTTTCGAGCAAATAAAGACGTGACGAGGTCAGATATGGCTTCATCGCAAGGGAGATAAGTGCTATGAGTGCGATTTGTACAACTGCTAAAAACAAAAAGGTACCGGGTTGTACGAGGCTGTTTTTTGTCTGGTCAAAAATAGTGAAGCTAACACAAACTAAGAACAATGTTATGAAGGGATGCCTTATTACCAGTTTTTTAATTCTGTCCTGCATATCAGAATTCCTTTCGTCAAGGTGTTTATTTACTGAAAATAACCTCTGGTGAATGGCTTAACAGCTGTAGAGGATTGTTCACCCATTTTAATAACTGATTTTATTTTGTCAGATTTCTCATCAGTGAAAAGATATATTTTACCACTGATTCCGCACTGCTTGAGTTCCTTCTTTTTGTCAAGAAGATAGAGTGGAACGGAGTTGAAGATAACGTTCCTGTGAGCGTATTCTCTAAAAATCGGAAAAACAGCACCGGTTCTGTCAGTCAGCATAAATTTGCAGTTTGTTCTGTTGCGATCGCAGTTTTTGTTTTCTGCAGATTCGATAATACAGTTCTCAGTATACATCAGGGGTAGCTTGCCATAAACAACAAGCTCGACCGGGAGAGGCTTTTTCATAGATTTTAGTGCGCCAATACCGACTTCAGGAGAGAGCGCAATAGTTGAAAGCTTGTCCTTATAAAAATCAAGTGTAAGCTCGTTTACAGCGTTAAGAGCGATGTCGCCATGTAAACTGAAACCCATACCGTCACAAAGGTTAAGTTGCGATAGGTTCGTTATAACAAGATCAGAAATTCCCTCATCCTTCGCATTACTAAGAAGCTTTACCACAACAGCTTTATCGCTATCGGTGCAGACAGCAGGCATAATTACTCTGATTTTTATATTACCTTTTGCGTAATCATGGGGTATTTTGTTAATCTTCCAGAGGGGGATGTCAATATAAGCTGCGGGTTCGGGAAATTTTATGTCTTTAGGAATATCACCATAAAATCGGAAAACATCATAGTTTAGTGGTTTTATATAGTCAATTACCTTATCTTGTGGTTCATTTATTGTATAAACCGTAGGAGAAGGTGGTTGATTGCAGAATTCGGGACGAGATTTTAGAAGAGGATAATAATCGAGCTTCTTAGAGCTTTCTTTTGATGTGATTTTATCAGTCTCAGTGCGGTAACCGAACATATTGCGACCGGGTTTTGAAAATAGATAGCCGTCAGTAAAACCTTGCCTTGAGAAAAGCCTGTCGAGATAGAGCATCTCTTCTTTTGTCGCATCTCTTTTTTTGTCTATAAGGCGTCTGTAAACTGATACAACACCAGCAACATAATCCGGGCTTTTCATCCTGCCTTCGATTTTAAGCGATGTAACACCTGAATCCATCAGCTTTGTAACGCTCCCTGCAAGGCAAAGGTCCTTTAGGCTGAGAGGAAAGCGGTTCGCACTTTTGTAGGGTAAACGGCAGGGCTGAGCACACTCGCCGCGATTACCGCTGCGTTTTCCGATCATGGACGACATAAGGCATCCACCGCTTTGGGAGACACATAAAGCACCGTGAACAAAAACCTCAGTTTCAACACCTGAAGCTGCGGCTTTTTTTATGTCCGAAAGGTTCATCTCCCGCGCAAGTACGATTCGTGTTATGCCAATTTCTTTTAGTAAATCGGAAGCATCAGCACTGTGCAGTCTCATCTGGGTACTTGCGTGAAGGGGCATATCGGGGAGATTTTTATGAAGCATAGATGCAAAGCCGATATCCTGAATTATGAAAGCATCGGGGGATATTTTCTCTGCAAGCTCAGAAGCATATCTGAGTGCAGCGCGAAGCTCTCTATCATAGAGGATCGTATTCATCGTAATATAAAGCTTAACCTTAAAAAGGCGGCATAAGTCTGCCGCCCTTTTCATTTCATCAAGCTCAAAATTTGAAGCGTTTGCACGGGCATTAAACCCTTTTCCACCTAAATATACTGCGTTGCATCCTGAATAAACCGCGGCGCATACAGCCTCAAAGCTCCCAGCCGGTGCAAGGAGTTCGGGTTTTTTTATAGCGTTCGCAGTTAAAACTTTTTGAGCGTCCATTATTTTTTATGGCTCTCAAGGTAAGTGGCTATATCCTTTACCGTCTTTAGTCCCCCAACATCATCGTCAGGAATTGTAATGTTAAACTGTTCTTCTATTACCATGAGCATTTCAACAATATCAAGAGAATCAGCGCCAAGATCCTCCATTATATTGGAATTGTCGTTTATTTCTTCTTTCGAAATACGTAGTTGTTTTGCGAGAACGTTTTTAATTTTATCAATCATAAGATTATCTCCAATTGCATTTATAAAATATTCTTGTTCTATGATATTATAAAAAAATGATATTTACAAGTAGTCCGCAATAAAATTAATTATTTGTTAATATAAATTACTCTAAAAAAGCGACAGCACTCCGAAAAGGCTGCCGCTTTGATTTTTTGGTCTTTTGATTTAGTGAACGATAACCTTTTCGGTGTCCTTATCAAAGATGTGCATTCTCGAGGTATCGATAGCAATCTTAATTGTATCGCCGCTTCTTGCCTTCGAGCGGGAAGAAACGCGGGAAATAAGGTTGACTTCTTCGTTTACGCTCAGGTAGAGATATACTTCTGCACCCATAAGCTCTGTAACTTCAACATTTGTTGTTAGAGTGCTCTCGGGGAACTGGCTGAGATAAAGGGGCTCGTCGTGGATAAGTTCAGGACGGATACCGACTATAACCTCTTTGCCGATGTAAGCCTGAAGATCTTCGTTTGCTGCTTTTTCCGCAGGGAGCTTGAGAAGGTTTTCGTCAAAGCTGAAGAAAACATCAGCACCTTTCTTTACAAGCTTGCCTGTTATGAAGTTCATCGGAGGTGTTCCGATAAAGCCGGCGACGAATATATTGCAAGGATAATCGTAGAGTTTCTGGGGACTATCAACCTGCTGAATAAGACCGTCCTTCATAACAACGATTCTCGTTGCCATCGTCATAGCTTCAACCTGGTCATGGGTAACATATATAAAGGTTGTACCAAGTTTCTTGTGAAGGATTGTAAGCTCTGTTCTCATGGTTGCACGGAGCTTAGCATCAAGGTTTGAAAGAGGCTCGTCAAGCAAGAATACCTTAGGTTCACGAACGATAGCACGTCCGAGAGCGACACGCTGTTTCTGACCGCCGGAAAGAGCCTTTGGTCTTCTGTCGAGAAGGTGAGTTATATCAAGGATACGAGCTGCTTCTTCAACGCGCTTCTTGATCTGCTCCTTCGGTGTTTTTCTAAGCTTAAGACCGAATGCCATATTATCGAAAACTGTCATGTGAGGATAAAGAGCGTAGCTCTGGAACACCATCGCGATATCTCTGTCCTTTGGAGCAACGTCATTTATAAGCTTGTCGCCTATGTAAAGTTCGCCTTCTGTAATTTCTTCAAGTCCAGCAAGCATTCTCAAAGTTGTGGTTTTACCGCAACCCGAAGGACCAACAAGGATGATGAACTCTTTATCTTTTATATCAAGACTAAAGTCCGCTACAGCTGTTACACCACCCGGGAATCTTTTGAAAATGTGCCTAAATGATACACTTGCCATTTAAAAACCTCCTGAATTAAGAGCGGCGCAGGACCGTCTCTCGCATTTCGTTGTACATCGTACAGTGAATATAATAACAGATTTCTTCGTTAATTAATAGAGTTTTATTGCCCAAAATTTCAAGGTCATCTTTAGGCGAATCTCACAGAACGGATGTTCTATTTATACATAAATAACCTGTTTGTTAACGCCTTATGACGATTTTTAGGAGAATTTCTTGTTCCTCGTTCGTCAATTCGCGCAATTCTCCGCGTTTTAGAGCATCGTCAAGGTCAATCCCACCAAAACGTTTTCGTTCAAGAAAAGTGATTTTATTGCCCGTCGCTCCGAACATCCTTTTAATTTGGTGGTACTTTCCCTCCGTCAAGGTAATAAGCCCAGAACGTCTGTCTGAGAACAACTCAAGCTTTGTTTCTTTTGTCACAAGTCCATCAGCAAGCTCAAGCCCGTTTATTAAACTTTCAGCATCATCGTCGCTTACAATTTCTGCACTTTCGAAATAATAAGTTTTTTCGACATGCTTTTTAGGAGAGAGAAGCTGGTGAGCTGCATCTCCATCATTGGTGAGAATCAAAAGTCCCACAGTGTCCCGGTCGAGCCTTCCAACACAGAAAAGCCCCCTCTTCCTCTCGGCATCCGTCAACAAATCAAACACGGTAGGAAGTCCCGGTTGATCGTTTGATGAAACATAACCTTCGGGTTTGTTCATCATTATATAAACAAACGGATCATAAGTTACTTGCAAACCGTCGAGGGTGAGGTTATCTGTTTCTCTAACCTTTAAGCCTGGGTCTTTTATAGGTTTACCATTTACAGAAATGCGACCCTTGGAAGCCGCAGCTTTAACCTCTCGGCGAGATAGTTTACCTTGGGAAGATATTATTTTGTCAATTCTTTCAAAGTATGTCATTTTAAATTCCGTCACTTAAGCTTTATACAACATCGACCGGCTGCCGATGGAAAAAAGGCAACCGGAGATGCAGATAGCAAATTTATGGTTTTTCAAATCCGTGGACAAAACCTTCACCATCAAGAGAGCAAATATCTCCTGCAATGACTTTACCTTTGTAAACGAGCATATTTGCCATTACTCTGCCTTCGAAATCGTAGTTTTCGACTTCGTATGTATAGCGTGTCACCTTGCGTCCTTGATACTTCATCAAGTTCAGCCCTTGGGCTTTTTGGATGTCGTTGTAAGCATCATAGACTGTGTCGAATTCGTCGGGAACCATAATTTCCTTTATCTCCAACGGCTCGGGATTTACATCATAACCGAACTGCTCGAGAAAATCAAGTCTTCCGACATTTGTACCGACATCATCAAAATCAACTGCCGCAGCCGCGACTTCGCCAGACGATCCGTTTGTTGGTATAACAGTAACAAGAGCGACCAGCACAGCAACGGAAAGCAGCACAACACCAAAGAATTTTATCGTTGAAGCTTTCAGCGTGTAAATAAACATATTGCGCAAATCCTTTCGTATTTTGTACTACATTGATATGCGCGTATGCCTTTCTTTATGAGAACAATCTTATGTATTAATTAATACAATCGACTATTCTACGATCTCGAAAAACTTTTCATAACAATCGTCAAGCTCTTCTCTAAGCACCTTTTCTTCTTCGTAAATTTCATTTAGATTTATAAAATCAGTTGCGTAAGTTTCTTCCTCTACAGCCAATATAGAAAGTCGTTCCTCAATTTCGGTTATCCTTTTTTCAAGGGTCTCTTTTTGTTTTTCGTTTCGTCTTGCAGTAGCTCTTTTCTCTTTTTCCGCTAAAAAGTCGTTTTTTGAAGTTTTTTCGTTGGAAATTGAATCGTAAGCCTCTGTGCTTTCAATAAACTTATGTTTTTGGTTGACATAATCCGTATAACTACCTTTGAAAAAGATGAATCCGCCGGAAAGTTCATCTGCATCAATTTCAAGAATTCGATCAGCAAGGCTGCTGATAAAATATCTGTCATGTGACACACAGAGGATTGCGCCTTCAAACTGGGAAAGAGCATTTTCAAGCACTTCTTTTGAGGATATGTCAAGATGGTTTGTGGGCTCGTCGAGTATCAGAAGAGAAGAACCGCGCAAAATCAGCTTCGCAATAGCAAGTCTTGCACGTTCACCACCGCTAAGAAGGGATACCTGTTTATATATGTCCTCACCATAAAAGCCAAATCTTGCAAGGTGTGAACGTATTTCTGTTTGTGAATTCCGATCTCTGTCGGTCCAAATTTCCTCGATAACTGTGTTGTTGTCATCAAGCTCCTGCGTTTCCTGATCGTAGAAACCAATCTTTTGAGAATAACCGAAATAATATTCTCCGGAGTCGGCAGCAATTCTTCCTGTTAAAATTTTGAGAAGGGTGGACTTCCCGCAACCGTTTTTGCCGATTATAAAAAGTCTGTCCTTTTTATGAATCTCAAATTCAAGGTTAGAAAACAAAGCTTTACCAGGAAAAGACTTGCTTAAACCGTCTACACGAAGCACATCCTTTGAACGAACTTCCGGGGATGCGAATTTGAAAGATATCTTTTTAATCTGAGCTTGTGGCTTTTCGACTTTTTCCATGCGTTCGATAGCCTTCATTCGGCTTTCGGCGGCAATTATATTGCGTTCACGATTCCATCGCCGTTGGTTGTCTATGAAATCTTCAAGTCTTTTAATTTCACGCTGTTGGAGCATATAGTGTTTTTCTTGCTCTTCTCTCAGCTTATCTTTTTTAGCTCGGAATTCGCTGTAATTACCAGAGTAGGAAGAAGCAGTTCCATGCTCGATTTCTGCTGTATGATCTGTAACGCGATCAAGAAAATATCGGTCGTGAGAAATGATAAGAAAAGTCTTTTTTGATGCCGAAATTATTCCTTCAAGCCATTCAGTTGCTTCTATATCAAGATGGTTGGTGGGTTCGTCAAGTAGTATTATGTCCGGCTCCCGAAGAAGGAGTACGGCAAGCATAAGCCTTGTCTTTTGCCCTCCGCTTAAAACAGAGCATGGGGTTCCAAACGAATCTTCGTCAAATCCAAGTTTGCGCAGGAAAGAGTTGACTTTTGACTTGTACTCAAAGCCGCCGTCTCTTGCAAAAGCTTCATTAAATGCGGAATAGCGACCTATAACATCGTGGTCGCCTTGTTCCATTCTTTTAACAAGCTCTGTTATAGTTTCCTCCATTTCCAAAAGCTCTGAAAACGGTGAAACGGCTGCATCATACACCGTTTTATCAGCGAGAGTACGGTCAAGCATCTGGGATAGAAAACCTATTGTAGCACCGGGCTTTATATATACACTGCCCGAAGTGGGTTGAATTTCACCGGTTATAATCTTAAAAAGTGTTGTCTTTCCCGCACCGTTTCCACCGATAATTCCAAGCTTTGATCCGGCTTCAACAGGGAGGTTGATGTTTTCTATTATACGGGTTGTTCCGTAAAAAAGGGAAATATCATTACAGTTGAGTATGGTCATTTATTCCGTTCCATTTTACTTTTGTTGAGTTATGCCAACCAATCTTTCAAGTAGTGCGTCAATACCTTTTCCTGTTTTGGAGGATATTCTAACTGCATCTCGGGGAATAAAATCGGCATCTGTTTCTATGTCGCATTTGTTATAGACTTGAATAACGCTTTTATCAGCTGCACCGAGTTCTATAAGCAGTTTTTCGGTGACATCAATTTTCATCCTTCTTGTTTCTTCTTTTTCTGACGCATCCACAAGTTCAATAATTGCGTTAGAATGCTTTACTTCCTCAAGGGTCGATTTAAAAGCCTTGACAAGATGGTGGGGAAGTCTGCTTACAAAACCGACAGTGTCAGTAAGCAGTAGTTCGCTTCCGTTCGGAAGACGAAGATTTCTTGTTGTAGGGTCAAGTGTCGCAAAAAGCTTATCCTCTGCAAGTATGCCTGCATCTGTCAGCTTGTTCATAAGAGTCGATTTTCCTGCGTTAGTGTAACCGACAATGGCGACAGTTTTAATGCCGGACTTTATTCGCCTTGCTCTTTTAACATCCCTTGAGCGTTCAAGTTCTTTTATCTTTTCTTCGAGCGCAGCAATCCGCCTTTTAAGGTGACGGCGGTCTGTTTCGAGCTTGCTTTCACCCGGACCTCTTGTACCAATACCGCCCGCAAGCCTTGAGAGCTGCGTGCCTTTTCCTATAAGCCGCGGTGCGGTGTATCTAAGACAAGCGATTTCAACTTGCAACTTACCTTCGGCAGTAGTTGCTCTTTTTGCGAATATGTCAAGTATAAGCATAGTTCTGTCAATGACACGACAATTAAGTTCATCTTCTAAATTCTTTATTTGCGAAGGGGAGAGTTCATCGTCAAAAATTACAAGAGAAATGATGTCTTCTGAGTCTTCTCTCGCATTAATAAATTCGCCAAGCTCTTTGACTTTACCGCTGCCTATATATGTTCTTATATCAGGTTTTTCACGCGGTTGAATAAGGCGCGCTACACAGACTGCGCCCGCAGTATCGGCTAATCTTTCAAGCTCGTCAAGGGAATCATCAATATCAAGAATTCCGTTGTCGACAGCACATAGTACTGCATTGGTCTTTTCTTCATCGATTGAATTCTTATAAATAGCCATACTCTAACGCGGTAAAACCGCTCCCTTTTTATTTCTTAACAGGTTTTGAATCCTTAAGTTCGGTTATCAGATTATATGTGTTAGGATTTTTAACATCCTTACAGAAATAACCCACACGCACAAACTGGAATCTGTCACCTGGCACAGCGGTAGACAAGCTCTTTTCGACAGCGCAGTTTTTATATGATGTTAGCGATTCTGGATTTAGATACTCATCGTAAGTTTCGTCTTCACCGATGTCGTTAGTGTTTTCTATCGTGAATAGCTTGCTGTACATATTTATGTCAGCTCTTTCACATTCCGAGGCTGAAACCCAGTGAATAGTACCCTTAACCTTCCTGCCGTCTGAGGGGTTGCCGTTACCGCTTACAAGGTCGGCAGTACAGATGATTTTCTTGATACTACCATCTTCTGCATGAACAATGTCCTTATATTTTATAATGTAACCACCCATAAGGCGAACTTCACCATCGGGTTTAAGTCTAAAATACTTCGGAGGTGGATTTTCTGAAAAGTCTGATGCATCGATATAAATTTCTTTTGTAAAAGCAACAGATCGAGTACCTGCTTCAGGGTCATTCGGGTTGTTGGATATCTCAAAATATTCAACTTTATCTTCGGGATAATTTTCAATAACAACCTTAACCGGTTCAAGAACGGCAATTCTTCTCTGGGCGGTAGTGTTGAGTTCGTCGCGTATGCAGTGTTCGAGCAGTGATATGTCTGCCACGCTGTAATTTTTTGCAATTCCGGTGAGTTCTATAAATTTGAATATTGATGTCGGTGTATAACCTCGGCGTCTAAGACCGCTGAGAGTAGGCATTCTCGGATCGTCCCAACCGTCAACGACACCTGTTTCAACAAGTTTTCTAAGGTAACGCTTTGACATAACAGTGTTTGTGACATTTAAACGCGCGAATTCATACTGATGGGGTTTCTTCTCGAAGCCAATATTGTCGACTACCCAGTCATAAAGTGGACGATGGTTTTCAAATTCAATCGAACACATCGAATGAGTTATGCCCTCAATCGCATCCTGAATCGGATGGGCGTAATCATAGAGGGGATAGATACACCATTTATCGCCCTGCCTGTGGTGTGCTGTATGGAGAACACGGTAAATAACCGGGTCACGCATATTCATATTCGGATGGGTCATGTCAATTTTTGCGCGAAGTGTGTGTGAGCCGTTGGGGAACTCACCGTTCTTCATACGCTCAAAAAGATCGAGGTTTTCTTCGACACTGCGGTTTCTGTAGGGGCTGTCCTTGCCGGGTTCGGTGAATGAACCGCGATACTTTTCTAATTCCTCAGCTGAAAGATCACAGACAAAAGCGAGTCCCTTGTTTATAAGCAGTACCGCATATTCGTAGCATTTATCAAAATAGTCGGAGCCGAAAAAGACACCACCGTCAGGGGTAGCACCAAGCCAGAGTATATCTTCATAAATCGAGCGGACATATTCATCGTCTTCTTTTTCGGGGTTTGTATCATCATAACGGAGGTTGAATTTACCGCCGTATTTTTTTGCAGCCATATAGTTTATAAAAATGGCTTTTGCGCTGCCAATATGCAGACATCCATTTGGTTCGGGGGGAAATCTTGTGTGAATAGAATCAACTTTACCGCTCTCAAGATCGGATTCAATTATATCGTAAAGAAAGTTTCTAAGGTTTAGTTCTTCCATATTATTTAATCAACCTTTCAGATATTATATGAGGTGAGACGACTGACAACTCTGTCCTTACCGAGTATTTGCATAACGGACCAAAGGTCGGGTGAGTTTTGTCTGCCTGTGACTGCAACTCTCAAGAACATACTCACGTCAGCCACACTGCCCTTGAAGTCCTCTGGATTTTGCTTGTACTGTTTCATATCGGGGCAAAATCCGTTGTCGGCAGCGATTTGCTTTACTTTTGCAAACCATTCATTTTGGTCGTCGTCGGGATTGTAGTTATTAACGAAGTCAGAAGTTACTGCTTTAACATCATTCTCATTAAAGCCTTCGATTTTGTCCTGTCTTTCAAACAGCTCATCATAGAAAAAGCTCATATATGGGCGAAGTTCACTCCAGAGCGCAAAATCCTTGCGTGCCTTCGCGCCGCCCCTGCCGATGGATAAAATGCTTTCAGCATAATTTTTATCAGCCGAAAGAAGCTTATAGAATTCTTTGTCATAGCTCTTGGTCCAATCGAGAAGCTTTTCAAAAACCTTCTCAGCTGTAAACCGAGAGATGACATTTCTGCTTACATCGTTTAGCTTTACTAAATCAAACAGCGCACCGCTTGCACTCATCTTCTTTATGGAAAAAGGGAAGTCGTTGTAAGGCAGATCGGGATTTGCTCTTCGCCAGTCCTCAAAGTTCGAGTTAAGAAGACCGAGCACATATTCAATTACAGATTCCGCCGGGTAGCCTTCCTTAATATATGATTTAAGCCCCGAACCCTTGTCTCGTTTTGAGA